>CAYUBQ010000062.1:0-24497 GCA_964443135.1 uncultured Desulfobacterales bacterium | reverse complement strand
AATTTCTGGTCGGGACGAGAGGATTTGAACCTCCGACCCCCTGAACCCCATTCAGGTGCGCTTCCAGACTGCGCCACGTCCCGATCCGATGTGAAGTTTCATATACCCCCCACGGTTTGTCAACCCCTAATTGCCCGTCTCCGCGGGTGGAAGAGGCCTGTACGGGACCGCCTTACGTCATGAGGGCGCATGGGTCCGCCCGCAGGCGATCTCGTCCCCGCGGGGGAACCCATGACCCGGGAGAGCCCGGGATCGAGCGCCGCGAGGGGCGTTCGGAAAGACGGGCAACGCGGGCCCGTTGCTGCTGCGAGGGCCTGAGGGACGAGGCATCGCACCGGGCGCGACCAGGCTGTGCCCGTGACAGTCGGGGTGTCTTCGAAAGGGACCCCTCGAAACCGGGCACCCGGGGGACATCGCATGTCCGAGACCTTCACCGATCGGGATCTCATCCTCGACGTCGTCGGCAACACCGGCCCCTTCTCCATGACCGGGGAAAGCAGCGGATACATGGTCACGGCGGCCGGCCGTTCCTATCTCCTGGAATGCGGCTCCAGGATTTTTTCCTTCCTGGGCCCCGAGGGCATCGGCCGCATTCAGGGGATCTTCGCCACCCACTCCCATGAGGACCACAAGCGGTGGTTCACGGACATCGTGCTCTTCACGTATTACAATCCCGCCTTCGACCACCGGGTCCGGCTGATCTCGTCCGAACCCGTCCTCCGGGAGTTCGCCAGGAACTCCAAGGGCGCGCTGGAGCGCTCTCTCTCTTCCGACTCCAGACGGGTCGTGGACATCCCCTTCGACCGGATGGTCGAAAGCACGGTCATCGGACCGAGAAGCCGGTACTTCATCGACGTGGTGGCCGTGGAAGACGGGGCCTTTCGGTTCGAGGTGCGGGATCGCTCCGGGAACGCGGTGGGCCCGGAGAGGGCCAAGATCTTCATTCACCCCGGCGGGACCCGGCCGCGCCTCCTGTTCCGGGACGAGGGGAGCGGGGAGTGGGTGGAGCCGGACTCCTACTATCCGTTCTCTTCCCCGATCTTCTACGAGGAGGACAGGAACCCTTTCGTGGACCAGGCGGCCGGTCTGACGGTGACCGCCGTCAAGTCCCCGGTCTGGCACGGGGTGCCCACGGTGGCCTTTCGATTCAGCGTCGGGGGGAACCACCTGCTCTTCAGCGCGGACACCGTGTACAAGCCCCCGCTGTGGGAGTCTCTCTTCCGGGAGCACAGACCCCAGCGATTTCAGTCGATCGGCCGGGAGGAGTTCCTGAGGAGCCGCGTGATCCGCGGCGACATCAACGACTTCATCGAACGTACCTGGAGCCGCGAGCGATTCGAGGCCGCCCTGACCGCCTATGAGGGGTCGGTGGTCGTTCACGACGTGGCCCGCAGGAACAGCGTGGTGCACACGGACTACGAGGACATCGCGAACGCGCCCATCGACAAGCTCATCTTTACGCACAGCCCGGACAACCTCACGGCCTTCCGCCCCATCCTCCACGGGGGCCAGCGGATCGTCATTCGGGACGGGGATGCGCACGAATGCGTGGACGGCCGCATCCTTCCCTTTGACGCCGATGTCTACGTGCGCCATTTCGGGGGCAACCTGGTGGGGTACCGCTCCTCCTCCGGTGCGCACAAGGTGATCGAAGAAGAGGGCCTCCTGGGGGTCGCCCCTCTGGATCATCCGGGCCGGAGCCTGATGAACATCGACCTGTACGAAGACGTCGGCGGGGACTACTTTCCCCTGCTGCCGGACGCGGACATGTTCTATCGCCGCAGAGGGGACGGCCGGGTGGAGCGGGTGGTCCAGGGAAGCGAGACGAGCCACGGGACCGTCGTGGCGGGTCTTCGGCGCAGGGGCCGGTCCGGAACGTGACACGGGGGCTCCGTCGGGAGACGGAAGCCGTCGAGGCGAAGCGACCCGGAGGCCGGGGTCGACAGGGATTGCCAAAAAGGTTGCCCGCATTGCCGTTTCGATGCTATGCTCCTCGGCCGGAGAGACTTCGAGCCCTCTGTGAGCCGTCGGCAACGGACAATGGCAGGAAGCGATGAGAGCGCACGCACGCCCGGCATGAAGAGATCCCTCGGCATCCTGATCGTGGACGACGACACGCTGTTCACGGCCTCGCTTACGGACTTCCTGGAAAGCCAGGGGTTCGCCGTCACCTCGGCGCCAGACGGGACCGAGGGGCTGTCCCTGTTCGAGCAGCAGCGGGCCCATATCGTGCTCCTCGACCAGAGGCTTCCGGACACCGGCGGCATCGATGTCTGCCGGAGAATCCTGGAGAGCGGCCCCAACACCAAGGTGATTCTGATGACGGCCTATGCCACCGTGCCGTACGCGGTGGAAGCCATGCAGGCCGGCGCCTTCGACTACCTGTCCAAGCCGTTCGAGCTCGAGGAGCTTCTCATCGCGGTTCGAATGGCCGAGAAGAGCGTCCGACTCGAGGGCCGGCTGAGGGTGCGGGAGTACGAGCGGGAAAAGGAAAAGGAGACAAAAAAGCTGATCGGCGCGTCCGAGGCCATGCACCGCATCCGGGAACAGATGAAGCTGGCGGCGGCCTCCGAAGCGAACGTCCTGATCACCGGCGAAACGGGCGTCGGCAAAAACGTGGTGGCCGAGGGGATCCACGATCTCCAGACCCGCCGGGAAAACCTGCTCACGATCAACTGCTCCACCGTCCCGGAAAATCTGATGGAGGCCGAGTACTTCGGACACGAGAAGGGCGTGTTCACCGGTGCCGAGAGCCGCCGTGAAGGCATCTTCGAGCTGGCCAACGGCGGCACCCTGATCCTGGACGAGATCGGTGAAATCCCGCTCCATCTCCAGAGCAAGCTCCTCACCGTTCTCGAGGACAAGCGGATTCGGAGAATCGGCAGCGGGCGTTCTTTCCCCGTGGACGTGCGCATCATGGCGACCACCAACCAGGAGCTCGAACGGAACATCGAGGAGAAGCGGTTCCGTCAGGACCTGTACTACCGCCTGGCCGTCTTCCACATGCACATTCCTCCGCTCCGACACCACGCTGAAGACGTCCCGGAAATCGCCGGGTTTTTCCTGAACCGCTTCACCCGTCCCCCGGTTGCGATCCCGGACGAGCAGATGGCCAGAATGAAAGCCTATCCATGGCCCGGAAACGTCCGGGAGCTCAGGAACGTCATCGAGCGAGCCTGCCTGCTGAGACGGGGGAATCGGATCAAGCCGGCCGACCTCCTCTGGACGGCACCCATGCCGGCGCGGCCGGAGACCCCGTCCAAGGGGCCGACCGAAATTTTACCGCTGGAGCAGGTCGCCGAAGCACACATTCGAGAGGCGGTGCGCGCCTGCTCGGGCAACAAGAGCCGAGCCGCCCGGCGCCTCGGGATATCCCTGTCCACCCTGAAACGGAAACTGAGAAAAATCGAACGCCCCGAACAGGTTCAATATGGACCAGTTGGATCATTATGATCCATCTGAATTGACCTCCAGCTCAGCCCCGGAATAGCCCGGTTCTATTTTGGTCGAGTTTTCGATTGGTTGACTCATGTTTGCGGAAGAGCTTTCTTGGCATTCATCTTGCTTGACGAGGCATTGATTTCCTGTTCGCCATGCGTCCATGCAGCACCACAGAGGCGGCTGTTGCCGCTCCGTGCGAGACACGGTTTCTTTTGCGGTCCACCTCCATGAACCCGAGCGCGGAAACATCGATGCAGGCCATCCAGAAGGACACGGAGCTCATTGAAAACCTCGAGGTGATCCTCTCGACCATGCGCCATCAGCTGGGCAACTCGGTCAATGCCGTCAAGGTGACCCTGGACGTCCTGAAGCAGAACTTCGATCAGTTCAACGACGTCAAGAAGAGGGATTACCTCGATCGGGGAACCCAGCTGCTGGCGAGGCAGCAGGTTCTCATCGAGGCGATGAAATCATACGCCAGGTTCGACGTCCGCGAGCAGGCCGATATCGCAGTGATCCCTCTCTGGGAGAGACTGACCGCCATCGCCGGCGAACGACTGCGGGATTCCCGAATCCCCCTGACCGTGAGCTCGAACCTCAGCCCCCACACGGTCAGGGGCAGCCTGACGGCCCTGGACAAAATCCTCGCCTCCGTCCTCGACAATGCGATCGACGCGGTGGAAGGTTCGGACTCCCCGCGAATCGGTCTCGAGGCGGTGAGCACGGAAGAAGGACTGGTCATCAGCATCCGGGACAACGGTCACGGCATCCGACAGGCCGACCTGCATCGGATCCGGATTCCGCTCTTCTCGACGAGGACGGGAAGGGCCGGAATGGGGCTCTCCATCGCTCACAAGCTGCTCTCGAAAATGGACGGAGACATGGCCATTGACAGTGTGCCGGGGGAAGGGACCTCTGTGCGCATCACGCTCGCCACGGCATAGAGCGGCTGACGGCTTCGCAAAAGGCTGTTCAGCGCCGCGGAACACCAGACTCTTTGATATCAAGGCATCATTCCTCGAAGGTTCAGGCTTTTTGCGACTCGGTGACAATTGGGCTGCGCAAATCAGGCTTCAGGGAGGAAATACATTGCAGTACACACTCGGACAGACCCAGCTCGACAGCATCGAGGATGTTCTCCAAGCGGACATCATGGACCTCGGCGTCACCTGTGTGGTCCTGATCGACATGTCCGGCAACATCATTGCCCACCTGGACACCGGGGACATCCAGCACGATATTTACTCCCTCGCGGCGCTCGCGGCCGGGAACTTCGGTGCGGTCAGCGCGATGGCCAAGATCATCGGAGAGGAAGAGTTTTCCCTGCTCTTTCACAAGGGGACCAAAGAGAACATCCATTTCAGCAAGGTGATGGATGACTTTCTCCTCGTCACCATTTTCGGCAAGGGGGTTTCCCTGGGCTTCCTGCGGATGAAGGTAGCGGAAGCGATCGGAAAGATTGAAAAAACCTTGAAGGAGTGATGATTCTTTTTCGAGGATTTCCCCTTTGTGGAACGAGGTATGCTGCGTTGGCATTCGTAAATCTCAAGAAAAAAGAAATCCAGGTCAAGATTGTATACTATGGCCCCGGCAGAGGAGGCAAAACAACCAACCTGGAATACATCTACAGCCGGTTCAATGAAAGAATCAAGACCGAGATGGTCACCATCAAGACCCATGGAGATCGGACGCTGTTTTTCGACTTTCTCCCTTTTGACATTGGGAAAATCAAGGGGTATGATGTCAAGATTCAATTGTACACCGTCCCTGGTCAGGTGAAGTACAATGCGACCCGAAGACTCGTGTTGAGGGGCGTTGACGGTATCGTTTTCGTGGCAGACTCCATGGCGGTTCGGAAAGAAAAGAACATTCTTTCCCTCAAAAACCTGGAGGAAAATCTGTCGGCATATAAAAAGACCCTGAAACAAATCCCTCTGGTGCTTCAATACAACAAGAGAGATCTTGCGGAGCAAGGGATCCCGCTGCTCTCTCATGACGTTCTCGAAAGTACGCTGAATCAGGAATTGAAGGCGGCCTCCTTTGGGGCCAGTGCCCTGACCGGCAAGAACGTCGTGGCGACCATGAAGAAGATCATCGCCTTGACAATGTCTTCACTCGAAAAGCAACTCAGCTAGTTTCCATCCAGAAAGGGTCTTTTTTCATCGCGTTTCAGCGGCGGCTGAGCCGGTTCCTGCGAAGCCGTCAGACATGTCCGGATGTAGTCCGGTGAGGAGGGAGCGACGTGGACAAGCCCGCAGACGAGGCGGTTACCTCAGAGGTGGAAAAACGCCTGAATGACATATTCGGTGCGGATGAGGAGGACTATCAAGCGTTTCTGGAAAACGGCCCTCTCGCGCAGGACTCGCCCCTGAGGAACATCAAGGGGATCGTTCTCTCCATCGACTGGGAGATCACGGACGCGATCATGGACGCCTTCCTCGAGGAGATCGATCGCCTCCAGGCCGTCTACGAAAGCGAGAAAATCCCGGTCATGTTCCTCCAACTGCTCGGATCGGTCGGCAAGTACATTCGGAGCCGGAAGGCTCGAGCGCACCCCGACGCCATCCGGGTCCTGAATTCCGTTTACAACAGCTTCGAGAAGGTGCTCCTCGACGAGGGGATGCCGGAGGGCGAAAAGCGCAAGTGGCTCTATGGAGAGGTCAACCGGTTCAAGAAGCTCAAGGAGGAGATCGTGCGTGATCGGAGCGAAAAGGCCGCGTCGGAGCCGGCATTGGAATCCGCTCCGCCATCCTCCGGCGGACAGGCCGCTCCCGGGGCCGGGGGAGCGGCGCCTCCTTCGGTGGACATGAGCGGAATGCCGCCGCACGAGGCCTTCGCGTACGCCCTGGAGGAGATCAAGCAGGTCATCAAGGCCGAGTTCCAGGCGCTCCGGGCCGAGCTGCGGCTTTGGCGGGAGGGCGGATGACCCGGACGGCCCCATGAACCGCAGGTTCGATGAAGAAGACGTCGACTCGGGGAACACCCGCTGGATCTAATCGAGACGGGAGGGCGACGGAATGGACGTGACATCGGGTGATTTGTCCGCGCTGGTGTTCAAGCGGGTCCCCGCGCAGAACCTGGGGGAGTTCTCCCTGGACGGCCGGATGCTGAGCGTTCTCATGGAGGTGGACGGCAGGCAGAGCGTCGGGACCATCGCCCGGAAGCTGGGGATGCCCCCGGGGGCGATCCGCCCGGTCGTCTCGGGGCTCCTGGACCTGAAGCTGATCGAGGCGGGGGAAGGGTCGCTGTCGGTCCTGGACGCGGAGTTCCTGGAGCATCTCGAGAGCCGGCTCGCCCTGGCCGTGGGCCCCATCGCCGAGGTCCTGATCGAGGACGCGGCGGAAGACCTGGGGTACACGCCGGAGCGGTTTCCCACGCACAGGGCGGCCGAGCTGGTGGACCTGCTGGCCCGGCAGATACGCCGGGAGGAGAAGATGGCGGAGTTCAAGCAGGAGATGGTCAACATGATCCGGGAGAAGGGATACTGACGAGGGCCGTGGAGGAAGCGTCGCGGCACGAAAGGCGTTCGGGGCCTGTGAACACGGTTGACAAGGAGTCCAGCCATGATTGTCATTTGCGAAGAGTGCGGCAAGAAATACCAGATCGACGCCGGGAAGATCAAGGGGAGGCAGGCGCGCTTCAACTGCAAGGGCTGCGGTCACGTGGTGACGGTGACGAAGCCGGAGGAGCCGTCTCCTCCGGCCGTGGATCCGGGGGCGACGCGCCCCGCCGCACCGGAGCCGGCACCCGTCGCCGCGCCGGAGCCGGCGCCCGCCGCCGCGGCCGAGGAGCCCAAGGGCAAGGGTGAGAAGAAGAAGAAGGAGAAGGGCCCCGCCCTGCCGGCGAGGCTGGGTCTTCGGACCAAGATGATCCTCCTCTTCTTCGTGGTCCCGATCCTCTGCATTGCGGCCGCGGGGTGGCTCTACATCCAGCAGCTCAACGACCTCTCCAACCTCATCACGGGAAGGAGCGCCAAGATCGTCAACCGGATGGCCGAAGACCTGATCGAGATGAAGGCGCGGACCGTCGCGAGGCAAGTCGGCATCTACCTCGATGCCCATCCCGAGCTGCCTCACACCTCGTTCAACGATGCGCCCGGGTTCAAGGAAATCGCGGTCCAGAAGGTTGGAAAAACAGGCTACACCGGCGTCTATGAACTCGAGGAAGTGGATGGAGGATGCCGTACCTGGGCTCATGTAAACCCGAAGCTCATCGGGGTGGACATGAGGAACCTGAAGGAATCCCTCGGCGAGTACTTCGGCCCCTTCTGGTCGATCTGGAGCGGCGCCACCCGCGAGAAACCGGCCAGCGGATACTACAACTGGCGCGATCCTGATGGAAAGATACGGGCCAAGTATGCGGTTTGCGTCCCCATCCAGGGCACGCGCTTTGCCGTCGGGGCCACGACCTATCTGGACGAGTTCACGAATCCGGTCCAAACGCTCCAGGCCCAGACCGTTCAGGGGACCACTGCGACGAGGAACACCATTCTCGTCATCCTGGGTGCCACGATCCTTCTCATCGGGCTCATCGTCTCCTTTTTCGGCCACCGGATCACCGGTCGAATTCAGTCGTTGACCGATGTCGCGGACCGCATCAGCGTGGGGGAGCTCGAGGCCGAGGTGGATGTACGGTCGAAGGACGAGATCGGAGACCTCGCCGACGCCGTTTCCCGGATGCAGGACAGCATCCGGCTCTCCATCGAGCGGCTGAGAAGAAGGCGATAGCCGCTGCGGTCGTTTTCGCAAGGCGGCCGGGTAGAGCCAGCGTATGCTCAACGACGGGAGGGCGAGGGAATGGACGTGACATCGGGTGATTTGTCCGCGCTGGTGTTCAAGCGGGTCCCTGCGCAGAACCTGGGGGAGTTCTCCCTGGACGGCCGGATGCTGAGCGTTCTCATGGAGGTGGACGGCAGGCAGAGCGTCGGGACCATCGCCCGGAAGCTGGGGATGCCCCCGGGGGCGATCCGCCCGGTCGTCTCGGGGCTCCTGGACCTGAAGCTGATCGAGGCGGGGGAAGGGTCGCTGTCGGTCCTGGACGCGGAGTTCCTGGAGCATCTCGAGAGCCGGCTCGCCCTGGCCGTGGGCCCCATCGCCGAGGTCCTGATCGAGGACGCGGCGGAAGACCTGGGGTACACGCCGGAGCGGTTTCCCACGCACAGGGCGGCCGAGCTGGTGGACCTGCTGGCCCGGCAGATACGCCGGGAGGAGAAGATGGCGGAGTTCAAGCAGGAGATGGTCAACATGATCCGGGAGAAGGGATACTGACGAGGGCCGTGGAGGAAGCGTCGCGGCACGAAAGGCGTTCGGGGCCTGTGAACACGGTTGACAAGGAGTCCAGCCATGATTGTCATTTGCGAAGAGTGCGGCAAGAAATACCAGATCGACGCCGGGAAGATCAAGGGGAGGCAGGCGCGCTTCAACTGCAAGGGCTGCGGTCACGTGGTGACGGTGACGAAGCCGGAGGAGCCGTCTCCTCCGGCCGTGGATCCGGGGGCGACGCGCCCCGCCGCACCGGAGCCGGCACCCGTCGCCGCGCCGGAGCCGGCGCCCGCCGCCGCGGCCGAGGAGCCCAAGGGCAAGGGTGAGAAGAAGAAGAAGGAGAAGGGCCCCGCCCTGCCGGCGAGGCTGGGTCTTCGGACCAAGATGATCCTCCTCTTCTTCGTGGTCCCGATCCTCTGCATTGCGGCCGCGGGGTGGCTCTACATCCAGCAGCTCAACGACCTCTCCATCCTCATTACGGACGAGAGCACCGAGATCGTCAATCAGATGGCGGAGCAGAACATCGCAGAGAAGGCCCGTTCCGTGGCCGGGGAGTGCAGCGTCTACCTGAAGACCCACCCGGGCCTGCCGGAAACCATGTTCAACGAGGATCCCGAGTTCAGCGAGATCGCCGTTCAGAAGGTGGGCCAGACCGGGTACACGGCCCTCTACGAGCTGCCCGGCGCCGACGGGGTTTGGAGGACCTGGGCCCACGTCAACCCCGACATCATCGGAATCGACATGAAAAACCTCCAGAAACCCCTCGGGAAGAGCTTTCCCGGTTTCTGGAGGGTGTACTCGGGGGTCGAGAAGGGCAAGGAGTCCAGGGGGTACTACACCTGGCAGGACAAGGACGGGGAGTTCCGGGACAAGTTCATGGTCTGCACCCCGGTCGAGGGAACGCCCTACGTCATCGCGGCGACGACCTATCTGTACGAATTCACGAGACCGATGAATCAAATGACGGAGGAGGCCCGGGAGCAGACCCGGCAGACCCAGACCTTTCTGCTGTTCATCATCGGCGGCACCCTCGTCCTGATCGGGCTCCTGGTGTCGCTTTACGGGCACATGGTCACGCAGCGGATTCAGTATTTGACGGAGGCAGCGGAGCGCATTAGTGTGGGCGAGCTGGACATGGAGATCGACATCAGATCGAACGACGAAATCGGAGACCTCGGAGAGGCGATATCCCGAATGCAGGACAGCATTCGTCTGTCGCTCGAGCGACTGAGAAGGCGTCGTTAGTGGGAGCCGGTTGCATGAGACGTCAGGGGCCCGGGTTCCGTCGGGGAAACCGGGCCTCGAGGACGGGGGCGCACGGCCGGGGCACGGCATGTCGCACCCGAAAAGAAGGTCCTCTTTTTTGAATGGGCCGTAAGGGCTCCGAGGCATATCTGAGAGCGCACGAAGGCGTGCATTCCCTCGGGATGCCGCGCGCTCCTGCGAGGGTCGCAAGGAGAGCCAGCGAATGATCATCCTCCCAAAAGAGAAGCCCGTCATAGAGGGGCTCAACAGCTACTACCTGAACATCGACCGACTCATCGAACACTACCAGGGGGAACTCGGCTCAGGAGGGATTTACTTCCACGCCCCCTCGGGCGAAGGGGTCGTCTTCTTCGACAAGGATGAGCTCCTGGGCGGGCTGTACCAGGGAAAGGACGGAGAGCTCGTCAAGGGGGACGCGGCGGTCGAGAAGCTCATCACCTCGGTCGATGAGTTCAATTTCGCGCTGAACGTCTACGCCATCGAGCCGGAAAAGGTCTACTTCTGGGCGAACATCCCTTCGGCCGAGACGATTTACCGGGACCTGAGCACGGAGTTCACCGACCTGGACGGCCTCATCAAGAAAATGATGTCCCAGAACCTGACCGGGTACATCGAGGCCTCCATCAAGGAGGGCGAGGAGAGCGGTCTCATCTTCTTCATCAACGGGCGGATCATCGGGGGTTCCTACTCCTGGAAACAGGGAGAGCTCAACGGGACGCAGGAGGCCAGGGACGAGCTCGTACAGAAGACCAAGAAATCCGGAGGGAGCTTCCACGTGAGCCGGATCTCCACCTCGAAGGGAAAGGCCGCCGCGCCTCAGCCTTCGGCCGAAGAGGGAGCCCCCGAAGAAAATGTGATCTTGCCTCTCGAGGAGTTCCTCGATCTGTTCGAACGGACCGTGCGCGCGGGCAAGTTCCTGAAAGGGGACTTCAATACGGCCCTGAAGAAGAAGTTCGTGGAAAAAGCCGACGCCTATTCCTTCCTGGACCCGTTCGCGGGGGAGTTCGAGTACGTCGACGGCAGGATCCGGTATGATGGGGACGATCCGCCGGAAGAGATCGCCCGGGGCGTGATCGAGTCGGTCCAGGAGCTTGCTCAGGAGATCGGTGCCTGGGCGAGGTTTTCCGAAGAGATCGGTCCGTGGACCGAAAAGTACTCGGACATGCTGTCCAGATACGGCCTGTCCCTCTGAATCGGTGCGCCAACGACCGATCCCGCAGACTGCAAGATTCCGGTGTCCGGAGATCCGGTTGTAGAGCGGACCCGGCCTTCCTCTTCGATCCCTGCCTCGGGGATGAAAGGGCCGCCGCACCGGGTCCGGGCAGCGCCGGTGCTGCGAACTCCCGTGAGATCTCCCGCCGCCGAAAGGAAACGACCCGGTGCTTCTCCCACGTCCCCCCGACCGGCCCCGCGGCCCACGAGCCTCGAGCCTTGCAGGCGCGTAGCATCATGACAACGGCGTCTTCCCAAGACACACGAACCAGGCTGACGAAGTGGATCGACTTCCTCGACAACCTCTCCGTCGGGATATACCGGACCACGATCGAGGGGAGATTCGTCTACTGCAACATCCAGATGACCCGCATGTTCGGCTTCGATTCCCTGGAAGAGCTGATGGCCTATCCCGTGGTGGACCTGTACTGGGACAAGAAGGACCGAGGTAACTTCATCCAGGGCATCATGGAGCACGGGCACGCCGAAGACATCAGCCTGCCTTTCAAGAGCCGGCAGGGGGATCCCGTCTGGTGCGCCGTCACGGCCCGCCCGGTTTTCGATGAGGACGGGATCATGGTCTATCTGGACGGAACCGTTCGGGACGTCACCGAGCACGTCGAGGAGCCGGACACCGGCATTCGGCTCGACGACATGATCAACTCCATCGACGACCTGGTCATCATCCTGGACCTGGACGGAACGATGCTGGACATCAACCGGGCCGGCGCCGAGCTCCTGGGGGGACGAAAGGCGGAGCTGCTCGACCGGGAGCTTTCGGACTTTATCGTGGAGAAGGATCGGGGCATCTTCCCCCTCTTTCTCTCCGAGGTGCGCAACTCGGGCCGCAAGGAAGCCATACTCGCCCTCTTGGACCTTCAGAGTCGCAAACATTTCATCGAGTTTCACGCCTCCCTCGTTCGGCGGGCCGGCAAGTACGATCACATTCGCGGAATCGCAAGGGACATCACGGACCGGGTCCGGAGGCAGAGCGAGGAGCTGGTGCGGGAACGATTTCAAGGGGTGCTCGAGATGGCGGGGGGCGTGGCGCACAAGATGAATCAACCCCTGACCGTCGTGAACCACCTGGTGCTGGAGGTGCTGGAAGGGCTGCCTCCCGACAGTCCTCTCCACGACCGGGTCCAACGCATTCAAACCCAGATCGAGAAGCTGAACGACATCGCGGCCAAAATCCGGGGTGTTCATCGCTATGAGGCCATGGACTACGTGGGCGGCGTGAAGATCGTGGACTTGGACAAGGCGTCCTGACAGGAGAAACAATGATCAAGAACGTACTCATCGTGGACGACGACCAGGAGATGCTTCTCTCGGTCAAGGAAGGGCTCGAGAAGTATGACGAAACCTTCTCCGTGATCATTGCGGGGGACGGGGAAGTCGCCGTGGACAAGCTTCGCACGGACCCCGTTTCGCTGGTGGTGACGGATCTCAAAATGCCCCGCATGAACGGCTTCACCCTGCTTGCACACATCATGGAGCGCTATCCCGACATTCCCGTGATCATCATCACGGCCTACAGCACGCCGGAAATGGAAAAGCAGGCACGTCTGGGAGGAGCGGTGGGCTACATCGAGAAACCGTTCATGATCGAGGACCTGGCCCGAAAGATCGTCGCCGCCCTCCGGCAGGAGTCCGACGGGGGGACCCTGCACGGAATCAGCTCCGGAACCTTCCTGCAGCTGATCGAGATGGAGCAGAAGACGTGTACGATTCGGGTCATGGACCGGAACTCCGGAAGAAAAGGCGTGCTCTTTTTCCGCAAGGGCGAGCTGATGGACGCCCGGGTGAACGGCCTCAGCGGAGTCCAGGCCGCTTACGAGATCTTTTCCTGGGACGAGGTGAACCTCTCCATCCAGAACAGCTGCCAGAAGGAGGAGAAGAAAATCGACGGGGACCTCCAGGGAATTCTCCTCGAGGCCATGCGATTGAAAGACGAAGCGAACGTCGAGATGGAACAGGTCGAGGCCGTCGAGGTGGCCGAACCGGAAGCATTTCCCGAACCGCCCGCCGAGGCACCGATCGCAACCCTTCGAAAGCGGCTGGAAGAGCAACTCGGGGAGCGATCCGGCGTGGATGACATCTACCGGGACAGCTCGTGGAACGACCTGCTCCGCCAGGTCGAGGAGATGGGCGCGCTCCTCGACGCGGGGCGGCTGCGCGTGGGATACGTGGACAGACGGGCGGGAACCGACCTGATCCTGCTCCCCGGCCCCCCGGCGCCGACGGTGATCTCCGTGAACCCACGCGGACCCAAGGACCGCATTCTCCAGATTCTGATCAACGAGGAGCTATCCAGTTGAATACGGGACCGAATTTCAATGACATCCTCGAGTTGGAAGACGTCAAAGGGGTCATGGTTCTCTCCATTGAGGGGCAGGTCCTGTTCCGGGACATCCCCGCTCCGGACCTCGCCCCAGCGGACCTGGAATCCAAGAACTGGGCCCCCTTCCTCCAAGCCCTCGACGGCATCCGGGAAGCGGATTTCATCTTCGAGAACTGCCGGGTTTACGTGCGTGAGAGTGCGGGCGGATACATCCTGGTCCTGATGGGCCACTTCGCCCCCATCGCCATGGTCCGGCTCAACTGCGACATTGTCCTTCCTTCCCTGAAGCAGGCCCATGCATCCAAGGGACTGGCGAGGTTCTTCAAACGGAAGAAGTAGTTCGATGAAGAGACAGGAAGGAGCCTTGACGTCCGTGGACATTCTCATCGTGGAAAGCGATACCTCCCTTCTTCTCATGCTTCGCGACCTCCTGGTCCGGGAAAAGGCACAGGTGCGGACGGCCGCCGATGCGAGCGCCGGACTCGAGGCGATCCGGAAGCAGGCCCCGAGCGCCCTCTTCGTCTCGGTCGACCTCGGACGGCGGAGCGTGCGCCGGCTCGTCGAAACGGCCAGAGAGACCAGGCAGAACGGGACCATACCGGTCGCGCTGCTCACCGGCGAGGGTCCGGAGACCGAACCCTCGGAAGCGGAGGAACTGCCCGCCGGCTGCGTCCGGCTCGACAAGACCGACCCGGAAACGCTCTTCCGGGATGTTCGGCTGCTTCTCGAGCACACCCTGCCCCTTTCCCCGCCTTCCGGAACGGCCCCCCATCAAGCCGGAAGAGGCCGGGTGTTCGAAGAAGCCTGCGAAGCCGCACCCCACCCGGGACTGCAGGATGAAGAAGCCGGGAAAGAGCGGGAGCTGGCGCTCTTGAGCGAGATCCTGGAACGGGCCAAGTCGTCATTGCCGGAAGAGGCCCTTTTCCCGTTTCTTCTGGAAAAATCCGTCGAGATCACGAACGCAGAGGCGGGGACCGTGGCCCTCCTGGAGTTGGAAAACGGCGAGCAGGGGCACCTGGCCTTTCGCCACGCCCTCGGCGGCCGGGCCGAGTCCATTCGCGGGATCTACATCCCCAAGGGGCAGGGAATCGTCGGCTGGTGCGTTTCGAACGACGAACCGGTGATCGTGAACGACGTCGCCAATGACCAGCGGTTCTTTCCGTGGGTGGATCAGATGTCCGGTTTCAGCACCCAGTCCATCCTTTGCATGCCCATCCGCTCCGAGGGGGAGGTCTTCGGCGCCATCGAGCTCGTCAACAAGCGCTCGGGCGATTTCACCCGCAAGGACCTCGACCGGCTGCAGACGCTGGTGGATGCGGCCACCTTCAACATGAAGACAGCGCTCATCCAGCAGCGTCTTGTCAGCCAGCGCGACTACTACTCCGGAATCATGGACTCCCTGAGCGAGGGCGTCATGATCCTGAAGCGAGACCACAGAATCGCGGACATCAATCAGTACTTCATGATGTTCCTGGACCGGGAGCGGAGCGAGATCATCGGCAGGACCTGCCATTCCGTGCTCAAGGGACGGGACGCCCCCTGCGAAGACTGCTTCCTCAACCGCCTGCGGATCTTCGAGGAGGGGAAGGACTGCTCGACCGTCGTCGAGCTGCCGACCATGGATGGAGAGATCGCGCGATTCCGGGCCACGGGCACGCCCCTCGAGGTACGCGACGAAACCGTCGACTCGGCCATTCTCACCTTCCACGACGTCACCCGCATCCACCGGCTCCATGACTATCTCCATGCGTCCGCCTCGGTGGCCTCGCTTCTGCTCAAAGGTCAAGACGTCCGGGGACTGGCGGGCGAAACCCTCGAGATCATGGGACGGGCCGCCCGGGCCAGCCGGTGCTACTGGTACGAGAATCGCCGGTACGGCCGGGACCAGGTCATGGTGCTCCAGGAGGAGTGGTGCGCCCCGGGCATCGACTCTCTTCGAGCGAAGGACACATCCAGGCGACGGTCCTACGCGGACGGATTTTCGCGCTGGTTGGAGGCGTTCTCCGGAGGGAGGATCATCGAAGGCAGTACGGCCGATTTCCCCCCGGCGGAGCGCAGCGTGCTGGAGTCATGGAAGGTACGAGCGGCCCTCCTGATCCCGTTGTTCGTCCGCGACCGGCTCCAGGGTTTCATCGGCTTCGACAACTGCGCCGGCAGCCATCCCTGGCAGGAGGCCGAGATCAACCTCCTCCAGACCACGGCCAACCTCCTGTCCAAGGCCTTTGAGCACGATCAGTCCCTGAAAGCGCTCCGGGAGAGCGAATCGCGATACCGGGACATCCACGAGAACATTTACGACTCCTGGTATCTCCACGACATGGACGGCCGGTTCCTGGAGGTCAACCCGGCGGTCGAGCGAGCCGCGGGTTACACCGAGGAGGAGCTCCTGCGGATGCGCATCCAGGATCTGATCCCGTCCAGATTTCGTTCTCAGTTCGACCGGTACCTGCGGGATCTCCGTGACAAGGGGGTGGCGGAAGGCGTCATCCGGATTCGCGCGAAGAACGGGGAAGAACGGGTCATGGAGTACCGGAACTGGATCGTCCAGCAGGCGGACGGGTCCCCGGCCTCGAGGGGGCTGGTCCGAGACGTCACCGAACGAATCAACCTGAAGAGCCAGCTGAAGCACGCCCAGAGGATGGAGTCCATCGGGACCATCGCCACGGGCATCTCTCACAACTTCCGGAACCTTCTCGCAGGCATCATGACGAACAGCCAGCTGATCCACATGAAGTACCGGCACATCCCCGAGCTCGATCGGTACGCCGGCGAGATCCTCAAGCTGACCCGGGCGGGCTCGGACCTCATCAAGAACCTTCTTCAGTTCTCCCGAAAGGGTTCCACGGAATCGAAGGCCGTGATCAATCTCCCGGATGTCCTAGCGGAAACCCACAGCCTCATCAGCCAATCCTTCGACAAACGCTTCGACATCCGGACGAGCTGGCCCGAGCTGCTTCCCGTGTATGCGGAGCCTTCCTCCCTTTCCCAGGTCTTCATGAACCTGTGCACCAACGCCCGTGACGCCATGCCGGACGGAGGGACCTTGACCATCGCTGCGAAGCGGGATACCTCCCGAGCCGTTGTCAGCATTCGGGACACGGGCGTGGGCATGGACAAGAGCATCCAGGAGAAGGTCTACGATCCCTTCTTCACGACCAAGGAGCCCGGCAAGGGGACCGGCCTGGGACTGTCCACGGCGTACGGCATCGTCAAGCAGCACGGCGGAAACATCCTGGTCGAGTCCGAGCCGGCCCGAGGAACCACGTTTCGCGTTCTGCTGCCGCTTGCGGACAGCACGACCCGGGATGTGGAGCCCCCGGCGACCGAGCTCATACGGGGAAAGGGGCAGCGGGTCCTCGTCGTGGACGACGACGAAACCATCCTGCAACCCATGATCGAGCTCCTGGAGGGGCTCGGATACCAGGCCGGCGCCGTCAACAACGGCCGTCAGGCCATCGAGGCGTACGCGTCCTGGGGACCGGATGTGGTTCTCATGGACAGGAGCATGCCGGCGATGGACGGGCTGGAAACGGCCGGCCGCATTCTCGAAGCCGACCCGGAGGCCTGGATCATCCTCATCAGCGGGTACGACGAGGACGGACCCGACGGAATCGATCCCAAGGTCCTGGAGTCCGTCAAGGGCTACATCCCCAAGCCGTTCGACATCGGAGAGGTCAGCAAAGTCCTGGCCGAGGTATTCAAGACATGAAAGAAGCCGCGGAAACCCAAGAGACAGGAATGGACGCCCGAATGAAAGAGGCCGAGGTCTACTACGCCATGGGGCTCCTGGAAGAGGCCTTGTCCGCATACGAGGCCCTTCTCGCCGAGTTGCCGGAATCGGGGGACGAAGGGAAGCGCGTCGAAATCGACGAACGGCTCCAGCGCCTCCGCAGCGAGCTGGAGTCCGAGGGAGAGGTCCCTTCGACCGAAGACTTCTCCACGCGCGACCTCACCTTCCTCCGCCAGACCTTCTCGGCCGACGAGAACAGTGCGGCCCTCCTGGAAAGCGCCTACGCCTTTCAGGAGCTCGGTCTGTTCAACGAAGCGATCACCGAGTGGGAGAAGCTTCTCAACAAGGGGTACCCCCTGGAGGACGTCATCCCGGGCATGATGGAGTGCCTCGCCAAGACCAAATCCCCGGCCAAGGCGATCTCGGACCTCGATCGCATCCTCGAGTCCGAGAAGCTGGACTCCAAGGCCAGGGCCCGGATCAAGTCCGAGATCGCCGTCGTCATGGAGAAGCGGGGTCAGGAGGATTCCGCCCTTTCCCTCTACCAGGAAGCCGCCAAGCTGGATCCCGGGAACCGGGACATCTCCAGGAAGCTCGATACCGTCAAGGCCGGCGCGGCCATCGGGTCCCGGTACGAATACCTTCTCCAGAAGAACCTCGTCACCGCAGCCCAGCTCCAGCAGGCCCTGTCCCTGTCCAAGAAGGCGAAGAAGAGCGTGGAGCACATCCTCGTGGAGCAGTTCCACATCAGCAGGGAAGAGGTCGGAAAGTCGCTCTCCCTGTTCTACGACTGTCCCTGGCGGAACTACGATTCCGAGCTCTCTACGCCGGTGGAGCTGATCAGGAACCTGAAAAAGACCTTTCTCCTCCAGGATGCCTGGGTGCCCATCACCTGGGACAAGGACGGCGTGGAGATCCTGGTCGAAGACCCGAACGACCTGAACAAGATCGATCACATCCGGGCCCTGATCAAGGCCAAGAAGATCATCTTCAGCGTGGGCATCCGGGAGGACATCGACCACTACATCCGAACCTTCTTCGACGGGTCCAAGGGGGGCGCCGGCGGCGAGGAACCCACCTCCGATTTCGCGGCGGACGACTTCGAGATGCTCCCCGACATCAGCTTCGAGGAAGAGGAGGACGCCGAGGATTACGAAGAGGGGTACGACGAGGCCTCCGGCCAGGTGGTCAAGCTGGTGGACCAGGTGCTGGTGGCGGCCTATCGCAAGAACACCTCCGACATTCACGTCGAACCCTCCCCGGTCACCAAGGCCACGAGCATCCGTTTCCGCATGGACGGGGTGTGCCAGGAGTACCTGCAGGTGCCCAACTCCATGGCCCGGGGGATCATTTCCCGTCTCAAGATCATGTCCGGCCTCGACATCGCCGAGCGACGGCTCCCCCAGGACGGAAAGATCAAGTTCAAACGAAAGGGGATCCCGCCCTTCGAGCTGCGCCTCGCCACGCTGCCCACTGCGGGAGGGTTCGAGGATGCGGTCCTTCGGATCCTGGCCAAGTCCGGTGCCATGAAGCTGGACGATATGGGCTTGAACGAGCGAAACCTCGGAATCATGAAGCAAGTCCTCACGAAGCCTTACGGTCTCATCCTGGTGGTGGGCCCCACGGGTTCGGGGAAGACCACGTCGCTCCACGCAGCGCTCGGCCACATCAACAAGCCGGGCATCAAGATCTGGACGGCCGAGGATCCCATCGAGATCACCCAGCAGGGGCTTCGCCAGGTGGAGGCCAAGCCCAAAATCGGTCTCAGCTTCGCCCGTATCATGAGGGCCTTTCTCCGCGCCGATCCCGACGTCATCATGATCGGGGAAATGCGCGACCAGGAAACCGCGTCCATCGCCATCGAGGCGTCGCTCACGGGTCACCTGGTCTTCTCCACCCTGCACACCAACAGCTCGCCGGAGACCATCACCCGGCTCCTCGACATGGGTTTGAACCCGCTGAACTTCTCCGACGCCTTCCTCGGCGTCCTCGCCCAGCGGCTGGTGCGAAGGCTCTGCCCGAAATGCCGCGAGGCCTACAGGCCGTCCAGCGAGGAGTTCGAGGATCTCGTCGTGGACTACGGGAAGGAAGCCTTCGAAAAGACCGGGATCAAGCACACCTCCGACCTCACCCTGTACCGGCCGGTGGGCTGCGAGGCCTGCTCGGGGACGGGCTACCGCGGCAGGATGGGCATTCACGAGCTCCTGGAGGGCACCCACGAGATCAAGCGCATGATCAAGCGGCAGGCCAACACGGAGGATCTGTTCATCCAGGGAAGAAAGGACGGGATGGCCACCCTGAAGCAGGACGGGATTCAGAAGGTGTTTCAGGGGCTGACGGACATCACGGAGGTGCGGAGGGTCTGCATCGAGTAGCGGGGCAGCCCTCGAGGGTCAAAATAGATCGTCCAGATCCTCCTCCCCGGGGATCCCGCCGTGCTCTTGGACGTACCGCTGGATCAGCTCGCTCTCCCGCTGGGAGTACATCCCGTTCTCCTCGAACTCGAACATCGCCGCCTCCCCGTTCTCCTCCAGCTCCTCCCGGACGGATCGCCTGAGATCGGCCGTTCCCCGGATGGCCAGCACGTTGTGGTCCGCATCCATGAGCCGGTACACGCCCTCGGCCTCGGGGACCCGCTCCAGGGACGCCCTCTCGAACGGCAGCCATCCCCGGGGGGGCGGCGGGTTTCGCCCCATGTGGAGCCGCAGATCGCACTGGAGGCAGCGTGAGGCCTCCCGCGCGGCCCCATCCGTCGCGTAGCCGCTTTCCACCTCGCCAAAGTCCGCGATCCGCTCCTCCGGATCCCGCTCCGGCACGGGCACCCCGGGCCGATCCGCAAATCCCTCCATCCGCCCCAGGCGGGGATGGGGTGGGTTCCGCAACACCCGGTCTCGGTCCAGGTCCCCGGTGCCCCCCAGGGCCCTGTCCACGGCGGCGGCCGCCCTCCGCCCCGCGGCCGCGGCGTGGACGATCGTACCCGATGCCGCGGTCACGTCCCCGCCCGCGTACAGCCCCGGCGCGCCGGACTCCTGGGTGCCCGGCTCCACCACGATCAGACCGCGGTCCGTTCTCACCGGCTCTCCATCCAGAAAGGAGAGCTCGGGGACCTGGCCCACGGCGAAGACCAGCCGGTCCGCGCGCACCCTGGTTCGCGTCTCCCGGTCGAACGAGGGCCGGAACGCCCCCCCGGCATCGAAGAGCCCGGTGCATCGCACGAGATCGACGCCGCTCACCCGGCCGCGACCCTCGAGAATCCGCTCCACGCCCCAGGAGGGCATGAGCTCCGCCCCCTCGGCCGCGGTCGCTTCCACCTCCGCGTTGCGGGCCGGCATCTCGTCGCGGCGCTCCAGGCAGGCCACGGTCGCCCGCCCGGCACCGAGCCTCAGTGCGGTCCTCGCAACGTCCATGGCCACGCTTCCCCCGCCGATGACCAGGACCCGGTTCCCCCGCTCGGTCAACATGCCCTCCGCCGCCTGCCGCAGATAATCCAACCCCGGCAGCACGCCCGGCAGGTCCGCTCCTTCGACCCGCACCCGCCGGCCCTCCTGCGCGCCCGTTGCAAGAAACACCGCATCGAACCCGTCCGCACGGAGCTCCTCGAGCCCGAGGTCGCGCCCCAAGACCCTTCCAGGCCGGAACTCCACGCCGAGGCCCAGGATCTCCCGAACCTCCCGCTCCAAAACCTCCCCCGGGAGGCGAAAGGGCGGGATGATTCGCATCGTTCCGCCGGCCTGCTTCCCCGCCTCGAACAGGGTGACGCCGTGGCCCGCTTTCCTCAGGAAAAACACGGCGCTGAGCCCGGCCGGGCCGGCGCCGATCACGGCGACCCGTTTCCCGGTGGGCCGCCCGGGCCGGAGTGTCTCCTTCCCCGCCTCTCCCCCGGCGTCCGCCGCGTACCTCTTCAGCGCACAGACGGCGACGGGCTCGTCGAGCTCTTTCCGGCGGCAGGCCTCCTCACAAGGGCGCGTGCAGACCCTTCCGAGCACGCCCGGAAAGGGCACGGTTTCCCGGATCAAGGAGCGGGCCTCGCCGGGCCTTCCCCAGGCGACCCGCCTGACATACCCCGGCACGTCCACGCCGGCCGGGCAGGCCTCCCGGCACGGGACCAGATCCTGCGCCTTTCTTCCAGGGCGCACCTTCTTGTCCGTGAGCGCACCGGTGGGGCAGACCTCCACGCAGGCCGTGCAGAAACGGCACCCGGACTCCCGGAGATCGGGGGCAAGGCTCCCCACCCTCACCCGGCCCTGCCCGTCCCGAACGAACCCGATCGCCTCGACCCCGCGGAGATCGCGGCAGGCGCGAACGCACCGCGTGCACCCGATGCACAGGTTGGGGTCCCGCACGAACAGGGGACCGTCTTCGACGGGCAGGCGGGTCGGCACCCACCTGGGGGCCTCATCCGGCACGCCCACGTGGTTGACCACCTCCTGCAGCTCGCACCGTCCGAATCGGGAGCAGCACCGCTCCTCCTCGGGCACATTCGCCGAGCAGTGGCTCCTGGAGCACCCCTCCTGCTGTGCGCAGACCAGACAGGCGTGGGGGTGCCCGGCCAGGATGGGAACCAGGTTCTTCCGGCGGCTTGCCCGCACCTCGGCCGTGTCCGTGGCCACCACCATGCCCTCTACGGCCCCGGTGGAGCAGGACGGAACCGGCTCGTCCCACCCCTCCACCTCCACCACGCACAGGCCGCAGCCGGTCGCCCCTTCCCCCGGCCGCGCATTCTCGATCCTCCGCCCTCCCGGATGGACGGCATGGGCGGCGGGCGTGCCGGCGGCCGGCGGCAGGTCCGGGTGATGGCAGAGGGCCGGAATGTACAGGCCCGCCTCACGAGCCGCATCGAGGATGGTCGCGCCGCTCGGCACCCTGACCTCCCTCCCGTCGACGGTCAGGCGGATCTCAGTCATGGATCGTCACCCCCTGCGGGCCTTTCGCTTCTTCCCCTTCAGACGGAGGGCGTGGCCGAACAGGGCGGCGCCCAGGGCCCCGGCGATCTGGGGATCCCACTCTGTTTCCATGGGTTCCAGGCCGATCATGGACGTCAGCCGATCCGTCACGCCCCGGTTCTTGGCCACCCCGCCGGTGAGAGCGAGCCCGGGGGCCACCTCGATCTTCTCCAGCAGGGAGGAGATCCGTTCGGCCGTGGCGCGGCAGTAAGCGGCGAGCACCGCCTCGGGGTCCCAGCCGCCCTGGAGAAGGCCCAGGGCCTCGGACTTCGCGTACACCACGCAGACGTTGGAGACCGCTCGTGGCTCCTCCTCGACCCGCAAGGACCGCTCTCCCACGTCCTGGACCGGAACGCCCAGCAGCTCCGCGAACACCTCCACGCCGCGACCCGTGCCCGCGGCGCACTTGTCGTTCAGGACGAAGTTGGTCACCTTGCCGCGCCGATCGCACTGGATCGCCTTGATGTCCTGGCCGCCCACATCCAGGACCGTTCGGACCCCGGGTCCGTGCATGAAGACGGCCCCCCGGGCGTGGCACGCGATCTCGGTGAGAGAGCGATCCGCCATGGGCACGTTCACCCGGCCGTAGCCCGTCCCGACCAGATAGTCGATACGCGCTTCCGGCAGGCCGCCCAGCGCTTCCGCTGCGAAGTCGAGGGCCTTCCGGGCGCTGTCCGGGCTGCTCGACCCGGTTTGCAGGTTCCCGTAGGCGACAGGCCGCCCGTCGGCCACGATCACGGCCTGGGAGCTCACCGATCCCACATCGATTCCCACGGCGACGTGACGGGCATCCTCCCAGCCCGTCTCCGGACTCGCCCAGCAGGACTCCGGCCAGTCCCAAAACGCTCGTTCCCGCTCTTCACGCATCCCTTGCTCCTCCATGGGGATCGCTCCTCAACCCTGTTCGGTGGCGACGACTGCGGCGCCCACGGCAGCCCCGTACTCCGGATCATCGGGGACCCGGATGTCCTCGATCCCCATCTCCCGCTTCAGGGCCTCCACCACGGCGGGGTTTCGGGCCACGCCGCCCATCAGGACCAGCTCCTCGTTCACCCCGATCCGCCGAATCATGGTGACGATGCGGTCGGCCATGGCGTCGTGGATGGCCCGGCTGATCTCCTTCTTCTCCGTCCCCGCGTGGATGAGCCCCACCACCTCGGACTCGGCGAACACGGCGCACTGGGCGTTCATGGCGACGCCCCGATCCGACGTCAGGGCCAGGGGGCCCATCTCTTCGAGGGGCGTCCCCAGGGCCCGGCCCATGGTCTCCACGAACACCCCGGCTCCGGCGGCACACTTCTCGTTGACCGCGGAGTCCCGAACGTTGCCCCGGTCGTCCAGTACGGCCGCCCTGGCCTCCTCGGCTCCCACGTCCACCACCGTTCGACCCTTCGGAAAGAGGTGGAGCGCCCCTTTTCCCATGGCCCGAATCTCGTCCACCACGTGATCCGCGACCCTGACGGCACTCCGGCCCGAACCCGTCCCCACGATGCGTTCCACGTCGTCCCGCTGAACCCCGGCCGAGGCCGCGGCCTCCTCCAGCGCCGTTTCCACGGCCTCCACCGGGTTCGAACCCGTGGGGACCCTGGCCTTGCCGACGATCTCACCGTCCTTCAGAATGACGGCCTTGGTGTCTCTTGCGCCGCAATCGATTCCGGCCGCAATCATGGCTGCATCCCTCCTGGTTCTCCTTGCGACGAATCGCTTTCCGGGCAGGGAGCCCTGCCCCCGGGTATCGGCCGATGCCGCCCGCCCCGGACGCTCATTTTACACGGGAGGGAACCTCCGGGCAAACGAGGCGGGCAGATGCCTGCCGCTCCTGCAACCCGAGAAACCGCGGGGCCGCGGATCGTACGGATGAGGTCGGTTTGTCGAGGAAGGGGGTGAGACCTGCGGGGAAATCCGCGGCGGGGGTTCAGCCGATCAGCCGACAGTCCTCCTGAGGTTGATGAAGTTGCTCCGGTCGAAGCCCAGGGTCTTGAAAAAGGAGAGGAGGTCCGTGGAGTCCCACCTCACGGAGGTGTAGATGTCCTTGATGCCCTTTTCTTCATAGAACCGGAAGATCTCGCCGGCCAGCGCCTTCCCGATATCCTGTCCCATAAACTTCGGATCCACGCCGAGAATCGAAATCCAGGCGCTGCGCTCCACACCGAAGATCCCGGACAGGATGCTGCTGATCATGAAACCCACGATCCGGCCTTCGTGTTCGGCCACGAAGCAGGCGTTGTCCGGTTTCTGTGCATACTCACGAACGATCTCCAGGAAATCCTCTCCGACCGCGGTCTTGGTGATCATCTCCTGGA
>CAYUBQ010000061.1:20065-25312 GCA_964443135.1 uncultured Desulfobacterales bacterium | reverse complement strand
AAGGAGATGGCGAGCATGACGCCGGCGGCGAAGCAGAGCATGGCGCAGACGTACCCGAAGGTCGGTTTTCTCAGCACGCCCAAGCCCGATCCGATGATCGGGCCGAGAAACGCGATGACGACGATCACAATGACGGGATCCATGCCTCGGGCCTCCTTTGCTCCTTTCCTTCCTCCACCTCCGGGAGGGGCGCTGTGCGGATCCGGAAGACGCCTTCCTCCATTCCCTTGACTTCTTACGCTATCAGGGGCGGATCCCGTGTCCATGGGGCCCACACCCCATTCCATGGTCTCGGCGACCGCAGCCGAGCTGTTGGGCCCCGGTTGACACAATCCTGATGGAGTCGTGTAAAGCCATGAACTTTGAGATCTGCCCAAGGAATATCAACGGGTTGTAGCGTTCCCAGCGGCGGATGAGCGGGTTTTTGCGAATCCGTCAATCCTTGCACTGGAAGGGGGATTGGAGGAAAATGGACGGTGTCGTTCAACCATGGCACCGCCCGGAGGACCGTCATGAGTCAAACCGCACCGGAACCGAGCTCCCGGGAGGACCTTCGCGAGATGGCCTCGCGCTGGCTGTCGCCGTCCCAGGTGCCCGCCCGCTTTCGGGTTCACGAGGACACCACCGACTTCTTCCGGGTGGAGTACGACGACGTCGTAATCCTCGACGGGTCCCCCTATCTCGTCCGGCACAACGCCAAGGAGCAGCGCTTCGGGCTGGAGGACGAGGTCAAGTTCTGGGTCAAGCGCGCCGTGGACCTGCAGAACGGGGAGCTCAAGATCCTCAAGCTGGTCTTCTACGAGAAGTTTCTCTCCCACGTGGGCGGCCTGGAGTTCGAGTGCTACCGGAGCCCCCGCAAGGAGGCGCGGATCCTCGAGCTGGTGGCCGGCCACCCCGGGTTCATGCAGGGGCACGCGATCGAGGACACCGCGGGCAACCTGATCCGGGTGCTCGACTTCATCAAGGGCCGGCCCCTGTCCAAGGAGATCACCGGCCTGGACCTGGATCACGAGACCTACTTCCACGAGCGGCTGCCGGGCGTCTTGAACCGGTTCAAGGAGGCGGTCGAGGGCATCCTGTTCCTGCACGAGAATCGGGAGAAGCACGGGGACATCCGGCGCGATCACATCCTCGTGGACCGGGAGGACGGGCGGTACCGCTGGATCGACTTCGACTACAACTACCGCCACAGGGAGAACATCTACGGCTACGACCTGTTCGGCCTGGGGAACATCCTGGCGTTTCTCGTGGGTAAGGGCGATGTGGTCGTGAGGGATTTGGCGGCCCGCAACCCGGAGGTGCTGGACCGGCTCTCGGAGGAGGATCTCAACCTGGTCTTTCAGAACCGGGTGGCGAACCTCCGCAAGGTCTACCCCTACATCCCGGAGGCCCTGAACCGCGTGCTCCTCCATTTCTCCAGGGGGACCCACGTCTTCTACGAGCACACCTCTCAGCTGGTGTCGGACCTGGGCGAGGTGCTGGAGGCCCGTCTTCCCCGCCCGGAACGCCCCATTCAGGAAGGAGGGAACCATGACGAATCAGGAGAAGACCTTCAACAGGAACATCCTCATCGCGGTGGATGAATCCGAAAACGCCCGCCGTGCCGTCTCGTACGTGGGCCGGATGCTCGGAGGCCTGGAGGGGTTCAACGTTTTGATCCTCCATGTCGTCCCCGAGCCGGACGAGGACTTCTTCCGCACCGGGGCCGAGAAAGAGCAGTGGCTGGAGGAGCGCAGCCGGAAGGTGGAGGAGCTGCTCTCCGACTACCGCCGGATGCTGGTCGAGGCGGGCTTCGACGGGGACCGGGTCAGCACCCGGTCCACGCTGCGCTACTGTCCCTCCATGGCGCAGTGCATCCTGGAGGAACGGGACGAGACCGACTACAGCACCATCGTGGTGGGCCGGCAGGGTCTCTCAAGAAGCGAGGAGTTCCTGTTCGGAAGCATCTCGAGCAAGATCGTGAACCACGCCCGGAACTGCACGGTCTGGGTCGTCGAGTAGACGGGAAACCGGAGGAGGGAGCCATGGTCGGCCTGCCCACGACACCATTCACGCCGCAGGGCCCCGGGGTCACCCGGGTCGGGCTGGGGGGCGAGGGCGTTCTCCGGACCTTCGGCCGGGAGTCCGAGGCCCGTGCGGTCATCCTGGAGGCCCTCTCCCGGGGCGTCACCTACTTCGACACGGCCCCGGCCTACTCGGGAAGCCAGGCCTACCTGGGATCGGTCTGGGCCGAGCGGCCCGAGGCCCGAGAGGGGATCTTCCACACCAGCAAGTCCGCGGGCCGTTCCTACGCCGAGGCCATGCAGGACCTGGAGGGGTCGCTGAAGACCCTCCGCACGGACACCCTCGACCTCTGGCAGATCCACGACGTGCGGACCCCGGACGACCTCCGCCGGATCGAGGCCGCGGACGGGGCCCTGAAGGCCTTCACCCGGGCCCGGGGCGAGGGGACGGTCCGACGGATCGGCGTCACCGGGCACCACGACCCGGATGTCCTGCTGACCTGCGTCCGGAACTGGCCCCTGGACGCGGTTCTCCTTCCGGCCAACCCCGCGGAAGCCGTCATCGGGGGGTTCCTGGACCGCGTGGCAGGCGAGGCGCGTGATCGCGGCATGGCGGTGATCGGGATGAAGTGCCTGGGAGGCGGAGGATACGTCCAGCCGGAAAACGGGGTGACCGCGGAAGGACTGATCCGCTACGCCCTCTACGCGACCGGCGTGCACTTGATCATCGTGGGCTGCTCCTCCCCGGAAGAGGTCCGGGGTCTCGTCCGGGCGGCGCAGCAGGGGCCGCTCCCGGACGGCGACCGGGCCGGACTGGAGCGGCTGTTTACGCCCCGGGCCGCCCGACTGGCCTTCTATCGGGGCAGCGTCTGACGACCCGCTTCGTCATCGCAGGAGAGTGGAAATGGGAAAGCGGTTCATTTTCGTCAGGGACGTGGAGAAGTGGCTTGTAGAAGGAAAAGACACGAAGGAGCTTCCGGAAGGGACCCGCATCACGGCTGCAGCGGCGGATTTGATCAAAGAGCGCGGCATCGACGTGCGGTGGACCAAAGGCGCCGGCCGAGAAGGGACGCCCCCCACCGTAGAGGCGGAAACGCCTGTCCCGACGGCGGAGCGAGGGCTCATCGCCGTGGCGGCCGCTGGAAAAACACCGTCGGACCCGGTCGCCGGCGTGGCCGCTCGAAGCCCCTACTTCCTCCTTTTCGATGAGGAAAAGCGTTTCCTCGAGGCGGTCGAGAACCCCCATGCGGACACCGGAGGGGGAGCTGGAAACCGGGTCGCGGAGTGGGTGGCGGAACGGGGCGTTCAAACCATGGTGGCAGGCAACTTCGGACGAAACCTGGCGGCCGATTTGGAGAACAGGGGAATCGGTCACGTCGAAGCGTCCGGGAGCGGTGAGGACGCGGTGAAAGCCCTCTAAAGCTTGAGGCATTTCAGACGCCATCGCCTTTACTCCCCGACGGAATCACGGCCCGTACCGAACCGGTCCGCAGCAGGTCGGGCATCGTCGTTCTGGACATGATCATGCCGGATCTGAACGGCGGGGAGACCTTCGACCGGCTCAAGGGGATCAACGCGGAGATCAAGGTGCTGCTGTCCAGCGGGTACAGCATCAACGGTCAGGCTCAGAGGATCATTGACAGGGGATGCGAAGGGTTTATCCAGAAGCCGTTCAACCTGTACGAGCTGTCGAACAAGCTGTGCGAGATTCTGGACAGCTCGCCATAGGCCGACACGGATCGTACCCGCCGGTCTTCGCCTCAAGCCTGCTCATCCAGAACCTCCCGGACCTTCGTCACGAGCTGGTGCTGGGTCAGGGGCTTCAGCACGAAGTCCCGAATGCCGATGGACCTGGCCTTATCCTCACAGATCTGGTCGCTGTACCCGGTGGTCAGGATCACCGGGATGTCCGGCCGGATGGCTGATATGGCCACGGCCAGGTGGTCTCCCCGCATGCCGGGCATGGTCATGTCCGTGACGACCAGGTCGAAGCAGTCCGGATCCTGGTGGAAGCTCTCCAGGGCCTCCGCTCCGTTTCCGTAAGCCTCCACGTCGTATCCCTGCCGCTCGAGCATGCGTTGCCCCAGCTGCATGATCATGGGCTCGTCGTCCACGAATAGAATCCGTTCGGATCCCCGGGGCAGGTCTGCGCCGGGCTCCTCCGCTTCCCCGGCGCCGGGCTCGACACGGTCCCGTTCAACGGCTTGCTCCTCCCGGTCCGTGAGGAGCAGGATCTGCCTGACGAGGTCTGTCGCCCGCAAGGTGGCCAGTCGGACCTTCGAGAGGTTTTCCCGCACCGGGCTCCAGGAAGGAAGCTCGGCGAGGGCCAGCTCCGCGTTGCCGACGATGATCCCGAGAATGTTGTTGAGGTCGTGTGTGATGCCTCCGGCCAGGGTCTCGATCGCCTTCATCTCATCGGCGTGCCGATTCTCCTCTTCCATCTGCCCGGCTTCGCGGACGTTGAAGTTCACCGAGTTGACCATGGCTCGCCTCCGGATCAGCAGAGAACAGGTGATGTGGGGTTCAGGGATGGATGTCGTAAATGCAAGATGCGTGCCGTGAGGCCTGCGCCGGGTTCGTGGAACGCGGGCTGCTCCTCGCCGGAGGAGGGGCCGGGTTGGAGCGGCTCTTCACGCCCCAGGCCGCTGGGTGTCTCCATTCGGTCGAACAGTCCCTCGAAGAATCGCTGGGAGACGCCATGGGGTCCCTCCGGTTTGTCGAAGCGGAAATAGCGCTTGAATCATCCCCATGCTGTCCTATAATGAACGGCTGTGACGGATACCACCCATCCGACCGAGGAGCTCGATCATGCCCATCACGTCCCGAGTCGCCGGTTTGTTGCTGTTCGCTCTGGTGGCTTCCCTTCCCGGAACGGCCTTCCCGGGCGAGGCCACCCGGGCCATCGAGGGGACCATCGCCAAGGCCAGGGAGGTCCTGCTGGACTCCAGGCTCCGGGAGGAGGAGAGCCGCTTCGAGCGGAGGGACCGGCTGCGCAGCGCCATGGCCGAGCGGTTCGACTGGTCCCGGTTTTCCCGGGGGGTGTTGGGGGTCCACCGGCGGAGCCTGACCGAGGAGCAGGAGAAGGCCTTTGAAGGGCTCTTCCGCAGGATGCTCGAGGCCACCTACCTGAGCCGGCTCGACAAGGTCCTCGACCGGGTGGACGCGGACACCCTGAACGCCTTTCGGTTCGTGGACGAGGAGACCCAGGACGACCGCGGGGTCGTGAAGGCGGAGATCGACGTCC
>CAYUBQ010000061.1:0-19965 GCA_964443135.1 uncultured Desulfobacterales bacterium | reverse complement strand
CGCTCCAGGAGGGAGCCCTCCAGGCGGTAGAGGTCCACCAGCGCCTCGAGGACCGTGACCACGGCGCGGATCTCCAGGATCCGGCTCCGCACCAGGTCCCGCTGGGCCTGGGCCACGAGGAAGCTGGTGGATCGACCCACCCGGAACCGCTCCCGCTCGATTCGCACCTTCTCCTCCTCCAGCTTCCGGGTGGCGCTGCTGGCGTGGATCTGCTGTCGCGCCGTGTCGAGCTCGATGTAGGCCGACTGCACGTCCAGGGCCACGAGCTGGGAGAGGTTCGCCAGGGCCTCGCGGGCCTGGAGCAGGCTGAGGGTCGCCCGCTTGTGGCGGGCCTTGGGATCCCGGTTTCCCAGGGGGTACTCGAAGGTCAGCCCGGCCAGGACGTCGTAGTGTTCCCCGGAGAGCCGGTCCACCGAGCGGCTGAACGAGTCCGCGTACCCGGTCATCCCCAGGTTGATGAAGAGGTCCATGCGGGGCAGAAGCCCGTTGCGGGTCTTGACGACCTCCAGCTCCTCGAGCCGGGCGGCGAGCCTCGCCTGGTTCAGGTCGGGCCGCATGCGCAGTGCCACCTGCACGTGGGCGTTCACGTCGTCCAGCTCGATCTCCGGCGCCGCCGGGTCTTCCAGGAGATCGAGCTCGCGGGACCAGAGATCCGGCCCGGGAGGGTTGATCAGCCGGAGGAAGTCGAGCCGGGCCAGCTCCATCTCGTTCCGGGCGTCGATGAGCTCCTGGCGCCTCAGGGCCATTTCGGCCCGGGCCGCCACCAGCTCGGTCTCCGGCAGCCGCCCCACCCGGACGATCTCCCGGGTCTCCTCGAGCTGTTTCCCGGCGAGGCTCACGGACTCCTCGAAGATTCGAAGCTGCCGCAGGGCCAGGGCGTAGTCCCAGTAGGCCGTCTCGGTCCGGGCCGCCAGGGCCTCCGCCGCCCCGCGGAGCTCGTACTGGGAAATGTCGGTGCCGATCTCCGCCTGCCGGAGGCTGGCGATGTTGACCTCCCTTCCCCGTCCTCGGAGGAGCGCCTGGGTGAGGCTCAGACCGGTGCGGGTCGCGTAGCGCGTGTCGAGCCGGTTCGACCCCAGCCGCTCCGCGGTCAGGCCGACCCGCACGTCCGTCCCTGTGGGGAAGAATTTCGAGGCGCCCACGTCGACCTGGACCTCGTCGGTTCTGGCGTCCCCGGACGGGGGGACGTCGAGGGGGGCCTTCACCTCCGAGGCGGCCGCCCCGGCGTCGATCACCGGGTCGAACACGGCCCGCTCCTGGTCCTCGAAGGTCCGCTGGATCTCCGGGGCGATCCGGTCGACGCGGAAGCCGCGGTGGTTGTCCAGGGCCATGAGCACCGCCTGCTCCACCGTGACGCGCACCGGTCCCGGGGAGACGGCCTTAGCCTCGGAGGGAGGCGGCTCACGGTTCTCCCCCGCGGCCGGGCAAGGGGCCGCGAGGCCGAGCAGGAGAAGGGTTGCGACCCAGGCCCTTGCTCTGTTCTCCAAGCTCACGCTTCCCTTCCCCTTTCCGCCGTGCCCGGCGATTCGCCGGCAGCCGGCCGGGCGCTTCGGCCGCCGTTGCGCTCGAACAGCGAGTAGACCGTGGGAACGAAGACCAGGGTGATCACGGTCGAGCTCAGCAGACCGCCGATCACCGCCCGGGCCATGGGGGCCTGGGCCTCGCCGCCCTCGCCCAGACCCAGCGCCAGCGGAACCAGGGCGAGGATGGTGGTGGTGGCCGTCATCAGGATGGGCCGGAGCCTCCGGCGTCCGGCCTCCTCGACGGCCTCCGCGAGGCCCATGCCGTCGCGCCGGCGGAGCAGGTTGGTGTAGTCCACCAGGAGGATGGCGTTGTTGACCACGATCCCTCCCAGCATGATGCAGCCGATGTAGGACTGCACGTTGAAGGTGGTGTTCGTCAGGAGCAGCATGACCACCACCCCGATGATCGCCAGCGGCACCGAGAACATGACCACGAACGGGTCCCGCAGGGACTCGTAGAGGGCGGCCATCACCATGTAGACCAGCACCAGGGCCAGGACGAACCCCAGGAGCAGCTCCCGGAAGGCCTTCTGCTGCTCTTCGTAGTCCCCGCCGAAGACGATGCTGAAGTCGCGGGGGACCGGGACGGTGCGCAGCCCCTCCCGGATGTCCGCCAGCACGGAGCCCATGTCCCGCTCCGTGTAGTTGGCCGTGACGCTCACCACGCGGTCCTGGTCCTTGCGCTCGATCAGGACCGGCCCGCTCCAGGGCTTCACGTCCACCACGTTCCGGAGGACCACCGGCTCCCCGTCCCGGTTGGTCAGGGTCAAGTCCAGCAGCTCTCCCAGATCGAGCCGTTCCGCGTCGGCGATCTTCACCAGGATGGCGTACTCGTCGCCCCCTTCCCGGAAGTTGCCGGCGCGGGTCCCCGAGAGCACGGTCTGGAGCATGCCGGCGATCTCGGAGACCGAGAGCTTCATGTCCGCCGCCCGCCGCCGGTCCACCAGGACGAGCTCCTCGGGGCTTCCGGTCTCCCGGCTCACCCGGGCGTCCGTGACTCCCTCCACCCCCAGCATAATCTCCTTGACCCGGCTGCTCAAGGTGTCCGCCACGGCCATGTCGTGCCCGCGGATGTCCACCTCGATCCGGTCCGAGTCGCCCGACCCCATCCTCAGGAGAAACAGACCCTGGCCGGCCCGGGTGCGGATGGTCACGCCGGGGATGTTGGTCAGCTTGCCCCGGAGGTCGTTGGCGATCTCCTCGCTGGAGCGTTCACGCTCGGACCGCGGAACCAGTGCGATCCGGAGATCCCCCGTGTGGGAGGTCTTTCCCCGCCAGAAGGATCCCCCGATGTAGGTCACCATGTTCTTCATCTCCGGGACCTCGCGCCGGACCAGGGTCTCGACGGCGAGAAACTGCTCGTTCACCACCTCCACCCGGGTCCCCACGGCCATCTCGGCGCTGATGCGCACCTCCCCCTCGTCCGTGCTGGGCATGAACTCCACCCCCACCAGGGGCACCAGGGCCAGGCTCCCGGCGAGGCAGAGGAGGAAGAACACCGCCACGGACACGCGGTGGGCCATGGAAAAGCGAAGCATTTTTCGATAGGAGTCCTCCAGGCCGGAGAAGAACCGCTCGGACATCCCGAGCAGGCGCCCCAGGATGGAGGACGGTTCCGCATCGCTCTCCCCGGGACGCAGCAGGCGGGCCGAGAGCATGGGCACGAGGGTCAGGGCCGCGGCCAGCGAGCAGATGAGCGAGAGGCTCACCACGTAGGAGAGCTGCTTGAACATGACCCCGGACATGCCCCGCATGAACACCAGGGGGAGGAACACCGCCAGCGTGGTGACGGTGCTGGCGATGATGGCCGGCGTGACCTCCTCGGTCCCGGTCACTGCGGCGCTCTGGATGTCTCCCGATCTCCTCACACGGAAGATGTTCTCGAGGACCACGATGGCGTTGTCCACCAGCATGCCCACGCCCAGGGCCAGGCCGCCCAGGGTCATGAGGTTCAGGGTGAAGCCGCCGAAGTACATGAGGGCGAAGGTGGCGACCACCGAGATGGGGATGCTCGTGGCCACGATGGCCGTGCTCCGGACGTTTCTCAGGAAGAACAGGAGGACCAGGACGGCCAGGAGACCCCCGTAGAAGAGGGACGACCCCACGTTGGTGATGGATCGCTCGATGTAGTCCGAGGTGTCGATGATCGGCACGATCCGCATCTGGGGGAGGTCCCGGTTCACGCGCTCCAGCTCCCGGAGCACACCCCGGGCCACGGCCACCGTGTTGGTTCCGGACTGCTTGTGGACCGCCATGCGAACGCCCGGTCGGCCGTCGACCCGGACGATGCGGGTGATCTTCTCCCAGGAGTCCTCGACCTCCGCGATCTCCCGGAGGAGGACGGGGGCCCCGTCGCGGACCGCGATCACCGTGTTGCGTAGATCCTCCAGGCTGGTGTACTCGCCGGGGGTCCGAACCATGATCTCCATCCGGCCCCGCTCCACCGGGCCGGCCGGGATGTTCACGTTCTCGGCGCGGATGGTGGCGAGGATCCCGTCCAGGGGGAGGGCCAGGGCCTTCACCTTGTCGGCCCGGAGGTTCACGTGGATCTCCCGGTCCAGCCCCCCCCGCACGTCCAGGGAGGCCACCCCGGGCAGCCGCTCGATGCGGTACTTGACCTGCTCGTCGATGATCCGCCGCATCTCGACGGGGTCCAGGTTGCTCGACGCGCCGAGGATCAGGATGGGGAAGCTGGCCAGGTCGAACTTGCGCAGGACGGGCCGCTCCACCTCCTCGGGCAGCCGGCCCATGACCCGGTCCAAACGGTCCCGGACGTCGCTGGCCGCGGCGTCCAGGTCGTTCCCCCAGCTGAAGTTGACCCGGACCTGGCTGGCGCCCTCCGACGAGATGGAGGTCACCTCCTCCACGCCCGGAACGGCCGTCATGGCCTCCTCGATGGGGCGGGTGACCAGCTCCTCCATCTCTTCCGGACTCGCGTTCTCGTAACTCGCCATGATGCTCAGGGTCGGGTAGGTGATGTCCGGCATCAGGTCGATGGGCAGGCGGTTCAGAGAGACCACCCCCAGGAGAACGACGATGAGGACCGCCATCACCGTGAACACGGGACGGCGTATGGCCAGGCGGGAGATCCTCATGACCCGGCTCCGCGAGGAGCGGGGCCGCCGGGGAGCAGAACGGGCGAGCCGTCCTCCAGGAGGTGGTGTCCCATGGTCACCACCGGACCCTCGAGGGACGGCTCCAGGATCTCGGCCTCGCCGTCGCCGACGATCCCGACGGTCACGGGAACGAACCGGGCCCTCATCTCGCGGGTGTCCACGGCGAACACTCCGCGGCGGCCTTCCCGTCGCACCAGGGCGTCGGCCGGCACCAGCAGGGCGTCCCCGCGCCGCGCGAACTCGATCTCCGCGCGGACGAACATGCCGGGCTTGAGGCGAGCGTCGGGGTTGGGGATCTCGATCTCGACCCGGGCCTGCCGGGAGGTCTCCTTGAGCAGCGGCGCCAGCCGGACGATCCGGCCCGGAAAGCGCTCCTCGGGAAAGGCCTCGGTCGCGACCGCGGCGGCCTGGCCCACCCGGACCTTGGGGTAGTCCTTCTCGATGACGTGGATCACGGCGACCACGGTCCCGATGTCCAGCAACGAGACGACGGCCTGGTTGGGGGCCAGCATGGTGCCCTCGTCCACAAAACGCTCACCCACCACCCACAGGGAACCGGCCCCGTCGCCGCCCGCCTGGATCCGGGTGTAGGAGAGGCGCACCCGGGCGGCCTCCAGGGCGGCCGCCCTCTGCGTCACCTGGGCCCGGGCCACGCGCTGCTTGGCCGTCTGCACCTTGAACTCGGCCTCGGCCTCGTCGAGCTCCGACTCGGATGCGATCTTCTTCTCCCGGAGCGCCCTCGCCCGCTCCAGCTCGCGGCCGGCGATCTCCAGGGCGCTGCGGCTCTCCTCCAGCTGGGCGCGGGCCACCTCCAGCTCGGCGCGGGCCTGCTCCACCTGCTGCACGTACTCGCCCTGGTCCAGGACCGCCACCAGGCTCCCCGGGGCGATACGATCCCCCATGTGCACGAGGAGCCGCTCCAGGCGGCCCCCGATCCTGGGTGCGACCCGGAACTGGCTCCGGGGATGGAGCGTCCCGGTGAACATGCCCACGTCGCGGATGGCGCCCCTGCGCACGGGGTGCACCTCCACGGCCACGGCGGGGTTCCCCCGGCCGCGCGGGCCGGCCGTGCCGGACTCGGACAGCTTCGTGTAGACCTGCCGGCCCACCAGCCCGAGCAGGCCGAGGAGGACCAGGAGAAGGAATGCTTTTTTCATGATGGGGCCTCGTTTGAATGCGGGTGCCATCATACCGAAAACCGGGGCGGGAAAACACGCAAAATGTGGACGGGCCTTCGTCTCCCCGGGGTGTGGAGTGGGGTTCGGGCGCGAGTGTCGGCAAAGAGGATCGAAGGTGCCCCGGTACTTCGCGGCGGGACAGTTCAACCTGCTTCAGCCCCGGTTCAGGTCTGTTTCAGCCGGGCGCCGGAGATGCCCTCCACCGGGAGCTTGCGGTTTGACAGGCCGATCCTCAGGAGGTAGAATGAAAGGACATAAAATCAAGTTTTTGCTCGAGATTCCTGCTCCTTCTGGAGCCGCCTTCCCCGGAACCGGACCCCGGTTGCACCTCCTCCTCTTCCTCCTCCTCTTGATCCGAGGCCTTTCAAGGACCTCCGGACGCCCCGCACCCCCTTCGAAACGAGTCGTGGCAGGGGCGTGGTCTCTCGAAGCGGCGCGCATGCGCGCGGGGGGAGGTCGTTCGTGCAGAGGAAGCCCACCTACGAGGAGCTGGAGCAGAGGGTGCGCGAGCTGGAGGAGGCGACCCGGGAGCTTCGCGCCACCCGGGAGGCCCTGCGGAACAGCGAGGAGCGGTACCGGCTGCTGGCCGACTTCACCTACGACCTGGAGACCTGGCGCGGCCCGGACGGTAGGTACCTCTACGTCTCCCCCTCGTGCGAGCGGGTCACGGGGTATCGCTACCAGGAGTTCCTGAAGGACCCCTGGCTCGTGGAGAAAATCGTTCACCCCGAGGATCGGGACCGGGTGGTCCGGCACTTCCGCCGTGATTTCGGAGAAGGCGGGGTGAGGCACGTCGACTTCAGGATCCGGACCCGGGACGGCGAGGAGCGCTGGATCAGCCACTACTGCCAGCCGGTCTACGGCCGGGACGGCGCCTGGCTGGGCCGGCGCTGCAGCAACCGCGACTTTACCGGGCGGAAGGCGACCGAGACGGCGCTCAGGGAGTCCGACGCGAGGCACCGTGCCGTGGTGGAGGCGTTCGACGGCCTGATCTACGTCTGCTCCAGGGACTACCGCGTGGAGTTCATGAACCCCCGGCTCATCGAGCGCACCGGCCGGGACGCCACCGGGGAGCTCTGCTACAAGGCGCTTCACGACCTGGACGAGGTCTGCCCCTGGTGCGTGAACGACCGGGTGTTCCGCGGGGAGACCGTGCGATGGGAGGTGAAGAGCCCCAAGGACGACCGCTGGTTCTACATCGTGAACACCCCCATCCACCACGTGGACGGCAGCGTGTCCAAGCAGGCCATGATCCTGGACGTCACCGAGCAGAAGCGGGCGGTGGAGGCGCTGGAGAAGAGCGCCGAGAACCTGAAGCTGTTCGCCTACTCCGTCTCGCACGACCTCAAGAGCCCGGCCGTGGGGATCTACGGATTGGCCCGACGGCTGCGCAACACCTGCTGGGACGAGCTGGGAGAAAAGGGAAGGGCCTGCTGCGACCAGATCCAGAAGGCGGCCGAGCACGTCTCCGACCTGGTCTCCCAGATCAACGTCTACATCTCCACGAAGAGCGAGCCGCTTCGGGTCGAGCGCCTGGACCCGGCCGAGGTGCTGGCCATGATCCGCGACGAGTTCTCGGGCCGGATGGCCCTTCGGGGCGTCCGATGGTCCGAGCCCGAGGACCCTCCGGAGATCCGGGCGGACCGGATCGGCCTGCTGCGGATCGTTCGGAACCTGGTGGACAACGCCTTGAAGTACGGAGGGGAAGACCTGAACGAGATCCGCGTCGACTGCGGTGCGTCGGACGCCCACCATTGGATCTCCGTGAGCAACGACGGGGCGGTCATTCGCAGGGAACACGCCGGACGGATCTTCGGCCCCTTTCAGCGGCACGACCCGGCGGGCGGTGTGGAGGGCGTGGGCCTGGGGCTGGCCATTGTGAAGCAGATCGCCGAGCAGCACGGCGGGACGGTGTGGGCGGAGGCGACGGGCGGAAAATGGACCACCTTCCACGTGACCCTGGCCAAGGTCCCCCCGGGGGAGGGATAGGGCCGGCTCTCGTACCCCGGGGAGTCGCCGTTTCCGTTCATGGCCGAGAATGTCCCGAAGAGGTGTCTTCCCTCGAAGGATCGTGAAAAACGGCCCCCGCTTCAAGCCCCGATCCGCGGGAGGAGCCTCGTGACACAGGGCCCTTTGCAGCGGTTCATCCGAAGCTCATCACGGGGTCCCCGAAGAGCGCGAGGTCGGGGGCGATGCCCAGGCCGTGGTCCGCAGGGAGGTCGACGAAGCCGTCCCGGATCTCCGGGCCGTTCTCGGGGTCGTAGTGCGTCTCGATGTAGGGCGCCGCGATCCACACCCCCTCCAGGAGCCCGGGCGTCACCGTGGCGGCCACGTGGATGCAGGCCGCGGCGATGATGTCCCCGCCCCAGGCGTCGTCGCAGGTGATGGGGAGCCCGGCCTCCCGGCAGACGTCCCGGATGGTGCGCATGGGCGTGATCCCGCCCACCCGGGTGACCTTCAGCCCGAACCCGTCCGCTGCGTCCTCCCCGATGCTCTTGATCACGGTGCGGATGTCCCCGGCGGACTCGTCCAGGAAGAGGGGGTGGAGCAGGCCGGGCCGGAGGGACCGGTTCTCCTCGTAGGTGGAGCAGGGCTGCTCCAGGACCAGGGGCAGGTCCCGGCACTGGAGGGAGATCAGCCTGGCGTCCCGGGAGGTCCAGGACCGGTTGGCGTCCACCACCAGGGAGACCCGGGGGGAGAGGGCCTCGGCCACCCGGCGAACGGCCTCGAGATCCTCCCGGAGGGTCCGGCCCCCGACCTTGAGCTGGATCCGGCGGAACCCTTGGGCCTCCTTCTCCCGGGCCGTTCTCACCGCCTCGTCCGCGGGGAGCACCCCGATGGAATAGTAGCTGGGAACGCGCTCCCGGCAGGGGCCTCCGAGAAGATCGCACACCCGGACCCCGTGGGCCTTGCCCGCGAGATCCCAGAGCGCGATGTCCACGGCGGCCTTGGCGTAGCGGGCGCCGTTCAACGCGGCCTCCATGGCCTCCCGGACCCGTTCGACGTGAATCGGGTTCAGGCCGATCAGCCGGGGGCCCATCTCCTGGAGGGCCGCCCTGGCGCCCAGGGCGTGCTGGGGCTGGTAGACGGGCCCCACGGGGCAGGTCTCGCCGAACCCGGAGAGGCCGGTGTCCGTCACGATCCGGACGACGGTCGTGTCCAAGCTGGACAGGGCCGTGCCGGCGATGCAGAAGGGTCCGCCCAGGACCGGCAGATCGCGCCGGTAGACGTGCAGCTCGGTGATGCGCATGGCGTTCTCCCCTTGGATTCCCCCACCGAGGGTAGCACGTCCCCTCCCCGCCGACCATCTCGAAATTTCCCCTTGACAGGCCCCATTTTAAAAATTACTTTATTTATTAAGTCATATCTAATTCTATCCGCTCCGGTTCACGGGAGGGTCCATTGCAGGAAAACGAGGCCATCGGCCGCCTGCTGAACGAGTGGCGTACGCAGAAAGGGCTGACGCTCCAACAGCTCGCGGACCAGGTGGGGGTCTCGGCGGCCTTCATCTCCCAGGTGGAGAACGGCAAGGCCTCGCCCTCCATCGTCAACCTGCGGAGCCTGGCCAGGGCCCTCGGGCATCGCGTGGTGGACTTCTTCATCGACGAGCTGATCGACGATCCCATGGTCCTGCCCGAGGCCATGTGGACCGACGTGGACATGCCGGGGTGGGAGGCCACCATCAAGCAGATGGTGCGGATCGCGGGCAACAAGCAGATGCAGCCCTTTTACACGGTGATCCGGCCCGGCAAGGGCAGCAGGGAGATCTTTTCCCATCCGGGCGAGGAGTTCGGCCTGGTGCTCGCCGGCGAGATGACCCTGACCGTGGGGGAGCAGGTCTACCGGGTCCAGGCCCTTTCCTCCTTTTACTACTCCTGCCTGCTGCCCCACTCGTGGATCAACGAGGGCGAGGAGGACTGCGTGGTGATCTGGGTGGTGAGCCCGCCCTCCTGGTAGGCGGCGTGCCCGGGACGGGACGCCCCGAAGGCTGAACACCGTTCCCGGGATCGAGACGAAAGAGATTTTCGATCGTAGGAGGACAGAGAGAGATGGCGATCAACGACGTTTACGAGGCGGTTCTGCGATTCGACAAGGGCGGCATGGCCGCGCTGGTCCAACAGGAGCTGGACGCGGGCACCGACATCCCTTCCCTTTTGAACGAGGGGCTGATCGCCGCGCTCGACGAGGTGGGCGAACGGTTCAGCCGGGGAGAGCTGTTCATCCCCGAGATGCTCCAGGCGGCCCAGACCGCCCAGCAGGGGCTCGACATCCTGAAGCCCCTCCTGACGGAGACCGACAACCGGTCGGCCGGAACGGTGGTCATCGGAACGGTCAAGGGGGACCTCCACGACATCGGCAAGAGCCTGGTCAAGATGATGCTGAAGGGCGCCGGTTTCCAGGTGGTCGACCTGGGGGTGGACGTGCCGGTGGAGCGGTTCGTCCAGGCCGTGGAGGAGAACCGGGCGGACATCCTCGCCCTGTCGGCGCTCCTCACCACCACCATGCCGGCCATGGGGGACGCGGTGGCCGCGTTCCGAAGGAACGGGAGCCGGGTCAAGGTCATGGTGGGCGGCGCCCCGGTGACCGAGGCCTTTGCCGAGCGGATCGGCGCGGACGGATACGCCGGGGACGCCTCCCAGGCCGTCTCGCTGGCCCGCAGGCTCATGACGGAGTGAGGCGGAGGCGGCCCATGATCATCGTCGGAGAGCTCCTCAACGCCTCCCGCAAGCCCGTGGCCGCGGCCCTGGAGGCCGGTGACCGGGTAGCCGTCGCACGCCTGGCCGCGGACCAGGTGGCGGCCGGGGCCGACTACCTGGACGTCAACGCCGGCCTCTTCGAGGACCGGGAGGCGGAGCTCCTCTGCTGGCTGGTGGAGACCGTGCAGTCCGCCTCGGAGACGCCCTGCTGCCTGGACAGCCCCAACCCCGAGGCGATCGAGGCGGCCCTGGCCGTCCACCGGGGCGTCCCCATGGTCAACTCCATCTCCCTGGAGCGGGAACGCTGGGATCGCCTCCTCCCGCTCCTCCGGGGGACCGGTCTCCAGGTCGTGGCGCTCTGCATGTCCGACGAGGGCATGCCCGTGACGTGCGATCAGCGCCTGGCGATCGCCGGGCGGTTGATCGAGGGGCTCACCGGCGCCGGCATCCCGCTGGAGCACATCTACCTGGACCCCCTGGTGCAGCCGGTCTCCACCAACACGGCCTGCGCCGCCGAGTTCCTGGAGGCCGTGGAGGAGATCGTGAAGCGATGGCCCGGGGTCCACACCCTGTGCGGGATGAGCAACGTCTCCTTCGGGCTGCCCGAGAGGAGGCGCATCAACGAGGCCTTCCTGGTCATGGCCGTCTCCCGCGGCCTGGACGGCGCCATCCTCAACCCGCTGGACCGGAGGATGGCGGCGGCCCTGGCCACGGCGGAGATGCTGGCCGGAAGGGACGACTTTTGCGCCCGGTACCTCGAGGCCTACCGGGGCGGACTCCTGGAGGCTTCCTGATCGGCCGGCGAGGCCTCGGGGAAACGCGTTTTCGACAAGGAGAGGATCCATGCAGAAGCTGTTTGTACCCCAAACCGTCGAGGGAACCGCGGACGCCGTGGTGATCGGGGGCGGGGTCGTGGGCGCGGCCACCGCCTACTGGCTCTCCCGGGCCGGCCTGGACGTCGTGGTCCTGGAGGCCAGGGACGGCCTGGGAACGCTCACGTCGGGCGCGTCGGCCGAGTGCTTTCGGGCCCAGTTCACCGAGCCGGCCATGGCGAGCCTGGCCCTCGAGAGCATCGACTTCTTCGAGCAGTTCGCCGAGCGGATGGACCTGCCCGGGTACGACCTGCACATCCACCAGCAGGGGTACCTGTTCGTCACGGACGACGAGACCATGCTCCCGGACCTGGAGGCCGCGGTCCGGGAGCACCACCGGCTGGGGGTGTCCGACTCGGAGTTCCTGTCGGGCGAGGCGCTGCGCTCCAGGTTCCCCTTCCTGGCCCCGTCCGCGGTGGGGGCGAACTTCCGCCACAAGGACGGCTGGCTCTCGGTCCACGAGCTGATCCAGGGCTACGCCAAGGCCTCCTCGGCCCGGTTCTTCTTGAAGACCCGGGTCCAGGACATCGAGACGGACGACCGGGGGGTCAAGGCCGTGAAGACCGACCGGGGAACCTTGGAGACCCGGACCGTGGTGAACGCGGCCGGGCCCTTCGCCGGGGTCGTCGGACGCATGGCGGGCGTGGACCTGCCCCTGGAGCCGGTGCGCCGGCAGAAGGTGTTCGTCACGACCGAGGCCGTCCCCAGGGAGGCCCCCTTCACCGTGGACCTGGTGAACGGCTCCTACTGGCGGCCCGAGACCGGCGGCGCCCTGGTGGGCTGGGTGGACCCGGACGAGCCCGTCACGGAGCCCATGGAGAACCCCCTGGGCGACTGGGACTTCCCGGCCATGGCCCTGGACAAGGCCAGCCGGCTGAGCCCGTTCTGGGAGGAGATCATCGGCGGGCTGAAGAAGACCGACCTGTCGCTCTCCGCGGGGCAGTATGTCTACACGCCCGACGAGCAGCCCCTGATCGGCCCGGTGGACGGGGTGCCGGGGTTCCACGTGAACTGCGGCTACTGGATGGCCATCATGGTGTCGCCGGCCGTGGGCAGGCTCTGTGCCGACCTGATCACGGGCACCCGGGACAACAGGGACAACCCCCTTCGGCTGAGCCGGTACGAGGAAGGCGTGGCCGTCAAGGGGAGCAGCTTTTTGAGCGGGCACCGAGACGGTGAGAGGTGAGGGTGAGGGGTGAGAAAACACCAAAGAAAACAAAAAAGCCCAGAGGTTGAGGATGCGCCGGGAGAACAACCCATGAACGAACCGACCCCGCAGGAAATCGAGGAAAGCAAGGCAGCGCCGGCTCCCCCGGCGGAAGCGGAGGGCGAGACCAACGCCGTCCCCCCGGTCGACGCATCGGAGTCGGCGGCATCCCCGCTGCCCGAGCTCCGCATCCGGCCGCGGCAGCGGGTCCTGAGCGACGAGCAGATCCGGCGCATCCACGAGGCCTCCCTCGAACTCATGGCGCGGACCGGGATCCAGGTCAACCACGAGGGCGCGCGGGAGATCCTCCAAGGCCACGGCTGCGCCGTGGACGGGCTCCGCGTCCGGATTCCGGTGCGGGTGGTGGAGAAGGCGCTGGGTACGGTGGCGGACCGCGTGGCCTTCTACGACCGGAGCGGAGAGAGAACCGTCGACCTCATGGAGGACCAGACCTGGTACGGCCCCACCCTGGACGCCTACGACTACCTGGATCCCAAGGACGGGAGCCGGAGGCCGTTCACGGTGGACGACTGCCGGGTGACCGCCACCCTGGCCGACGTCCTGGCGAACTTCTCGTGGACCATGACCATCGGCGTGACCTCCGACGCGCCGCCGGCCACGGCCGACCGGATCGTCGCCCGCCAGGCGCTCACCTGCTGCCAGAAGCCCCTGCTCTTCTGCTGCGACAACCTCCAGGCGGCCAAGGACATCGTGAACATGGCGGCGGCCATCGTGGGAAGCGAGGAGCGGCTCCTGGAGAGGCCCCTGGTGGTGCTGTTCAACTGTCCCATCTCCCCCCTGGTCTACGAGACCCCGGTGGTGGACCGCCTGATCTACGCGGCGGAGATCGGCCTGCCCCAGGTCTGCTACTCCGGCCCCCAGGCCGGAGCCACCTCGCCGGCCACCCTGGCGGGGACCGTGGTCCAGGGGAGCGTGGAGTCCCTCTTCGGGCTGGTCCTGAGCCAGCTCATCCGTCCCGGCACGCCGTTCGTCTACGGCGCCTTCGCCACCATCATGGACATGAGCACCAGCGTCTTTTCCTACGGGGCCCCGGAGATGAACGTCATGGCCACGGCCATGGCCCAGATGGCCCACTTCTACCGGATCCCGTTCCTGGGCATGTCCGGCTGCTCGGACGCCAAGCTCCCGGACTCCCAGGCGGCCGTGGAGGCGACCTTCTCCTGCCTCTGCTCGGCCCTGAGCGGGGCCAACATGGTCCACGACAACGGCTGGCTGGACCATGCCACCCTGATCTCCCCCGAGTACATGGTGCTCGTCAACGAGATCGTGGAGATGGTCTCCGGGTACATGGGCGGGATCGGGGTGGACGACGGACGCCTGGCCGTGGACGTCATCGACCGGGTCGGCCCGGGGGGCAACTTCCTCATGGAGGACCACACCATGAAGCATTTCCGGGAGATCTGGTACTCCAAGCTGTTCGACCGCTCGACCATGAACCAGTGGCGCGCCAAGGGCAAGCCGGAGTTCCACGAGCGGCTGCACCGGCAGACCGAGAAGCTGATGAAGCACGAGCCCAGACCCCTGCCGTCCGAGGTGGAGCGGGAGATCGAGCGCATGGCCGCCCACTGGGGGTGAGAATTCCCCCCGGAATTCTTCACAAAAGGAGAGAGATTTGCAGTTCATCCTTCACCACGAGCGCTGCTCCGGATGCCGGGCCTGTCTCCTGGCCTGCAGCATAACCAACTTCCGGGAGATCACCACGGCCCGGGCGGCCCTGCGGATCGAACCGCGGTTCCCGGCCCCGGGGGACTTCGTCATTCACCTGTGCGAACAGTGCGGGGCCTGCGCCGAGGCCTGCCCCGAGGAGGCCATCGAGCGGCGGGACGGCCGCTACGTCCTCCGGGAGGAGGACTGCATCGCCTGCGGGACCTGCATCGACGCCTGCCCCAACGACGTGCTGCGGGCGAACCCCAGGACGGACCTCCCCATCCTGTGCACGGAGTGCGGGGAGTGCGCCGCCATCTGCCCGCGGGACGCCATCGAGATCGCGGGAGAACGCGTTCAGGAGGTGAGCGCATGAAGGGCTATGCCGGAACCATCCTGAGAATCGACCTGGGATCGGGACGGATCGAGAAGCAGCCCCTGCCGGAGCGTCTGGCCGAAGCCTACATCGGCGGCCGCGGCTTCGTGGCCCGGCTGATGTGGGAGGAGCTTCCCCCGGGGATCGACCCGTTCGACCCGGCCAACCCGTTCATCACGGCCACCGGGCCCATGAGCGGCCACCTCCTGCCGGCGAGCGGGAAGACCCACTTCGGGTGCAAGTCCCCGGCCTCCGGGGGCTACGCCGACTCCAACATGGGCGGGCAGTTCGGGCCCACGCTGAAGTACGCGGGGTACGACGCGCTGGTCCTCACCGGCGCCGCAGTCGAACCGAGCCTGCTGGTGATCGACGACGAATCCGTGGAGATCCGGCCGGCCGGGGATCTCTGGGGCATGGGGTCCCTCACCCTGGAAAAGCGGCTCGAGGAGGATTTCGGGGAGGATTTCGAGATCCTCACCATCGGACCGGCCGGCGAGAACCTCGTCCGGTTCGCCTGCATCTCCCACGACTTCGGCCGCCAGGCCGGCCGGACCGGGATCGGAGCGGTGCTGGGGAGCAAGCGGATCAAGGCCGTGCTGGTGCGCGGGACCGGCTCCCTGGAGGCCCACGACCTGGACGGCCTCTTCGCGGCCGCCAAGCGGGCCTACGCGGCGGTGCGGGAAAAACCGGGCTTCCTGGGGTGGACCCCGGAGGGGACGGCCGGGATCACCAACTGGGTGAACGAGGTGGGTGCCTTCCCCACGCGCAACTTCCAGACCTCCTTCTCCGACCACTACGAGGCCATCAACGGAAAGGCCATCCTGGACCGGCTCAAGGTGACGGACAAGGGATGCTTCTGCTGCCCCACGCCCTGCGGCAAGTACGGCCATGCCCGAACCTCCCTGGGACAGGTGGAGGTGGAGGGACCGGAGTTCGAGTCCATCGCCCTTCTCGGCGGCGCCTGCGACCTCCGGACCATCGAGGACGTGGCCCATGCCAACTACGTCTGCGACGAGCTGGGCCTGGACACCATCTCGGGCGGGGTGGTGTCCGCCTGGGCCATCGAGTGCTTCGAGCGGGGCATCCTCTCCCGCGAGGAGATCGGCCGGGAGGTCCGGTTCGGGGACCTGGAGTCCGTGGTCCACCTCCTGGAGATCACGGCCCGGCGCGAGGGCCTGGGGGACCTCCTGGCCGAGGGGGCCAAGCGGGCCGCCGAGGCGACCGGGCGGGGCTCCCTGGACTTCGCCATCCAGGTGAAGGGCCTGGAGTGGTCCGGGTACGAGTGCCGCAACGCCCCGGGTATGATGCTCTCCTACATGACCGCCGACGTGGGGGCCCATCACAACCGCAGCTGGGTCCTGGGGCACGACGTGGTGGGATCCGCCGCGAGCGTCCACGACCTGATCGCAGGCGGGGGGGAGGTGAAGAAGCTCCCCAAGGCGGTCGTCGGGGGACAGTCGAAGCAGGTGATCGCCTCCCAGCATTTGCGTCCGGCCTTCGATCTGCTGGGCATCTGCCGGCTCCAGTTCATGGAGCTGGGCTTCGAGGTGGAGCACTACGAAGCCCTGTTTCAGCTCTGCACCGGGCGGGCTCTGACCTGGCAGGAGCTGCTGGAGACGTCCGAGCGGGTCTGGAACCTGACCCGGGCCGTCTCCGTGCGGGAGGTGCCGGGCTTCGGCCGGGCCAGCGACTACCCGCCGGCCCGGCTCATGAACGATCCGGTCCCCAACGGGCCCAACGAGGGGCACTGCATGAGCCGTGAGGAGATCGATCTGCTGCTCGACGAGTACTACGACGCCCGGGGCTGGGACCGTCAGGGACGGCCCACGGCCGAGACCCTGAAACGCCTCGGGCTGGAGGACGTGGCCCGGAGCCTGCGGACGTGAGCGGAATCCGGATCCGGCTCCGGCTCACGCCCCATCTCGAGGACATGCTCGGGGAGGTGCCCCACCGTCTCGACCTGGTGGTCCCGGCGGGGACCACCGTACGGGGCCTTCTGCAAGAGGCCGGCATCCCGCCGCTGGCCGTCTACACCGTGATCCAGGGACGATCCGTCCTCGACAAGGACGCCGCCCTGTCCAACGATACGGAGCTCACCCTCCTGGCCCCTGTGGCCGGAGGCTGAGCGGGCGAACGCATCCAGCCAACCCCACGAGCCAACCTTTGACGCGTTCGCAAAAACCCGCTCACGCGCCGCTGGAAGCGCTATAGGCTGTTGATATTCCCAGGGCAGATCTCAAGGCTTGGAGCTTTTTTCGACTCCATCAACCTTTGAACAGACGCCGCCCCGTGGCCTCGGGCGAAAATGCGGGTGACCCCCTTGACACCGTTCAGGGCCCCGATTATGATGGGCCGTAATTTTCGCATCGTAATATTTCGAGTACAAATCATTGTACCGGGAAGACGACTGCCGGTGCGCGTGCCGCCCGGGAGAACGCCGTTGAAGCGCCGGAGCCGCAGGGAGAATTCGACCGGCTCGGGCCGGGCCCGGGAAGGGAAAATACAGGCTGCACCCCATACCCTTCGAGGTGGATTCGGGATATCCGAAACAGGGGTCAGGGGTGTCTGCCGGTTTTGGGATGAGCCCTTTCAAGCCGAGCCGGTGTGGATGCCCGTCGACCGACGGGAGCTCACGGCCCTTCCCTCGAGGCAGCGTTCCATGGCGGAGAGATACGAAGAGGAGATTTCCCGGTCCCTGCGACGAATCGTTCGCTCCATCGAGCAGTACAACCGGCGGTTCAGCGAACGGACCAAGCTGACCGTGAGCCAGTGCATGGCGCTCCGCGAGCTGAAGACGACCGGTTCGTGCACGGCGGGGGAGCTGGCCGACCGGGTGGGCATCAGCCGGGGCACGGTGACGGGCATCCTGGACCAGCTCCAGTCCGAGGACCTGGTCCGAAGGAGACGAAGACCGAAGGATCGCCGCCGTGTCTACGTCTCCCTGACGCAGCTGGGGCGCCGGATGGCATCCGAGCTCCAGGCCCCCTTCGAGGAGCCCCTGGCCAGGCTCCTGGACGAGCTCCCGGAGGAGACGCGGTCCCAGACGGCCGAGGCCCTCCGGCGCGTGGCCAGGGTGTTCGAATCGTGAAGGAGCCGGAGGGAGCCTGACAGCGGCCGCGCCGCCGCGGTCTCGAGAGGCGGGATCACAGCCGCCGGCATCGCCGTTTCGGACCGGCTCCCGAAGGCATACCGCAGCAATCGTTCCGGCCACGGGGCTCGAGCCCGCCTTGTGGAGGTTTCCGTTTCACCTACAAGAGGAATGGGAAAACATGGCGACCATCGGCGTAGAACACGTGTACAAGGTCTTCGGCGAAAACCCGGAGCAGGCGTTCTCCCTCATGGAGCAGGGCAAGGGCAAGGAGGAGATCCAGGCGGAGACCGGCCTCGTGGTCGGCGTCCAGGATGTCAGCTTCCGCATGGAGTCCGGCGCCCTGTTCGTGATCATGGGGCTTTCCGGAAGCGGGAAGTCGACGCTCCTCCGCTGCATCAACCGGCTGATCGATCCCACCCGGGGCGAGGTCTACCTGGAGTTCGAAGGGGAGCGGATCGACGTCACCTCGCTCAACAAGAGCGAGCTGCGGCAGGTGCGGGAGCAGAAGATCAGCATGATCTTCCAGCACTTCGCCCTGTTTCCCTACCGGACCGTCGTGGACAACGTGGCCTTCCCCCTGGAGATCCAGGGGGTGGACAAGACCACCCGGCGGGAAAAGGCTTCGGAGATCCTCAAGCTCGTCGGCCTGGACGCCTGGGCCGAGTCCTATCCCCCCAAGCTCTCCGGCGGTATGCAGCAGCGCGTGGGCCTGGCCCGGGCCCTGGCCTCGGAGGCCGAGCTCCTGCTCATGGACGAGCCCTTCAGCGCCCTCGACCCCCTGATCCGCATGCACATGCAGGCGGAGCTCCTCAACCTGCGCGACCGGGTCCGCCGGACCATCCTCTTCATCAGCCACGACCTGGACGAGGCCTTGAAGCTGGGAGACCGGATCGCCATCATGGAGGCCGGCCGGATCGTGCAGCTGGGGACGCCCGAGGAGATCATCGTGAACCCCAAGACGGAGTACGTGGCCAACTTCGTGGAGCACGCGGACGCCACGGGCGTCCTCACGGTGACCGCCGTGGCCAGGCAGGTGGAGGTGAGCAAGGATCCCCCCAAAGGGCTGGGCATCAGCAGGATGGACCCCCAGCCTGCAGCCTTTGCCCTGGGGGACGGGATCGTGATCTGCCTGGACGCGGACGGGAAGCCCATGTCCGCTTACCAGGACGACCAGGCCATGGAGTTCAAGTACGTGACCGACGACCTCACCACGGTGGGGGACGAGACCGTCCTGCTGGCCGAGCACGACACGACCCTGAAAGAGCTCATGCGCGCCCGCCTCTCCACGTCGAAAAACCCGGTGATCGCCTTGAAGGAGGACGGGTCGCTGGACGGCATCATCACCGGGCAGGAGATCCTGCTCGGCGTGCTGGAGAAGGGAAGAAAGGAGGAGGCGGCATGAAGCGGAAAGCGCGGAGAAACAATACCGTTTCCCGGGGTCGCCCGGCGGCCGCCGTCTGCCTGCTGATCGGCGCGTTCCTTCTGGCCGCTGTTCTGTGCGGGCCGGCGGGTGCGGCGGAGTACGGGGAGAGCCTCTTCGAGCGGATCGGCACCCAGGGCAGCCTGATCCCGGCGGAGGAGTGGATCGATGCGGCCATCGACTGGATCGCGCTGACGTTCGCAGACTTTTTCGACATGGTCCAGGCGATCATCAACAACATCAACAGGGGCCTCCTGGGGGCCCTCATGTGGCTCCCGGTCTGGGGGATCAAGCTCGGGGCAAAGGCCGTAGCCGTCCCGCTGATCGCCCTCCTCATAATTCCCTACCTCTGGTGGGTGTCCACCAAGTGGACCGGTCTCTACGGCTTCGTGAGCCTGTGGCTCATCGCCAACCTGGGGCTCTGGGAGGCCACCATGGAGACCCTCTCCCTGACGCTGACCGCGGCATTCATCGCCCTGGCCATCGGGATCCCCGTGGGGATCCTCTCGGGCAAGTCGGACGTCGTGGAGGCCGTTGCCCGGCCGATTCTCGACTTCATGCAGACCCTGCCCGTGTTCGTCTACCTGATTCCGGCCGTGATTCTCTTCGGGCTGGGCGCCGCGCCCGGCGTGGTGGCCACGGTCATCTTTGCGGTGCCGCCCGCGGTCCGGTTGACCAGCCTGGGCATCCGGGGCGTCCCCAAGGAGCTGGTGGAGGCGGGCGAGGCTTTCGGCTGCAATTACTGGCAGCTGCTGTTCAAGGTGCAGCTTCCCATGGCCCGGCCCTCGATCATGGCGGGGGTCAACCAGACGATCATGCT
>CAYUBQ010000060.1:0-25984 GCA_964443135.1 uncultured Desulfobacterales bacterium | reverse complement strand
TCCGCCAACCTCGAGGATGAGACCCTTTCGGGTCCGGCCCCGCAAGGAAGGCCGGCGTTCCCGGAAGGCTTTACCGAAAACCCTGTTTGTCTCGAGAGCGAACCTCATGAAACCCGCTGACGGCGAATCTGGAACCCGAAATCTCGGCATCAACTTCTACTCCCTGGTGATCTGGACACTGGGCCTGGTCGTGCCGGTCTTCGTCCTCCCCCAGGTGGTGGACAACGCCTTCAACACGCCCAAGACCCTGCTGCTTCTCCTCGGGGTCTCCGCCATGACTGCGGTGTGCGCGGTTCGTTTTCTGGCCGGCAGGCCGATTCCCCACCCCACCACGTCCGTCCCCGGCATTCTCCTGCTCCTCGTGCTGCTGAACCTCTTCAACTTCTTCTACACGGAAAACCCGTACTTCACGATCGTCGCGGCCTCGCTCAACATCACCTGCCTGCTCCTCTTCTACTTTGTCTCCACCCGGGTGAACCGAAACGGTCTGATCATCCTGGTTGCCTTGTCGGCGTTGAGTGGTCTGCTCGTTTCCATCGAGACTTACCTCCAGTTCGCAGGCATTTTCGTCCTGTTCAAGTGGGCCTACGAGGGCATGATGGTCATGGGTACCATCGGGAACTCCAACTATCTCGGGGCCTACCTGCTGTTTCCCCTCTTTTGCATGCTGAGCCTGGTGTTCCTGCTTCGCGGAAAATGGCGGCTGATCCCCCTCGCTCTGCTGCTCTTCATGCTCGCGGCGTTCATTTTCACCCGGGCCCGGGCCGGGTGGGTCGGCTTTTTCCTGGCCCTGCCCCTCTTCTTCCTGCTGCTCAAGAAGGTGTACGAGATCGAGCTCGGCGCCTGGATCCGCTCGCACGGCAGGTCCTTGATCGCCGGCGCCTTTGTCCTGATCGCCCTCCTCACGACATTCTGGTACGCGGCCCCTGATCGGCTGCACAGCATGATGAAGTTCCAGAACGTGACCAAGTCGGACACCCTCCGACTCCGGGTTGCCAAGTACTACCCGGCCTCCTTTCAGCTGTTCAAGCAGAGCCCGCTTTTCGGGACCGGTCTCTGGTCCTACCGCAGCCTGGTGTACGAGGCCCAAGCCGAGATCAACCAGCGCACCGGGGACTTCTTCAAGGACTACCCGGAACCCAAGCCGCGAAGGGTCCACACCGAATACCTGGAGATCCTCAACGACGGGGGGCTGGTGGCCGCCGCGGCGCTTCTGCTCTTCCTCGTGGTGGTGATGCGCCACGGCTGGATGGTGATCCGGGACGACCGCGTCGACCGGAGGGAGCGGGTCCTCGCGTCTACCTCCTTCTCCGCCCTGGTCGGGATCCTGCTGGCTTCCTTCTTCTTCTTCTCGTTCCGGATCAACAGCACCCTTTTCATGACCGTCCTGATGATGGGGACCCTGGAGAGCCTTTATCTTAGGAACACCGGAAACATCCGGATGGTCTCCATCCCCCGTCATTCGGCCAACAAGGCCATGATCCCCATCGTCGTGCTGGTCCTCGTCGGGCTCGTGTGGTACACGGGCATCCGCCCCTTCAAGGGCGAGCGGGCCCACTACGCCTACAAGGAGGCCCTGAGAAAAGGCCAGCCCCAGGAGGCGGAGAAGCATCTCCTCCGGGCCCTCGAGCTGGACCCCCACAACTCCGCCTACTGTCTCTATGCGGCCCAGCTCTACATCAACGCGATCCGCAACTTCGTCAAGGCCAACGAGTTCATCGAGCGATCCATCATCGACTACAACGGCGACATCACCCGGTGGGCCGTCTACTACCTCAAGGGGATCCTCAAGTTCCAGAGCGGAAGCCTGTTCGAGGCCCGGGCCGCCTTCGAGAAGGCCCTCTACTACAACCCCGAGTTCGACGTGGCCCGCCAGAAGCTCAAGGAGGTCAACCAGGTGATCAAGGATCACGATCGGGTGATGATTAAGTTCCGGTAGGGCCGTGTTCGTGGTTCGTGGTTCGTGTTCGTAAGACCTAACTCAACCGGCACGGATAGGACATGAGATCTGTCGAGGAGCTCGATGTTTTCAAGTTGTCTCATGAGATGACCCTTCGGGTGTACCAGCTCACACAGTCCTTCCCGAACGATGAACGATTCGGGCTCTGCTCCCAGATGAGGAGGGCGGCTTACTCCGTGCCGAGCAACCTGGCAGAAGGAGCAAACAGGATCAACCGGAAGGAATACAGGCACTTCGTGGGCATTGCCAGGGGGTCCGCCGCCGAACTGAGGTATCAGCTTATGCTCGCGAAGGATCTTGGATATTTGGATCAAGAGGAGTATGTTCGACTCGAGTCGGACTACGATCGAATATCACAGATGCTCAGTGCATTGGCAAGATCTTTGATTTAGGGCGTTTTTCTTTACGATCACGGACCACGAACCACGAGCCACGGATTCATGGCTGTCTACGAATACAAAGCGATCAACCGCAGAGGCCGCGAGAAGAGCGGCATCATCGAGGCCGAGAGCCGCATCTCCGCCGGCCAGTCCCTCAAGCGGATGAACCTCTATCCGGTGGCCATCCTGGAGACCACCCGGGAGAGCCTGCAGGACAGGCCGTCGACCGAGATCTCCGTCCGGTCCCTGCTGGAACGGGTCACCCGGCGGGACATCTCCCTGTTCACCACCCAGTTCGCCGCCCTCGTGGAGGCCGGCCTGCCCGTGGTGGAAGCGTTCGACATCACCATTCGTCAGACCGAGAAGAAATCGGTCCGCAGGGTGCTCTCCGTGATCAAGGAGGAGGTCAACCAGGGGGTTTCCATGGCCGACGCCTTCCAGATGTTCCCGCGGCATTTCACGCCGCTCTACATCAACATGGTGCGGGCGGGAGAGGAGTCCGGAAGCCTGGAGGTCGTGCTCAAGCGGCTTTCCGATTTTCTGGAAAGCCAGATGGAGATGCGCGCCAAGATCTCGGCCACCCTCGCGTACCCGATCCTCATGAGCCTGGTGGGAATCGCGGTGGTGTTTTTCCTGGTCGCTTTTGTCATCCCCACGGTGACCACGATCTTCGAGGACATGAACCAGGCCCTTCCCCTTCCCACGGTCATCCTGCTGGGGATCAGCGGGCTCCTGAAAAGCGCGTGGCCTTACCTTGCCATTCTTCTGGTGATCCTTTACATTGGCCTCCGAAGCTTCAAGCGAACCGAGAAAGGCAGGGTTTTCGTGGACCGGATGAAGCTCCGGATCCCCGTGTTCGCGCCTCAGTACAAACGGATCATCATGGCCCGGTTCACCCGGACCCTGGGCACCCTGCTGGCCAACGGCGTCCCCATCGTGGTCTCCTTCAACATCGTGAAGAACGTCGTCGGCAACACCCGGGTCGCAGCAGGGATCGAGAAGGCCCGGGACGACATCAAGCAAGGCCGGGAGATCGCCACCCCCCTGGCGGAGAGCGGGCTCTTCCCCCCGGTGGTGGTCAACATGATCGCCGTGGGCGAGAAGAGCGGCCAGCTCGAGGAGATGCTGAACCGCGTCAGCAGGATCATGGAGGCCGAGCTGGACAGCTCCCTGAAGCGGTTCATGTCGCTTCTGGAGCCTACCATGATCCTGGTCATGGGAGGGGTCGTGCTCTTCATCGTGGTGTCGATCCTGTTGCCGATCTTCGAGATGAACGAGCTGATCAAATAGATACATGGACTCAGAGGAAATCGAGGACGCAGCAATGAAGACAGACGAAGCGGAAACGGCAAGACGCCGAAAATCGAGTGGATTCACGCTGATCGAGATCATGGTCGTCATCGTGATCCTGGGCATCCTCGCCGGGCTCATCGTCCCCCGCATCATGGGACGACCGGAGGAGGCGCGGAGGACCAAGGCCGCCTTGACCCTCAGGAGCCTGGACTCGGCCCTGAAGCTCTACAAGCTGGACAACGGGGTCTATCCCACCACGGAGCAGGGCCTCGAAGCCCTCATCGAGAAGCCCGAAACCGGAACCGTCCCCAGGAACTGGCGCGAAGGCGGGTACCTGGACAGCAACCGGGTCCCCAAGGACCCGTGGGGAAACGACTACGTGTACATCCAACCCGGGGAGCACGGGGACTACGACCTCAGCTCCTACGGAAGGGACGGCGAAAAGGGCGGAGAGGGGGACAACGCCGACATCAACCTCTGGGAGCTGGAGTGATCCAGGGCGGCGAAGGTGCAGGGAAGTGAAAACACGGAGCTCATGGATCAACACAGGGACTCGGTCTTGCTGCAGGGGCTTCACGTTGATCGAGCTCACCGTGGTCCTGTTCCTGGTCGGGATCTTCCTGTCCCTGGCGGTCCCGAACGTGGACAACTTCCTGTTTCACAGCGACCTGAAAAGCACGGCGAGATCGCTCAAGGCCGCGGTGCGGGTGCTTCGATCCAAGAGCATCGCCACGGGGCGGTACGCCGTGCTCTGCTTCGACCTGGACAAGCACACCTACTGGGGGGAGCTGGAGCCGGAAGGGGATCAGCCTTTCATGGACAGCGGCGGGAACGAACGGATCGTGTCCGAACGTTCTCTTCCCGACGGAATCCGGTACATGGATGCCATGAACTTCAATGTGGAAAAGACCGAATCCGGGGTCCTTCGTTCGATCCTGAACCCCAAGGGCGTCATCGAGGAGACCGTGCTCCACCTGGCCGACTCGCACAAGGGGGTGCTGACGATCGTCATCAACGCCTACACCGGACGCTTCTCTCTCTACGACAGCTATGTGGACGTGGAGTATGCGGCCGCCGGGCAGGGAGGTTGAGCCCTTCATGGCCTCCGACCGGAGGAGATCCCGGGGCGGTTTCACCCTCCTCGAAGTCCTGGTCTCCATGGCCATCCTGGCCACGGCGTTTGCGGCCGTGCTCCGCCTCCACTCCGACTCCATGGACATGGTGATCGCCAGCCGGATCCACACCAAGGCCCTGGAGCTGGCCCAGTACAAGATGACCGAGGTCGAGCTCTCCGGCGTCCAGAATGTCACCATGCTCTCCGGGGATTTCGCGGATCAGGCCCCGGACTACCGCTGGGAGCTGCAAATCGAGCCGGCTGCCATGGCCCCCTGGAGCAAGGTGACCGTGGTCGTGGCGAATCGAAACCTGAAGCGGGGCGGCCGGGTCCACCTCACCTCCTACCTGCTTTCCGCTCCCCTCGAGTTCGAGCAGTTGAGACGTAGCGGATGACTCGAGACCGGAAAACACAGCGCTGCACACGGACCGCAGGGCAGGATGGATTCACCCTGGCCGAGATCCTGATCGCCGTATTCATCCTTTCGATCGTCATGGCGACCATTCTCGGCACCTTCACCGGCGTCGTCTCCAGCGCACGGGAGGCGGAGACCCGATCCGAGCTCTACCAGACGGGCAGATCCCTGATGGACCTCATCACCACGGACATTCGGTGCCTGTTTCCGCAAACCACGAGCAAAGGGGAGCAATTCTTCCGCGGGGAGTTGCGTACCATCGACGGAATGGAAACGTCCCTCATGAGCTTCGTGACGACCAATGCCCTCACCATGGGAAAGGCCCGCAATCCGTTTCTCACGGAAGTGACGTATGCCCTGAAAAGGGATGAGGAAGGGCCCGGATACGTCCTCTGGCGGCGGACCGAATCGCCCGCCCTGCCGCCGTATGACGAGGGCGGCAGGGAGATTCCCATCTGCCGGATCGCCGAGAAATTTCGTTTGGAATTCGTTTCCAAAGGTGTTAGGAAGAAAGATTTGATTGACGCCCTCCCGGAGGCCGTGAAGGTGGAGCTGGTCCTCGATCTCCAGGGATATCGGGAGACGTTCGTGACCATGGTTCGCCCCATGGTCGCGGTGCAGGAGGCGAAAGCCCCTTTGGAGGAGGAACCGCCCCCGGCTGAATAGAAGACCGGGTGTAGAACATGGCAAACCGGAACAGAGGCCCCAACGCAACCATCATGCATCGACGGTTCCTGCCGTTTGGAACGCGCTTTGTCGCGGGAAACGGTTCCCCCGGCGGGTTGACTGAAAGACCGGGGAACCGCGGCATTGCACTGGTGACCGTGCTGCTCGTCGTGGCCCTGCTCATCGCCGTGGTCGTGGAGTTCAATCGAATCGCCCTGGCCGACATCCAGGTTTCCAACAACTTCGTGGACGAAAAGAAGATCCTCTACACCACGATATCCGGTGTCAACGCCATCTGCGGGCTTCTCGAGCTGGACCGCGAGTACAGCCAAAGCGACAACCTTCTCGAGGACTGGACCCGCGGAGGGACCTACTTCGAGTCGGCCTCCATGCTGCTGGACGAGGGCAGGGTCTCCGGCAGCATCACGGACGAAGACGGGAAGATCTGCGTCAACAGCTTGGTAGGAAGCGACGGTCGAATGAACGGCGGGCAGTTCGCCTTGTGGCGGCGACTCCTCCAACAGCCCCGTTTTCGCCTGAACGAGCAGGAGGCCCTGACCATCATCTACAGCATCAAGGACTGGCTGGATCCGGACGACGAGGTGAGCGACATCTACGGGGCGGAGAACACGACCTACCTCCCCTTGGGATACGAATGCAGAAACGGACGCATGGAAACCCTGGAGGAGCTGCTCTTCGTCAACGGCATGACACGGGAGATCTTCTACGGTGACGAAACCCGGGAAGGGCTCCGCAGCTGTCTCTCCGTTTACGGAGGCGGGGCGATCAACATCAACACGGCCCCGATCCCGGTCCTTCTTGCCCTGTCGCCCCTGATGAACGAAAGCATCGCCCAAGAGCTCCATGATTACCGCACGGAGCCCACCAACCGGAGCGACCTGCAGTCCAAGGAGTGGTACCAGAAGATCTGGCCCTACGACGAGCTGATCCCGGAAGGCCTCCTGGCCACCCGATCCAGCCACTTCACCCTGCGGATCCGCGGGACGCTTCGGGAGAGCAGGAAGAGCGTCCAGGCGGTGGTTCGCAGGACCGCCGAGTCCGCAAACATCGTGTACTGGCAGGAAACCGCGCAATGAACGGACCCCTCTTCGCCATACAGGTCACGGACGAGGATCTCAAGGTGCTGCGCGTCCGCAGGGAGAACGGAAGCTCCCTGGCCTCCCCCATATCCCATGTCCGTTTCGCGGACCGGGTGAAACGTGACGGCGATGCCGGAGCCCGCGAAAGCCTCGCATCCCTCATGGAGGATATTCAGGAGGACCGGCCGCCGGCCCTCCTCGTTCTGAACAGCCGGGACCTGGATTTCCGTGACTTTTCCTATCCTTTCGAGACCGAACGAAAGGTCCGGAACGCCATCGACTTTGAGCTCTCCACGGACTATCCGCCGGAAGAGTACATGCACGATCACGTCAAATCCCTGGGCCGGGAGGCCGGATACCACGCATACATCACCGCCGTGGTTTCTCGAGCGACTCTGAAGGAGCGCATCCGGACGGTCGAGGATGCAGGCTTCCGGGTCGTGGGGATCACCTCGGACGTGTCCACCCTCGGCGCCGCATTCCGCGACGAGGAGGAAGCCCTGGTCATGGACACCGGAGAGCGCCACACCCTGTTCGCCCTCTTCAGGTTGGGCGTGCCCGTGCTGCTTCGGAAGATCCCCATCGGGGCCCGCGACGTGGAAGAGGAACCAGGCGCTGAGGATACAAGCGGCCTCCTCCGGCTCAGCGCGGAGATCAAGCGCACCCTTCACTCGTTCAACACGAGGATCGGCCTCGAGCTCAACCGGGTGCACGTCACCGGGACCCTGACCCTGCACGAGGAATCCCTCGCCGCCCTTCAGCGGCGGGTACGAACCGAGGTCACGCTCAGATCCCTGAACGACTACGGCATTCCCCTGGAGGAAGCCCCCGGCTCCACCGATGTCAATCTGTTCGCTTCTCTGATTGGTTCGGCCTTCTGGAAACGAAGGAACGGCTTCCTCAACTTTCTCAAGGAGGGGTTTGTCCGGGAGGAAAAGGCCGCCCTTTCGTCGGAACGCATCGTCCGTTGGGGGTGGGGGTTCGCCGGGGCCTTCCTTTTGCTCCTGGCTCTGTCCTACGCCCTGGATCTCGTCGCACTTCGGGAGCGACAGGAGTTTTTCAAATCGGAAATACGGAGCACGTTTACCGCCGCATTCCCTCAGGTGAATCGGGTCGTCGACGAGGTCAAGCAGGCAAGAAACCTGCTGGAGGCGGAGCAGTCGGCCCTCGCCGGCGGCACCCCCCTGGGAAACGCCTCCCTGATCTCAGCGCTGCGCAGCATCAGCGTCACCATTCCGGAGAACGTCCCCTTTCAAATCGCGAGCTTTTTCTGGGAATCGGGGAAAATCGAGATCTACGCGCGTACGGACTCCTTCAAGACCGTCAACACCGTCCAGGAGCTTCTGGCGGGATCCAGAGAGATCTCCGAGGCGGCCATCAGCAATGCCAGGCATAGAGAAGAGGGGCAGGATGTGGAGTTCAAACTTACGATCCGGCTTGCAGGGTAGATTTCGATCCCTGGGCCGCAGGGATCGAGCGGCCCTGATCATCGGCGTTCTGGTTCTCGGGGCCTTTTTGCTCTTTCAGCTCGTGTTTCAACCCCTTCACGCCTCGTGTGAACGGCTCGAGGCATCCGTTCGGACCCAGGAGGCCGAGCTGTCCGAGCTGAAGCGGATCGTGGCCCGGCACGAACGTCTCGCCGCGAACCGTTCCGGAAACCCCGATGCGGCCGCTGACTTCAACCTGTTTTCCCTCCTGGAATCCCTGGCCGCGGGCAGCGGGCTCATGGACCGGGTGGACTACATGCGGCCCGGTTCCATGGATCTCGACGCCATGAGAAAGGAAGACTGGGTGGAAATCAAGCTGGGCGGTGTCACCGTGAAGGAGTTGACCGAGCTCCTGTACCGCATCCGTTCTTCCGGCCATGGGGTTTATGTCAAACGGCTTTCCGCCCGCAAGGCAGGGGACTACCTGGACGTCGTGCTCCAGCCCGCAGTGGCACGGGCGAAGTGAGGGGCGGTCTGTTGAAGCTGAAACTCGCCTTCATGATCCTCCTGGCCGTTTACGGAATCGTTCTCTTCGCGGCGCTGACCCTTGCCAGGATGCCGGTCGACAGGCTGCTCGCCGCAAAGGTTCAGGAGCTCTCCAACGGCCGGATTGATCTTCGTGTCGAGGAGGTCGACCCCACGTTTCCCGACGGGGTCGCCCTGAACGGCATCCTGTTTCGAGTCGCAGCGGGCAGGTCGGACCTGCAGGGGCGAATGGACTCCCTGCGCATGCGTCCCGACTACAGCGGCCTTTTTCGGGGCTATCTCCCGGTCCGCTTCCACGGGATCACCCCCGGCGGTCCCGTGCAGGGCCGGATCGGAGCGTCTCCGGGAAGCGGCCTTGGCGACGGCTATGTGGAGATCCGCACCGAGGGGTTCGACCTGGAGCGATTCCCTTCGATCGGCGCCTTTCTGGACCGGAGCATCGAGGGGCGGTTGTCCGCCGAGCTCGACATCCGCGGGGATCTGGAAAGATGGGTCCGGGCCCGGGGCAAGGGCTCCCTTCAGATCGACAACGGGGCATTGGAGGCCAACCTGGGCCTTCCCGGGCTGGAAGATATTCCATTCGAATCGCTGGTGATCTCCTTCACGCTCGAGAAGGGCATCCTGGACGTTTCCCGTGCCGAGATGAAGGGGCCTGCGTTTTCCGGTCAATTCCAGGGCGACCTCGTGCTCCGCGAAGCATTGCCCCGCAGCCGACTCCGGCTCCAGGGAGAGCTGACCCCCGGGCCGATGGTCCTGGAGAACGCCTTTCTGAGCCGGTTCCTCCGGAAGGTGCTCGAAGGGGAGCAGTCGGTCAGGGTGCGGGTCCGCGGGACGCTCCAGAACCCCTCCATTGCCAGGATCAAGGAATAGCCATGGATTTTGCAGCCATCGCTCAATCCGACAAGGTCCGCTATCTCGGGCTGTTCATCATCGTGACCCTGGGGGTCTATCTGATCAGTACCGTCGTCGTGTTCTACACGAACTGGACCACGGCCCGCCTGGCGCCGCCGTTCGTGGAAGAGGCCGCATCCGTTGACGCCGCTTCCAGAACCGACCGCCCCCTGGACTTCTACCGGGCCGTGTGGGAAAGGAACCTCTTCTCGGTCAAGGTCCAGGAGGATGAGCTGGAGCGCCGGCGGAAGCTCATGGACCAGATCGATCGGCTCGCCCTCACCTCCCTGAACTGCACCCTGATCGGGACCATCATCCACGAAGGGGCCGGGTCCTGGGCCGTCATCATGGACAACCAGAGCGGCAAGCAGGACCGGTACACCGTCGGGGACGAGTTTCGCAACGCCGAGGTCGTCATGATCCTCAGGAACCAGGTGGTGCTGAACATCAACGGCAAGAACGAACGGTTGATCATGGGGATCGAGAAGATCCGGGCCGAGGACCAGGACCTCGAACCGGGCGCGGCCGAAAGCCCCGGAGGCGTGGAGACCTACAAGATCAGCAAGGACTTCGTCGCCCAGAGCGTCAACAACATCGCCCAGATCATGTCCACCGTGCGCGTGAAGCCCCACTTCGAGGACGGCAAGCCTGCAGGCTTCCGGGTGAGCAACATCAAGAGCGAGAGCGTCCTCAAGACCATGGGCTTTCAGGAAGGGGACGTCATCCGCAGCGTGAACGGGCAGGAGATCCGCACGGCGGAGGACGTCATGCGGCTCTACAACACGCTCAAGGACAGCAGCTTCTTCGGCATCGGTCTCGTTCGGAACGGTCAGCCCACAACCCTGAACTTCAAGGTGAGGTAATCATGAAGAACGCAGTAAAATCACCCTTGCCTCTTCTCCTTTCCCTGCTCTTTCTGTTCACGCTCGCCTGGTCCCCTTCGCCGGCCCGGGCCCAGCAGGAGGTGAAGGAGGTCGCGCTCGACTTCGACGACGTGGACATCCGGCTGTTCATCCGGGTGATCAGCGAGCTCACCGGGAAAAACTTCATCATCGACAACAACGTCCGGGGCAAGGTGACCGTGATCTCGCCGAAGAAGCTCACCACCCGGCAGGCCTATGATGTGTTCAAATCCGTCCTGGCGGTGAACGGGTTCGCCCTGGTGGAGTCGGGCGAGGTGACCAAAGTGGTTCCCGCCCAGAACATGACGGGGTACGAGCTGCCCATCCACACAAGGCGGGTCCTTGAAGCCGAGGACCAGTTCATCACCCAGATCGTCCCCCTCAAGTACCTGGAGGCCTCGGCCCTGCAGGCCCTGGTCAAACCGCTCCTCTCCAGGATCGCGACCATCCTGGTCTCCCCGAACAACGACCTGCTCATCATCACGGACTACAAGAGCAACATCAAAAAGGTGGACCAGCTTCTCGACGAGATCGACGTGGACCTCTCGGACATGATCGTGGAGCGGCTGGAGCTCAAGTACTCCGCCCCTTCCACCGTATCGAGCCAGATCACCGAGGTCCTGGAGGCCCGGTACGGCAAGGACCGCAAGGGAATGCAGCAGAAGTTTTTCAAGCTGATTCCCCTGGAACGCGTGAATGCCATGATCTCCGTGGCCCCGCCCGATGTGGCCATGGAGATCCGAAGCGTGCTCTCCAAGATGGACCGGCCCACACCCGAAGGCAAGAACCTGCTGAACGTCTACTACCTGGAAAACGCGGACGCCGAGGAGATGGTGCAGATCCTGACCCAGTCCCGGATCGCCGGCCAACGGACCGCCGCGGCGGAGCCCGCCCGGGAGCCGGACGAGGAGGGACGGCGGACCGAGGCCGGGGGCACCGTGACGGGAGGCACCTTCACGGCGCTGGGAAAAGAGATCTCCATCACCGCGGACAAGAGCACCAACAGCCTGGTGGTCTACGCCAAGCCGGACGACTACAACGCCATCGAGGGGATGATCCGCAAGCTGGACATCCCCCGGAAGCAGGTGTTCCTCGAGGCCCTGATCATGGAGGTCTCGCCGAACGAGGAGTTCCGGTTCGGTTCCGAGTGGTCGGCCCTGAAGGACGTGGGCCATCCCTTTACGGACAGCGCTCGCGTGGGCGTGATCGGCGGGAGCCAGAACAGCGGCGCGCTGGACACGCTGTTCGGCGCTGGAGGAGCGGGCGCGGCCCTGGGCTCGGGGTTTTCCCTGGGCATGCTGGGGGAGCGCATATCCATCGGGGATTTCGTCTTTCCCTCTCTGGGGGTGCTGATCCGGGCCGTGGAGAGCCTCGACTCGGTGAACGTCCTCTCCAGGCCCCAGCTCCTGACCCTGAACAACCAGAGCGCCAACATCAACATCTCGGAGAACCGGCCCTTCCAGACCACCGAGACCCAGTTGGAGGGCGGAGGCACCTCCCAGAACATCGACTACCGGGACGTGGGCATCATCCTGGAGATCACCCCCCACATCAACCAGCAGGGCAAGATCCGCCTGGAGATCAACCAGGAGGTGAACCGCATCAGCGGTTCGGTGACCGAGACCCAGCCCATCACGCGGAAACGGGCCATTACCACCACGGTGGAGGTGTTCAACGGACACACCGTGGTGATCGGCGGTCTCATCGAGTCGCAACGGGACTTCTCCCGGGGCCAGGTCCCGTGCCTCGGCGGCCTTCCCTTTGCCGGCTGGGGGTTCAAGAGCATCGCCGTCAATGAAAACCGGACCAACCTGCTCGTCTTCATCAGCCCCCGGGTGATCGAGAGCAAGACTGAAGCCGACTCCCTCAGCATCGACAAGCAGCGGCACATGGAGGACGAGGCCTCCCGGTTCGAGGGAACCGTGGGCGGAGAGCAGCCCTGGTTCAACGAGAACAAAGCAGCGCCGGAGCAGGCACCGACCCCGACCCCCGAGGACTAGAAAACACAGGGGACGTACTTGAATCATTCAATCCCTCTTCATCCGTATGGTTATAGGAACCAAGGCAAGATCCCGGATGACCATCGGGAACAAAACGTCCCTTCCGGAAATCGAGTGATTGAATGCTGATGGAGTCGTATAAAGCCCTGAACCTCGAGATCTACCCAAGGAATATCGACGGGTTATAGTGTTCCCCGCGGCGGATGAGCGGGTTTTTGCGAATCCGTCAATGATTTCAGTACGTCCCCTCGTCCGAGATGACCTTATGATTACCGAGCTGACCGACATTCTGCAAAACGACCTCGGTGTGGAAGCCGAACGCATCCGCGCAATCCAGACGCTGGATGTCGGAGGTGAGGAGTCGCTTTCCGCCCGCATCAAGGCTGAGGGCCTCCTGGACGAAGAGACCCTCTTGAAGGCGTTCGCCGCGCTCCTGGGCCTTCGCGTCCTGGATCGCATCCCCTCTTCCATGATCGCCCCGGAGCTTTCCGCCAGCCTGAGCGTCTCCTTCCTGAAACAACGGAAGGCGGTGCCCCTGGGAAACGGCGATCAGGCTCCCGTCATTGCGGTCAACGATCCTTTCGACTACGAGACCATCGACCACATCACCCGGAGCATGAACCGGGGGTTCGTGGAAACCGTCCTGGCCACCGAGACCGAGATCGTCAAAGCCGTGAACCTGGCCTTCGAGGAGGGCCCCCACACGGCCGAGCAGGTGCTCAAGGACATCGACGAGGACGAGAGCGAGCAGATCTTCGCCGAGATCGAGGAGACCACCGACCTTCTCGAGGACACCTCGGAAGCGCCGGTGATCAAGCTCGTCAACCTCATGTTTTCCAAGGCGGTCAAGAACCGGGCCAGCGACATCCACATCGAACCCTACCAGCAGGAGCTCGCGGTCCGGTTCCGCATCGACGGGTTGCTCTACCCGATGTTCGCTCCTCCCAGGCGGCTCCACCCGGCGATCATCTCGCGCATCAAGGTCATGGCCGGCCTCAACATCGCGGAGAAACGCGTCCCCCAGGACGGGCGAATCGAGATCCGGGTGGGCGACAAGAACATCGACATCCGCGTGTCCACCCTGCCCACGGTGTACGGGGAGCGGGCGGTCCTGCGCCTCCTGGACAAGAGCTCCCGCCTGTTCGAGCTCCACGAGCTCGGCATCCCGGAAAACCAGCTGGCCCGGATCCGGAGCCTGATCACCCTCTCCCACGGCATCATCCTCGTGACCGGCCCCACGGGAAGCGGGAAGACCACAACGCTCTACGCCGCGCTCTCCGAGATCAACACCCCGGAGAAGAACGTGATCACCATCGAGGACCCCGTCGAGTACCAGATCCCCGGGATCGGCCAGGTTCCGGTCAACCGCAAGGTGGGCCTCACCTTCGCCAACGGGCTGAGGACCATCGTCCGGCAGGACCCCGACGTCATCCTGGTGGGTGAGATTCGGGATCTGGAGACCGCCGAGATCGCCATCCAGGCCGCACTCACCGGACACCTGGTTTTTTCGACGCTCCACACGAACGACGCGGCCTCCGCCGTAACCCGGCTCATCGACATGGGCATCGAGCCTTTTCTCATCACCTCGTCGGTCCTGGCCATCATGGCGCAGCGCCTGGTCCGGACCATCTGCCCCTACTGCAAGCAACCGATGGACATGAACGCCGAAGTGATGAAAGAGCTCTCCGTCAACGAGGCGGACCTGAACCGGGCGGTGCTCTGCGAAGGCAAGGGCTGCGAGAAATGCCTCGACACCGGTTACCTGGGCAGGCTGGGCGTGTTCGAGATCATGAAGATCAGCGAGAAGATCAAGCAGGTGATCCTGACCACCTCCGATTCCAACGCCCTCAAGCAGGTGGCGGTCCAAGAGGGCATGCGCACCCTGCGGCAGGAGGGCGCCGACAAGGTCCTGAAGGGGATCAGCACGCCGGAGGAAATCCTCCGGGTCACACAAGTGTAAGCACGGGCCGCCAGTCATGAATCGATTCCTCTCCGTCCTCCTCGGTCTTCTTCTGTCCCTGTCCCTCTACGGCGCGTACTTTTTCAACCTCGTACGGAATGAGCTCCAGGTCCTGCTCGAGCGCCAGGAGGCCCTGGAGTCCCTCAAGTTCCTGGCGGTCCCCGGGACAGCGTATCTGAACGATTTGGGCCCCTTCTTCGTGCTCAAGAGCGCTCTCTTCTACCTGGTCCTCCTGGGACTGCTCCTCGCCGTTGTGCAGCTCTTCTCCCTGTGCCTGAAGAGACCGTGGCACAGGGCGGCCTTTTTTCTTCTCGTGCTCGCGGGACTCGTCGCATTCACCCACACGGACCGGATCGCCCTCTCTTTCCCCTTTATCACGGCGCTCTCGTTCGGCGCATTTTTCTTCATTACGCTGAACGTGCGCATCCACGCATCCTGGTCGGATGTGGCCGTCCTCCTTTTTCTGGGTGCGTTGCTCTCCTCCTCCCTGGTCCTGGCGGCTGGGGAAAACTTCTTCATCAAGGCCCGGGACCGTCTTTTGTTCGATTCGCGGATCGGGAACCAGGTGGTGTCCTACTACTACACCTACTCCCCGCTTGCCGCCGCCGTAATCTCGCCGGCGTCGGGGATCTACGAAGGTCTGGTCTTCCAGGAGGGATTCGAATCCCCCTTTCATCACCTGGGCAGGGGCCTCGTCCTGAGCGGGAACCCTTCCGTCAAACGGAACGCGGACCACCGCGTGGAGCGACGAGACGACGGCCACGAGATGGTGAACCGGTATGGGGACCGGAAGCCCCTGCCCGATGTGAGCGAGGAGGCGATCCGCGAGGCCGCCCTGTCGCTCTTCAGCATGAACGGGTTCAAGACCCTGAACCGGATCTCTCTGTATGCCTTTCCGGCCGGCCTGCTCATGGTGCCTTTTTTCGCCCTCAGGATGATCACGAAGCGCCGCAAGCCCTTTCTGGTGATGAGTCTTTCGATCGGCATCGGCCTGGTGGTCGGCATCGGCGCCGTCAGTTTCGTAGGCGCATCCCGAACCGCTGCAACGGATGGCAAGGTCCCGGCGGACCTCGATTCCGCCCTGGGTCTGGCTTACGACCTCTACGAGCGGCGCGAGGTCCCTGCGGAGCTCGTGCCGGCGATCCGCCAGTTCACCCGGTCCGATTCCACGGCCCTCCGGTACTGGGGAGCCAAGCTCCTGGCCTACGCTCCCGTGGATTCCACCCACGATCGAAGACTCACAACCCTGCTCGAGGACCCCTCCCCCAACGTGCGATATGCCGCAGGGCTCTCCCTCTACCGTCTTCTCGGGAAGAACAGTTTCGAACATCTGCTCCCCCAGCTCATCGAGGATCCCAACTGGTATGTGAAATGCATCCTCTTTTCCGCGTTTCTGAGGTCTGGCACGATCCCGCACCGGATGTAAAGCGGGCCGTGACCCTGATCGCGGCCGTGCTTCTGATGGAGACCGCGGTCCGGTTCGCCCGCCCGCTCGCAGCCGTCGATCCGCTGCTCCTCCTCGGGATCGCCCGGTCGGCCGAGGCCGTTCTGCTCCTCCTCCTGGGTCCCTGGTCCCTTCGAGGATCCCGGGCCCGACCGGCCCTGGCCGGAAGCCTCCTCCTGGCCGTTGCGGCCTCCGCGATCGGGATGGCGGTCCTGCTCGCCTGGTTTCACCTGCTCCAGCTGCCGGTCATCGGCCTCCCCCGCCGAGCCGTGCCCCCGGCCTCCGGCTGGGTCCTCTTTCTGTTCACCTCCTCGCTCGCATCCCCCGTCGCCGAGGAGCTCGTGTTTCGCGGGCTGATCTACCGGTCTCTTCGCCTCCGTCTCTCGGCCTTCTCCGCCATGGGCGCGGTCTCGTGCGGGTTCGCCGCCCTTCATCTTCCCTTCGGGGGACAGCTCCTGGTGCCATTCGTGGGAAGCCTCGTCTTCTGTGCCGGTTACGAGATGAAGAAGACCATCCTGGCCCCCATCCTCCTTCACGTGTTCGGCAACCTGGTCATTTTCCTGTCCCCCTTCTGGCTTTTTCTTTCCTGAACGGCCAACCCCCGAGAACCGCCCTCCTGACGATCGACGGATTCGCAAAAACCCGCTCACCCGCCGCTGAAAACGCGATGACCTGTGGATATTTCCAGGGCAGATCTCGAGGCTGGGGGCTTCTTACGCCTCCATCATGATTCGCGCCCTGCGCCCGGGGCCGCCTCGATCGTGCCGGGCCGGCAGACGGCCGTGGAGCGGTCCCGGAAATTTCCACTTGATTTTCGGGGATTGGAAGGATAAATTATGATGTTCAATGCGGAACAAAATACAAGCTCCGCCGTGGGGATGTAGCTCAGCTGGGAGAGCGGTACGTTCGCAACGTACAGGTCGTGGGTTCGAATCCCATCATCTCCACCAACTTTTCCTCATCCACCCGACGCCGCTTCACCAGCCATTCCCGACCTCCCCCGGAGTGCCGAACCATGGAGCGCAGGGCCGCCATCGAAAGAAAGACCCGGGAAACGGACATCCGCCTGACGCTGAACCTGGACGGCAGCGGGAAATCCAGCATCGACACGGGGATTCCGTTCATGGATCACATGCTCCGGCTCATGGCCGCTCACGGCTTCTTCGACCTGGAGATCCGGGCCAGGGGGGACACGGAGATCGACGACCACCACACGGTGGAAGACCTCGGCATCTGCCTGGGAACGGCTTTCGGACAGGCCCTGAAGGACAAGGGGGGGATCCGGCGGTACGGCGCCGCGATCGTCCCCATGGACGAGGCCCTTTCCAGGGTGGTCGTCGACATATCCAATCGGCCCTTCCTGAGCTATCGGGTGGAAGCCGACGCGCGCACCGCGGGCACGTTCGATGTCGGCCTGATTCGCGAGTTTCTCCGGGGGATGACGATTCACGCGGGGATCACCGCACACGTCGATCTCCTTCGAGGAGAGGATGCACACCACGCCGCTGAATCCGTTTTCAAGGCCTTGGGCCGCGCCCTCGACGAGGCCACGAGCGCAGACGACCGACTGGGAGGGACGCCCCTCTCCACAAAGGGGGCGTTGTAAGGGGGCCGGCGGGCCAGGCGGATCGACCTTCATTCAACCCGGACGCCGGGTCCAGACGGCAAGGCATGCCTTGCGGGTTTTGGGGCCGACGGCCCCGGCAGCCCATTCCCCGGGAGACCCAAAAGATGCTTCAAGGAGAACCGACGCGCCAGCGGCCGTTCAAACGGGCTTTGCTCATCCTACCCCTGGTCGTCGCCTGCCTGGCACTTGCCTGCGCGGCCGGCGGCGCACGCCGGGGCCGCCCCCATCCCTTTCCGGCGGACCTGGACAAGATCGTCGTGTTCGGATTCCGCTCGGCCCTGGAAAGGGGCACCTCGCCGGATGTGATCCGCAGCCCCGTTTCGGGGGAAGCCTTCACCGCACAACCCATCCCCGAAGGGCCCGTCGAGCTGATGACGGACCGGCTGTTCCAGCGGGTCTCCAGGGCCGGACGATACGATCTGGTGTCGCCTGATCAGGCGAGGGGTGTGTACTCCAGCCTCGTCTCGACCCATCCCACCATGGACGAGATCGACATCCTCCAAAGGATCGGGAAGGCCTTCTCCGCCGATGCCGTCCTCGCAGGGTACGTGTACCGGTGGCGGGAGAGGGTCGGAACGGGTTACGCCGTCAAGACGCCGGCCTCGGTGGCGTTCGATCTCTACCTGATCCGTCCGGAGGACGGCTCCCCGCTCTGGAAGGGGCGGTTCGACATGACCCAGCGATCCCTCAGTGAAAACCTCCTCGACATGGACACCTTCCTCGAGGGGGGAGGCAAGTGGATGACCGCGGAGCAGCTGGCCGGGATGGGTCTGGGAAGGCTTCTCCAGAGGCTCGACGGGAAGCCCCGCTCGGACAATGGGGACCGGTCTTGATCGTCATCCCGGCCATCGATCTCCGCAGGGGACGCTGCGTCAGGCTGAAGCAGGGTGAAATGTCCCGGGAGACGGTCTACTCCGACGATCCGGCGGCCATGGCGAGACAGTGGGCCGCCCTGGGTGCGGAGCGGCTCCACCTGGTCGACCTCGACGGGGCCGTCCAGGGTCGCCCCGTCAACCGTGAGGTGGTACAACGCATTGCGGACGCCGCATCCGTCCCGGTCCAGGTGGGGGGCGGCATTCGCAACCTGGACGCGATCGAGTCCTACCTCGACGGCGGGGTGGAACAGGTCATTCTCGGCACCTCCGCCATTCGGGATCCAGGCTTTCTGGACACCGCCTGCAAGGCCTTTCCGAACCGGATCATCCTGGGACTCGACGCTCGGGGAGAACGGGTGGCGGTTCAGGGTTGGACGGAAGAGACCGAGTTGACGCCCCTCGAGATCGCCGGGCGGTGTGAGGAGTTCGCTCTCTTCGCGATCATCTACACGGACATCCACCGGGACGGCATGAGCACGGGTCCCAACCTGGAAGCCACCCTCGCCCTCGCCCGTTCGGTTCGCATCCCCGTCATCGCATCCGGCGGGATCTCCGGACCCGGGGATGTGCGTGCCGTGAGCCGCCTGGAGCCGGACGGGGTCATCGGCATGATCACCGGGAGGGCCCTCTACCAGGGCACCCTGGATCTTCCGGAAGCCGTCCGGATCGCTTCCGAACCCTCAACCAATGCAAAATAGCCATTGACATTCGAAGTCAAATTGCTAAACTGAAAGTTTGACATTTTGCTGAAGTCTCCCCAGCCTGTATGGACACGAAAACGGGGTATCGGGGGAGGCCGAGGGCCGGTGGGGGTGAGGAACTGTCCATGGAATTCTCCGACTCCGCCAAGGAAGAGGTCAAACACGCCGCGAACATCGTGGAGGTGATCGGCCAGTTCGTTCAGCTGAAAAAGGCCGGCCAGAACTACCACGGGCTCTGCCCCTTCCACTCGGAAAAGGACCCGTCCTTCACGGTGAGCCCGGCGAAGCGGATGTTCCACTGCTTCGGCTGCAAAAAGGGAGGAGACGTCTTCGCTTTCTGGATGGAGTACCACAACGTTTCCTTCCCTCAAGCGCTACGCGACCTGGCCTCGAGGTATCGGGTTCCGCTCCCCGAGCCCAAACGGGATCCGGCCGAGGCAAAACGCCTTGAACTCCGGGATATCCTGTTTAAGTTAAATGAACTGGCGGCCGACTTCTACCACCGGGTCCTGACGGGCTCCAAGGCGGGGGCCCCGGGGAGGCGCTACTTCGGAGACCGGGGAATCGACGAGCGGACCGTCTCCGATTTCACGCTCGGATTCGCCCCGGATCGATGGGACGGGCTGAGCCGGTACCTCCGGAATCGCAACGTCGACATGGAAAGTGCCGTGGGGGCCGGCCTGGTCATCCGGAGAAAGCAGGGCGGCTGGTACGACCGGTTTCGGGGCCGCGTGGTCTTTCCGATCCACACCCCCACGAGGCGCGTCGCAGGGTTCGGGGCCAGGGTCCTCGACGACGGCCTGCCCAAGTACCTCAACACGCCCGAGACGCCCGTCTTCCGGAAGGGAGAGATCCTCTACGGCCTCCATGCGGCCGGCCCGGCCGTTCGCCGCTCACGGCGGGCCGTCGTGGTCGAGGGGTACACCGACGTCCTGGCCCTGCACAGGCAGGGGTTCCCCGAGGCCGTGGCCACCCTGGGAACGGCGCTGACCCGGGATCACATCCGGAGGCTCAAAGGGTATGCCCGGGAGGTGGTGGTGGTGTTCGACTCGGACGAGGCCGGAAAAACCGCCGCCTTGAAGAGCCTGCCCTTCTTCCTGGCGGAAGGCGTCGCGTCCCGCGTGCTCGTCCTTCCGGAGGGCGAGGATCCGGACAGCTTCGTACGCGCGCGCGGGTTGGAGCGGTTCACGGAAGCGCTCGATCGGGCCGTGCCCATGTTCGACTTCTTCATCGAGGTGAGCCTCGAGTCCGCCGGGAAGGGCGCGGAGGCTCGGGTGCGGGCGCTGAGGGAGATCCTGAGCGTGCTCGCAGGGCTCGGGGACAGGGCGCTCAGTGCGCTCTATGTCCGCCGCCTGGCCGAACGGACCGCCATCCCGGAGGCGACGATCCTCTACGAGATGAAGGAGGCCTCATCGAGGACGGTCCGGACCCCGGACAAGGGGAAGGAAACACCGGCCAGGCCCGGGATCGACGAGGTCTACCTGCTCCACCTCCTCGTCCACTACCCCGGATCCGCGAGGAGGATCCTCGAGTCCGGGTGGGAGGCGCTCATGTCCCATGCTGCGGCCCGTTCGGTGTTCGGCGCGGCCGAACGGATCGTGTCCGAGAAGCGCGAGATCGTCCTGGAGGATCTGGCCGAGGCCCTGGCCGGGGACCAGGCTGCAGGGAACCTCCTCAGCGAAATCCTGGTGTCCGCCCCCGTCATTCCGGAGGAGGCCGTGGACCAGGCGGTGGACGATTTCCTGGCCAAGATCCGGACGAAGACGAAGGCCGCGGGCGCCATCACCGAGGCGGCCCGGCAGGGAGACCTGGAGCGCGCCAACAAGTTGCTCCACCGAAAATGGGAACGGCTGAGTCGACCCTGAAGGGTTCCTGCGGTTCCCGGTTTTCGTGGTTATATTCGTACCGCCTTCAACCCCCCCGGTTCGAGGGCATCGTCGACAAGAGATGATCAGGAGGGAAGGGAATGAGCAGCAGTTCCGATATGGTGAACCTGAAAAGGCTGATCGACATCGGCAAAGACAAGGGCTACATCACATACGAGGAGCTCAACGACGACCTTTCCGACGAGATTACGTCCTCCGAGTACATCGACGACCTCATGATGATGTTCGAGGAGTTGGACATCATGGTCATCGATGAGGCGGCCAAGGAAAAGATCGAAAAGAACAAGAAGTTGAAGAAGAAGGATGACAAGGCTGCCGAAAAAGATGCGTTCAGAGCCGATTCCGCCGAGGGCGCCGGCAAGGTGTCCGACCCGGTCAAGATGTACCTCAAGGAGATGGGGTGCATCTCCCTGCTGACGCGGGAGGGCGAGGTGGAGATCGCCAAGAGGATCGAGGCGGGCGAGCTGGAGGCGTTGAACGCTTTTCTGAAGTGCCGCATCGGGATCGAGTACATCATCAATCTCGGGAGATGTCTGAAACGGGGCGAGATCAAGATCAAGGACGTCATCAACGACCTGGAGGACGAGGACACCCACACCCAGGCCGGAGAGAGGCGCGAGTCCATCATCCAGCTGATCGAGGAGATCGAGTCCCACTACGAAGAGTGCTGCGAGCTGAAGCAGGAGGCCCAGAAGAAGAAGTGCGCGGCTGCGAAGAAGAAGAAGCTGAACGGCCGGATCGAAGCCAACCACAAGCGGATCGTCGAGCTCATCAACTCCTTCAAGCTCGAGAAGCGGCAGCTCGACCACATGGTGGAAAGGCTGCGGGAAACCGTGGCGGCCATCGAGGGGTCGGAACGGGAGATCGAGGAGTGCATGCTCAGGGCCGGAGGGAAGCCGGTCTCCTACATCAAGAGGTGCGTCCGGCAGGTTCCCAAGACGGCCAGGGACTCCCAGAAGGTGACCCCGCTGAAGCTTCGCAAGGACGAGCTGCTCGAGATGAAGCTCAAGATCGAGCGGTCCCAGATGGTCCTCGAAGAGATCAAGGTCAAGACCAACATGAAGCCGCGGGAGCTCAAGGAGACCCTTCGCAATGTGGAGGAGTGCCTCAAGAAGTCGAAAGAGGCCAAGAGCGAGCTGATCGAAGCGAACCTGCGGCTCGTGGTGAGCATCGCCAAGAAGTACACGAACCGCGGTCTCCAGTTTCTCGACCTCATCCAGGAAGGAAACATCGGGCTGATGAAGGCGGTGGACAAGTTCGAGTACCAGCGCGGTTACAAGTTCAGCACCTATGCCACGTGGTGGATCCGGCAGGCCATCACCCGGGCCATCGCGGATCAGGCCAGGACCATTCGGATCCCCGTGCACATGATCGAGACCATCAACAAGCTGATCCGAACGTCCAGGTATCTGGTGCAGGAGCACGGCCGCGAACCCACCCCGGAGGAGATCGCCGAGAAGATGGAGTTTCCCCTGGAAAAGGTCCGAAAGGTCCTCAAGATCGCCAAGGAACCCATCTCTCTCGAGACCCCGATCGGGGAGGAGGAGGACAGCCACCTGGGCGACTTCATCGAGGACAAGAAGATCACGTCCCCCTCGGATGCCGTGGCCAATCACAACCTGGGAGAGCAGACGAGAAAGGTCCTGACCAGCCTGACCCCCCGGGAGGAAAAGGTGCTGCGCATGCGGTTCGGCATCGGCGAGAAAAGCGATCACACGCTCGAGGAGGTCGGGCGGGACTTCAATGTGACCCGCGAGCGAATCCGCCAGATCGAGGCCAAGGCCCTTCGCAAGCTCCGTCATCCCAGCCGCGCCAAGAAGCTGAAGGGGTTCCAGGAGTACTGAGCGGAAAACCTGTTTTCTCTTGACAAGCCCCTGACCTCTCTGCATTTAATGTGAGGTCGATGCGTGGCGGCGTCCGAAGGGACGAGCACGCGGCCCGTTTCACGGCGCGCGGGACGTTCGTACGGGGGGCCTATAGCTCAGCTGGAAGAGCCACCGGCTCATAACCGGTAGGTCCCTGGTTCGAATCCAGGTGGGCCCACCACTACCATATGCCCGGTCATGTGGAGGATACATCACGACACGAGACAACGTTTTGCCGGCTTCGAGTCCGGCCGGGGCGCACCTCCCAAGGTGCGCCCTTTCCATTTCGCGCGGGAACCGGCGGGTTCGTGCAGCAGAGGAAGGCCGTCCGGGCTCCGAACCGGGCCTGCGTGGGAACGGAGAAAGATGATGCACGAAGACACGACCGGGCGCTTTTGAGCTCGACCAAGGGGAAGATGAGCTCCAGGGTCAAACACATCTTGGACATTCTCGAGGGGGTTGCCCCGGCGCGGCTCGCCGAACCCTGGGACAACCCGGGCCTCCAGGTGGGAGGACGGGAGGCCCCGGTGAGCCGCATCCTGATCTCCCTCGATCCCACCCTGGACGCCGTCCGAGAGGCGTCCCGCAGAGGCTCCCAGCTTCTGATCACCCACCACCCCCTGATCTTCAAGCCCATATCCTCCATTGAACCGACCCGCTACCCCGGCGACGTCCTGCACGAGGCGATACGCAGGGGCGTTGCCCTGGTGTGCGCGCACACCAACCTGGACGCCGCCAGGGGGGGCGTCAACGATCTGCTGGCAGGGCTTCTGGACCTCCAGGATCCTTCCGTCCTCGAAGGACCGGACGAGCCGGCGGGGGAAGAGGGAATCGGGAGGATCGGCGCCCTTCGCCGACCGCTCGCCCTGGAGGCGTTCGCGCGCGAGGTGAAACGGGCCCTGGCGGCGCCCGTTGTGGGGGTGGTCGGATCGGGGGAGCGGACGGTCCGTCGTGCGGCCGTGGTGGGAGGCTCCGGGGGCGGCCTGATCGAGGCGGCGGCCCGGAGAGGGGCCGACGCGCTGGTCACGGGGGACGTCGGGCACCACGATGCCCTGTCTGCGCTCACCCTGGGGATCGCGGTGGTCGACGCCGGCCATTTTCACACCGAAAAGGCCGCCATGACCGGTTTTCGGGACACCATGGAATCCCGCCTCGGAGAGGCGGGTCACGGGGACGTCGTCGTGGAGCTCTACCACGAAGAGGCGGCCCCCATGCGATATGAATAACGCAGCAACGCCCAGAGTTCGTTTATGGATAGGCACTACCCGGGAAAGATCATCCACGAGTCTCCCGCCGGGGCGAAAAGGAAGTCGGCGTCCCGGATCGTTCCGGGAGCATGAACCGCCGACGAAGAGGGGACACACGTTGAAGGACAAGATCAAGGTACTCATCGAGCTCCAGAACTGCGACAACCGCATCCAGAGCCTTCAGGCCCGGAAGAGGCAGGTGCCCTCCCGGATCCAGGCCCTTTCCGACGAAATGGAAAACGTGTCCAGGGGCTTCCGGGAGGACGAGGAACGCCTCGACACGATCAAGTCGGAAAGGCGCGCGCTCGAGCAGGAGGTCGAGGAGCTGGACGCCAAGCTCCAGAAGGGGAACGAGAAGCTGTCCAACATCAAGTCCAACAAGGAGTACAGCGCCGCGCTGAAGGAGATCGAGGGCTACAAGAAGAAGAAGGCGGCTCTGGAGGATCAGCTCATCCAGCAGATGGAGGAGCTGGAGCTGGTAACGGAGCGGTGCAAGGCCAACAGCGAGCAGCTCGAGACCCTGCAGCAGCAGTTCGAGAAGGACAAGAAAGTGGTCCAGGACGAGCTCGTCGGGATCGAGAAGGAGTTGAACGCCCTGGAAAAGGAGCGCGCCGCCGTCGCCCGGAAAGCGGATCCCCAGTTCCTGGGCCACTACCAGCTCGTCCGGGAACGGATCGGATCCCACGCAGTGAGCCCGGTGATCGGCGGGGTGTGCAGAAGCTGCAACATGGGCATCCCCCCCCAGATGTTCAACGAGCTGATGAAGTGCCTCGAGCTCACCAGCTGCCCCCACTGCAACCGCATCATCTACTGGGGGGACGACGCGCAGTTCCAGGATTTGACAAAATCCTGAACTGCGTTAACTTAGGTGAGGGCGCACGGAGCCTGGTGGGTGCTGGAGCAGGGCAAGCGGCCGCCGTTCCGCCTTCGGGCGGGAGGGAGGAAAGTCCGGGCTCCACAGGACAGGGCGCTGGGTAACACCCAGTCCCGGCAACGGGAAGGAAAGTGCCACAGAAAACAGACCGCCTTGCGGGGATGCCCGCGGGGTAAGGGTGAAACGGTGAGGTAAGAGCTCACCAGTCCCGCCGGTGACGGCGGGAGCTAGGTAAACCCCGCCCGGAGCAAGACCCAATAGGGGAGCGCTCGAGGGTTGTCCGCCCGAGCTCCCGGGTTGGTCGCTCGACCCCGGTGGCAACACCGGGGCTAGATGAATGGTCGCGTCCGCCGGCGCCGTTCCGTGCACGCGCCGGAGGAGAACAGAACCCGGCTTATGACCTGCTCCAGCACGCACCTCTCAACGACTGCCCGACCCCCTTCGGGATCCGAAGGGGGGGAGCCCCCGGGCCGCCTGATCGGGTCCGCCGGAAACGGTCTCGTCGTCGTCATCGGCGGGGGCCGTTTCGGGGAGCGGGCCGCACGCATTCTCTCCTCGGACGCGGACCGCCGGGTGTGGGTCGTGGAGCGGGACGAAGCGTGCGGGCCCGCACTGGCGAAGCTGCCGGTCCGCCTGCTGCGCCGGGACGGCGTGGGGTTCCTCGCGGACACCCTTCCCCGCCTCGCAGACGAAGACCTGGTCGTCCCGGCCGTTCCGATCCACCTGGCGGTCGAGTGGCTTCGCCGTACGCTCGACTCGACCGCGGACATCCGGACCGTTCCGGTCCCCGGGACGCTGAGGCGGGTGCTGC
>CAYUBQ010000059.1:0-26188 GCA_964443135.1 uncultured Desulfobacterales bacterium | reverse complement strand
AAAATGGAAGCAGGTTCAGCACGGCCGTCCTGCCTGCAAGAGACTGGGTGATCTTCTCGAACAGCAGAAAATCGCTGGACCCGGTGAGGATGTATTGCCCCGGCTCATCGGTCTCATCAACCATTGCCTGCATATATGAAAAAAGCTCGGGCACCTTCTGGGCCTCGTCAACCACGGCATTTCTGTAGGTGTGCAGGAATCCCCGCGGATCCTGCCTCGCAAACAGTTGAATGTCGGGATCTTCACACGAGACATACTCCTTTTGCGAAAACACGTGCCTTACCAGCGTGGACTTGCCGGATTGCCTGGGCCCCGTAAGGGTTACCACCGGGAACTTTGTCGAGACGTATGAAAGATACTCCTCCAAATCTCTCTTGATGTAGGTCATGGCCTCGCCTCCTTCCCCAGCCTGGAACAGGATAAGGCCGCTATGGACAATTTGCAAATCATAATTGCAAATTGTCCATAGCGGCCTTTGTGATCAAGAAGGCGGCAAGCCTGGACGCCCGGGCGGCGGCGAGCCGGGGCGCTTTCACCTGCCGCTGGAAAACGCTATCACCTGTTGATATTCCGAGGGATCTCAAGGCTTCGGGCTTTTTGCGACGCCGTCAAATCTCGGGGTCTGGAACCCGTGCTCTCGAAAATGCCGGTCAAAGGCAAAGGCACAGGCGATCCCGAAGGAGCGCATCAGCTCGAAGCTCACGCAATCCACCAGGCTCAGAGACCGCTTGGATGCGCCAAGCAAAGCGGCCACACCCAGGCGGTGGAGGTCCGGAGAAACGAACTTCACGTGAAGAATCGGCACGAGCCGGTGTTGCAGCGCTTCGGCCGCCTCGATTCCGATGCGGCGCTGCAGCAGGGCAAAGGACTCGACCAGCACGTAGTTGCTGGTCACCAGGGTGGTGTGGTCTTCCATGAGCTCGAAAAAGAGGGTCCTGGCCGAGGCATGGTTGCGGTCGTCCCCATCCAGCAAGGCGAAGAGGGCGGAGGTGTCCACGAAGCAGCTCACGAGAACGCCTCCTCGAGGTAGGCGTCGTGACGGTCGCTGATGTCGCCGGCGCCGGATCGAAACGCCCCGACAACCGAGAGGGCGTCTCTTCGTTTTTGGGCCATGTCCGGCTCGGAAGGTCTGGCGACGAACGCGTCAACGGCCCGCCGAATGATCTCCGCCATGGACACGCCTTCGGCCGCTGCAGCGGAGCGGACGGCTCGGGCTTGCTCCTCGGAGAGCTGAATTTGGGTTCGCAGCACAGGTACCTCCATGCTTACAGAAATAACATGATTTTATCGCCCGGCTGCATCGTTGTCAAGGTGCCCCTTGCCGAGCTCGGGAAACCCGTCATTCGGCCTGGATTCCCCGCCTTTCCCGGCTTTTTTGGCATTGGTGCACATCTCGAGGCTTGGGGCCCCCAGTGGACTCCATCAGCATTGAAGACCCGCAAGAGACCGTGTGAGACATGGGAGGATGAAGACATGGAGGGGGCCATGCGCATGCGGTTGTCCGGTCCCGCACTGAAGCGAGGGGTGACCCGAAAATGATTGACAGGTGTTTCGTCATATGTCATGAAAAATGACGATGGATGGGGCACAAGACATCAAACCTCCCTTGATCGAGCGGATCGTCGACCTTCCCGCCCTGGTCGGAAGGCGGTCCCATTTCCTGTTCGGCCCCCGCCAGACCGGGAAGACCTTTTGGATCCGCCAGACCCTTCAAGGCGTTCGCACCTATGACCTGCTCGACACGTCGGTCTACCTGGCGTTGAGCCGCGATCCCGGCCGGCTGGCCCAGGAGCTCGGACCGGAGGAGCGTGTGGTGGTGATCGACGAGGTTCAGCGATTGCCGGAGCTCCTGAACGAGGTCCATCGGCTCATCGAGGAACGGGGAGTGCGGTTTCTCCTGACCGGGTCCAGCGCCCGCAAGCTTCGGCGCGGGGGAGTCAACCTGCTGGGAGGCCGCGCACGGACGCAACATCTCCATCCCCTCACCTGCCGTGAGCTCGGGCGTCGATTCGACCTGAACCGCGCCATCGAGTGTGGGCTGATACCTTCCATCTATTTCTCGGATGATCCGGCGGCCGATCTGAAGGCCTATGCCGGGTCCTACCTTCAGCAGGAGATCGTCGCCGAAGGCGCGGCCCGCAACATTCCGGCGTTCAGCCGCTTTCTGGGCGTGGCCGGGCTCTCCAACGCGAGGATCGTGAATTTCAGCAAGGTCTCCAGCGACGCCCAGGTGCCCCGGACCACGGTGTACGAGTACTTCGAGGTGCTGAAGGACACGCTGATCCTTCACGAGCTCCCGGCCTGGCGCAAGTCGCGGAAGCGGAAACCGCTTGCCTCCTCGAAGTTCTACTTCTTCGACGTCGGCGTGGCTTCCATTCTGCAGGGCCGGTCGTTTCGGCCGGGGACGCCCGAGTTCGGCGAAGGCTTCGAGTCCTACCTGATGCACGAGCTGATGAGCTACCGGGATTACGTGTCCGGGGAGCCCCTTTGTTTCTGGCGCTCCACCTCGGGGTTCGAGGTGGATTTCATCATGGGCGATCATACGGCCATCGAGGTCAAGGCCAAGGAGAACGTGTCGGCGCACGACCTGAAAGGTTTGAGGGCCCTCGCAGAAGAGCGGAAGCTGAAGCGCTACCTGTGCGTCAGCCTGGAACCTCGGACCCGAACCGTGGAAGGGGTGAGGATTCTGCCGTTCCGGGAGTTTCTGGAGGCGCTATGGGAAGGCGCATACACGTAGACGACACGGCTGACCGTTGACAGCCATCCCTACCCGGTTGATCTCGAGACGAACATCACTCTTTTCCCCGGAGGACATGGCGCCATGGACCGGACCCTCAACGTGAAAGAGCTTCGGGCCCGGCTGCCGAAAATCGTGGTCGATGAAACCTTGATGGAGTCGCAAAAACCCCGCCCTACGAAAACATTTTTCATCAGTGGTGTCCGCTGGTTTCCGGGATGCATTTACCATAGCTTGTCCAGGCTCCTCCAGGAGAGGACCCGCGCGTTGGACCTCTCCTGGTCCGTAGCCCCCCCGTAAACAATGCAGGGTTTTGCCGCCCGGCCTGCGGCCAGTCTCGAAAAGTAGTCAACCCCTTTGAAGTAGTCTCGCGTGATCGTCCGTCCGGCCTTGATCTCTATGGGAAGCAAGGACCCGCCCTCCTCCAGGATGCAGTCGATCTCGTTTCCGCTCTTGTCTCTCCAGAAGGTACAGTTGGCGGGCCGGCCCTGGCTGAACCTCCGTTTCATCAGCTCCGTGACGATCAAACCTTCGAACAATGAGCCTTTGGCATAGTGTGTCTCCATCTGGGCGGTGGATTGAATGTCCAACAGGTAGGCTGCAAGACCGGGGTCGCAAAAGTACAGCTTCGGCATTTTGACAAGCCGCTTGTTGAAGCTCCTGTGGTGGGGCCTCAACAGAAAGATGATGAAGCTCGCCTCCAGGACCGAGATCCAGGATTTGGCGGTTGTATGGGAGATTCCGCATTCATTGCCCAGGGAGGACAGGTTGAGGAGCTGTCCCGTACGTCCGGCGCAGAGCTTCAGAAACAGCTGAAACTGCCCTAAATCCGAGATGTTTTTGAGTGTTCTCACATCCCGCTCGAGATAGGTTCTCACATATCCGGGGTAAAAGTCGCCCGGCGGTATGTCCATCTTGTAGATCCTCGGATAGAACCCCTGGAACAGGTAGTCTTCGTAGCGCTCGTGTGCTTGTGCTGCGTGAAGCTCCCGGAGCGAGAACGGAAGCAGGTTCAAGACGGCCGTCCTGCCTGCAAGAGACTGGGTGATCTTCTCGAACAGCAGAAAGTCGGTGGACCCCGTCAGGATGTATTGCCCCGGCGCATCGGTCTCATCAACCATGGTCTGCATATATGAGAAGAGCTCGGGCGTCTTTTGGGCCTCGTCAATGACAGCATTTCTGTAGGTGTGCAGGAACCCCCTCGGATCCTGCCTTGCAAACAGCTGAATGTCGGGATCCTCACACGAAACATACGCCCTTTGCGAAAAGACGCGCCTCACCAGCGTGGACTTGCCCGATTGCCTGGGACCCGTAAGGGTGACCACCGGGAACTTTGTCGAGACGTACCAAAGGTATTCCTCCAAATCTCTCTTGATGTAGGTCATGACCTCGACTCCTTCCCCGGTTTGACGCATTCGCAAAAACCCGCTCACGCGCCGCTGGGGACGATATCACCTGTTCATATCCCAGGGGCAGATCTCGAGGATTCGGGCTTTTTGCAACGCCATCCCGTTTGAAAAAGAATACGGCCTTTATGGACAATTTGCAAATTATAATTTCAAATTGGCGAAGTTGCCCCCCTGGTCTCCGGGGGGGGTAGCTGAACCCCGGCAGCGGCCCTTTTTTTGGGGACCCATGGATCGGACCATCAGCGCGAAGGAGCTTCAGGCCCGGGGGGACTTTGGCGAGCTAAACTTTTTTTGATGAAAGCATATTCACTTTTTCCTTGAAAACTTTCCTCGAATACGGCAACCTCTTCGCATGCCTCCTCCGCCTTGGGTGATCCCATGACCGAACCGCATCCCAACCCTTTTCAGATCCACGGCGTGGTCCAGGGGGACTTCTTCACCGACCGGGAGGAGGAGGTCTCCCGCATTCGACGGGCCCTGACCGAGCCGGGGAGCAAGCTCCTGGTCTACGGACCCCGGAGGATGGGGAAGACCTCGGCCATCCTCCGGGCCATGGAGGAGATCCGGGGCGAGGGGTCCCCCGCGGTCCTGGCGGACCTCACCACCGCCTCGACCCCGGTGGACATGAGCAACCGCATCCTGGCCGACGCCGCCCGGGCCATCGGGACCCGGTGGCGGGACTTCATCACCGATCTGGTGAACCGGGTCCGGATCGGGGTGTCGCTGACCCCGGACCCGGTCTCCGGCCTCATCGTGCCGAGCCTGGACGTGGGCCTGCGGGAGCGCTCCGAGGACGAGCAGAGAAGGACGCTGGGAACCGTCCTGGACGCCCTGAACGAGATGGCCCGGACCCGGGGGACCACCCTCGGGATCGCGCTCGACGAGTTCCAGGAGATCCGGAAGTTCGGCGGGGAGACCGCGGAGTGGGACCTCCGCGGCGTCATCCAGCGGCACGGCGCCGTGGGGTACGTCCTGGCCGGGTCCAGGGAGCACATCATCCAGCGGATGATCGAGAGCGAGGGGGCCCTCTACAAGATGGTGGACAAGCTGGCCTTCGGCCCCGTGGACCCCGGGCACCTGGCCCGCTGGATCGACGAACGAATGGCCGACCGCGGGCTACCCGCCCCCGGGATGGGGGAGCGGATCGTGAAGACGGGAGGGGCCCGGACCCGGGACGTGGTCCAGATCGCCCGGCGGTGCTTCGATCTCGCCCACACCCACCCGCCCGAGGACTGCCCGGAAAGGGCCTTTCAGGGGATCGTCGAGGAGGAGTTCGATCTCCTGCGTGCCCGGTGGGACGGCCTGACCGCCCAGCAGCAGAACGTCCTCCGGGCCGTGGCCGCCGCCCGGCGGGGCCTGACCTCCCGGGAGACCCTCCGCCGCTTCGCCCTGGGCCCCAGCGGGACGGCGTCCAACGCCGCAGCCGCCCTGGTCAAGGCGGGGCTCCTCGTCCGGGAGGACCCCTACACCCGGAGCCGGGTGGAGACGCCCACCGGGTACGCCTTCGACAGCCCCTTCTTCCAGGCCTGGGTCCTCCAGAGCACCCTGGCGGACATCGGGTTGCCGGGGTGAGGTGATCCCGGAGCCTGCTCCTCGAGGGGGGATCACCCGCTCAGCTTCGACCCCCTCCATGCGCTGCGCTCGCACCGGGACCACCGACACTTTTGACTTTTTATCGGGGCCTTTTGGTGGTAGCATGTTTTCCGATCAACATGCCCATTGCACACTGGACGATCCGGTTTGAGATCAGGAGGCGGCAACCCGCCGGATCGGCATTGACGGATTCGCAAAACCCCGCTCTCCCGCCGCTGGAAACGCTATAAGCTGTTGATATCCCAATACCAGATCTCGAGGCTTGTGGCTTTTTGCAACGCCACCAGAGTTCAGGCTGGGAACCTGTAGCGGTGCTCCAGTCTCTGCACAGTCTTTGTCCAAGCAGAGCAAGACCCTGGACAGGGAAAAGAAAAACCCGGACGCAAGCACCGTCCAATGGAGGAGCATCATGAAGGCCATCACCTATGCGGACGCCAAGAAAAATCTCAAGGCGCTGATTCAACAGGTCTGCAACGACTCGGAACCAGCGGTGATCGTGGACAGCCGGACCAAGGAACAAGCCGTGCTGATCTCCGTCGAGGATTTTCAGGCCATGGAAGAAACGGCCTATCTGCTGAGCACTCCCGCCAACCGGGCCCACCTGGAACGATCGTTAAAACAGGTGGCCGAGGGCAAGCTGGTCGATTACCGGTCCGACGATCTATGAAGATCCAGTTCACCGAGGAGGCTTGGAAGGATTTCGAGTGGTTCTTGGACAAGGACAAGCGTGTTGTTGGTCGTATCCGGGAACTGCTCAAAGACATCAGCCGCCATCCCGAGGAAGGTATCGGCAAGCCCGAGCGGCTGGGGTTCCAGCTATCAGGCTGCCGGTCCCGACGCATCACCAAAGAGCACCGTCTTCATATATACGGTCAATGAACAGGTGGTGACTGTAATCAGTTGCCGCTATCACTACGAATAGACTTTGTCTTTGACGCATACGCGGAAACCCGCTCACGCGCCGCGGGAAGAATCGTTATAACCCGTTGATATCCCAATGGCAGATCTCAAGGCTTGGGGCTTTTTACAACTCCATCCCCTTTGGTTAAAGCACGGTTCCGTATGGCACGGGCCGCTCGACCCGGGAGGAGGCGCACCCGGGGGAGCGGCCCGCGGTGCGTTGGGGCTCCCTCCGCTTGTGGTGGGCTTGCTCCGAGGAGTGGATTTATGTTGAAATGCTTTTCTTCCGATTCAGGTTGTGTTAAATGAGCTTCATGAACCTCACCCCCCAACCAGGTAGAGCGTGCTGTTGGCTGACGTCCGCCAGAGAGCCGGGGAAATCCTGTGGAACCCGGTGGGCCGGGATCCCGAGGAGCTCCTGCTGGTCCTCGAAGGGGAGGAGACGCACATCTTCGTCCTCTCCGGGAGGACCGGTGCGGCCCTCTGGTCCCGATTGGACGGGACCCGCTCGGTTCGCGACCTCGCCCGCGAGCTGGCGGATGCGTCCGGCATGGCTCTCGAGTCCGCCCGCGACCTGATCGCTTCCTTTCTCCAAACGCTCGAGTCCGAGGGGCTGGTCACGCCCTCCCCCGGCCCGGTTTCCCACGCAGACCCCCTGCCCTGGCCCGCAGATCCCGAACCGCCCTCCCTGCTGCCCTTCTCCCCGGACGAGCTGGCCGCGCCCGACCTGGTGGCCGTGGGCTCCTATCAGGGCGGGTACAACAACACGGGCGGCGGGGCCTTTCCGTGCAGCTCGGGACAGGGCGGGGTGAACGACGTGGGCGGGCCCTACCCCTGCCGGCCCGGCGACGGGAACGGGTACCTGAACCGCGGCTGGTTCGGGGTCCCCTGCGGATGACCTTCACGGTGGCACGCGTGCTCCCCTCCAAGCCCCGCTCCCCCAGAGCGACCCGGCCGCTCGAACGGCTGGCGCCGGTGCCCGTGGAGGGGCCCGGGCCGGGGCTGGCCCTGGGCCGAGGACGCGCCCGTGCGGCTGCGGGCGGCCGAGGGGGCATACCCTCTCGACCGGGTGTGCCTCGCCGGTGCGGAGGAGGACCTGGCCGCCTGGACCCTCCTCTCCTGCGCCTTCGGCAAGGCGTTCGTGAGCCCGGCCGTGCTCATGGGGAGGATCGCCCGGGCGATCGAGCGCGCTCTGGTCCTCCGGTGCCCGCCGGTGCGGATGCGGCCGGGCACGAGCGAGGCGCGCGTGAAGGAGGTGATGGAGCAGTGGCTGAGCCGCCCCTACGACACCTTTCCGGAGGAGCTCTTCGGGAGCGGATCCTGAGGCGGATCGAGCGGGGGGCGCCGGATGCGGAGGACGGGGACCTCCTGTTCGTCCGGTTCCAGGGGACCAGCATGCGGCCCGGCCTGCGGGCAGGGGACGTGCTGGTGGCCGCCCCGTTGGAGGGATCCGGGCCCCGGAAGGGGGAGATCGTGCTCCGGGCCCGGGACGAGCAGGTGGTGGAGGCCCACCGGGTGGTGGATGTTCTCGGGGACCGCCTGGTCACCCGCGGGGACAGCCGGCCCTTCCGGGACCGGCCCTGGCCCGTGGGCCGCTGCCGGGGGCGGGTGGTGGCGGTGTGGCGGGGGAACGGGCTCTGCGAGCCGCCGGGGCGGCCGTCGGGGGTGGTGCGGGGACGGATCCTGGCGGGGATGGCGGTGCGGGCCCTGGGGCGGCGGTTGCGGGGCTTAGGGGACGTTTTTGCATAATTCGATAACTTCTTATCAGACGGTTGTCCCTATCGTCCGCTCCCGAAAAGTTATCGAATTATGCAAAAACGTCCCCTGTATTTCTCGAGCCGCTTCACAATTCGGCGGTTTTGCGGGACCATCGGGGACCTTTGTGCAACCTCGAGGGATCCGACATGCAGCGGATCGGTGGAGGGACTTATGACGGAAACATCGACAAGAACCGTGACGGTTTCCTCAAAAGGCTGGGTCGTCATCCCCGCCAGACAGGCAAGACCTACCTGATCCGCCACACCCTCGAGGACGCCCGGGTCTACGACCTTCTCGACACGAGCGTGTACCTGGCGCTGAGTCGCCAACCCGGGCGGATCGCCCAGGAGCTGACCTCGCGGGATCGGGTGGTCGTGATCGACGAGATCCAACGGCTGCCCGATCTTCTGAACGAGGTGCACCGTCTCATCGAGGAACGGGGCGTGCGCTTTCTGCTGACCGGCTCCAGCGCACGCAAGCTGCGGCGCGGGGGCGTCAACCTCCTGGGAGGCCGCGCCCGGACACAGCACCTCCACCCCCTCACCCGCCGCGAGCTGGGCGACCGCTTCGACCTGAACCGGGCGCTGGAGCTCGGTCTGATCCCGTCCGTCTACTTCTCGGACGAACCGGCGGCCGACCTGAATGCCTACACCGGGACCTACCTCCAGCAGGAGATCGTGGCCGAAGGGGCGGCGAGAAACATCCAGGCCTTCAGCCGCTTCCTGGGCGTGGCCGGCCTGTGCAATGCGAGAATCGTGAACTTCACCAAGGTCTCCAGCGACGCGCAGGTCCCGAGGACCACGGTGTACGAGTACTTCGAGGTGCTGAAGGACACCCTGATCCTTCACGAGCTGCCGGCCTGGCGAAAATCGAAGCGGAGGAAGCCGCTCGCCTCTTCCAAGTACTACTTCTTCGACGTGGGTGTGGCCGGCGCACTTCAAGGCCGGTCCTTTCGGCCCCAGACCCCCGGGTTCGGCGAGGCGTTCGAGACCTATCTGATGCACGAGCTCACCTGCTACCGGGACTACCGATCCGGAGAACCGCTGGCCTTCTGGCGCTCCACCTCCGGGTTCGAGGTGGATTTCCTCATCGGCGACCACACGGCCGTGGAGGTGAAGGCCAAGGAGAACGTCTCCGCTGCGGACCTCAAGGGGCTGAAGGCCCTGGCCGAGGAAAAAAGGGTGAAGCGGCTCCTGGTCGTCAGCCTGGAGCCAGGGGCCCGGACCGTGGACGGCATCAGGATCCTGCCCTTCCGCAAGTTCCTGGAGGCCCTGTGGGAGGGGGAATACACTTAGGCCGCTGAGCGTTTTGCGTGCGGGAATTTCGTCGAGGCAGGGCTGCGGCGGGGTGGCAGATCCCCACAACCATCTTGAACTCGGGGGGTACCATGCGTGTTTCGAGCACCGAAATTCGCTGACCAAAACCAGCCATTGTCGAATTCAGTATGGTGTCCCCCGAATCACCGGCCCTGGCCCGCGGCGCGGTGCCGCGGCCGGGTGGTGGCGGTCTGGCGGGGAAACGGGCTCTACGAGCCGCCGGCGCGAAATTCAATGCTTGACCGTTTTGGCCATCATGGCTATACTTCGGATATACACCAAGGGGGGTGATCGAGTGCGTACCAAAATACAAAAATGGGGAAATAGTCAAGGGGTACGTCTCGCAAAAGATCTCCTCGCCGATGCCCGCCTGGAAGTTGGTGATGAGGTGGATGTCAGCACGGAAAATGACGTAGTGATGATCAAACCTGTCAAGACAGCTCGAGGCAGACACAATCTTGAAGATCTTGTTGCACGAATACCCGAAGAATATCAAGCCGAGGAGGTAAACTGGGGTGAACCGGTCGGTAAGGAGGTCTGGTAAATGGCCGCCTATGTCCCGAAACAGGGGGACATGATTGCGATCACCTTTGACCCTCAATCCGGTCACGAACAAAAAGGGAGACGGCCAGCTTTGGTTGTCAGCAAAGGCCTGTTCAATCGAAGCACTGGCTTAGCTATTGTATGTCCGATTACAAACACAGACCGAGAATTTCCTTTTCATGTTCCTATCAAAGAAAACAGTAAGCTCACCGGATTTGTGATGGTGGAGCAAGTAAAATCTGTTGATTTTCGCACTCGTCGCGCCAAACGAATAGAGCATAGTGACGATGAATTGCTTTCTGAGGTTTTGTCCATCCTGGATGCCTGCATTTATTGAGCGATTGCTTTTCAATCGGCTGTGAAGTGATTTTCGGAGGATTGATCGACTGGCCTGACGGGACAAAAACGGGGATTGGAGCGTCATGGTGGAAACACGCACGAGAACCGTGACGGTTTCGTAGAGGGGCCGGCGGATCGTCATCCCATCCGTACCTCGAAAGAAGAGCGGATAGCCGAGGCGAGGAAGGCGCCGTTCTTATGACAGGTCTGTCGTCCTATGTCATGACAAATGACGACAAACCTGGCACTCTAGCAGGCAGGGCTGGATGGTCAAGTCGGTCCTACGGCTGAACACGATGGCGGATGTAAAATCCCGCGCGGGGAACGGGGCGGAAGAAAGGCCTTGACAAGCTCCTGGAAGGCCTGTGGCAGGGGGAGTACACCTAAGAACCCCATGGAAATCCCGTTGTGCCTGGAGGAGATTTACGAGGAGTGGGCCTTCAGGAGGCGCAGCAGCTTTCGGTCGCGGGCCTCCACCGGGTCCCTCGAGTCGTCGTGCGCCTTCCGGGCGTCATAGTTGTAGAAGCCCTTGCCGGTTTTCACGCCCAGCTCCCCTTGGGCGACCTTCTCCTCCAGGATCCTCTGGGGCTGGTTACGGCTCTCGATGTATCGGTAGAGGTGGGTCGTCCCCTTCAGCATGAGGTCCAGCCCGGCCATGTCCATGGTCTCCAGGACCCCGACCACCCCCAGGCGCAGCCCGAAGCTCCCCTTGATCGCGGTGTCGATGTCCTCGGCCGAGGCCACCCCCTGCTCCAGAAGGGCGAGGACCTCCCGGAACATGGCCGTCTGGATGCGATTCACGAGGAACCCGGGGATCTCCCTTCGCACCCTCACCGGTTCCTTGCCCGCGGCCTTCAGCAGCGCGACGGTGCGCTCCACGGTCTCGTCCGAGGTCCGGTCCCCGGCGACCACCTCCACCACCGGGACGATGTGAGGTGGGTTGAACCAGTGGGTGACGACCAGGCGGTCCCCTCTCCTGCAGGCGCTGCCGAACTCCGAGATGGAGAGCATGGAGGTGTTGCTGGCGAGGACGGCCCCCTCGGGGGCGGCGGCATCCAGCCGGGTGAAGAGCTCCTTCTTGAGGCCGGGGTCCTCCGGGGCCGCCTCCACCACGAGATCGGCGTCCCGGACCGCTTCCCGGAGATCGGGCACCGGGCGAACGCGGGAGAGAACACCCTCCGCGCCTTCACGGGTCTCCAGGCCCTCGCCCACGAACGTCTCCAGGTTGCGTTGGATGTTCCGGAGCGCCTGATGGAGGAGATCCTCCCCCACGTCGTAGAGCGCCACGGGAGAACCGCTCCGGGCGAAGACCTGGGCGATGCCGTGCCCCATGAGCCCCGCCCCGATCACCGCCACCCGGACGTTCCTCAAAGGCCTTGCTGCGTCGCTCACGGCTCCCCCCGTTTCAGCTCGTCCAGGAAGTCCCGGACCATCTCCTCGGCGTTGTAGCGGATCTCCCAGCCCCACTCCTTCCGGGCGTTGCTCCCGTCGATCCTGGCGGGGATGGACTGGATCACCTCCACCGCCCGGGGGTCGGGCTCGAACGTGATCTCCGCCCCGGGCACATGCTCCTTCACGATGTCGGCCAGCTCGCGTGCGGTGGGGGAAGGCGTGATCTGTCCCAGGTTGTAGTTCCGGGTCTCGATGCGGGAGGCATCGGCCTCGTAGAGGAGCTCCAGGCTCCGGACCGCGTCCTTGATGTAGAGGAGCGGGACCACGGTCTCCTCCGGCACCCAGACCTCGTAGGGACGCCCGGCGGCGGCCGCCTCGATCATCCCCGGGTTGTACTGGCCGAACCCGCCGGAGAGGACGCCCGGCCCCACCAGCTGGGGGAACCGGATGCCGCGGAAGTCGATCCCGTACCGCAGGCCGTAGTATCTGCCCAGGAGCTCGTCAAAGACCTTGGTGACGCCGTACATGATGTTGGGCTGCTGGAAGGTGTCGTCGGTGACCACCTGGTCCCGCGAAACGCCGTACACCCCCATGGAGCTCGAGAAGACGACCTTGTCCACGCCGCCCATCCGAGCCGCCTCCATCACGTTGAAGGTCCCTTCCACGTTGATGCGAAAGGAACGGGAGGGGTTCGCCTCGGAGGGGGCCGAAAGAATGCCCGCCAGGTGAAAGATGTCCCGGACCTCGTGGTCCCTGACGGCGTTCAACACCTCCACCCAGTTGGTGATGTCCCCCTGGACGTACCGGGCGCGGCCCCTGAGATCGGGGGGCAGCCACTCCTCGGGCGCGGTGTCGAGGATCGCCACCTTCCTGCCCTTCCCCAGGTACGTGCGCGCCAGGTTCGCGCCGATGAAACCGCATCCGCCGGTGATCAGCATGGTCATGTGCAGCCCTCCGTGTTCTTGTCCGCCGGTTCGGCCCCGCGGCTACAGGATCCTGTTTTTCAACGCCCTGAAGATCCCCTTTCGGAAGACCATGACCGACACCACGTACAGAAGCCCCAGGATCAGGGGCCAGACGTTCGTGTGGGTGCTCAGGAGGTCTTTCATGTACACCAGGCCCACGGCCCCCATGATGGGCCCGTAGAGCGTCCCCATGCCGCCGACCAACGTCATCAGAACGATGTCGCCGGAGGTGTCGAGGTGCAGCGTGAACAGCGGCACGAAGTTCTGAAGCAGGGCGTAGAGCCCCCCGGCAAGGCCGGCGAAGGAGGCGGAGAGCATGAACGACGTGAGCTTGAAGAACCGCGGGTTGTACCCGATGTTCTTGGCCCTGGCCTCGTTCTCCCTGAGGCACTCCAGGGTCTTGCCGAACGGCGAGTGGATGATCCGGATGCCGAACAGGAGCGCCCCGACGAAGCAGAGCAGGATGAAGTAGTAGAGGACGAGCTCGGAGGTGAAGTCGACGGGGCCCAGGGGGGGTCTCGGGACCCCGTGCAGGCCGTCGTCGCCTCCGGTGACCGACCGCCACTGGAAGGCCAGGAAGTAGACCATCTGGCCGAAGGCCAGCGTGACCATGGCGAAGTAGATCCCGTGCCGCCGGATGGAGAGCAGCCCGATGAAGAAGGAGGCGATCACGGCGGCTGCGATGCCGAACAGAAGGCCCACCGGCGCGGGCAGGGACAGGTGAATCAGGCTCAGGCCGGTCGCGTAGGCGCCCAGGCCGAAGAAGGCCGCGTGCCCGAAGGAGAGAAGGCCGGTGTAGCCGAAGCAGATGTCATAGCCGATGGCGAAGATCGCGAAAATGAGCATCTGGCTGGCAAGCGCCTTGTACGGCGTGATGAAGGGCAGCGCCACGAGCAGGATCGCTGCCGCCGGTGCCATCCAATACAGATGCGGGCTCCGTTTTTCCATGGGGACTCGCCTCGTCTACTCGAAGAACGCGGCCCGGCCGAAGAAACCCCGCGGCCGGATGATGAGAACAAAGGCCATGAACGCGTAAATCAGGATCTTGGCCATGGGCGGCCAGAAGATGATCCCCAGGGTCACCAGCTCCCCGATGATCAGGCCCGCCAGGATGGATCCGCCGATGCTCCCCATGCCTCCGATGATGACCACCACGAAGGTCTCCACGAGGATGTCCATTCCCATGAGCGGCTGAACGTTCTGGATCGGCGCGGACAGGACGCCGGCGAGGCCGGAGAGCGCGGCGCCCAGCCCGAACACCAGGGTGAAGGTCCTGGAGATGTTGATGCCGAGGGCGCTGACCATATCGCTGTTGTCGGTGCCTGCGCGGATGACTGCCCCGAGCCTGGTCCTGGCGATGAAGAGCCACACCCCCAGTGCCAGTGCGGCCGTCAGGACGATGATGAACAGGCGGTACTTGGGGTAGTACATGAACCCCAGGTTCACGGCGCCGGAGAGGACCTGCGGGATGTTGAAGGGCTCGCCCTCCGGCCCGAAGACGCTCTTCACCCCGTCCTGGATCGCGAACATGATGCCGAAGGTCAGGAGCAGGTTGTAGAAGTGAGGCAGGTCGTAGAGCCTGCTGATGAGGGTCTTTTCCAGGACGATGCCGATGACGCCCACGATGACCGGGCACACCAGCATCGCCACGAAGAAGGGGAGGCCCAGGAGGGTGACCGTCGAGTAGGCGGCGTAGGCCCCCAGCATGTACAGGGCGCCGTGGGCGAAGTTGACCACCCCCAGGGTCCCGAAGATGATGGTCAACCCGAGGGAGAGGAGGACGTAGATGGAACCCATAATGAGCCCGTTGAAGAGCTGCATCAACAGAAACTGAGTATTCATGCTACGGGCCCCGTACGTGAAGGGTTCTCGTTGTTGCCGGGAGGAAAGAGGGGCTTCCCCCCCTTCCCTTTCCGGCTCACGAATCGGCTACTGGAGGTCGCATCCGAACTGCCCCTCCTCACCGAAAGCCTCCTCCGGGGGAAGGGTGCCCACGATCTCGAAAAAGTCGTCCTGCTGCGTGATCTCCTCGGGGCGCTTGGCCCGCAGGAGCAGCGCCTCTCCCACCTGCATGTGGTCCCCCGGCCTGATGTACCCCGGGTTGGCGAACATGTCCCTGAAGGTGTGCCCCTCCAGCGCCGCGATGACCTTGTCCGGGTCCGTGCTCCCGGCCCGTTTCACGGCTTCCAGGTACTGCCAGGTCGCGCTGTAGACGGCCGCGGCCATGAAGTGGGGCCGCTCGCCGTGCCGCTCCAGGTACTTGTCCGCGTACTCCCGGGCGCCGGGGTAGTCCACCTTCCAGTTCCAGGACGCGGCCACGTAGTTGTCGGCAAACACCTCGGGACCCGCCCCTTTGATGTTGGGCTCGAACAGCAGGGCGTGGACGATCTTGCACTTGTCCTTCAGGCCGTACTCCATGGCCGCTTTGGCCGAGTTGACGGCGTCCTTGCCCACGTTCAGCAGCACCAGCACGTCGGGGTCGGCGTTCATGGCGTTGAGGATGTAGGGGCTGTAGTCCGAGGTCCCCAGGGCCACCATGTCGTTGCCGACGTGCTCGCCCCCCTTCTGCTTCAGCGCGGCCGTGAAATGCTTGAGGAGGCTGTGCCCCCAGGCATAGTCGGAGGTGATCGTGTACCATCGCTTCCCCAGGTTTTCCGCTCCCCAGAGACCCACCGTGGTGGCAAGCATGTAGTCGTTGTAGTTCCACTTGACGACGTACTTGTTGCACTTGTCCCCGATCAGGTCGGTGGTCCCGGCGGAGGTGGAGATGAACGGCTTCTTGTGAAGGCGGGCCTGCTCGGCCACGGCGAGGGCGGCGGCGCTGTTGGGGCAGGCCACGATGACGTCCACGTTTTCCTTCTCGTAGAGCTCCTTGGCCTTCTCGTTGGCGATCCCCGGGTTGTAGGCATGGTCCCTGGCGATGATCTCGACCTCCTTGCCCAGGACCTTCCCGTAGTCCTCGACGGCCATCTCGGCGGACCATTTCTCGCCGTTCCCGATGACGGCCAGCGGTCCCGAAAGGACGCTGAGGACGCCGATCTTGACGGTGTCCGCGGAGTAGGCGGGAAAGGCCGTCACGAGCAGAAGCGTGCCGACGACGACTCCTATCATGGTCTTCTTGAACATGGGCTGCCTCCTTTTGGCTGGTGATCACGTTCCTTGGTTGACGCATTCGCAAAAATCCGCTCACGCGCCGCTGGGCATGATACAACCTGTTGAAATCCCAGGGGCGGATTTCGAGGATCCGGACTTTTTGCGACCCCATCATGCTTCCCCGTTCCCCGGACTCTCCTTTTTCTCACCTCCTCTCCCATACCGGCGGGCACGATCCGTTCCTCGATCAGACCCCCAGGTATCTCTTCTGGACATCGTGTGCGTTGGAGAAGGCCTCGTTGGTGTCGCTGTAGACGATGCCGCCGCCGTACAGGATGTGGTGGCGGTCCGCCACCCTTTCCGCGAACCGGGTGTTCTGCTCGATGAGGAGAACCGTGAGGCCGCTTTCCTTGATCTCGCCGATGACGGAGCCGATGGCACGCACCAGGAGAGGGGCGAGCCCCTCGGTGGGTTCGTCCAGGAGGATGACCTCCATCCGGGCGTGCAGGATGCGGGCGATGGCCAGCATCTGCTGCTCCCCGCCGCTCAGCTTGGAACCCCTGTGCCCCCGGCGCGCCTCGAGCACGGGAAAGGTTTCGTAGATCTTCTCCAGGGGCCAGCCTTCGCCGCCCCGGCCCCACACGGGAAGCGAGAGGTTCTCGTACACCGTCAGGCTGGGAAAGATCCCGCGCTCCTCCGGGACGTACCCCACGCCGAGCTTGGCGATCCTGTGGGGGCTGAGCCCCGTGATGGCCCTGCCCCGGAGGGTGATCGAGCCCGACCTGGGGGGGACCAGGCCCATGATGGTCCTCACCGTGGTGGTCTTGCCGGCCCCGTTTCTTCCCAGCAAGGTCACGGTCTCCCCCTGGTCGATCTCCATGGAAAGCCCCTTGAGGATGTGGCTTTCGTCGTAGTAGGTGTGGATCTCCTCGAGGGCCAGCATGATCAATACCCTCCCAGATAAGCCTGCTGCACCTTTTCGTCGTCCTGGATCTCCGCCGGCGTGCCGTCGGCGATGACCAGTCCCTGGTTCAGGACCGTCATCCTGTCCGAAAGCGCCACCACCAGGTCGATGTTGTGGTCGATGAGAATCACCGTGAGCTTCTCGGAGATCTTCTCCACCAGCTTGGTCATCCCCTGCATGTCCGCCCACTGCAGCCCGGCCATGGGCTCGTCCAGCAGAACCAGCTCGGGATCCGTGGCGAGCGAGATGCCGATGTCCAGGATCCTCTTTTCGCCGTAGGAGAGGTTTCGCGAGACCAGGGACCGCTTCTCCTCGAGCCCGATCAACTCGACGACCTCGTCCGCCTTCTCCAGCGCGTGCTTCAGCGACGTGTAGGGCGCGAGAAAATTGGACGCGCCGTGCGCGGTGTTCTGCGCCGCCACCCGGACGTTCTCGTAGACCGAGAGCTCGGGGAAGATGCTCGTGATCTGGAAGGACCGCGCGATGCCCTTCCTGGAGATCCGGTAGGGCGGGAGGTTCGTGATCTCCTCCCCCTTGAAGAAGAAGGCGCCGCTCGAGACGGGGAACACGCCCGTGAGCAGGTTGAACAGGGTGGTCTTTCCGGCCCCGTTGGGCCCGATGATGGAGTGAATGCTGGCGCGTCTCACGCGCAGGTTCACATCCGTCAGGACGTGAAGCCCCCCGAAGTTTTTGCAGACGCCCCGGCCTTCGACGAGAACGGGCTCTTCCATCGCGTTCCCCTGATCAGGCGGACGCCCTCGGCGGGAGGCTCAAGAGCTCCCTCGCCTCCGCCGGCGTGGCGATCTCGCGGTCCATCTCCCCGGCGATCCGCACCACCTTCTCCACCAGCTCCGCATTGCTCTTCGCCTGCACGCCGTTGGAGAGGTAGATGTTGTCCTCGAACCCGACCCGGACGTGCCCCCCCATGATCATGCCCACGGTCGTCATGGGGAACTCGTTCAAGCCCACGGCGCACACCGACCAGGGTGTGCCCTCCGGGATGTTCCGGACCATGTGGTTGAGGTTGTCCACGGTGGCGGGGATCTGCCCCATCACGCCCAGCACGCACTGAAAGTAGAGAGGCTCCTGGAGGTACCCCAGCTCCGCGAGCACCTTGCAGTTGTTGATCATGCTCGTGTCGTAGCACTCGAGCTCGGGCTTGACCCCGTGCTCGTTCATCACCTCGGCCATGTGCGCCATGTCCGGAAAGCTCTGGACCATGACGAACTTGAGCAGGAACTCCTTCTTCTTCCGGTTGTAGATGTCGATGACCGGGGACCCGGCATTGAAGGAGGCGATGTCCGGTCTGGTCACGGGGTCCCCGGCGAGCTCGGGGATGACGCCGATCCGGTCCTTGACGGACTCCCCGGGGATCTCCTTGTACAGCCAGTCCCCGTCCACCCGCCTCCCGGTCCCACCGCCCGTGGAGACGTTGACAATGATGTCGCACCGCTCCCGGATGCCGCGGATCGCCTCCGCATACCAGTCCGCGTTGGTTTCGCCCTTTCCCGTCTCGGGGTTCCTGGGATGGAGGTGCACCACCGATGCGCCCGCCTCCCAGGCCTTCACCGTGGCCTCGATCTGCTCCTTGGGCGTCTTGGGCAGGTAGGGGTTGGAGTCCGGAGAGGCCCCTCCGGTGATGGCTGCCGTGATGATGAGCTTGTCCATTCGAATCGCCTCCCGTTTGTTTACGATTTGTAAACCCGGCGGACAAAAAAATTTCACCCCCGCCGGTAGGAATAGATCACACAGAGGAACCGGGCCGGCCCATCGCCCAGGCTCCGGCCCGAGTGCTCGATGCCCGAGTCGAAGTAGGCCGAGTCCCCCGGCTCGAGGATGTAGGTCTCGCCCTGGTAACGGAGCTCCAGGATGCCTTCCAGCAGGTAGATGAACTCTTCCCCGTCGTGCTGAAAGGGGGTCACCGGGGCGTCCCCTTCCAGCGTGACCAGCATCGGCTCCATGTTCTTCCCCCGCATGCGAAACGCGAGAGACTCGTAGAGATATGCTTCGGGCGCGATCTTGCGGCTGACCTTCCTGGAGTCCTCGGAGCGGACGATGTCGATGTCGATGTCCCCGCCCTCCCCGTTCCCATTGGTAAAGAAGGAGATCAGGTCCGTGTTCAGCGCGGAGGCAAGCCTTGCCAGGGTGGAGAAGGGCGGCGATTTGTCCGAGTTCTCGATCCGGGAGAGGTATCCCTTGGTGAGGCCGGAGAGATCCGCGAGCTGGTCCAGGGTGAGCCCCTGCTGAAGGCGCAGCGCCTTGATCCTCTCGACGATGGTGTGTTCATCCGGGATCATGCTTTTGAAAGTATACGATTTGTAAACAGGCGTCAACCGGATTTCGTGAAAACCCAGGGGACGTTTTTGCATAATTGCATAATTCGATTCCTTTTCAGGGTCGAGCGACCGCCAAGGGGACGTTCTTGCGTAATTCGATTCTTTTTTTCAGACCGCGCCCGCGCCCACCGTCTGAGGCAAACGGAAGCGAAGGGATCGAATTATGCAATTATGCAAAAACGTCCCCTAGCTTGACCGGGGTTGGGCGGCCAGGCATTGGTCCGTCTGCTCGAGGTAGGTGCGGGCGTCCAGTTCCTGGAAGATAGCCCGGCACCGCTCGAAGCAGAGGGGCTCGGAGAGCCCCTGCCCCATCTCGAGGTAGGTGAGGCCCTCCTCCAGGCGGTTCTCCAACTCCCTGGCCTCCCTCAGGGCCGCGTTCCACCGGGCCAGGGCCTGCTTGTCGCCCCGGGTGATGCGGGCGTGCCTCCCCGCGAGCCGGAGGTAGCGGGGCCGGAACATCCTCTGTTTTCCGGCGATCTTTCGGATTTTGTCCATGGCCGCGTTCAGATGGTTGGACCGGTTCAGCCTCAGGCAGAGGTCGGCCCAGGTGTAGTGGACGTCCCAGACGCAGTGGCCCACCAGGGACTGCTTGTGGATGATCCGGCGGGCCCGGGTCAGGATCTCGAGCGCCTGCTCCTCGTCGCCTTGAAGCATGCGGGCGACGGCCTGGTCGTTCATGGTGGAGACCAGCACGAACAGGTCCGGCACCCGCCTGAGGATGGGCAGCGCCTCGGTGATGCGGGCCTCCGCCTGGTCCATCTCGTTCAGGAACATGAGGCTCTTGCCCTGCCCGGCCAGACCCCAGCCGACGATCTGGCCGTCCGAGACCTCGCGCCCGGCCTCGGTCACCCGGCTGCAGAGATCCAGGCTCTCTTGGAAGGCCCCCACCTGGTGGTGCAGGATGGACTTCAGCATGACGGGCACGGCCCACTGCTTGACGTCCCCCATCTCCCGGCCGACGGCGGCGGAGCGGTCGTACATCTCCACGGCCTCCTGCCGGCGGCCCGAGAAGTGGAGGTGCATGCCGTAGCTGTAGCAGACCAGGGACTCGGAGACGGGGTTTTCGCCTCGCTGGACGGTCCGGAGGGCGTGGGCGTGGTAGCGCCTGGCGATGCGGCCCCGGCACAGGGCGTCCATGGCCATGCCCAGGCCGGAATAGCACTGGGAAAGGGCGTGCCGGTCCCCCCCTTTCTCCATGCGGTTCAGACTGGAGAGGAGATTGAAGAGCAGCCGCTCGTTGTTGTTGCAGTAGTCGATCCATCCCAGGAGCTTCCGGAGGGTCATCCACTCCTCGATCGCCGGATCGTCCGCGGTCCTGCGCCGGTAGAACACCGCCGGCAGCGCCCGGTGGACCATCTGGATCGCGACCTGCCGGGCGATGCCCAGCCGAATGCCACGGGCGTTCTCGGGGAGGGGGTCGCCCAGGAGCTCCAGGGCCTGGCGGATGGACTCCAGGGCCTGGCGGTAGGCCCCTTTCCGGAACAGGGCCTCGGCGATCTTGCGCTCCAGCACGGCCCGCTGGAGCGGGTCCCACTGCCGGCCGAACATCCGGTCGTAAGCGGCCACGGCCTTCTTGTAGTGGGCCAGGGCCTCGGTGTCCGCGGCCATGCGGCCGGCCTGGTCGCCGGTCTTCAGCAGGTACTCGTGGGCCTTTCCCCAGTCCGAGGCCTGGGCGTAGTGGTAGGCCAGGAGGCCGTAGAACCGCTCCAGGCTGTGCGGGAAGACGCGCTCGATGGCCTCGCCCACCTTGCGGTGGAGCCCCTTGCGCTGCTCGAGGAGGATGCTCTCGTAGATGGACTCCTTGATCAGGTCGTGCTTGAAGACGTACTCCAGCTCCGGGACCCGGCACTTCTCCCGAATCAGGTCCTTCTTCTCCAGGGCGTTCAGGTCCTCCTCCAGGACCTCCCGCGAGGCGATGATCTCCCGGAGCAGGCGGTAGAGGAAGCTCCGGCCGATGACCGAGGCCACCCGGAGCACCTCCTTGATGTCCTCGTCCAGGCGGTCGATGCCGGCGGCGATCAGGGTCCGCAGGGAGCCGGGGATGGGGATCTTGCCCTGGATCGGCTTGAGGCGCCAGCGGCCGCCGGCCCTGTCCCGGCTCGCGATGCCGGCGTCCACCAGCGTGCGGATCAGCTCCTCCAGGAACAGGGGGTTGCCCTGACTCTTGATCTGGACGATGTCCTTCATCTGTTCGGACAGCTCGTCGATGCCGAGGAGCTCGCAGACCATGCGCTCGCTCTGGGCGCTGTCCAGGGGCTGGAGGGGGATGCGGGTGGTGGAGGCGCTGTACGCCTGCGCGATCTTCTCGCCCAGGCGAACGTCGGCAGCCGGTTCCTCGGAGCGGGAGGCGAAGCAGAACAGGACGGGCTCGCGCTCGGCCAGGGGCAGGAGGTGCTCCACCAGCTCCACGCTGGAGCGGTCGGCCCAGTGGAAGTCCTCGAAGGCCAGGACCAGGGGCTGCTCCCGGGCCAGGCGCGAGAAGAAGTGGCGGGAGGTGCGGAAGATCTGCCGACGCATGGAGTCCCCGTCCAGGAACTGCACCCGGGAGGTCAGGTTGCCCTTGACCTCCATGGCCAGGAGGGTCGCCAGGTAGGGGAGCGTGTCCGCCACCTCGTCCGGGAAGAGGCGGTTGATGCGGGCCTGGAGCTTCCGCCAGCCCTGGATCTCGTCGTCCTCCTGGGTGATGCCGGCGAAGGACTTGAAGATCTCCAGGAAGGGCCAGTAGCTGATGGTCTGCCCGTAGGAGAGGGACCGTCCCTCCAGCCAGAGGAGGGCGTCCCCTCCGAAGCGCTTTCTCGCCTCGGCCAGGAGGCGGGACTTGCCGATGCCGGCCTCGCCCGTGACCCAGAGGATCCCGCCGCGACCGCCCCGGACCAGCTGCTCCAGCCGGTCGCCCAGCAGGGAGAGCTCCTCCTCGCGGTCGATCAGATCCGCGTTCAGCCCGAAGCCGGTGGAAGCGTCCCGCCGCTTGGGCGCCAGGAGCCGGTAGACCCGCAGGGTCTCGCTCTTGCCCTTGACCCGGACCGGCTCCATCTCCTCGAAGTCGAAGGCCCGGTCCGCCTGGAGGCAGGTGGTGCGGCCCACGAGGATCTCGTCGGGCCGGCTGAGGCTCTCCAGGCGGGAGGCCAGGTTCACGGTGAGCCCGGTCAGGCCTTGGGAGTCGCTCTGCGGCTCCACCCGGGCCGTGACCACGAGCCCGGAGTTGATGCCCGAGTGCATGGTCAGGGGCCGGCCGATCCGCTCCTCCACCCAGTGGCCCATGGAGCGGACCGCCTCGTGGATCTCCGTGGCCGCCCGGATGGCCCGCTCGGCGTCGTCCTCGTGGGTCCGGGGGATGCCGAAGACGGCCATGGCGCTGTCCCCGATGTAGCGCTCGATGGTGCCGTCGTACCTGGCGACGATCGCCGCGACCTTACGGAAGATGCGCTGGGTGAGGGTTTTGACCTCCTCCGGGTCGAGCTTCTCGGTCATCTCGGTGTAGCCGGAGAGGTCCGAGAAGAGGACGGTCACGTGCTTGCGCTCGCTCTCGGCGAGGGGTTCGCCGCCCTCGCCCTCCCGGGACCGGTCGATCCGGTGCCCGCACTGGGCGCAGTAGCGCCCCTCCAGGGGGTTCGGGTGCCCACACCGGGCGCAGGGCTCGCCCAGCGGGGACCCGCACCGGCTGCAGAAGCGGACGCCGTCGTCGTTCTCGTGCTGGCAGGTCGTGCACCTCATGGCTCCTCACGCAGAGAGCCCGGCCGAACGTCGGCCCCTCTTTTTATGGTCCGGGAAGGGACGGGCAAAATCAAGGGGAAGTTCGGCCCGCCGGATCCAGGGGACGTTTTTGCATAATTGCATAATTCGATACCTTTTCAGGATCGAGCGACCGCCAACCATCCGGGGAAATCCAGGGGACGTTCTTGCGTAATTCGATAACTTTTTTCAGACCGCGCTACCGCGCCCACCGCCTGAGGCGAACGGAAGCGAAGTGATCGAATTATGCAATTATGCAAAAACGTCCCCTAGTTTTGACGCGAGGGCGGTGTTCCAGGAGGCCACGGCCCGCCTGGGGCGCCGGGTGAGCTGCTGGTAGGTCCCTCGCAGGCGAGAGTACCGGGGCCGGTACCCGCTCTGGCTTCGGGCGATCTTGCGGATCCGCTCCATGGCCGTTTTCAGCTCGGGTGACGGGCCCCGCTGCTCCTCGGGGGTGCGGCCGAGCCGCTCGAGGCGGAGCTCGGCATCGGCGAAGCGGGCCTCCCCGACGCCGTGGTCCTCCTCGTCCTCCCGGAAGCCTTCCACCTCGGAGCCGCACTGCAGGCAGAAGCGGGTCTCCGGGGGGTTGGGGTGGCCGCACGCCGCACACGGCGCCCGCAGCCTGGAGCCGCAGTGGCTGCAGTAGCGGACGTTGCCGTCGTGGTCCGATAGACAGATCGGGCATTTCACGATCGGGCTCTCACGAGGCGGGACACGGTCTCCCGGGGCGGTCGAGGGGCCCCAAGACAACGCCCCACCTCTCCTGTGGAGACATGGGGCGTGGGGTCGCTCGGGTCATGGCACCCTCGCTGGACGGCACAGGGCCGGTTGGGTTGCTGGCGAACCTGTATTGCTCTACATCCCAGGATCGTCCAAAAGGCCTGAATAATCAAGGGGGAAAAACTGGGGGACGTTCTTAAGGGTAGGGGACGTACTTGCATAATTGCATAATTCGATACCTTTTCGGGACCGAGCGACAGTGATAACCGTCTGAGGCGAAGTTATCGAATTATGCAATTATGCAAGTACGTCCCCTGGTTTCCCGAACCGCTTCACAATTCGGCGGTTTTGTGGGACCATCGGGGACCTTTGTGGAACCTGGAGCGTCCGACATGGCCGATGCCGCCACCCTGCGCCACAAGATCCGCCACACCCTCCGCCTGGACCGGGCCGCCCGGTTCGTGTGGCGGGCCGCGCCCGGCTGGACCCTGGCGAGCCTGGGGCTGGTCTTCATCCAGGCCCTCCTGCCCCTCCTCACCCTCTACCTGATCAAGCTCATCGTGGACGGCGTGAGCCAGGCCCTGGGCGCGGCCGACCCGGGCGAGGCCTTCGGCCGGGTGCTCCTCTACATCGGCCTGGCCGCGGGCGTGGCCGTGGCCAACGCCGGGGTGCAGCTCCTGGCCTCGCTCGCCCGGGAGGCCCAGAGCCTGGCCGTGACCGACCACATGTACGGCGTGCTCCACGCCCAGTCCATCCGGGCGGACCTCTCCTACTACGAGAACCCCGCCTACTTCGACACCCTCCACCGGGCCCAGATGGAGGGACCCCACCGGCCCACGAGCATCGTGAACGGGCTGGTGGGCGTGGCCCGGAACGGCATCTCCCTGGCGGCCATGGCCGGGCTCCTGTTCTCGTTCCACTGGGCCATGGCGGTGGTGCTGGTGGCGGCGGCCCTCCCCGGGATTGCGGTCAAGATGTTCCACGCGGGCAAGATGTACCGCTGGCAGCGAGAGCGCACCCAGACCCAGCGGACCGCGGCCTACCTCAACTGGATCCTCACGGGCGCGCCCCACGCCAAGGAGGTGCGGCTCTTCGACCTGGGCGGGCTCTTCGCCGGGCGGTTCGAGGCGCTGAGGAAGGTCCTCCGGGGGGAGCGGCTCGACATCACCCGCAGGCGGAGCCTGGGCGAGCTGGGCGCCCAGGTGGGGGCCACCCTGGCGGTGTTCGGCTCGCTCGCCTTCATCGCGTACCGGGCCGTCCACGGGGCCATCACCCTGGGCGACATGGTGATGTACTTCCAGGCCTTCCAGCGGGGCCTGGGCTACCTCCAGGGGATGCTGGGCGGCATGGCCGGGCTCTACGAGGACAACCTGTTCCTGAGGAACCTGTTCGAGTTCCTGGACCTGGAGCCCCGGGTGCAGGAGCCGGCCCGGCCGCTGCCCGTGCCGCGGCCCATGCGGGAGGGGCTGGTGGTGGACGGGGTGAGCTTCCAGTACCCGTCCACGGCCGAGCCCGTGCTGCGGGAGGTCACCTTTCAGGTGGCCCCGGGCGAGGTGGTGGCCCTAGTGGGGGCGAACGGCTCGGGCAAGACCACCCTGGTGAAGCTCCTCTGCCGGCTCTACGACCCGGACCGGGGGGCGGTGCGCTTGGACGGGACGGACCTGAGGCGGTTTTCCGTGTCCGAGCTCCGGCGGCAGTTCAGCGTGGTGTTCCAGGACTTCGTCCAGTACCATCTGAGCGCGCGGGAGAACATCCGGCTGGGGAACACGGCCCTTTCCGGGGAGGACCCGCGCATCGCGGAGGCCGCCCGGCGGGCGGGCGTCCACGAACGGATCGAACGGCTCTCCAAGGGCTACGACACCACCCTGGGGCGCTGGTTCGAGGACGGCGAGGAGCTGAGCCTGGGCGAGTGGCAGAAGGTGGCCCTGGCGAGGGCGTTCCTGCGGGACGCCCAGGTGATCGTGCTGGACGAGCCCACCAGCTCCCTGGACGCCCGGAGCGAGTACGAGCTGTTCGAGGGGTTCCGGAGGCTCCTGGACGGCCGCTCGGCCGTGCTGGTGAGCCACCGGTTCAGCACGGTGCGGATGGCGGACCGGATCTACGTGTTCGAGGGGGGCCTGGTCGTCGAGGAGGGAGGCCACGAGGCGCTCCTCGACCGCGGCGGCCTCTACGCCTCCCTCTACCGGAAGCAGGCCGCCGCCTACCAATAGGGGACGTTTTTGCATCATTCGATAACTTCGATAAGGTTCACTGGTATAAAGGACAACAGCGATTCGCTGAAGTTATCGAATTATGCAAAAACGTCCCCTGTTTTTCAGAGGAAGTGGGAGATACCATGAAGATCCTGGTGGTGGCCGGTGCGCGGCCCAACTTCATGAAGATCGCGCCCAT
>CAYUBQ010000058.1:0-26306 GCA_964443135.1 uncultured Desulfobacterales bacterium | reverse complement strand
GGGCTCTTCTTTTGGTGAAAACACCCCCTGTGGATCGGGCGTAGGGCGGCATTTCCCCTGCCGGCGCAAGGTTTTCAACAAGCACGGCGGGGTGCAAAACCCTGCCCTACGAATATTGACGGATTCGCAAAAACCCGCTCATCCGCCGCTGGGAACATGATAACCCGTTGATATTCCCTGGGCAGATCTCAAGGTTCAGGGCCTTATACGACTCCATCAATATTCGGTGAGCTTCCAGCGAAACGTGAGGATTTTTCGTCAAGGGCAAGGAGGACAAGGGATTGCGCGGAGGCGTACGGTTTTGTACGCCGCACAAGAAATCCCGCAGTCCGACGCAGCCATTGGCGAAAAAGACCATTTTTCGCGGAAGCTCAAAGGATGCGCTTGCCGAGACACGACGACACCATCTCGGCGGTCAGCTCGGCCGTCCGGTTGCGGTCGTCCAGGGTGGGGTTGACCTCGGCCACGTCCATGCTGCTCAGCTTGCCGCACTCCGCAATGGTCTCCATGACCAGGTGGGCCTCCCGGTAGGTCAGCCCTCCCGCCACGGGCGTTCCCACGCCCTGGGCGAGAGAGGGGTCCACGGCGTCCACATCAAAGGTCACGTGGATCGCGTCCACCTCTTTTCTCAGCGATTGCAGGATCTCTTCGATCACCCGGGCCGCGCCCCTGCGGTCGATGTCCGCCATGGTGCGCACGTTGAGACCCGACGTTCGAATCATCTCCCGCTCGTCCGGATCGATGCTCCGAACGCCCACGAGAAAGGCGTGCTGCGGTTCGAGCTTGGGTGAGAAGCCCAGCAGGTTCGTGAGCCGAGGCTCGCCGAGTCCGAGGCTGACGGCCAGGGCCATTCCGTGAATGTTGCCCGAGGGTGTGGTGTTCTCGTCGTTCATGTCCGCGTGGGCGTCGATCCAGAGGACGCCGGGCCGAAGCCCCCGCTCCCGGCAGTGGGCGGACAGCCCGGCCACGGAGCCGATGGAGACCGTGTGGTCCCCCCCCACGGCGAGGGGGAAACGGCCCTGGTCCAGGGTCTCTTGCACGACCGAGGCCAGGCGGCCGGACTTCTCGAGCACCTCCTCCAGGAATTTGAGCCTCGGGTTGGAGATGGTCTGGCGTTCCCGGATCTCCACCGGGATGTCGCCCCGGTCCCTCACCTCGTAGCCCAGCTCCTCGAGTCGACGCCGGATGCCCGCAATCCGCAGGGCCTCCGGTCCCATGCCCACCCCGCGCCGGTCGGCCCCGAGGTCCATGGGAAACCCGATGATGTCGATCCGGTGTTTTCCGTGCGTTGTCCAAACGCGGTCTCGTGTATGGTCGTTCATGGGCCGGCCTTCCGGGTGAGGCACACGAGCATGGGTCGGGGCAGGGGAGGAAGTGGCGTTACGATCTCCGGTTGATCTGCTTTCGCATCTCTCGCAGCATGTCCAGGAGGACGGATTTTTCCTTGTCGCTGTAGTCATTCAGGTAGGTCTTGATGCGCTGTTCCTTTGCTTCGGAGATGTCATCGAGCGTCTGTTTCCCCTTCTCGGTGATCTGGAGTCTTTTCAGGCGGTCGTCGTTCGGATCCCCCTTGCGAATGATGAATCCGCCTTTCTCCAGTCTCTTGGCAATCCCGGACATGTTGGCCCCTGAGGCCAGCATGATTTTGCTGGTGTCCCTCATGGTGTTCTCTCCGTCCAGGGAGGCGTCCAGCACCCGAAGAACATTGTATTGAGAGAAGGTCAATCCATGCTCCCTGAACAGGGCGGAGGCATCCCTCTTGAAGCTCTCTGCAACCCGAACCACGGCCATCAGAACCTTTTCGTCAATGCTCATGTCGCTTTTGTAGCTCATAGATCGGTCTCCGGTCTTGCGTTCAGCGCGATGACTCGAGTGAAGTAATATCCTGAAAAACGGTCATAAAGTCAACTGTCAAATGTCCGGCGAGTTCCTTCGTCCTCCTTTCTCCGGGACCCTGGAGAAACCGGTCCGGGGCTCGGCCTCCCGGGGACATGGGAATTGTGAAAAAATACGCTTGACTCGGCCGGGCCCTTTTCGTAAATAGATAACACGTTAACCATCAACGCTCAATCTGTCATTGGGGAAATCACCCCGTTCGTGGTAAGCATGGGGAATGGGATGGAGGCGAGTTCACGATCACCGGATGGAGGTTTTCAGATGGATGTCAAAACGAAGCTGTCAGAGATCGTCGGGGCGCGGCACGTCTCCGACGATCCCGAACTGTTGGGGACCTACGCCACCGACTTCAGCTACACGCCGCCCGGAGCGCCCAACGTTCTCGTGAAGCCGTCGGACGCCGGCCAGGTCTCGGCGATCCTCTCCTTTTGCAACGAGAACCGGATTCCCGTGGTGCCCGTGAGCTCCAAGGTACACTTCTACGGCGCCACCATTCCCAAAGAGGGCGGTGTGGTCCTGGACATGTCCCGCATGAACCGGGTCCTGGAGATCGATCCCGACAACCGGAGGGTCCGCTTCGAGGCGGGCGTCACCTGGGAGAAGCTCACCCAGGCCCTGAAGAAGAAGGGTTACCGAGTGATCATGCCGCTGACGCCGCCCGCGGAGCGCTCCGTGCTGACGGACTTCATGGAGCGGGAGGAGCCGACCAACCAGGTGTACGACTACGGCGAGCCCCTGGAGGCCATGGAGGTGGTCTGGCCGACCGGAGAGATCTTCCGCATGGGCTCGGCCAGCGTGGACGGATATCCGGATTCCATGTCCAAGGGCGGGAACCCGTCCGGCCCGGGCCTGGACTTCTATCGATTCTTCCAGTGCGCCCAGGGCACCATGGGCGTGGTCACCTGGACCAACCTGAAGATGGAGTCCATTCCCAGGATGGACAAGGTCCTGTTCGCTCCCATGGACGACCTGGACCGCGCCATGGAGTTTCTGCACCGGATCCTTCCGCGACGGATCGGCCAGGAGGTGGTCCTCCTGAACAACGTGGACCTCGCAGCCGTGCTGGCGGAGGACTGGCCCGACGACTTCGACCGCCTGCGGGAAGCGCTGCCGCCCTGGACCCTGATCCTGGTCGTCAGCGGCCTGCTTCGCCGGCCGGAGGAGAAGATCGCCTACGAAGAGAACTTCCTGGCCGAGGTGCTCAAGAACGAGTTTTCGGACGTCCGGCTCGGGGAGAACCTGCCCGGGTTCCCCGGCTTGTCAAAGAAGGTGCTGGACCTGCTCCGTGAGCCCTGGCCCGCGGGGAAGCCTCACTGGAAGCTCCGCGTCCGGGGGGGGTGCCAGAGCCTGCAGTTTCACACGCGGCCCCTCGAGGCGCAGCGGTTCCTGGACCTGGTGGAGGAGCTCGCGCCCAGGTACGGCTACCCCATCGGCGAGCTCGGGGTGTACATCCAGCCCCTCGAGCACAATCGGGCCTGCAGGCCGGAGTTCAACTTTTTCTACGATCCCGGCGATCCGGAGGAGGTGGAGGCCGTGCGCGCCCTCTACAAGGAGGCGGTCACGCTGATGCTTCACGAAGGCGCCGTCTTCACCCGGCCCTACGGGGATCTGGCACCCATCGTCTACGAGAGAGCGGCCTCATACGCGAGCCACCTCAAGAGACTGAAGAAGGTGTTCGATCCGAACCAGATCATGAATCCCGGGAACCTGTGTTTCTAAGGAGGGTGGCATCATGGCCGAGGAGTTGAATGTTCGATACTACAAGCCCAGGGACGAGTTCAAGCTGGACGTTACGGACATCGAGAACTTCGTCTACGACATGAGCCGCTGCATCAAGTGCAAGGGCTGCACCTGGGTGGAGCACACCTACATGCCGGGCGCCAAGTTCATGACGAGGTGCCCGAGCGCCACAATCTACGAGTTCGACGCCTACGGGGCGTACGGGAAGATGCGCATCGGCCATGCCATGGCCGAAGGCCTGCTCGACTGGAACGAGAAGGCGTTGGAGGTGATGTACGCCTGCACGCTCTGCGGCGCCTGCGACGTGGGATGCAAGCGGAACCTGGACCTCGAGATCGGCCTGACCCTGGAGTCCCTTCGGGTCAAGGCGGTCCGGGACGGGGTGGGTCCCATGCCCGCCCACAAGAAGCTGGCCGCCAACATCGAGAAGAAGCACAACGTCTACGGCGCCGCCCACAAGAACCGCAAGGGCTGGCTCGCCGAGAAGATTCAACCCGCCGGGAAGGCGGACATCGTCTACTTCGTGGGGTGCAACGCCTCCTACAAGAACCCCGAGATCGCCCGCTCCACGGCGAAGATCATTCAGGCCGCGGGCGACGATTTCATGCTGCTCCCCAACGAGTGGTGCTGCGGGAACACGCTCTTCTCCGTGGGCCTGTACGACGAGGCCAAGGCCCTGGCCGAGCGAAACGTCGAGGCGATGCGCAAGACGGGGGCCAAGACGCTTCTCACCAGCTGCGCCGAGGGGTATCGCATGTGGAAGGTCGACTATCCCAAGCTGCTGGAGATCGCCACCGAGGATCTGGGATTCGAGGTGATCCACCTCGTGGAGTACGCAGGCGATCGCATCGCCAAGGGGGCCCTCGAGACCACCCGGCCCTTCGAGACCCGGATGACCTACCACGACTCCTGCAGCCTGAGCCGCCTGAGCGAGCCCTGGACGCCTTACGAGGGCAAGCGGGGCTGGATGGGATGCGTGGAGCCGAGGCTCGAGCGGCGGCGTGGCAGAAACGGCGTCTACTTCCCGCCCCGGGACATCCTGAAGGGGATCCCGGGGGTCGACCTGGTGGAGATGCCCCGCATGCGGGAGAACGCCTTCTGCTGCGGGGCCGGCCGGGGGACCAAGGAGGCCTTCCCCGACTTCGCACGGAAGTCCGCGAACCACCGCCTGGAGGAGGTGCGGGAGATCGGGGCCGAGACCCTGGTCGCCGCCTGCCCCTGGTGCAAGAGCCACTTCTCCGAGGTGGCCGGCGGGAACGGCGACGCCATTCAGGTTCTGGACATCGCCGAGGTCATCTGCGCGTCCCTGGACGCTTCGGCACAAGGAGGAAAGTCATGATATCCAAAGAGGTGTATCGAATTCTGGAATCCATCGTGGGCCCCGAGTATGTCTCCGACGACCCGGTGATCTGTGAGGGGTACCGGAGCGGCCCCGGCGGGTACGAGAACGGCCTGGGGTACGAGCGGGTCATGACCACCGTGCCGGGCTGCGTCATCATGCCCCGAACCACCGAGGAGGTCCAGCGGATCGTGAAGGTCTGCTACCGCCGCGAGATTCCCTACGTACCCTACAGCACGGGGTTCTACGGTCCCCGTTCCCACCCGCACGTGGAGGACGCCCTGCTCGTCGACCTCAAGCGCATGAACGACTTCGTCCTCGACGAGAAGCACTTCTACGTGGAGGTGGGCCCCGGCATGGTCTACTCCCCCATCCAGGAGGAGTGCATGAACCACGGGGCCTACGTGGTCATCGGGGGGGGCGGGGCCCAGGCCTCGGCCGTCGCCAACCTGATCGGGGACGGCTGGTCCCCCTTGAGCCACCGCATCGGCCTGCCGCACCGCCGGATCCTGGGAACCGAGGTGGTGATGCCCGACGGTGAGCTGCTCCGGCTGGGCTCCCTGGCCACCGGGGACGACCCCTTCTGGGGGGAGAGCCCCGGCCCGGACCTCAGGGGCCTGCTCAGGGGCTACACCGGCGTGCGCGGCTGTCTCGGCATCGTGACCCGCATGGCCATCAAGACGCTCCCCTTCCAGCCGGAGCGCCTCGAGCCCACCGGGGTGTCCCCCGACACGGCCCTGGCCCTCCCGCAGAACCGGGTCAAGTGGATCAACTTCACCGTGCCCTCCAAGGAGGCCCAGGTGAAGGCCATGCGGGAGATCGGCCACGCCGAGATCGCCGGGGCGGTCACCAAGGTGCCCCTGTTCTGGCGCGCCATCGCCAAGGCGGAGTGCAAGGAGGAGTTCTGGGACATCTGGGGGCAGGAGACCGAGGAGAGCATCGCCAACTTCTTCATCGTCCGGGTGCTGCTCATCGGATTCACATCCGAGGAGCAGATGGCGTACGACGAGCGGGTGCTCATGGACATCATGGAGCCGCTCGGCGGGATCGCCCGCCGCACCAAGCCGTCGGACGAGTCCTGGATCAAGAACGCCGACTCGGCCGGCATGTGGCTCATGTGCGGGGGGTACGTCTCCCTGGACTACGTCATCGAGACCCTCACCCAGTCCATCGAGCACGGCCCGACTTACGCCGAGCTCAAGAAGAAGTACACCCCGCCGCTCATGCCGGACTACGGCGATCCGGGGTGGTTCCAGAGCTTCGAGCTCGGGCACCAGGGTTACTCCGAGTTCCTGATCTACTGGGACCCGGACGACGAAACCCATCCCGTGGACCGGTTCTACGTGGACACCTCCAAGATGAACATCAAGCACCGGTTCTACACCTCGCTCCTGGGCCCCCATCAGCCCATGTACCTCACGGGGCCGAAGTACGGACCCAACTACCACGAGTACATGCTGAGGGTGAAGGACGAGTTCGATCCCAAGTGGATGTCCCATCCTCCGGTCCCCCTGGCCCACGACGTGTTCGTGGAGAGGGCCCCCTGGATGCACGCCATGAAGGACTGGGAGTCCCCGGACGATCTGCCGAAGTGAGCACGGGCCCGGTCTTCATGGGGGAAGGGAAGATCGTTGCCATGTCGGGCACGATCCCGTACACTTGGTCGGACGAAATGCGGTAGGGGTGCAAAACATTGCGGTATGACCGGCTGAAGGAGATGTGAAGACCATGAGACAGCTGCTGACCCTCCGGGTGAACGGGATTACCCACGAGCTTTCCATCCATCCGTGGCGGACCCTCAACGAGGTGCTCCGGGACGAGCTGAACCTGACCGGGACCAAGCTGGGCTGCGGCTCCGGCGACTGCGGGGCCTGCACGGTCCTCGTGGACGGCCGGAGCGTGAGCTCCTGCCTGACGCTTGCCGCCTCGGTGGACGGCAGGGAGATCACCACGGTGGAGGGCCTGGCGCCCTCGGGAGAAGAGCTCCATCCCGTGCAGGAGTCCTTCGTGGACAAGGGGGCCATCCAGTGCGGGTTCTGCACCGCCGGCATGGAGATGTCCGCCGTGTTCCTCCTGGGACGGAACGGATCTCCCGACGAGGAGCAGATCCGGGAAGGACTCTCCGGCAACCTGTGCCGCTGCACGGGGTACAACCAGATCGTGGAGGCCGTTGCGGACGCCGCGGAGAAGATGAAGTCACGATGACGAAGGGTGAATGACATGTCACTGCCGAAATTCGAGTACCTGTCGCCGAAGAGCCTCGAGGAGGCCCTGCAGCTTCTCGCCGAGCGCGGCGAGGGCACCCACCTGCTTGCGGGCGGAACCGACCTCCTCGTCAAGATGGCCCACGGCCGTTTGAAGCCCCGCGCGGTGATCGCGCTGAAGCAGATCGACGCGCTGGGGGGGATCCGCTTCGATCCAGAGGAAGGGCTCACCATCGGTGCGACGGCCCTGCTCGACGAGGTGGCTTCCCATCCGGACGTGCGGGCCCACTTTCCCAGCGTGGCCTACGCCGCGCAGGAGACCGCCAACGTGCAGATCCGGAACATGGGCACGGTGGCCGGGAACCTCTGCAACGCGGCCCCGTCGGCGGACAACGCCCCCACCCTCACGGCCATGGGGGGGGAGGCGGTCATCGCCGGCCCGAAGGGGGAGCGACGCGTGCCGCTGGACCGGTTCTTCAAAGGCCCGGGGCAGACGGACATCGAGCCCGGCGAGATCCTGACGGCCGTCCACGTTCCCCTGGTCCCGCCCGGTTTCGGGACCTCCTACCGGCACATCTCCCCCCGCGGCAAGGTGGACATCGCCGCGGTGTGCGTGGGCGCCATGGTGGGGATGGAGGGCGCCGTCTGCCGGGAGGCCCGGATCGTCCTCGGCGCCGTGGCGCCGGTGCCCATGCGGGCGAAGGAGACCGAGGCCCTGGTGAAGGGGAAGGAGCTGACCCCCGAGGTCCTCGAGCAGGCGGGCCGTCAGGCCTCCGAAGAGGCCCGGCCCATCTCGGACATGAGGGCCAGCGCGGAGTACCGGAAGCGCATGACGGCCGTGTTGACCCGCAGGGCGCTCGAACGAGCCGCCCAGGCGGCCGCGAACGGATCACGCTAAGGAGAAGAGCTCACCATGGAACCATTCCAGATGATCGGAAAGGACGTGCCGCGAAACGACGCCCGGGCCAAGGCCACGGGCACCGCCGCCTACACGGACGACCTCAAGCTGCCCGGCATGCTGCACGGCCGCATATTGAGAAGCCCCCTGGCCCACGCCCGCATCGCGCACATCGACACCGGCAGGGCGGAGGCCCTGACCGGGGTCCGGTGCGTGATCACCGGCCGGGACATCCCCCAGGTCAAGTACGGCAACTGGAGGCTGTTTCCGGACACCCAGGACGAGTACGCCCTGGCCGTGGACAAGGTCCGGTTCATCGGGGACGAGGTGGCCGCCGTGGCCGCGGTGGACAAGGACACCGCCCAGGAGGCCCTGGATCTCATCGAGGTGGAGTACGAGGAGCTGCCGGGGCTCTTCGACGTGGAGTCGGCCATGGCCGAGGGAGCGGCGGCGATCCACGACCACTGCAGGAAAAACACCAGCGTCAACCGGAAGATCGCTTACGGGGACGTGGAAAAGGGGTTTGCCGAGTCCGACTACGTGCGGGAGGACACCTTCCGTGTTCACGCCGTGAGCCACGCCTACCTGGAGCCCTGCTCCGCCATGGCCCAGGTGGATCTGGACGGCCGCATCACCCTCTGGACCTCCACCCAGGTGCCCTACATCGTCCAGTGCCTGCTGGCGTCCACCCTGGAGATGCGGGAGAACGACGTCCGCGTGATCAAGCCCTTCATCGGCGGCGGGTTCGGCGGCAAGATGGAGCTCCGGACCTGGGAGTTCTGCGCGGCCTTCATGGCGAAGCGGACGGGCCGGCCCGTGAAGTTCACGCTCAACCGGGAGGAGGAGTTTCTCGCAGGCCGCCGCCGCCACCCCATGACCATCCGGTCCAAGGTGGGGTTCAAGAAGGACGGCGCGCTGGTGGCCAAGGATTTGAAGATCATCCTGGACGGCGGGGCCTACAACGCCATGGGACCGACTGCGACCTTTCTCTGCGGCAACTTCGGCGCCATGCTCTACCGCTACCCCAACTACGCCTTCTACGGCCAGCACGTCTACACGAACAAGCCTCCGGCCAGCGCCATGCGGGGGTTCGGGGCCCCCCAGTCGCTCTACGCCTCGGAGATCCAGATGAACATGGCGGCCGAGGAGCTGGGCATCGATCCGGTGGACATCCGCCTCGAGAACGCCCAGGTGAGCGGGGACAAGATCCCGGACGTGGCCACCATCTCCAGCTGCGGCTTCGTCGAGTCCATCCAGGAGGTGGCCCGGATGAGCGAATGGAAGGAGAAGCGGTCCTCGCTTCCGCCGGGCCGGGGCATCGGCATCGGCTGCTACAGCTTCATCTCGGGCGGGGTGTTCAACTGGTTCAACACCCAGTACCCCTTCTCGGCTGCGGAGGTCCGGGCGTTCAGCGACGGGACGGTCCACCTGCTCACCATGGCCTCGGACATCGGCCAGGGCTCGGACACCGCCCTCAAGCAGATCCTGGCCGAGGAGCTCGGCCTGGGGATGGAGGACATCCGCATCACCTCGGCCGACACGGCCATGACCCCCCAGGCGGACCTGGGTTCCTGGGGGAGCCGGGTCACGCTGATGGCCGGAAACGCCGTGGTGGACGCGGCAAAAAAGATCAAGGAGCAGCTCTTCGGGGCGCTCTCGGCCCGATACAACCTGAACGTGATCTACGAGATGGAGTGCCGGGAGGGACGCGTGCAGCCCAAGGGCCGGCCGGACCGGGGCATGGCCTTTGGAGAGGCCGTGGCCATGGTCCAGAAGGCGAACCGGGGCGAGCCCCTGGTGGCCCGGGGCTCCTACACCCCCCGGGACAAGGGGCTGGTGACCCCCGCCTTCGGCTTCGGCGCCCAGGTGGCCGAGGTGGAGGTGGACCGGGAGACCGGCCTCGTGGAGGTCAAGAAGATGTGGACCGCCCACGACTGCGGCACCGTGATCAACCCCAAGGGGGTGGAAGGCCAGCTCGCAGGGTCCATTCAGATGGGACTGGGGTATGCGCTTTCCGAGCAGTTCGTGATGGAGGAGGGCAGAACGCTCAACACGAACTTCCTCGACTACAAGATGCCCACGGCCATGGACATGCCGCCCGGCGAAGTGGTCCACGTGGAGACCTACGAGCCCGAGGGGCCCATGGGGGCCAAGGAGTGCGGTGAAGGGCTCGCTTCGCCCACGGCGCCCGCGATCTCCGACGCCGTCTACCACGCCACCGGATACCGCTGCAGGGATCTACCCATCACGCCGGAGAAGATCTTGAACGGAATGAAGGCCGTCGGAAAAGAACGGGAATAGCCCGGTATCCAGGGGGACCTCTTGAAACGATACGGCCTGCTTTCCATGGTTGAAGTCAATGAGACCAAGACCGTCATGGAGGTCGCTTTGGGGCGGGAGTCCGCCGACCTCGCCGTGGTCAACGCCCTGCTGCTCAACGTCTACACCGGCGAGATGCTGGAAAGGACCACGGTCGCGGTCAAGGGACCCTGGATCGCCTGGGTCGGGACCGATCCCGGCCCGCGCATCTCCTCCAGCACCGCCGTCATCGACGCCGGGGGAGCCGTCCTGGCGCCCGGGTTCATCGACGGGCACACCCATTTGGCGGACATGATCTACCCGCCGCAGGAGTTCATCCGGCATGCGGCCCCGGGGGGGACCACCGCGGTGGTCACCGAGACCATCGAGCCCTACCCGATCCGCGGCTACGACGGGATCGTGGATTTCCTCGAGTCGCTGAAGGACCAGCCCATCACCTTTTTTGCCACGGCTCCGCCGGTCGCCTCCACCAGCCGGGCGGTCCGCGGGATCCGGGATGCGGATCTCGCCGCCATGCTCGAGCGGGACGACGTGCTGGGCCTGGGGGAGGTCTACTGGTCGGCCGTGCTTCAGGACCCGGAGATCTTCCTCCCCCTGATGAGACAGACCCTCCTGGCGGGAAAGAGCGTGGAAGGCCACACGGCCGGGGCCCGGGAGGACCGGCTCATGGCCTACACCGCCCTGGGGGTCTCCTCCTGCCACGAGCCCATCCAGGTGGAAGAGGTCCTGGAGCGACTGCGGCTCGGGCTTCACGTCATGATCCGGGAAGGGAGCATCCGGAGGGACCTGGAACAGATCGCCTCCGTCCGGGAACGTCTCGCGGACCCGAGCCGCCTGATGCTGGTCACCGACGGGGTCGGCCCCACCGACCTGCTCGAAGGCGGTTACATGGACGGCGTGGTCCAGAAGGCCGTGGACTGCGGGTTCGAGCCGATCCAGGCCATCCGGATGGCGAGCCTCCACGTGGCGGACTACTTTCAGCTGGGCGGCCTCCTGGGGGGGATCGCGCCGGGCCGGCAGGCGGACATGCTGCTCCTGCCGGAGCCGGCCGTCATCCGCCCGAAGCTGGTTGTCGCCAAGGGGCGGGTCGTAGCCGAGGAGGGCCGGCTCACCGTTTCCCCGAGGCGGCCCGCGTTCTCGCGGGCCACCCTGGACAGCATCCTGCTCCCGCACGACCTGGGGGCCTCTGCGTTCACCCTGAGGGCCCCCGGAGGCGGCACCACCGCCCGGGTGCGGATCATCCACCAGGTCACGGGCCTGGTGACCCGGGAGCTCGTGGACGCCGTGGACCTCCGCGGGGGGGAGGTCGTCCCGGACCTGGACCGGGACCTCCTCAAGGTGGCCGCCGTGGACCGGGCCCGGACGCCCGGCCGGATGTTCGTCGGCCTCATCAAGGGGTTCGGCCTGAGGTCCGGCGCCTTCGCCTGCAGCTCGGGCTGGGACACCCCCAACATCATCGTGGTGGGCGCGCGGGAGGAGGACATGGCCGCGGCCGTGAACCGGATCCGCGGTCTTCGCGGCGGTGCCGTGGTGTGTGACCGGGGCGTCGTCACGGCGGAGCTGCCCATGCCGATCTTCGGGCTCATGTCCGATCGCTCCCTCGAGGAGATCGCGGACGGCATGCGCTCGGTGGTCGGAGCCCTCCAGTCCCTCGGGTGTCCCTTCCAGGATCCCTACCGCACCCTCGCCACGCTCTCGGGCGCAGCCATCCCCTTCATCCGCATCTGCGAGGAAGGGCTGGTGGATCTCAGGAGCGGAAAGAACCTGTCCCTTTACGTCCCGTGAGGACCGCTGTCGGGTCCTCTCCTTTTCTCACCCACGGTCGATCCATGTTCCGGGAACTCTGCGGCCTGCGGCGACGGCGCCTGCCCCCGGCCGGTGTCGGTGCCTGAGGCTCCAGGCCGGCCTCCCCTGCCGGTCTTCGGGCATCGGATTTTTCCCTTGACAGCGGGGTAAACCTAATGATATTCAGTAATTCAAGCATTTCAAGTTTGGCAATCTTAATATACAATGGAAATTCAAGAAGATACGCAACCTAATGTCCCAAGATACCAGTCAAAAGCACGAGTTTGTATGTCAGGAGGTGGATTTCACCGTGCCCATTGGGGAGTATCCCTTGAAAACGTCGACACCGATGATTAGCATAGAATTTCACTAAGAGAAATTGAAGTTTTAAAACCAATAGGTTAGCGCCCTAAATTTTCTTGAAGGCTGTAGATTACGAACGGGCTTAGGATAATCGGCAGTGGCCAACAGAAATCACAAGGGAAACACCCGCGGCCGGATCATCGACTCCGCGAGGAAGCTGTTTGCGGAGCAGGGCTACCAGAAGACCACCGTGATGGACATCTCCCGGCAGGCGGGCCTGTCCGAAGCGGCGCTCTATGACCATTTCCAGGGGAAGGAGGACCTCCTCCTGGCCATCCCCCAGATCTGGGTCTCGGCGCTGATCGACGACCTGGAGGAGCAGCTCTTCGGGATTCGAGGCGCCTACAACAAGCTGCGCAAGTATCTCTGGTGGTACATGCGGCGCGTAGAGCAGTCGCCGCTGGACGCCAAGGTCGTCTACCTGTTCCTCAAGACCAACGCGAACTTCATGGCCACGGAGGTCTACTCCAACGTCAAGGGGCTCTACGCCTACCTGTTGGACATCTTCGAGGAAGGGAAGTCCGCGGGGGAGATGCGGGCGGACCTCGACCCGTACGTGGCGCGGGACCTGTTCGTGGGCACCATGGACCACATCGTGACCCGGTGGCTGCTCAAGGACCAGTCCTACTCCCTGTTCGAGAACCTGGACAGCCTGTTCGATCTCCTGGCGGGCGCCTTCCGGCCCGTACCCGCCGCAGGGGGGACGGGGTCGCAGGAAAGCGCCGCGGCGGCCGAGGAGGCTGCGTGACGGGGTTGACAGGGTTGGGCTGTATACCGTATACAGTGAACTCGGTCCCGAACCGACCTTCGCGTGTCCGGTCGGGACCGGCAGGCGGGGCGATCCCTCGCGGTCTTGGAGGCGCCCGAGACGAGACCCGGGGTGGGACGCCGCAACGGTCGTGCGGGCACCGTCGGTGTCCCGGGAAACCCTCAGAACCATGTGTAAAGGAGGATGGATAGATGGCGAAACAACTGTTTGAATGGGATTACTCATCGTACCCGGGGGCGAAGACCTACCCCCACCTGTTCTCACCGATCGAGATCGGCAACCTGATCGTCCCGAACCGCATCAAGTACGCCGCCACCGAGGACAACCTGAACCAGCACGACGGGTTCGTCACGGACGCGGACGTGGAGTACATGCGGCGGAGGGCCGAGGGCGTCGTGGGCGGCCTCTGCTTCATGCAGGGCGTCTACATGGACCCGGCCCGCAAGGGCCAGGGCTATGTCGGCCAGGCAGCCGCCTGGGACGACAAGTACGTCCCCGGCCTGAAGAAGATCGCGGACGCCATCCACTCGGAGAAGGCGGTCGCCGGGTTCCAGCTCATGGACTGCGGCCGCGTGGGCGCCGTGGAGGTGCCCGAAGGACACGGGCCGTCCGCCGTGCCGCAGCGGCTCCGCATCTTCAAGCCCATGGCCGAGATGACGAACGCCGAGGTCAAGGAGATGATCCAGCAGCACGCCGATGCGGCCAGGCGCGGCGTGGAGGCCGGCTTCGACGTGATGGAGATCTCGGGCATCGTCGGGTACCTGGTCTCCAACTTCATCTCCAAGTACACGAACCGCCGGACCGACGAGTACGGCGGCGACATCCGGGGTCGCATGCAGGCCGTGGTGGAGATCATCCAGGGCGTCAAGGAGGCCGTGGGCCCCGACATCCCGGTGGGCATCCGCCTCTGCTCCGAGGAACTTCTGGACGACGTGGGCGGCAACACCCCCGAGGAGTCCATGGAGAGCTACAAGATCGCCGAGGAGGCCGGCGTCGACTACATCAGCTGTACGCTGGGATGGCAGGAGTCCATCTTCCCGGTGATCAGCCGGGACATCCCCCAGGGCAACTGGCTCTACCTGGCCAAGCGGGCCAAGGAGCACGTGAAGGTCCCCGTCCAGATGGCCTACCGGATCTTCCTGCCCAAGTTTCCCGAGGAGGCGATCTCCAAGGGCGAGCTGGACATCTGGGAGATCTGCCGCTCCATGATCGCCGACCCCCTCATGCCCAAGAAGGTGGCCGAGGGCAGGGAGGAGGAGATCCGGCACTGCGTGGCCTGCAACCTCTGCCTCGCGCGGCTCTTCCGCGACGCACCCATGACCTGCTACATCAGCCCGGTCTGCGCCCACGAGCACGACCCCGCGTTCTTTCCCGTGCCGGTCGAGGACGAGGACGACAAGAAGGAGGTCATGATCGTGGGGGCGGGTCCCGCCGGCCTCGAGTGCGCCTACGTGGCCGCCCAGCGCGGGCACGAGGTCCACGTCTACGACAAGCGCGAGGAGATCGGGGGCACCCTGAACGAGGCCTCCCATGCGCCTTACGGCGACGAGGAGCTCATGACCTGCGTGGACTTCCAGAAGACCATGTGCGAGAAGTACGGCGTGGAGCTTCACCTGGGCACCGAGGTCACCGAGGAGCTCATCGAGGAGGAGGCCCCGGACACGGTGATCCTGGCCACGGGGCCGGTCTACAAAAAGGTCCCCGGGGCGGACGAGACCGCCGGGAACATCGTCAACGTCCTGGACGTGCTCTCCGGAAAGGAGAGCGTGGGGGACAAGGTGGTCGTCTGGGGCAACCGCAAGCCCGGCATCGGTGTGGCGCTCAAGCTCGCCAAGGAGGGGAAGAAGGTCACCATCGTGGGCGAGGAGAAGTCCGCAGGCTTCGACATCAACCCCTCCTTCAAGTGGCGCTACATGATCTACCTCCGTCAGAACGGCGTGACCGCGTACAACGATTGTACCATCGACGAGGTGGGGGACGGCGGGATCGTGGTGAAGACCTTCGACGGCCATCGGTTCCCGGTCGAGTGCGACACGATCATCGTCACGGAACGGGAAGCCAACGAGAGCCTGAAGAGCGCCGCCCAGAGCGAAGGCGCCGAGCTGTACGTGGTCGGGGACGCCCTGGTGCCCCGGAACCTCTCCAGCGCGGTCCACGACGGCTACCGGATCGGTCTCAGGATATAAGGAGGAGGGAATATCATGCCAGTGAACGCCGAGAAGGAAATCACGAAACTGTGGAAAGCCAAGCAGGGCGCCCAGGGTGAAATCTGCAACACCTACTACCGGTGGCGGGAGTTCGCCCTCGGCCTTGCAGGTGAGAACGCCGATCCCATGACCGTGGCCCTGGACGCCGCCGAGGCCTTCGGCCGCTACATCGGCAAGGGCATGCTTCCCCGGCTGAACCTGCTCAAAGGGGACGAGGCCTTTATCGGGATGGTGGCCAAGCAGCTTGCCGCCACCTGGGCGAACGAAGGGGCCGTCGTCACCGTGGAGCCCGGGGAAAAGCCCACCGAGGCCGTGATCCACTGCAAGCGGGACACTTGGCCCACGGCGGCCAAGACCTTTGACGTGCCCATGGAGGAGGTGGCCAGGACCCGCGAGAAGCTGTTCGAGAGCATGCTCGTGGATCCCAGCGTCTTCTTCAACAAGCCCCTCGCCATAGAGATGCAGAAGGCGATTCCCCGGGGCGAGGGCGAGTGGGTGTTCAAGCTCTACATGAAAGAACAGTAAACCGGAGGAGTGAAACATGGCTGCTCAGATCGATATGGAAAAGTGCAGGATGTGCGGCGGGCTGGTTCAGCCGCTGTGCGTGGAGGTCTGTCCCGACTCGGCCATCCGGGTCCAGAACGGCAGGCCCGTGGTCACCGAGTTCATCTGTGAGGACTGCAACGAGTGCGGGTGCGTCTGCCCGGACGAGGCCATCACGATCCCCCTGTCCAAGGTGACCTTCTGATACGAGCCGGCGGAGCGCCTCGGCCGGTGCAGGCCGGCCGGGGACTCCCGGGTCCCCCTGAGCGCGGGGTCGTGCCTGTGTTCACGACCGGGCGCTCGCAGGGCCGGGAGCATGCAGGCCCGCACCAACGCGAGGAGTGAAACCCATGAAAGTCAACAAGGTCGATCACATCTGTATCGCCGTCAAGGACCTGGACGCGGCCCGCAAGGTCTGGGAGCCGGTCCTGGGAAAATCCGAACCCGACGACCCTTACGTGGACGAGCCCGAACAGATCCGGGTCGCCCGCTACCACATCGGCGAGGTCGGCTTCGAGCTCATGGAGTCCACCACGCCGGACGGCCCGGTGGCCCAGTTCATCGAGAGGAACGGAGAGGGCGTCATGCTCGTCAGCTTCGGCGTGGACGACACGGCCGCGTCGGTGGAGGAGCTCAAGGAAAAGGGCTATCCCTTCATCCCGGCCCCGAACGGGGAACTGCTTCGCCCCTTCCGGAGCGGGAAGTTCGCATTCATTCACCCGAAGAAGCTGAACGGGGTGCTGACGGAGCTCATCAACGATTAGGCGTTGGAAAGCGCTCTTTCACTCAGGAAACCATCGGCGACCCAAGGCCGTTGAGGCGTGGGTTTCCGCTGTCGGGCGCCCTCGGGCCCGGGATGCAGAAGTGCCCGTCGCTGCGCCGAAAACGAGAAGCGGCAACACAGGACAACCATGGCGAAGACAAATCGGGATTTTGAAATCTATCTGGTCCACATCGACCCGGACAAGTGCGACGGCTGCGAGCTCTGCCTGATCTACTGTCCGGTGAATGTGTTCGACCTGTCGCATAAGGCGACTCCGGTGCGGCCCCAGAACTGCCTCGGATGCAGAACCTGTGAAGCGGTGTGCAAATCGAACGCGGTGACGATTACCGAGATCTGAAGCGGAGCCGACTCGAGCGGAACCGAACGTGGAAGCGACTGCGACTGTGACTTTTCGTGCTGCGGCTCGAACTCGAGCTGAAGTTGAAACCGATCCTCACCCGCACCGGTCGTCTTAGCCGGAAATTCCCTCCGGCGTTCCGGATGGAACGCACGGAGGGGATTTCCGTATCATCCATCTCCTGCTCTCGTCGTTTTGGAGGGTGTCCGTCGCTGTGAGCTGTGGGAACCCTCCAAGGATCAGAGGTGACTTGCATGAGTGACGAAATATTGATCATCGGGGCCGGCGTGGCCGGTATCAACGCGGCCCTCAACGCCGCGGACTACGGGGCCAAGGTCTACCTCCTGGACGACACCCCCAGCATCGGGGGGATGATGGCGCGGCTCGACAAGACCTTCCCCACGAACGACTGCTCCATCTGCATCGAGGCTCCCCAGATGTACGAGGTGGACAACCACCCCAACATCGAGATCCTGACGAACACAGAGGTCAAGAAGGTCAAGAAGACGGACGACGGGTTCAACGTCCGCCTCGTGAAGAAGGCCCGGTTCGTGGACGAGGAGCTGTGCACGGGCTGCGGGGCCTGCTTCGAGGCCTGCCCCGTGACCGTACCGGACGAGATGGACGGGCGGATCTTCGGGACCCGCAAGCTGGCCTACATGCCTTTCCCCCAGGCCGTGCCCAACGTGGCGGTGATCGATCCGGACTGCCGGTACGGCAACCGGAACGAGGAAGGGGCCTGCGTGGGCGGCTGCGTGGTGGACTGCAGCCAGTGCCGGGAGTGTCCCATCGCTCTCTGCGTGAAGGCGTGCAAGGAGGAGGGCAAGGATGCGGTGCGGCTCTGGCAGGCCAACAAGAAGGTCAACCTCACCGTGAAGAGCATCATCGTGGCCTCCGGCATCGAGAGCGCCGTGCCGCAGGAAGGGCTCCACGGGTATCAGACCTGCGAGAACGTGATCACCAACATGGAGTTCGAGCGGCTCATGAACGCCGGGGGACCCACGGGCGGTGGGATCGTCCGGCCGTCGGACCGGGAGCACGCACACAGGATCGGCTGGATCCAGTGCGCGGGACGCGGCTTGGACCACGGAACGCCCTACTGCTCCAAGGTGTGCTGCATGATCGCGGCCAAGCAGACCATCATCACCAAGGAGCACGACGCCTCGGTGGGGACGACGATCTTCTACAACGACCTCAAGGCCTACGGCAAGGGCATGTGGGGCTTCTACGACAAGGCCAGGGAGTCGGGCGTCCGTTACGTGAGGGCCCGCCCCTACGACGTGACCGAGGACCCGGAGACCAAGAACGTCCGGATCCGTTACGAGGATCTCGAGACGGGCCGGCCCGTGGAGGAGGAGTTCGATCTGCTCGTGCTTTCCACCGGCCTCGTTCCGAGCACCAGGAACGAGAAGCTCGCCAAGGCGTTGAAGATCGACCTGGACAAGTTCGGGTACTTCAAGGAGGAGAACCCGATCCTGGCGCCGCTGGAAACCAAGGTCGAGGGGGTTTACCTCTGCGGCGGGGCCACCGGCCCCATCGACATCTCGGAGTCCGTGGTCCAGGCCACGGCGGCGAGCATGAAGGCTGTTGCATAAACGAGGAACATTCCATGAATGACGAGTTGAGAATCGGTGTGTTTGTCTGTGACTGCGGCTCGAACATCGCCGGGGTGGTGGACGTGCCGGACGTGGTGGAGTATGCCAAGACCCTTCCCCACGTCGCCCACGTGGACGAGGGGAAGTGGTCCTGCTCGGTGGATGCGCTCGGCACCATGAAGGAAGCCATCCAGGAGCAGAACCTCAACCGCGTGGTCATCGCCTCCTGCACGCCCCGGACGCACGAGCCCCTGTTCAAGGCCTCGGTCAAGGAGGCCGGCCTGAACCCCTACCTGCTGGAGTTCGTGAGCATCCGGGAGCAGGTCTCCTGGGTCCACATGAAAGAGCCGGAGGCCGCCACCGAGAAGGCCAAGGATCTGGTCAAGATGGGCGTGGCCAAGGCGGCCCTGCTCGAGGAAGGCGAGGAGATCCGCCTCCCGGTGGGTCAGGACGCCATGATCATCGGCGGCGGCATGTCGGGGATGAGTGCGGCCCTTTACGTGGCGGAGCAGGGCTTCAAGGCCACCATCGTGGAGAAAGGCCCCGAGCTCGGCGGCATCCTGAACCGGGTCTCCACAGTGGCCCACGACGACCACACGGTGCCCGCGGCCGACATCGTCCGGGCCACCCGCGAGAAGGTGGAGGCGAGCCCCGACATCGACGTGTACACCAATGCGGAGATCGTGTCCGTCAACGGTTACATCGGCAACTACAAGATCGAGCTCAGTGCGGGCGGAGAGAACGTGCACCTGGACGTCTCCACGGTGGTCGTGGCCACGGGCATGCGCGAGATCGAGCCGGAGAAGGGGACCTTTCAGTACGGGGAGAACCCCCGCGTCATGACCCAGCTCCAGCTGGAGGAACGGCTCAAGGCGGACGACCTGGACGGGTTTCAAACCGCGGCCATCATCAACTGCGTGGGCTCCAAGAACGAGGAGCGCGGCTGCTGCAGCGTGGGGTGCCCGGTCTCGGTGAAAAACGCGCTGGCCCTGAAGAAGCGGAACCCCGAGGCCGACGTCTACATCCTCTACCGGGACCTGAGCCTGGTCAAGGACGAGCAGGTCCTCTTCCAGGAGGCCAAGCAGGCGGGGATCAAGTTCGTCCGCTTTCCGGACGACCGTTACCCGGAGGTGTCCCCCGAGGACGGACGGCTCGCGGTCAAGGTCCGGGACTTCCTCCTGGGCGAGGACCTCACCATTCCCGCCGAATTGCTGGTCCTGACCGTGGGGTTCACGGGGGACGAGAGCATCGACGCGGTCCGGGGACAGCTCAAGGTGTCCACGAACAAGGAGGGCTTCTTCCAGGAACGGCACATCAAGCTGGGGCCCCTCGACTTCCCGGCGGACGGGGTGGCCCTCTGCGGCTGCGCCAAGAATCCCAAGACCCTCAAGGAGTCCTGCGAGGAAGGGATCGGCGCGGCCATGCGGGCCTCGATCCCCATGAAGAACGGCTTCATCGAGGCCGAAGGCATCGTGGCGGACATCGACCTCACCAACTGCGACCAGTGCAATCTCTGTTACAAGCGGTGCCCCTACGGCGCCATCGAGATCGACGAGGAGAAACGCCCCTCGGTGATCAAGGCCCTCTGCAAGGGCTGCGGCCTCTGCGCGGCCGACTGCCCCAAGGAGTGCATCACCATCGTCCACTACTCGGACGAGCAGCTCCAGGCCCAGGTGGACGCGGCCCTGGAGGAGAACCCGGAAAAGAAGATCCTGAGCTTCGTCTGCCACTGGTGCGCCCTGGGCGGCGTGGACATGGCCGGCGTGAGCCGACTCCAGTACCCGACCTACGCGCGCCTGATCCGGGTCATGTGCTCGGCCCGGGTACCCATCAAGCTGATCGAGCGGGCCTACGAGCTGGGCGCCGCGGGCGTCCTGGTGGTGGGCTGCGAGTTCCCCACCTGCCACTACATCTCCGGGAACTATGCGTGCGAGAAGCGAATCAAACGGGCCCGGAAGCGGCTCCAGAAGAACGGATACGACCCGGAAAAGCTCCGGCTGGAGTGGTGCTCCGCGGCGGACGGTCCCAAGTTCGCCGGCATCATGAGGGACATGGCCGGGGAGCTGAACCTCGGCTGAAGAACGACCGACCGGGAGCAATGGAGAGGTGAAACAACCCATGGACGCAAACACGGTACTGGCAGAACAGTTCGGGAACGTGGAGATGCTCCAGGCCTGCGAGCAGTGCGGGTCCTGCGCCTCCGCCTGTCCCGTGACCGGCAAGGACGACTTCAACGTTCGAAGGCTCGTCCGCTACATCGAGATGGACATGGCCCAAGAGGCGGCGGACTCCGGAAGACAGTGGACCTGCACCACCTGCGGGCGCTGCGAAACGGCCTGCCCCAACGGCATCGCGGTGCTGGACATCATTCGACCCCTGCGGGTCCTGAGCCCGGCCGAGCTCGTGCCGCCGGAAGGCCCGCCCCCCTGCTCCTCGGCCTGTCCGGCGGGCATCGACGTACCGGGATATCTGCGGCTCATCGCCCGGGGAAAACCCGAGGAGGCCTGCGCCGTGGTCCTGGAGAAGGTGCCGTTCCCCGGCATTCTGGGGAGGGTCTGCATGCACCCCTGCGAGACCGCCTGCCGGCGGGGAGAGGTCAATCAGCCCATCGCCGTCTGTTCTCTCAAGCGGTACGCGGCCGACCAGGCCGGAGACGTGTTCGAGCGGAACACGAAGGTCGCGGAGAGCACGGGCAGGAAGGTGGCCGTGGTCGGAGCGGGACCGGCCGGGCTCACGGCGGCCTTCTACCTTCGAAAGAAGGGCCACGACGTGACGGTGTACGAGTCCAGGCCCAAGCCGGGCGGCATGATGCGCTACGGCATTCCCTCCTACCGGCTGCCCGAGGAGATCCTGGACCGGGAGATCGACCGGGTCCTGGGGATCGGGATCGAGCTCGAGACCGGAAAGAAGGTCGGCGAGGACCTGGGTCTCGACGGACTCCGAGAGGAGTTCGACGCCGTGTTCCTGGGGACCGGGCTCCAGGAGAGCCGGAAGATCGACCTGGAGGGGGCGGACGGGGAGGATGTGCTCTGGGGAGTGGATTTTCTCTCCGACGTGGCCGAGGGCAAGGACCTCCGCCTCGAGGACCGGGTCCTGGTGGTGGGCGGTGGAAACGTGGCCGTGGACGTGGCCCTGACCGCCTTGCGCACCGGCGCGAAGGAGGTCGTCATGGCCTGCCTGGAGAAACGGGAGGAGATGCCGGCGAACGACTGGGAGATCGAGCAGGCCGTGGAGGAAGGCGTCCGGTTGATGCCGGCCTGGGGTCCCGGCCGGATTCTCCGGGAGGGAGACGAGGTCAAGGGTGTGGAGCTCGTCCAGTGCGCCTCGGTGTTCGACGATGCCGGCAACTTCTGCCCGTCCTTCGGAGAGCTCGAGGAGACCGTGGATGCGGACCAGGTGATCCTGGCCGTGGGCCAGGCGGCCGACCTCTCCTTTGCCGAAGGGAGCGATCTGACGGTGGAGCGCGGCCTCGTTCCCGCGGACGAGGAGACCCTGGAAACCGGCGTCTCGGGCGTGTACGCCGGAGGCGACGTGGGCAGGGGCCCGGGAGCCGTGATCGACGCCGTGGCGGCCGGTCGCAAGGCGGCGAGCGCCATCGACCGCTTCCTGGGGGGAACGGGCGACATCGACGAGAGCCTGGCGGAACGGGCGGACACATCCGGCTACGACGGGAAGCGGGAACGGGGGTTTGCGGACGAGCTGCGGATCGAAACGCCCGCCCTGCCCGTGGCCGAGCGGCACCAGGGGTTCGACGAGGTGGACCTCCGCTTCACCGACGAGCAGGCCGTGCAGGAAGCGTCGCGCTGCCTGCAGTGCGACCTCGAGCTCTGCCTGATCCAGGAGGCACGCGGCAAGCAGTAGAGTGGCACCTCCTGCAATGCCGGGCCCCGGTCCGGGTGCGGTTTCACCCGGACCGGGGTCAGCCCTCCGGCCGGTGAAGGAATCTCATGATGCACGAGCCGAAGGTTCCTGCGGGGGAGATTCAGCGGCGCAGAAATGCGGTCCAGCAAGGCCTTCGGGAGCAAGGGATCGACGGGCTCCTCGTCACCCATCCCGCCGATCTCTTCTACCTCTCCGGGACGCCCCGGGGGGGCTGCCTCTTCCTTCCATGCGAGGGGCTCCCGATCCGCGCCGGAGAGGGGCCCGGTCCCGACATCGAACGGATCGCCGATCGCGTTCGAGACGTCCAGGGCCGGCCTCTTGCGGTGCTCGGCCTGGAAATGGACGTCCTGCCCGTGCAACAATACATGAGGGTCCGGCGCGCATTCCCCGGAAGTGAGCTCCGGGACGGCTCCCCGGCCCTGCTCGGGGCCCGCATGCTCAAGTCCGCCTGGGAGATCGGGTGGATGGAGCAGGTGGCTGAACGGACGGCGCAGGTGTTCGCCCGTGCAGGGGATGCCATGGCGCCCGGTCTCACGGAGATCGCCTTCGCGGGCCGGCTGGAAGCCATTGCCGGGGCGCTCGGCATCGGCGGCCGGGTGAGGGTTCGGGATCACCGGACCGAGGGCTACCCCTGGCACGTACTGGCGGGGGAGAGCGGCGGCACGGTGGGGGTGCTCGACGCACCGGCCTCGGGGGAAGGCACCTCCCCCGCATTTCCCTGCGGGGCCGGGTACAGGACCCTGGCGCCGGGCGAGCCCGTGATGGTCGACTTCGCCGTCCGGATGGGCGGGTATCACATGGACGAGACCCGGATGCTCGCCATGGGATCGCTCTCGCGTGAGGCGGAGAGCGCTTGCAGGGCCGCCGTCGAGATCCACGACCGGGTGTTGGAGCGGGTCGAGCCGGGCCGGACCGCGGACGAGCTTTTTCGATGCTCCCGGGACGCCGCCCGGGAGCTGGGCTATGAGGAGGCCTACCTCGGACCGCCCGGAAACAAGGTGCGCTTCGTGGGGCACGGTATCGGGGTGGAGCTGATCGAACCCCCCTTGATCGCCCTGGGCCGCGAGGAGATCCTGGCCCCCGGGATGACCTTCGCGCTGGAGCCCAAGATGGTGTTCGAAGGACGGTTCGCGGCGGGGGTGGAGAGCGTGGTCACGGTCACGGAGACGGGGCACCGTTTGATCAGCCGGGTCCCCGGGGAGGTGCTCTACAGCTAGGAAGCTGTACCCGGGTTTTTCTTTGGACCTCCTGCCGGCTGGTGACCTCGAGGCAAAGCCTGCTCACACCACGAAGTACACGAAGGGCACGAAGGAAAAATAGACTGCGAAAGGCGCGAATACCACGATAAAATGAGGACAGTGGTTTTTGCTTTTGCCATGGGCTGTGAGCCATCAGCCATCAGCCGGCCGGCGAAGCCGGCTTCAGGAGGACCAGATGTCAGAGAAGTGCTATCGCCTGGGCTGTGACATCGGCGGGACGTTCACCGATTTCGTGCTGCTCAACGACGAAACCGGCGAGATCAAGATCAACAAGTGCCTGACCACCCCCAGCGATCCATCCGACGCCGTGGAGCAGGGCGTTCGGGAGCTGGAGCAGAAAGTCCCGGATCTCACGGGCAAGCTGGACGAGGTGATCCACGGGACCACGCTGGTGATCAACGCCATCATCGAGCGGAAGGGCGCCCCCACGGGCCTCATCACCACGAAGGGGTTTCGGGACGTCCTGGAGCTGGGCCGGGAGATCCGCTACGCGCCGTACGACATCTTCGCCGAGTTCCCCGAGCCGCTGATTCCCCGCAGGCGCCGGCTGGAGGTGGACGAGCGGGTGCGGAGCGACGGGACCGTGCTCAAACCCCTCGACCCGAAGGAGGCGCGGGAGGCGGTGCGCAGGCTCCTGGACATGGGCGCGGAATCCATCGCGGTCTGCCTGCTGAACTCCTTCGAGAACCCGGCCCACGAGATGACGATCAAGGAGATCATCGAGGAGGAGGCCCCGGATCTCTCCGTTTCGGTTTCCTACGAGGTCCTCCCCCAGATCCGGGAGTACGAGCGCACCAGCACCACGGTGACGAACGCCTACGTGAAGCCCCTGACCGGCCGATACCTCTCCAAGCTCGAGGGGCGCCTCCAGTCCATCGGGATCGGGGGCCAGCTCTTCATCATGCTCTCCAGCGGCGGCATCACGTCCGTCGACACCGCGGCCGAGTTCCCGGTGCGGATCATCGAGTCCGGACCCACGGCCGCCGTGATCAGCGGGCAGTACTACGGCAAGATGTTCGATCTTCCGGAGATGTTCTGCTTCGACATGGGCGGCACGACGGCCAAGAGCTGCCTCATCCAGGGGGGTGTGGCCGGCGTGGTGCCCACCTTCGAGGTGGGCCGCGTGCAGCGATTCATGAAGGGGAGCGGGCTCACCATCCAGGTCCCGGTGGTGGACCTCATGGAGATCGGGGCCGGCGGGGGCAGCGTCGCCAAGGTCAGCCGCCTGGGAACCCTCCAGGTGGGACCCGAGAGCGCGGGGGCCGACCCGGGGCCGGTCTGCTACGGTCGGGGCGGGGAGAACCCCGGCGTGACCGACGCGGATCTCCTCCTGGGGTATCTGGACGCGGACTACTTCCTGGGCGGCGAGATGTCCCTGGACAAGGAGGGCGCGAAACGGGCCGTACAGGAGCGGATCGCCGATCCTTTGGGGGTCCCCTTCCTCCAGGCGGTCTGGGGGATCCACGACCTGATCAACGAGACCATGGCCGCCGCGGCCAAGACCCACATCGCCGAGAAGGGCGGGAATCCGAACGTGGTCACCGTGGCCGCCTTCGGCGGGGCCGGTCCGGTTCACGCCTACGGCCTGGCCAAGAAGCTGGGCGCCCCCAGGCTGATCGTGCCCCCCAATGCGGGGGTGGGCTCGGCCCTGGGGTTTTTCACTGCGCCCAGGGCGTTCGACCTGGTGCGAAGCCACAAGGTCTCCCTGGCCGAGGTCGACTTCGGCGAGATCGAGGAGATCTTCCGGGCCCTGGAGACCGAGGGCGCCCGGACCCTCCAGAAATCGGGGTCCGCCGCGGAAATCCTGTACGAACGGTCCGTGGACATGCGCTTCGTGGGCCAGGGCTCCGAGACCAACGTGGCCCTGCCGGAACCGGATGTGACCGGTCTGGCCCCCGAGACGGTACGATCCCGGTTCGACGAGGTCTACAAGAAGCTCTACGGCCGCACGTACCCGGATAGCCCGGTGGAGTTCATCAACTTCAAGGTGCGCGCCAAGCTACCGGAGCGCCTGCTCGACCTCCCCAGGGCGGCCGGGGGCTCGGGCCGGCTGGAGAACGCGGTCAAGGGCACGCGGGAGGCCTTCTCCGGGATCGCCAGAGCATTCATCCCCTACACGGTCTACGACCGATATACGCTCTTCCCGGGCGCATCCTTCGAGGGCCCCGCCATCATCGAGGAACGGGAGTCCACCCTCATCGTGGGGGAGGACGCCTCGGTTTCGGTGGATGACTACGGGTTCCTCTGGATCGATCTGCCGCAGCAGGAAGACTGAGGACGCGGGAGCCGGAGGGCGAGGCGCCAACCCTTCGGAGCCGGCCGCAAAGCCTTCTAGGAGGGAACACATGGGACAGACCTTTGATCCCGTCACCCTGGAGATCCTCTG
>CAYUBQ010000057.1:0-26478 GCA_964443135.1 uncultured Desulfobacterales bacterium | reverse complement strand
TCCTTATGACTTTTTTATTCCCGCTGCTTTCAGGATGTAATGACACGTGCCTGTGGGCACCTCTTTAGATCCATGATAGTCAACTCGAATCAATTTATTCCATCCTGGCTTACCATAATATCGTATTGAGCCTTTTTCTCTAACAATTCTGAAATCATGCTCTTCAAGTAATCTGATAAGTTCACTGAAGTTCAATTATTTACTCCAATTCAAGGCCGAACAACAACTAAATGTATCCGCATAAAATACAGAATTGTTTGTCTCTGTCCGTATAACCCCCCTCTTCAAACCCTTCCATAATCTCGTTAACCCATAGAATGATAATGCGTTATCTCAGCATTAGCGTTTTCGCATGTCGTGTTATGTGGATCGTTATAAGACACTCATTTTAAAGCCAATCCATAGGGCTTCTCTCCCTGATGGATCCTTTCTGGTCTGGCATTAAACAGTTCTTGCATCATTCATGATATCTCACGTTTTCAATGATAGCGATTGTAGTCACAAGATCCGCGAGGAGCAGAAGCGGAACTTCAGTTTTCCTCGCTCCAATACCGCGAAACAAATGATTCCGATTGTAGCACTGAAAGTCGCCGAATTCCATATAGACCCTGCAATCCTTGAAAATGCCCGAATCCCATGTTTAACCCCAATATCATTATATAAATAGCATTTGTGTGCCCAAAAGCCTCCCCCAGCAACAGAGAGAAGAGAGGGGATCAGTACCCCAAACGGCGCAACGCCCGCGTATCCCGGGTCCAGTTCTTCTCCACACGGACGGTCAGGTCCAGGTAGACGCGGCCGCCGAAGCGGGATTCCACCTCCCGCCTCGCCTCCTCCCCGATCCTCTTGATCATGCTCCCGCCTCGCCCGATCAGGATCTTTTTCTGACTTGGGGTCTCGACGTGGATTCGGGCCGCAATGTACCAGACCCCCTTTTCGGCCCGCTCCTCCATGGCGTCCACGGTGACGGCCGCGGCATAGGGAAGCTCGTGGCCGGTGTGCAGGTACACCTTCTCCCGAACGATCTCGGCGACCATGAAGGCCTCGGTCTGATCGGTGTCCATGTCCGGCGGGAAAAAGGCGGGCCCCGGCTCCAGGCGGTCCCTGATCTCTCGCAGAAACAGGTCCACACCGTCTCCGTGCAGGGCCGAGAGGGGCACGATCGCCTCGAAGGGATGGCGCCTGCGATAGGCGTCCATGATGGGCAGCAGGGTCTCCCGGGGCCCCGTGTCGATCTTGTTGATGACCAGGAGGGCGGGCTTCCGGGTCTCCTGCAGCTGGGAGAGGATCAAGGAGACGTCCCGGTCCTCGGGGCGGACCCGGTCGATCATCACGGCCACCAGGTCCACCTCCTGGACCGACTCCCGGGCCGAGGCCACCATGCTCCGGTGGAGCGCGGTCCGGGTCCGGTGAATGCCCGGCGTGTCCACGAAGGCGATCTCGAGCCCCTCCCCGTGATAGATCCCGAGGACCCGGTTGCGGGTGGTCTGGGGCTTGGGGGAGACGATGGCCACCTTTCGCCCGAGAATCCGGTTCATGAGCGTGGACTTGCCCGCGTTCGGCGGTCCCACCACGGCGACGAACCCCGATCGGTGCTCCTGACCGCCCGGGGGATGGTCCTGCGAACTCATGGTGCGCTCTCCTTTCTCACGCCCGATGGCCGGCGGCCTCGACCGCCGGCGCCCCCGGGGCCAGGCCGTCGTCCTGCACGATCTCCAGCGAGCCGGCCCCGGTCTTCTCCTGCATCTCGCGCAGGCCCTGATTCCGGTACCCTCGGGCCAGGGGCACGTCCCGGGGGTGAACGGCGATTCGGAGGGCCTTTCCCTCGAAAGATCCGGGAAGAAGCTGAGCGATCTTTCGGCGGTACAGGGCGGAACGGACCAGGAAGCCGAAGGCCGGGTGCCACGGTCCGGCGAGGATGCCTCCTTCCTCCAGGAGGTCGTTCGCTGCGAGGAGCCCCATACGGACGACCGGGACGGCCACGGCCTCGAACCGGGAGCAGGCCTCGGCGCAGCAGGCCACGGCCTCGTTCAGGCCAAAGGGACGATAGCGGCCCTCCCGGTACCAGGCGGCAAGCAGGGTGCCTTCCAGGACCAGGGTGGGGTACAGCCGAACCAGGTCCGGCCGAAGATCGAGGGACCGGTCCACGGTCTCGAGAAACCGGTTCACGCCGTCCCCCGGGAGGCCGGGCATGAGCTGGACCCCCACCCGGAAGCCGGATCCGCGGAGGAGGTTCGCGGCACGGCGGACGTCCCCGGATGCATACCCCCGCCTGCTTTGTCGAAGCACCTCGTCATCCATGGACTGCACGCCCAGCTCCACCGTGGAGACCCCGTAGCGTTTCAACAGGGCCAGCCGTTCCCCGTCCAGGGCGTCCGGCCGCGTGGAGACGCGCACGGATCGGAACGGTCCTCCGGCCACCCAGGGAAAGGCCGCCCTCAGGAGGCCTTCCATGACATCCCGGGGAAGGCCGGTGAAGGTCCCCCCGTAGAAGGCGATCTCGGGATCTCGACCGGCATCGAACCGTGTCGAGGCGACTGCGGTGCGAAGGACCTCCTCCACCCCTTCCGGGGAGAGAACCGTGTCACCCCGGCCCGTGATGCGCTCCTGCCGGCAGTAGACGCAGCGGTGCGGACAGCCCTGGTTGGGAAGGAAGAGGGGTACGATCAGGGGACGGCGTCGTTTTCCGTCAGCCATCGGTAGGCCTCCCGGGCCGCCTTCTGCTCGGCCGCCTTTTTGCTCTTGCCCGTGCTCTCCGCCACAACGCGCCCGCGGAGTCGAAGCGCGATTCGAAACACCCGGTCGTGAGAGGGGCCCTTCTCGTCCACGAGCAGGTACTCGGGCCGGACCCTGTGGTGCTGCTGCGTGTACTCCTGGAGGAGGCTCTTGTAGTCCCGGACCGGCACGTCCTCCTCCATCTCCCGGATCAGGGGAGTGAAAAGGCGCCTCACGACCCCGTCGGTCGTGGAAAACCCGCCGTCCAGGTAGAGGGCCCCGATCAACGCCTCCAAGGCGTTGGCCAGGATGGAGGGCTTGGCGCGCCCGCCGGTCCGCTCCTCCCCTCGGCCCAGGAGGAGGCAGTCGCCGAGGCTCAACCCCTGCGCGATGTGGAAGAGGCCCTGCTCGTCCACCACCATGGCGCGAAACTTGGACAGCTCTCCCTCGCGGGCGTCCCTGAACCGGTCCATGAGGAGGTGACTGACAACGAGGCCCAGGACGGCGTCCCCCAGGAACTCCAGGCGTTCGTTGTCCCGCAGACCGGCGTCGCCGACCTCGTTCACGTAAGAGGAGTGGCGGAACGCCTCCTCGAGGAGTCCCGGGTTGCGGAAGGTGTATCCGAGCTTCACGGTCAAGTTGTCCAGACGGTTTTCCACCCCGGCGAACGGCCTCCCAGGTCCTCGTTGGATGGGCGGCCGGTTCGGCTCGAACCATCCGGTTTTTTCATTGATTTTTACAAGATGCCGTAATACAGTTCAAGTTTTTCCTTCCGGAAGTCGGGAGTGGGACGCATGAAAAAGCGAATCATCCTCAAGCAGGAAGAAATTGCCGAACGAATCCAGCGCATCGCACGGGACATCCTGGAACGAAACCCGACCATGGAAAACGTGGTCCTGGTAGGCATTCGTACCGGCGGGGCTTTCCTGGCCCACAGGCTGCAGGAGGTCATCGCCGGGATGGACAAGCCCAAGCCCCGCGCAGGCGTCCTGGACATCACCCTCTACCGGGACGACTGGACGAGGATCGGCGCCACCCCCATCGTGGGAAAGACCGAGCTGCCCTGCCCCATCGACGACAAGACCGTCATCCTGGTCGACGACGTACTCTTCACCGGGCGCACGGTCCGGGCGGCCATGGACGCCCTCATCGACTACGGGCGGCCCAGGAAGATCGAGCTGGCCATCCTCGCGGACCGGGGCGACAAGGACCGCGAGCTTCCCATCATGGCCAACTACGTGGGCGGCGTGTGGCGGACGTCTCCCCGGGAGACGATCAACGTCTACCTCGAGGAGGAGGGGTACGAGGACCACGTGACCATTGAAGAGAAAGAGGCGGCCTGACGCATCGTGGCGAAGAAGAAGGGCCCCAGAAAGAAGCGAGACCGGGGCGCATCCCCCCTGACCCCCGAACAGCGCGAGCGCCTGGGAGCGCTCGTGACCGATCCCGCCCGCATCGACACCGACGACATCCGCAGCAGCCTTCCCGATCCCACCCTCGCCGCGGCGTTTCTGGAGCGCCTCCCCGCAGACGACCCCGGTCTGATCCCTCTCCTCGCGGCCGTACGGGAGGCCTTCGAGGAGAAATCCGTCCGGAAGGCCGCCCGCAAGGCGGCCTTCCGGTTCGAGCAGCGGGGCCTCGTGGTGCCGGAAGGGCCTTCCCGCGAGGGCCCGGTGCTGCACCGTGCAGCCCCGGAAGAGGGGGATCCCTTCGCTTTCCTGAGCTCCGTCGACGCCGTCGGCGTGCGGGGCGTTCTCCTCGGAATCCCCCGAGCCCCGAAGGGCATCGAGCTGGGCGCAGCCCTGGTGAGCGACGAGAACGGCATCCTCCAGTACGCGGGGGGCGCCTTCAGCAAGAAGAAGGCCCTGAGGGCCCGGGACGAATTCCTGGAGGAGTTCCAGCACGTGGTACCCGCCGCCCCCGGGCACGCCGTCTCCGTGCTGGAGCGGGCCCACCGGGCCGGGCAGGACGCCCCGGGGGCCGCCCCCTACCTCCAGGCCCGACCCTGGATCCTGGAGCGCATCGTTCCCGCCGGGAGCCCACCCCTACTCGAGCTCGTCGCCGAGGAGGACGTGGCCGGCCAGCCCTTCACCGAGGCCATGGCCGGCAGGCTCCTGGAGCACGAGATCCTGGCCCACTGGATGGCCGACCCCCGCGAGGTGCGCACCCTGGCCGAGGAGATCCGGGAGGCCGAGGAGAGCCCCATCCACCTGTCGGACGACCAGCGTGACCGGCGGATCGACGAAATGGTCCGGGCATGGATCCGGGAGCACTTTTCCGGGCCCCAGCGGGAGCGGATCGCCGGCCGGCTGCAGGAGACCGCTTACGTTCTTCACCGCCTGGGCGACGAGGAGCTCGCCAGGCTCGCCTGCATCGCCGCCCGATCCCTCGAGGAGCAGGAGACGTCTCTGGACGTCCATCCCCTGCTCCGCGCCATGACCGCGAGGAGCCTGTCGCTCTTCCGGGCGGGGGCCCGAGACGCGTCCGAAAAGGGGGAGCCCGATCCCGGTCCCGAACCCGGGGACGAGGGTCGAGGTTCGTCCCCGTCCGGCCTCATCATCCCCTGATCCCGGGAACATCGGGCGGGTGAGTCGCCTTCCCGCCCGGCCGAAGAAAGGAGGACCCCATGCCGGCGAGCATCCAGGTCACCACCCGTTCCAGAAACCAGATGAAGGACATCACGGGCGGCGTGCAGGGAGAGGTCGCAAACGCGAATGTCCAGGAGGGCATCTGCAAAGTCTACGTGCCCCACACCACGGCCGGGGTGACCATCAACGAAGGGGCCGACCCGGCGGTCTGCGAGGACATCCTGAACAAGCTCGAGGATTTGGTCCCGCCGAACGCCGGCTATCGCCACATGGAGGGGAACGCGGACAGCCACGTGAAGGCCTCCCTCATGGGCAGCTCGGTCTCGGTGATGATCGAGAACGGCCGACTGGTGCTGGGCACCTGGCAGAAAATCTTCTTCTGCGAGTTCGACGGCCCTCGCACGCGCAAGGTGTACGTCTCCTGTACGGCCGGCTGACCACCGCCGAACGCCTCTCTTCCGGTTCCCTTTTCTTCGTGACCTTGGCGGTGAAAGCCGGGTTTCCGCAAGCGGGTCGACCGGCTCAAACGACCCCGACACGGCTCGAGTCCAGCCCGTTCTCTTCCAGCCAGTCGCACACCGCTTCGAACAGGAGCCGGTAGTAGGCCACGCTCCCGCCCAGCCCCCGGCGGCCGAAGGCATAGTTGATCTCCAGGACCCTGGGATCCGGATCCCGGCGCTCCAGGTCGAACACCATGTCCACGGCGGCCAGGTCGATGCCGAGGTCACGCCGGATCTCCCGGGCCAGCCCGCGTCCCTGCTCCTGGAGATCCTCCCGCCAGGACGGGTCGATCCTCGCACCCCGGGATACGGTGGCGGGAGCCGAATCCCCTTCTCCGGAGCGCTTCCAGTAGGTCCGGATCCTGCGACCCAGGATGACGGTCCGGAGCACGCTCCCCCCGCTCGGGACCAGGTCCTGGGTGAGCACGGGTTCCCCTCCGCGCCCTCTTCGCCTCAGATCGGTCAGGACGCGCTCCAGGTCCTCCGCTCTCTCCACCCGGAAAACGCCCCGGCCCTCGTGATCCGTGTCGGTCTTGAGGAGGAACGGGGGTTCATGGGGGAGGGAGCCGCTGCGAGCGGCCCTCCCGAGGGCACCGGGGGAATCCCAGACGCGGGTCTCCGGGTGGGGCAGGTCGCGCTCGCGAAAAAGCTTGGCCTGTCCGGACTTTCCGGGGTAGGCGAAGCGGAGGTCATAGCAAGGAAAGCAGCGCGTGCCTCCTTCGCGGCAGAGCCGGTACAACCGTTCCGGGCAGGTCTGGGGCAGCAGGACCGCGTCGGCCCGCGCCGCCAGGAGCCCGTCGGCCGGATCCGGAGCGCGGGACCCCAGGATGACCTGGTGGTCCGCGGTGATGCAGGGGTGAAACGACAAGATCATGGCGAGCTCCGATCTCCCGCGGCGTCTGCAATTGACTTTGAGTCCCTCAGGTATTATAATACGCGGGAAAAATAGCACAAGCAAACGGCCTTGCCGTTCGGGAGAGGAAACCATGCCCATTTACGAATTCCGTTGCGTTTCGTGCGGTCAGATGTTCGAGAAAATTTTCAAGTCCTCCGACGAGGCCGTTGAGCTCGCCTGTCCGGAGTGCGACGCCATCGTTGTGGAGCGGGTGGTGAGCGTGACCAACCACGCCTTGGGGACCGGCTCGGAGAGCAGGCAGGCCAGGCTGGACAGCAAGTCCTGCGGTCCGGGCAGCTCCTGTCACACGCTCGAGCTCCCCGGCCACAGCCGCTGAACCCCGCCCCTGTGAATCCGAACCCCGTGTGCCCGATCGACGAGACCACCCCGCGAAAGCCCGAGCTCCAGGAAGACGACCTGCTCCACATCGCCACGGTCTTCGAGGAAGAGGTCGTGCCCAAGCTTCGCCGGCACCACGCGCGGATCGGGACCCTGAACTGCGGCTTCGCCGGTCCCGGCTATGTCGACTGGATGCTCCGGTTCCGGTCCGCAGGGGACGGCTTCGAGATCACGGAGATCGAGCACGACGAGTGCGGGGACGGGCTCGACCTGGATCCCTGATCGAGCCACACCTTCCGGGCCAACGCCGGAGACCACCTTTTCCGTGGGTCGGCGGGGGATCACTGAGCCATGCTGGATCGCAAGCTGCAAGGCCGGGACTTCATCAAGCGTCCCACCTGCCCCTTCTGCGGGGTGGTCGTAGAGAGACCGCTGGAGCTGACCACCCGGAGACAGGGTGAGATGCCCGTGGGTCGCTGTGCCTGCGGCGCCGTCTACGCCTGTGACGAGAGCGGCCGAAACGTGGGCTCGGCCCAGATCGAGGCCCTGGTGTTCGGCTGCGACATGGACTGGGACCTGGCGTGGAGCCTCCTGCCCGAGGAGGACTACCGCCAGGAGATCGTCGAGCACTACGACCTGCAGAACCATTTGATCGTGCCCGGCGCCTTCCTGGACAGCCGCCGCATCGCGGGGGTCCTCCTTTTCGTTCGGCTCCACGACGACGTGCTGGAGGTCACGGCCGAAGGGGTACGAAAGCGCCTGGATCGGGCCACGCCGGTCCGATCGGCGGCCCCCGCTGCGCAGGCCCACGTCGGCAAGACACCGTCTCTTTCCAAGCGCGACGTGGAAGCGCGCGTCCGGGCCTACGACCTGGAACCCCTGGTCGAAGCCGCTTCCGCGGATCGAAAGCTCCTCCGGACCCTTCAGCGACTCCTCTACACCGGAGAAGACGAGCTGCGCCGCCGGGCGGCCGAGGCCATGGGACGCGTGAGCGCCGTCCTGGGCGAGACCCACCCCGCATCCGTGTCCAAGCTGCTCCAAGGGCTCTTCTACGCGATCACGGACACGGCGGCCTCCAGCTGGGGGGCGTTCGAGGCCATCGGCGAGATCATCCGTCACAAGCCCGAGCTCTACGCCGGTTACCTGCCCCAGCTCTTTCCCTTCCTGGGGGACGAGACGCGACGCGCGGCCGCCATCGAGGCCATGGCCACGGCGGCCGAGGAACGGCCCGACCTCCTGCGGAAGCACACCTTTCACTTCCTGGGGTATCTGGGCGATCCCGACCCGGCCGTCCGAGGGCAGACCGTCCGGCTTCTCGGACATCTCGGTGCGGGCGAGATGCGGGACGACCTGGAAAAGCGCCTCGAGGATCCGGGCGAGCTCCGGGTCTACCGGGACGGTCAGGTCCTCTCCGTAACCGTCGGTCGCCTCGCCCGCGGGACCCTCGATCGGATGTAAGCCGGTGGACGTCACCTACCTCGCGTCGTCGCCGGACGGGGACATTCCCCTGGCCGCCGACGTTCTCTCAACGCCCTTTCGGGTCACACCGAAGGAGGCCCACCCCTTTCTCACCCTGGGCGACTACCTGGACATGCTGCGGGCCTTCGTCCTGGAGGCGGGGCGGGCCTGCTTCCCCAACCGCCGTCCCATGACCCGGTGCCGGATCCAGCCCGAGGAGATCGAGACCGTCTCGATCTGCACGGAGAAGCACGGCGCCCTCTACCACATCGCCCGCGTGGAGGTCCGCGCCGCCGGGGAGCGCTTCTTGCTCTCCGCCACCACGGCCGTCTCGGACCGCGCCAAGGCATGGCTCTCGAGGGAAACGGAGATCCTGAAGGAGCTCCATCGCCGGTCCGGCCTGTCGTGCCTGCCCCGACCCATCCGGTTCGAGGAGAGACATTGCGGGGCCCGGGAGCGGGGCCTGTCCGCCCTGGTGCTCCTGGGGGACTGGTTCGAGGGGTTCCACGAGTGGCACCTGGGATCGTCCGGGGAGGGGGAACCCACCCGGGTGCGGATCTGGGATCAGGACCACGGTCATCGCTGGGCCACCCGGCGGGAGATCGATTCCCTGTTTCGGGAAGCGGCCCGGATCCTCACCCGCGTCTACGATCCGGAGGGGTTCCGCCAGATCCGGGCCTGGCACCACGCGGCCGGGGACTTCGTGGTTCACCCGCGGGACGGCCTGCTCGACGTCCGGCTCACCACGGCCCGCCGGTACGAACCGCTTCCCGGCCTGGGGGCGGGGAGCGGCCTCCATCCGGCCGTGGCCCTGATCTACTTCTTCCTGGGCATGGTCCTTCGGATGCGGTTGGACCGGGAGGAGGGGCTGGGCGCGTTCCTGTGGGCGGGGGACGACGCGCTGGGGGCGGCGGTGGACGGATTTTTCACGGCCCTGGACGAGGGCCGGGAATCGGGCGCACCCCTCCCGGGAGGAGACCTGGAGATGCCCGAGCTTCTCCGGTCGTTCTCACCCGGGGAGCTGCTCGGCCTGCACGAGCCGGTCCTCCAGCGGTTCGCCGACGCCGACCCTTTCGAGCGGACCCTGATCGAAGCCCGGGTCGAGGATCACGTCACCGCGCTTCACCGGCTCCTTCGAGGGGGTCGTGAATGAGGCTGTCGAGCGGGGTGGTGAGGGCCTTGGAAACGGAGATCAGGAGAGCAGCGCGCTCGGGGTCCCCGCCGCCGGCCTTCTCCACGAGCTCCTTGGACATGTCGTAGAGGTCCCTGAACACGCCGTCCAGATCGAAGGCCGGATAGGATCCACCCGGTTTGAAACCGGAACGCCCGCACACCCGGGCCTTGCCCTGGACCTTGGTGGGGACCCCGTAGATCCGACAGGTGACCGGACGCGCGGTGTAGAGGGCGCAGTCCTGAGCCTCGTTCAGGAGTGGGCACCGGACCCTTCCGAGGGCCAGGGGCTCCCCCCCGGCCCCCTCCCGTTCCCGGATCTGCTGCTGGACCCGGGCCAGGTCCCGGTCCGCCTTGGCGCACCGTAGAACGGCCGCGGACTTTTCCTCGCTGGAAAGCGGGGCGAACCGGTGCTGGAGGTAAGCCGCCTCCACGAGAAACAGGCCGAATACGGCGTGGCAGCAGTCGTCGCAGTGTCGCTCGCACCGGATACAGTCGCCGTGGCTCTCGCCCATCTTGTCAAACGCCTGATCCGCCAGAGCGGCCAGGGACTCGTAGCTTCGGAACAGCTGGGACAGGTCGGTGTCTTTCAACGGTGGGGCTCCAGTTGCTCGAGAAATTCGGGGTGGACCTGGAAACCCAGGGCCGCGGCCTTGTCCACGTGCTCGATCGCCTTGTCGAACTCGTCGCGGTTGAAGTAGGCCGCAGCCAGGTTGTTGTGGCCGAGGCCGAACTCCGGGGCCAGGTCCACGAGCTTCTCACCGGTCTCCACAGCCTGGTCGACGTTCCCCTTCTGCAGGTGGGCGTTGATCAGGTTGCTCCAGGCCTGGACGATCCGGGGGTTCAGCTCGATGGCCTGCTCCAGGGCCTCGATGGCCTCGTCGCTCTTCAGCATCTGGAGATAGGCGAACCCGATGTTGGCGTACCCCCGCGCGTAGCGGGGCTCCAGCTCGACCGCCTTCCGGTTGCAGTCCACGACCCGCTCGAGGTCCCCCTTCTGAAAGTAGATGTAGCCGAGATTCACGTACCCCTCGAACATGCGGGTGCTCTCGTTGATGGCGTCGTTGAACGCCCCGGCGGCCTCGTCCAGGCGGCCCTGCTCCATGAGGGCCACGCCCAGGTTGTAGGAAGAGTTGGCGCACTCCGGGTTTTCCGCCAGCTGCTGCTTCTGCTCGGCGATGAACTTCTCCGCATCCTGCGGGGTCTTCATGACAGTCTCCGCGGCCGGTTCGGGCCGGTGGACCCAAACCGTGCTGATGGCGTTTTGGCGTGGGCGTGCAGACGGAAAGAGGTCGCACTCCGCGAGGGAGAAGCGACCTCTCACCGCTGCCCGTTTCGAAAACCGAGGGGGCTAGTAGTCTTCCGTCTGCCCCCGGCCCTTCATGCCGTACATGGTGCTGCTGCCCGTGGAGAAGTAGATCAACTTTTCCTCGTTGATCAGGGCGGTCGCCGCCTTCTTGACCTCCCGGGCCTTGGCATCGGGCTTCACCTTCTTGGCGGCCTTTTCCAGATCGCTGAAGTAGAACTTGGTCTTCTTGCTGCTCTCAGCATAATCCATGATGGCTTTCTTGAGCTCTTCCATCAGTTGCTCCTTTTCTGTCCGCTCGCGCGGGCGTGCTGCTACTCGACGCCGCCGGCGGCCTTGGACACCGCCCAGGAGGCCTCGGTGTACTTGAACTGCGTGGAGGTCCGATAGGTGTCGTACTGGAGCCGGTAGTCGTCAATGAGGTGCTCGGTGAAGTCCAGACCGCACTTCTCGAAGAACTTCTCCCAGCCGATCCGCTCGGCCCAGTCGCCGATGCGCTCGTACTTGTTGGCGTCCGAAGCGTAGGCCTCGACGATCTTCTTCACGTCACGGCATACCTCGGGGAACCGGGGGAAGTTGTTCGGCAGAAACGGCACCACGACCTTGGAGAACTTGGGTGGCGAGATCCGGTTGGAGATCTTGCCGCCCGCCAGGATGGTCACGCCGTCGCCTTCCTTGTCCGAGAGCGGGAGCGCCATGCACATGGTGTAGCAGTTCCCGCAGAACATGCAGCGCTCGTTCTTGATCTTCACGGTCTTCTTGCCGTCCTCGGTCTTGGCCGGAGAGATGGCGCCCGTGGGGCAGGACGCGATGACCAGCGGGATCTCGCATACGTTGTCGAGGACCTGGCTGTCGATGATCGGTGGTTTCCGGTGGTAGCCCAGGAGCGCGATGTCCGAGCAGTGGACCGCACCGCACATGTTCAGGCAGCAGGCCATGGAGATCCGGACCTGGGCCGGGAAGGTCATGCCCTGAAAGTAGTCGAAGAGATCGTCCAGCACGGCCTTGACCATGGCCGACGCGTCGGTGGCCGGGGTGTGACAGTGGATGTAGCCCTGGGTGTGGACGATGTTGGTGAGCCCGGCCCCGGTCCCGCCGATGGGGAACTTGTAGCTCCCGGTGACGTGCTTCCGACTCTGGAGGTCCTTCTTCAGGGCCTCCATCTTGTCCTGGCTGTCCACCATGAACTCGATGTTGTTCCGCGTGGTGAACCGGACGAAACCATCGCAGTGCTTGTCCGCGATGTCGCAGATCTCGCGCACGTTCTCCACGGTCATGAACCGGCAGCCGCCGCAGCGCACGGTGAACACCTTGTCGCCGGTCTCGGAGACGTGCACCAGCACTCCCGGCTCCAGGATCTCGTGGTGGGTCCACTTGCCGTAGTTGTTCTGGATGATGGGCGGAAAATACTGCCAGAAGTGCCGGGGGCCGAGGTCCGTGAGGCGGTTTTCCATCGGCTTGTCGGGGTTGTACAGTCCGAGTCTTTCCTGAGATAATGCCATGATCGCTTTCCTCCTATCTCGCGTGCCTGGAACGGTAGTCGTCAATGCTTCGATCCCATCCGCCTTCCACGTCCTCTTCCTTCCAGAAGATGTACGGGTTGGCCCGAGGTGCGGTGACCATCTGGGGCATGGGCGGGATCTCCAGGACCTCGAGGAACTTGGGGATGCCGTAGCGCTGGATCAGCTCGCCCAATCGCTCCCGGTTCTTGCCCTCTTCCATCCACCAGTCCCAGACCTTTTCGACCACTTCCTTGACGTTGTCGTACGGCGATTCCGTCTTCATGAACGGGATGGTGAGGACCGACATCTGGGCGCCTTCGAGGATCGGGGCCTTGGCGCCGAAGAGCAGGCTCACGCCCGTGTCCTTGCCCGGCCTCAGGGCCTGGGGCATGGCATTGATGCAGTGCATGCAGCGCGTGCACTCCTTGTCGTCGATCTTGAGGGTGTCGCCTTCCATCCACATGCAGCTGGTGGGGCAGAGGTCGATGACCTCTTTCTGGATGTCGAACTTTCCCCAGTCCCTGCCGGCGTGGGCGCCGCCGTTGGGAGCGATCTCGCCGCCCATGTACGCCTTGACCGCGCCCTGGTCGATCCGGATCTCGTCCCGCCAGTTTCCGATGAAGGACATGTCGGAGCGGGCAATGGAGGCCACGCAGCCGTTGGGACAGCCGTCGAACTTGAACTTGAACTTGTAGGGGAAGGCCGGCCGGTGGAGCTCGTCCTGATAGAAGTGGGTGAGCTCGTAGCACATGTCCTGGGTGTCGTAGCAGGACCATTCGCAGCGGGCCTTGCCGATGCAGCAGGCGGGGGTCCGGAGGTTGGAGCCGGAGCCGCCCAGGTCCTGCTGGAGCACGTGGCCCAGCTCGAAGAAGATGGGCTCCAGCTGCTCGGTGAATGTGCCCAGGAAGATGATGTCGCCGGTGGAGCCGTGGAAGTTCATCATGCCGCTTCCCCGGTACTCCCAGAGGTCGCAGATGGATCGGAGGTAGTCGGTGTCGTAGAACTTGCTGGCGGGCTGGTTCACCCGCATGGTGTGGAAGTGGGCGATGGAGGGGAAGGTCTCCTGCATGTCGGAGTACCGGCCGATGACGCCGCCGCCGTACCCGAAAACCCCCACGATGCCGCCGTGCTTCCAGTGGGTCTCGCCGTGGTCGAAGGAGAGCTGAAGCTGACCCAGCATGTCCTCGACGACCTCGGGCTTGATCATCATCCGGTCCTCGGGGAGCTTGTGCCGGCGGAGGGCCTCCCGCTTGGCGTCGGCCACGAAGCTCGGCCAGGGCCCGCTCTCCAGCTCGTCCAGGTCCGGGATGCTGTGCTTGCACTTGAAGTTCTTGAGCTCGTCCTCGGTGTAGTTGTTCAGCTCCTCGTCCGAGTAGATCCGAAGCTCCTGGTATTTGAGCTTGGTTTGTTCCTCTCTGGGTTCAAAAGCCATTATCCGTGCCTCCTTTTACGCTACAAAAGGTTGGTTCCTCTCAGGCCAAAAGGGGAAACCCCGTGTGATGGACAGCTGCGTTCTTCACCTCCTCCCCAGAAATAGAATGAAATCCATCCGGGACCCGTCAAACGGGCCCGTTCGGTTATGCGTGGGTTCGCCCGAAGGCGCAACAAACCGCAAATACTGGAATTTGCTCATTATTTAAGCAAACAGACTGAAATTTAAATCAGAATCGGGCCGAGATGTCAATAAAAAACGACAGCTCCGGGATGGTTGTTTTGGAATGTTCCACACTTGACGGATTCGCAAAAACCCGCTCACCCGCCGCTGACAAGGGGGGAGCCTGTGGATGCCACAGGGACGGCCCAGCGGCTTCCGGGCCGTTTCCGACGCCACCATAATGGATTGACAATCTTTGTGAAAGATTCTATCAACGCACCATCGGCCGGACCGATTCCCGGTCCGCTCCGGAGACGAGCGGGCTCGATGGATCGGTCCCCTGAAATCTCTTCAGAGGACACCCCCGTTCCATGCACCCATCACCGCCCAGACTGATGGTCGCCGCCCTCCGGGGCGGATCGGGCAAGACCATCCTTTCCCTCGGCCTGACCGCCGCCTGGACGGGGGAGGGGAAACGGATCGCCACCTTCAAGAAGGGGCCGGATTTCATCGACCCCGGGTGGCTCTCCCTGGCGGCCGGCAGGCCCTGCCGCAACCTCGACCCGTTCATGATGGACGAGAGCCAGAACCTGGAGACCTTTCTCCGCCATGCACGGGGGGCGGACGCGGCCCTGATCGAGGGCAACCGCGGCCTGTTCGACGGCCTGGACCTCGAAGGCTGCTGCAGCTCGGCGGAGCTCGCCCGGTGCCTCCGGTCCCCGACGGTCCTGATCGTGGACGTGACCATGACCACCCGGACCATCGCGGCCCTGGTGATGGGGTGCCAGGCCTTCGATTCCGACCTGGACCTCCAGGGGGTGATCCTCAACCGGGTCGGCGGCCCCAGGCAGGAGTCGGTGGTTCGGAGTGCCGTGGAGCACTACTGCGGGGTGCCCGTGCTGGGTGCGGTGCGCAAGCTCCGGGACAACCGGTTTCCGGAACGCCACATGGGGCTCATCCCCCATCAGGAACGGACCCGGGCCGAGGCGGCAGTGGCCTGGGCGCGCGACATCGCGAGGGAAAGCCTGGACCTCGATGCGCTCTGGGACGCAGCCCGGGACGCCCCTCCCCTCGAGGCTCCCGGGGGGAAGGACGCCTCCCCCGAGCAGAACGCTCGACCTGCTCACGGCTCCCCTCCCCGCATCGGCTTTCTTCTGGACAGCGCGTTCTGGTTCTACTACCCTGAGAACTTCTCCGCTCTGGAGGAGGCGGGGGCGGAGCTCGTAAAGATCAACGCCCTCGACGACCCCCGGCTCCCCGGGCTGGACGGGCTCTACATCGGCGGAGGATTTCCCGAGACCCAGGCCGGACGGCTCGCCGCCAACCGGAGCTTCCGGGAGGACCTGCGGGAGCGGATCGAGGCGGGGCTCCCGGTCTACGCAGAGTGCGGGGGGCTCATGTACCTCGGCGAGCACCTCGTGGTGGAGGGCGCCCCCCACCCCATGGTGGGGGCCCTGCCCGTGGACTTCGTGCTCGAACGAAAGCCCCAGGGCCACGGGTACACGCGGCTCGAGGTGACCGCTGAGAACCCGTTCTACGAGCGCGGCACCTGCCTCAAGGGGCACGAGTTTCATTACTCGCGTCCCGTGTTCCGCTCCAGGGAGGGTGTGCGATCGGTCTTCCGGCTGGACCGGGGCCGGGGAATCGACGGTGAGACGGACGGGCTCTGCAGGTACAACCTCCTGGCCACCTACACCCACATCCATGCCGTGGGGACCCCGTCCTGGGCGAAAGGACTGGTCCGAAAGGCGGCCGAGTACCGGGGGAGCCGCGGATCGAAAATTTCTCCGGATTTTCAAAAGAGGGATTGACAACCCCGTTTTTATGCGATATACAAGAGAATCCGCCTAAACGTAAGTGCCTAAAAATATTGAGTATTATACATTAAAAGAGGAGGTTTTCAGTTATGCCGACCATCGAATTCGAGGGAAACACCTTCAACGTGGACGAAGACGGCTTCATCGACGATTTCAACAACTGGAACGAGTCGTGGGTGCAGCACGTCAAGAAGGAAGAGGGCATCGAGGAGCTCACCGACGAGCACTGGAAGGTCATCAACGTCCTCCAGGACTACTACAAGAAGAACGGCATCGCCCCCATGGTCCGGATCCTCTCCAAGGTGACCGGATTCAAGCTGAAGTACATCTACGAGCTGTTCCCCTCCGGCCCGGGCAAGGGAGCCTGTAAGATGGCGGGACTGCCCAAGCCGACCGGTTGCGTCTAGGACGCTGAAGCACAACGGATCGCACAACAGAAGAGCGCAGGCCGGAGCCTCTCCGCCCTGCGCTTTTTTGTTGTTCCTACTCGGTGACCGGGCCGTACAGGTCCGGCCTGCGGTGGGGCAGAAAGTACCGCATCCGGTGACCCCGGATCTCATCCAGGAGAGACAGGTCCAGCTCGGCCACGAGGAGGTGCTCCCCCTCTCCGAGCCGCCGGTCGAGGACACGGCCGTCCGGCCCGAGGAACAGGGTGACGCCCGGGAACGGGAAGCCCGACGGGCTGGTGCCGATGGGGTTGCAGGCCACGATGAAGACCGCGTTGTCGAACGCCCTCCCGGTCAAGTGGCGCAGCCAGCTCTCCAGCTTCTCCTCGGGCGTACCCCGGGGGGAGGCGTGGGGCATGAAGAGGACGTCCGCCCCCTGGAGGGCCATAAGGGTGCTGATCTCGGGGAAGTGGCTCTCGTAGCAGAGCTGGATGCCGAACCTCGCCGCCCGCCACGGGAAGGTGGGAATCCGGCTGCCGGGGCGAAAGCCCTTCTTTTCGGGCGGGGCTAGATGGGTCTTCCGGTACAGGCCGACCATCCCCTTCGGCCCGGCGGCCACGTGGGTGATGAACGGGCGATCGCCCTCGGCGGGCTCCACCAGGCCGGCGAGCACCAGGAGGCCCTGCGTCTCGGCGATGCGACAGACGCGCTTCAGGACGCGCTCGAAGGAGAGCCGGTCGTAGACGGTCTCCGGCGCCTCCAGCACGTACCCGGTGACCGAGAGCTCGGGAAAGCAGACGACCCGGGCGCCCTCGGCTGCAGCCCGCTCCGCAAAGGTCTCCATCCGGTCCAGGTTCTCCCCGACCCGGCCCGGCTCCGAACGCATGCTGACGGCTGCAACCCGAACGGCCTTCATCCCATCCACCCCGCACCGCTTCCGATCTTGGACAACCCAGGGACCTTCGCGGCTCAACCTCCAACATAGACCAACCCCGGGTCCCGCGCAAGCCCGGGGCCCGCTCGAGCCGGCACGGACGTCCCCGTTTCCCGAGCCCTGCATCCGCCTCCTTTTAACCGGCTTTCGCAGCCCCCGGATCCAGTCCGTAGAGCTTCGCCGCGTTCTCCCCCAGCACGGCCCGCTTGACCGGGCCGTCGGCCGGACCGAGGGGCCTGAACCCGGTCTTCCGGAAGGCGGCCTCGTCCGCGGCCTTGGGCAGGGCCTTCTCCAATGTCCGTGGCCCCGACGGAGGGCTTGCCATTCGAAAAGGAGGTGGGTATCCTTCCTCGAACCCATGCACGGTGGAGCCCCGGTTTTCTCCACCCACAACCCGAAGGAGAGGAAGCGTGACCTCACAGGCCCCTGACGCACTTCGATGGTACGACGTGGTGCTCGTTCGGGTGATCCCGCCCGTGGCGGCCTTCCTCATCAAGAGCCTCATGCTCTCCTGCAGGGTCGTTCGGGTCGAGGGGATCGAGCGGACCCGGGAGGCCGTGTCGAACACCCACGGCGGCGCCGTCTACGCCACGTGGCACCAGCGCATGTCCTACCACTTCCATCACTTCGGATCGCGGCACGTGACCGTGATGATCAGCCGGAGCCGGGACGGCGAGTACGCGGCGAGGGTGGCGCGGTGGCTGGGGTTCCGCGAGGTACGGGGCTCATCGACCCGGGGGGGCGGGCGGGCCCTGTGGGAGATCATCGGGCGGATGCGGCAGGGCGAGATCGGGGGCATGCTGGCCGACGGCCCCCAGGGACCGCCCCGGAAGGCCAAGGTGGGTTCCGTGATCATGGCCCGCGACGCGGCCGTGCCGCTCGTCCCGGTCCTCTGGGGAGCGGACCGGTGCTGGACCTTCAACTCCTGGGACCGCTACCTGGTGCCCAAGCCGTTCGCCCGGGTGGCGATCCTCTACGGGGAGCCCATCCTCGTGCCGCCTGATGCCGAAGGCGAACGCCTCGAAGCCTTCCGCAAGCTCTTCGAGGACCGGCTGAACCGCGGGACCCGGTGGTGCGACGAGCAGTTCGGGGAGGTGCGGCCCTGGAGAAGAAAGGTGAAAGGCGTAAGTGAAAGGTGATGGAGTCGTAAAAAGCCCTAAACCTTGAGATCTGCCCAAGGAATATCAACGGGTTATAGTGTTTCCAGCGGCGGATGAGCGGGTTTTTGCGAATCCGTCAAAGGTGAAAGGGTTCCTCATTCACTGCAGGCGAAACCGCACCGGCACGAGAACCCGCATGGCCACGGCCCGGTCCCCTCGCCGCCCCGGCCTGAAGCGCCACGCCTCCACTGCCCGCAAGGCGGCCTTGTCCAGAGAAGTGTGACCGCTGCTCTCGGCCACCCGAAGCACGCCCACACGGCCCTCCTCCGTCACCAGGACCTCCAGGAGCACGGTCCCCTCGGACCCCCTGCGCCTCGCCACCCGGGGGTAAGCGGGCGGAGGGTTCTCCCGGTAGAGAGGCACGGCCTCCTTCACGGGCGGCGCAGGCGCTTGGAGACGCGCATCGCCGGTCGCATCCGGGATCGAGGCGGTCTCGGCGGGGCCGGATCGCGGTCCCGAAGGGGCCGCTGCGGGGGCGGACGCCGAGGCGGGGCTCTTCGAGACCGGTGCGGGTTTCTCGGGGGCCCCTGCGGGGATGTGGGGCTTTCCGGCCGGGGTGGACCCCCGGGAGAGGACCCCGGGAGGGACGGGCGACCTGAGGGGAGCGCCCCGGCCCGGGAACGTTCCAGGGGAGTCCGGCAAGGAGAACGCCACCCCGGGACGCTTCGCCTGGGCCGAGGGGCGCCCCTTGGGGCGGGCCTTCTCCTCGGGGCCATGGAAGGCCTCGGACTCGGGTTCCCACCGGTTCTCCACCAGGCGGATGTTCACGGGCGGCCGTCGAACAAAGGTCTGGTTTTGGGTGGACAGCCACGCACCGCCGGAGAAAAGCACCAGACCGTGCAAGGCTACGGCCATGCCGGCGGCGGCGATCAGGCGTCTCACGGACCGGCCTCCACCTCCGACTGGAGGGAGATGCGCGTGATGCCCGCCCGGCGGATTCGGTCCAGCACGTCGAAGAGCCGCTGGTAGGAGACGCGGCGGTCCGCGAAGAGAAGCACCCCGGGGTCCTCGGCCTGCTGAATCCGCCGGGAAAGCACCCGCGTGAGGTCGCCCCGGGCCACGGGGACCCGATCCACGAAGACGTCGCCCTCCTCCCGGACCGTGACCGAGAGCAGGAGCCTCCGGTCCAGCTCGCTCGTGGAGGAGACGGGCAGGCGGACGGGCAGCCCCCGGTGGAGCGCCATGGAGAGCATGGCGTAGATGAAGAAGACGAGCAGCAGGAACACGATGTCGATGAGGGGAAGCATCTCGATCCGCGCCCTGCGGGGGGGCCGGTGGGGGACCTTCACGGCGTTCCCTCCTCCCTGATCCCGGGATCTCCCTCCAGCTTCTCGTAGACGATCTCCAGGCTCGTGGCGTACTTCTCGATGAGCAGGGCCGCGTCCTCGGCCCGGGCGCTGAAGTAGTTGTAGGGCAACACCGCCAGGATGGCGATCCCCAGCCCCGAGGCCGTGGTGATGAGCGCCTGGGCGATCCCGCCCGTCACCGCCCGCGGGTCCTCGATCCCGGCCTGCCCGAGGAGGTCGAAGGACGAGATGATCCCCAGGACCGTGCCGAAGATCCCCAGGAGCGGCGCCACGGTGATCATGGTGTCCAGCACGGTCAGGTACCGCCGCATCCGCTGCATCTCGTCCGCGGCCGCGGCTTCCATGGCCTTTCCCATGGAGAAGTCCCGGTGGACGATGCCGCTCACCAGGATGCGCACCACGTAGTCCCGGGACCCGGCCACCGCCCGGCGGACCCCCTTCCAGTCCCCCTCCCGACAGAGCGCCAGCACCCGGTCCACCAGGGACGGGTCCCGGCGCAGGTCCTCCCGGGCCCAGAAGAGGGCCCGCTCCAGAACCACGGTCAATGCGATGAGCGAACAGCCCAGGAGGGGGATCATGACCGGTCCCCCCCGCACGAAGATCTCCATCATGGTCGTCTCCACCTCCTCCTCGTCGAGCGCCGCCAGCCGCCTTTTCACAGACACCGACACAGACACCGGACCGCGAAGCGGGTCCACACCCTCACCGTCACGGGCCGCGTAGCGGCCCTGGCGGTCCTACGGCACCAAACTCACCCGCGGCCTCCCGGTGTCCGGGTGCGCGTCCACGCGCACCGGGCAGTCGTAGACGGCCTGGATCGTCCCGGGCGTGAGCACCTCGTCCGGCGTCCCGGCCGCCACCACGCGGCCCTCCTTCAGAACGAGCAGCCGATCGCAGTACTGGGACGCCAGGTCGAGGTCGTGGGAGACCACCGCCACGCCGAGCCCCTCCCCGCGGGCCAGGGAGGCGGTCAGCCGAAAGACCTCCCGCTTGTGCTTGAGGTCCAGGAACGCCGTGGGCTCGTCCAGCAGAAGCACGGCGGGCTTCTGGGCCAGGGCCCTGGCGATCAGGACCCGCTGCCGCTCGCCCCCGGAGAGCGCGTGGATGTCCCGATGGGCCAGGTCCAGGGCGTTCGTGGCCTCGAGGGCCGCCCGCGCCTCCTCCCAGTCCCGCTCCCCTTCGAACTGGAGCCGCCGGAGGTGGGGAAAGCGCCCCATGAGCACCACCTCCAGGGCGGAGAAGGCGAACCGGAAGTGGGTCTCCTGGGAGACCATGGCCACCTGCCGAGCCACCCCCCTGCGGGAGAGCGCCTCCAGAGATCTCCCCCGAAGCCGGACCGCCCCCTCCTGGGGCGTGAGCAGCCCGTCCATGACCCGGAGCAGGGTGCTCTTGCCGGACCCGTTGGGCCCCAGGACGCCAAGGAGCTCCCCGCCGCGGACCTCGGCGTTCACCCCGTTCAGGGCCCACGCCATGCCGTAGCGGTAACCCGCCTCCTCCACGCTCAGGATCGCATCCATCGGCTCCCCCGGGTCTCCAGCAGATAGAGGAAGAAGGGCGCCCCCAGAAAGGCGGTGACCACGCCCACGGGAAGCTCGCTCGGCGAGATCACGATCCGGGCCAGGGTGTCGGCGGCCACCAGGAAGGCGGCCCCGCCGAGGGCCGAGGCCGGGACGAGCAGCCGGTGGTCCGACCCCAGGGCCATGCGCGCCAGGTGGGGGACGATGAGGCCCACGAACCCGATGAGCCCGGAGAAGGAGACCACCAGCCCCACCAGGAGCGAGACCGTGACCAGGCAGAGCGTCTTCACTCCCTCCACGCCCACGCCCAGCTGGCGGGCCGTCTCCTCGCCCGTGGTGAGGAGGTTCAGGTCCCGGGAAAAGGCGAACACGAGGACCCCGCCCAGCAACACGGCCGGTGCGGACACCGCCAGGTGCGCGTACCGGCTCTGGCCGAGGTCGCCGTAGAGCCAGAAGAGCATGCTGTGCAGCCGGCTGTCCGTGGCGGTGCTGATGAAGTACATGATCAGGGCCGTGAAAAAGGCGTTGATGATCACACCGGTGAGGAGGAGCGTGGACGACTCCGTGCCCATGCGGCGCCGGCCCAGGGCCATGAGAAGCGCCAGGGTCAGGAGGGTCCCGCCGAACGCCGCCAGGGGCACGCCCAGGGCGAACCCCAGCCCCAGGAGGATCCCCACGATGGCCCCGAAGGCCGCCCCGCTCGACACCCCCAGGATGAAGGGGTCGGCCAGGGGGTTTCGAAGGATCGCCTGGAACACGATCCCGCTCAGGGAGAGACCGAAGCCCACCACCGCGGCCAGCAGGATCCGGGGCAGCCGGATGCGGAACACGATGAGCCCGGCCGGCCCTTCGCCGCCGGCCGGGTCCAGCAACCGCTCCAGGACCTGGCCCGGGGAGAGGTCGGCCGTGCCCACCACCAGGGAGCCCGCCATGACGATCCCCAAGAGCCCGGCCGCGAGCAGGGTCACCCCGACCACCCGCCCCGGGGTGAGCGCCCTCACAGGCCTCGCTCCTTTCGTCCGGCTCCTTTCTTTCATGGGCTGCTCCTGCGACCCCGTCCCGCGGTCGGTTTGCCTGTGGAGAAGCTTTCGCCCGGGTGGAGGAGCTCCGCCATCTCCTCGAGGCCTCGAATCACCCGGGGCGACGGCCGGTCGACCAGGTCGGAGTCGATCAGGTGGACCCGCCCGGCCTGAACGGCCGGGAGGGTCTCCCACTGATACCAGTCCCGCCGGGCCTCCTCGAAGGCCCCGCCCCGCTCCATGGAGGAGATGAGGATCACCTCGGGCGCCCTCTGGAGCACCTCCTCCAGGCTCAGCCGGGGGTAGGGGACGGCATGGTCCGCCGTGACGCTCTCGCCCCCGGCGAGGCGAATGACGTCGTGATGCAAGGTGTCCCGGTTGACGCTCATGATGGGCCGAAGGTTGATCTGAAGAAGGACTTTGGGCCGGGGTCCCCTTCGGGCGCCCTCGGTGATGCGGGCGAGCCGCCTGCTGAGCTCCCGAGCCACCGCCTTCCCCCTCTCCTCCACGCCGCAGACCTTCCCCAGCCGGGCCACGGTTCGGATCATGCCCTCCACGCTCCTCGGGTTCACCGCGTAGACCGCCACGCCGGCGTCCTCCAGGAGCCTCACCAGGTCGAGCCGGTTCCCGTCCTTGGTGCCCACCGCAAGGTCCGGCGCCAGGTCGAGGATGCGCTCGGCATTGAGACGGATGTAGCTCCCCACCTTGGGCTTGGCTGCAGCCTCGGGCGGGTAGGTGCTGAACTCGGTCACCCCCACCACCCGGTCCCCCAGGCCCAGAGCGAAGAGGATCTCCGTGACGCTGGGCGCCAGGGAGACGATCCGTCGGGGGGCATCCGGCACCCGGACCTCCCGTCCGGCCTCGTCCGTGAACACGCCCCCCGCGGCCGGCCCGGCCGGGAGCAGGAAGGCCGAGCACAGGAGGGCTCCGACGATCCAGGTGCTTCGCCTCACGGGTTCTCTCCCGATCCCCCCGGGATCGCGTCCAGGGCCTCCGCGATGTGGCGGCAGAAGACCTCCGCGATCCCGTCCCGCACGCCCAACCCCCGGGGGTCCAGCGTGACCTCCAGACCCTGCTCCTCGAACCGGGCCTTCCAGGAGCCCTCCCCCCCGGCCAGGTCCTCCAGGAAGTGCCTTCCCGCCACCAGCATGAAGGACACGAGCCGCACCTTCCTGCAGCCGTCCGCCGCCACCCGCTCGAGCACCTCCCCGGCGCCGGGGGCCCCCTCCACCAGCCCCACGTAGACGCGGGGTCCGGCCACCCGCCGGACCCGCTGCTCGAGCGCCTCGTAGGCGCACCAGATGGGGTGGTCCGTGCCGTGCCCGGCCAGGACCACGGCCTCCCCCTCGCCTGCAGCGAGGTCCGGGGCCAGCGCCGTGGCCACCTCGTCGAAGTCCTGCGGCGAAGAGAGGAGGGGCAAGCCTACTGCCGTTCGCACGGGGGCGTCCTGCGCAACCTGGACGAGGCGGTCGAACTCGTGCCCGCAGAGCACGTGGAGGGACTGGACCACGGCCCAGCCGTGCCCCTCCTCCTTCAAGGCCGAGAGGACCTCTCCGGGGTCGGGGAAGTCCAGGTCCCGGCTCCGCTTGACCCGGTCCTTGACCATGCGCGAGCTGTAGGCCCACCGGACCTTGCGCCCCGAAAAGCGTCTCTTCACCCGCGCGTCCACGCGGTCGTACGTCTCCAGCGCCGTGGTGGTGGTGCCGAAGGCCGCGATGACAATGGGGACCTGCTCTTTCATCTCCATGAAACGCCTCCCGCCGAAGGTTTGATCCAAACCCTACACGGGTTCCACCGGCATTTCCAGCCCGGCCGGTCCTGGTGGCGAATCCGGCCGAAGGCCCGTCTTCCGGATCGGCGGGGTTCCCCGAGTTCTCAGAATCTCCAGACGAGCCCGCTGTAAAGCCGCGCGCCCGGCATGGGGTACCCCTTGATGTGGTCGTAGTGGTGGTCCAGGAGGTTCTTCACCTCCAAACGGGCGTTCAGATTGCCGGCCTTCCCGCTTCGAAGCAGGGTCTTCTCGGCCGACAGGTTCACCACGGTGAATCCCCCGGTTTCCACCACGGGTACCGGAAAAAGGCCGCTCTCCCAGTCTTCCTCGCGTTGAGGGCCCCAGTAAGAGGCCTGGATCCGGGCAAAGAAATCCCCCGGGTTCGCCACGGTCAAGGCCGCCGCCAGGTGCAGGTCTGAGACGTAGAGGAGGTCCTCGCCCGTGACCTCGTTCTCGTAGCGGGTCAGCCAGGCCGCCAGGATCTCGGGCCGGACCTCCCACGACCACCCGAACCACGCTCCCAAATCACAGGAAAAGGTCCCTTCGAATCCTTCCACCGAGGCCCGGCCGACGTTCTCCCAGGTGTTGTGGCCAGTGGCCGTGGTCACGGCCTGAATCATGCCCTTGTACCGGCTCGTGAACCAGGTCAGGGAGGCCTCCAACGCTCCGCGGATGAGGTCGATCCCCGCGTCCAGGGTCCAGCTGGTCTCCGGATCCAGCTCCGGGTTGCCGATCTGCCGCCGGCCGAAGGACACATAGTCGGCGGCCAGCTCATCCGCCCCGGGCATGATGAAGGCCTCGCCGTAGTTGGCCCGGAGCTTGAGTCCCTCCGTGACCACGAAAGCGGCCCCCGCCCTCGGCGTCAAATGGTCGTCCGTCTCGTTCCGGCCGGCCGGGTCCACCACCGCCACCTCGTACTCGTCGTAGCGGAGTCCGCCGCTCAGGATCAGGCGGCGGTCCAGAAGACGCAGCTTGCCGAGGAGAAACCCGGACGGGTTCTCGTAGCGGGTCTTCCGGGGGAGCCAGGTGTTCTCGATCTCGTAATCGACCCAGTCGAACCCGGCCGTCAGAAGGAAGAGATCCCGATCCAGAGACACCTGGGCCTGGGCCCCCTGAAACTCGGTGTCCCGCTCCGAGGGGACGCCGTCGTCGAAGAAGTCCGGGTTGCTCTCCTCCGGGTCCACCCAGGTGGAGCGGTCCCGCCCCTCGAAGTACCGGAGCTTCCAGCTCAGCAGGTCCTCCAGCCCCTCCCCTTCGTAAGAGAGGTCCGTGGACCGGTTGTACCCGTCCGTGTAGTCGTCCAGGTCGTTCTGCGACAGATAGGACGGGCTCCCCGCGTGGTCGATCTCCGTGCGGATGGCCACGAACCCGATTCGGTGTCCCGGCACCGGGGTGTAGCCGAGGTTCAGGCTGACGGCATCCTCGCGGTCGAAACCCGTGTTGGCGTAAGCTTCACCTTCGCCGGTGGTGTAGTCGTCCGCGGTCCTGCCCGATACGGCGCCCGCCGCGTCGATCCCGTGAGCCTCACCCGAGAGGGACAGGGCGCCTTCCCACGCGGAATCGCTCCCGTAGATTGCTTCCACGGCCAGGCCGGGCTTCCCTTTCCCCTTCCGGGTGATTACGTTCACCACACCGCCCATGGCCGCAGACCCGTACTGGACCGCCGCCGGCCCCCGCACGATCTCGATCCGCTCGATGTTGCGGGCCGGGATCTTCGCGGCGTTCCCGGTCCCGATGCGACGTCCGTCCAGCAGGACGAGGACGTGCCCGCGAAGGTCGTTTCCGTGGGTCTCGGTCCGCACCCCCCGAAGGCCGACGGAGGTGAGGGCGCCGGGGTATCGACGGATGGGGCCGGTGGCCTGCTCCGCCAGGATCCCTCCGAGGGTGTCGGCAGAGGAGCGGCGGATCTCCTCCTCGTCCACGACCGTGACGTTCGCCGTCACCTCCTGCTTGATCTCGCTCACCCGGCCCGAGGTCACCACCACCTCGGGGAGCCGCTGGGGATGCTTCTTTTCTGTGGTTTGCGCGCCACCGGCCCAGGCGATCCCGGCCCAAGCCAGCACAGCTGCGACTCCGATCAGACCTGCTCTCATGATGCCTTCCTCCATTTCATCGGGTCATCGGTTTCGGGTCATCGTCTTCGCAGCCGGCGCACAAAAAAATCCCCGGATCGACGGCTCGATCCGGGGATGTCCCGTTTTCATCCTCGAACGATCTCGGAATGCGCACCCAGTCCGCGGAGGCGATCCCACGACGTTCCAGGCAGGTCTTCTGACTTCCCCGCCCTTTCAGCGGCCTTCCCATTCCTCACAAGGAACAGTGGCGCACGACGGCCGAAAGGGTCCCCCCTGCGGTACAACACAGGCGGGCGGGGTTACAGCGGCGGGCCCGTCCCCGACTTTCACGGGGTTCCCTATTTTGCCCCAAAGGGGCACCTGGAACGCTTGCTGGACGCCAGTATGCCCTAGAACGGCCGAATGTCAAGTGTGGATTCAGGAAA
>CAYUBQ010000056.1:17571-26982 GCA_964443135.1 uncultured Desulfobacterales bacterium | reverse complement strand
CTCTGAATGGGGTTCAGGGGGTCGGAGGTTCAAATCCTCTCGTCCCGACCAGAAAAAGCAAGTAAGTAGGGCGGGTTAGCGAGGGGCTTTCCCGCCCTTTTCTTTTGCTGGCAACCATTTTGGCAACCATTCGGCAACCAACGCCCCCTCCAGCCCGCTCCGGAGCGTACTTTTTTTGAGAAAAAAGATCAAAAAAAATCGGCCCGCCGGAGCGGGGCCGATTCGGTGGCAACCAATTTGGCAACCAAAATCTAGGCGCCGAGCAGTTTGAACCTCCTCTTCTTCGGGGTCTGCCAGCATCCCTGGTTTTGGTCGAACTCCATCTCCAGGGCCGTCAGGTCAAAGCCCTCGAGGGAGAGCATGGCGATGGTCTTTTCGAAGACGCTTTTTCGCAGGCCCGGGCTCATGTCTTGGTACTTCACGCAGTGCAGGGCGCTCAAGGCGTTGTAGTCCCCGCCCGGGATGCTCCGCGTCAGTTTCAGGCACTTATCGACAGTGCAGATCGAGTAGCTGGAGCTCTGGAACATGTCCTTGAGTGCGGTCAAGACCACTTCTTTCGTGAAATCATCCATGTTTTTCCTCCTTAAGGCACCGGCTGTGGTAGAAGAGCATCTGCCCGAAGCGGGCCAGTCCGGTGGATTCCATATAGGGTTCATCGCCGATGGGCTCCTTGCAGATCAGGCAGTTAGTTTCTGCCACGGCGTCCAGGTCGTATCCCCATTTCGGGTGGGCCTGGACGCCGGGATGCAGGTCCGGCCGGCACAAGGGGCAGGTGCAGGTCATGGCATCCCCCTGTCGCTCCACCTCATTGGTCCGGTCAGTCGCGCCAGTCGCTCGGTGTTGTCGTAGTCGTCGCAGATGTAGTGTTCGAGGATCCGGAATCCCCGGCCTCCGTCCCCGATTAGCATGCAGCGGTGCTCACCGGGTCCCTTGGCGTTGTAGACGAAGTGGTCGCAGGCGCTACACCGATGCCCGGTGCGGCCGCGCCGGTAGTTGCGGTCTCTTTTGGCTTGGATTGTCGGTGTTCCCATGCTCAAGCCCTCCCGTTCTGTTCCAGTTCTTGGACGGCCGCCTCGAACGCCTCTTCGTATCCCGCGCCGATCTTCTGGTACAGGTCCCGCCGCGTCGATGAGGCCAGGGATTGAAAACATCCGTAGCAAAACGAGAATCCGGGACGTTTCGGCCGCCCGCACGTGCAGTCTTCGGAGCGGAGCTCCTGGATATAAAAGGCCCGATCCTTCCGGCTTGTTTTGTTCAAGTCAAACCCCCTTTCCGTCTCGGAGCCCGATTCGGAGCTCCCGTTTTCCGATCAGCCGGTCCATGCGGCACCGCCGGAGCGCCGGCGGCGCCGGCAGCGGCCAGGCGTCGCCGGCGGCGAGCTCGCGGACGGTGGGCCCGGTCAGGTCGTGTCGAATGTTGTCGTAGAACCCGGTGAAGCCCCAAGGGCCGGGCAGGAAGTTCGGCCTTTCGATAATTCGGAAGATTTCGATGATGCCCAGCGTGATCACTCGGCGCATGACCCCTCCTCTCTAGTGGATGGTGGAGCGACCCTCGGGCCGCTCCCTGGTGGTCTCCTCCAGGTAGGCCTGGAGCGCGTCCTCCAGGACCTCGTAGATGTTCTTCCCCTTGAGCGCGGCCAGGGCCTTCACCCGGGCCCAGGTGTCGCCCTGGACCCTCACCATCTTCCGTACCTCCTTCATGATGTCCTCCGTGTGATGTGGCGCTTCTTGATGTAGGTGGACAGGTTCCGGACCGAGCAGCCCAACCGGGCGGCGATCCGGGTTTTCGGCACGCCCCGGTCCAGGTCCTCCTGGATCTCGTTGCGGGCGGGGTCCAGCTTGCTCTTGCCGGGCCGGCTCGGCCGGCCGAGCTTCACGCCGGCCGCCCTCCGGGCCTCGAGGGCCGCCTTGGTGCGCTGGCTGATCAGGTCCCGCTCGATCTCCGCGGCCATGGCCAGGACCATCGCCATGATGCGGCTCTGGATGGAGCCGTCGAGGGCCCACCCGCCCTTGCTGGCGTAGACCCGGAGCTCCTTCTGCGTGGCGATGGAGAGGATCTCCATCACCTCGAGCATGGAGCGGCCCAGGCGGGAGAGCTCGGCCACGATCAGGGCGTCGCCCTTCTCCAGTCCCTCGAGGACCCGGCCCAGGGCCCGGTCCTTCCAGGACTTGCACCCGCTCGCCGTCTCCTCCACCCATTCGATGGGCGCGAGGCCCTTCTCGTTGGCGAGCTCGTAGATCTCCATCTTCTGGTTCTCCAGGTCCTGCTTGTCCGTAGAGACCCGGAGATAGGCGTAGGTGGTCATGCTCTCTCCTTTCCCGGCCACCGGCGGATGGCCGTCTCCTCCACCCGGAAGCGTTTGTTCCGGGGTTTCGGGTTCACCCGGGTGATCTCGATCTGCCCCTTGTGGCGGCCGCGGCGGATGCGGCGCCACTCCAGGAACGGGACCACTCGGCCCCATCGCGGTTCCACGACCAGGCCGGGTGGGGTGGGGTGGTGTGCGGTGGCTTCCATGGTGATGCCTCCTAGATGTCCAGGGCGAAGAACTGGGTGACCAGGGCTCCCCGGCGGGTTCGGCGCCGGACCCAGGGCTCGGCCGTGAAGGGGCGCCCGACTCCGCCGTAGTATCGGTGCCAGCCCAGGGCCAGGATCAGGTCTCTGTCGCTCATGTCCCTCAGGGCCGGCGTGTTCTCGAACCAGACGTAGGCGGTGCCGGACTCGCCCTCGTCCCGCGTGACCGTGCCCATCCTGCGGACCCGGAGGCCGAAGGCTGCGAGCTCCCGGTTGAACTCGGCCCTTCGCTCCCGGATCACCCGGGCGGCGCTGGCGTCCCTGGCGGCGGCCATGCAGGCGGTGACGTAGTCGAGCTGCTCGTCGAGGCGCCGTTCCATCCATTTCGGCTGAGGGCAGACGGCCCCGGCCGGGTCCCTCTGCCAGAGGCGCCTTGCGAAGGACAGCGAGTAGGCCTGGCCTTCGATCCACCCGAGGGGGTCGGTCGAGGTATGTCTTCTCATGGGGTCTCCTTTCCGGCGTCGGACTCCGGGCATTCGGGGTAGTGATAGCCCCGGCCGCCGCAGGACGGGCAGGGGTCACCGTGGTAGACGCCGCAGATGGTGCAGGTGTTGGTTTCATCCAGGACGCAGTGCTCGTCGCGGGAATGCGGTGTGATGCCCTCGGACCTCTTGAGCAGGTACCGTTCCATCTCATGGCAGAGCCCCCGGACGCCCTTGAACTCCACCGCGAACAGCGGCCAGTTGCAGAGGTCGTCCAGGTGGGCCCGCAGCCGGTGAACCTCTCCCATGCTCATCCGGTCCATGTTCTCGTGCCATTCTCTGACTATTGCCATGGGTTTCCTCCCTGGGGCCCCGGAGGGCCCCGGTGATCGGGTTAGCGCTCGATCTCGACGACGGCCAGGACCCGGTCGTCCCGGCACCAGCAGGAGGGCTTCACCAGGTCCCGCCGAGAGTGCATGGTGACCCGCGCGTTGATCGTTCCCGCTTTCGCGCTTCCGTTGGCGGGTTTGGAGTGGAGGGCGACGACCTTGTAGCGCCCGGCCGCGGTCCTTCCCCGCAGGGTGACCTCCGCGTCGTCCACGATGCCGAGGATCTTTTCGTAGCGGCCGTTTCGCGTCGGCACGGCCCAGGCCCGGGTGAGGGTTGTGGGCTCGGAGACGGTGGCGTGGTAGTCGTCCACGTCCTTGGTCAGGGTGCGGTGGCACTTCCCGCATTCCCAGGCGCCGGGGTGGCCCTCGTCGTGCATGGCCAGGCCGCAGCACTCCGGGCCCCAGTTCATCGAGATGTTTTCCATGGCTTCCCTCCTTGTTTGATGTTTACTCAGCCGGCAGCTCGCCGTCGTAGATCACGTGCATCCCGTTCCCGCCCCGGCCGCAGTAGGTGATGCGCTCCGGGCCGATGCCCCACACCACCAGGTAGAGGTCGCCGATCCAGCCGGGGCTGTCCGGGATGTAGCTTTCGATCACGGCCACCTTGGCGGCTTTCAGCCGCTCCCAGGCGTCGTCCTTCCCCTCGATGTCCCGCCAGTAGTCCGTCTCGCGGACCATGGCTTCGAAGATCTCTTGCTTCTCCGCTTCGCTCGCGGCCCTCACGCCGATGCTGTCCATGGTTGCCTCCTTTCACTCAATCGTGGTCTCTCGGAGCACCCGGCAGCCGGCCGCGGACTCCTCCACCAGGCTCACCCGCCCGGGCCAGCCCCAGAGCACACGGGTCCAGGGCCCGGAGTCCACCACCACGGCGGTGGCCTCGAGGATGCGCCGGCACCACGCGGGCTCGAGCTCGCGGTGGTGGGCGACCAGGGCGTTTAGGATTCGGGCGGGGAGTTCAGCGGCGGTCATTGGGGTGCCTCCAGAAAAAGTGACAATTCGATGATACTGGAGGCATAAAGTGTTGTCAATGTATAATTTGCAATAAAAGGCAGGTAAGTTGCAAAAGTTGATGGAGGAAGCAAGGCGGGGCCGTGGGCGGATTTCGCAGCTTCGCGCCCAGGGCCGGCGTGAAAATGAGAATCGAAAGGGATGCTAGGGAGTTGGCTTCTCTTTTTCGGGCCGGATGCGTTTGGGGCTCGGCAGGGTGTGCGGGAGCTGCCGCTGGATGTCCTTCGCCAGGTGCGCGTAGACCTCCAGGATCATCTTGGGGGAGTTACCCACCCGCTCGGCCAGGTCCACCAGGTCGGCGCCCGAGGCCAGGGCGTAGGTGATGTGGTAGTGGCGGATGTCGTAGAGCCGGAGCGGCCGGGTGATCTTGGCGGTCGCCTTAGCGGTGCGCCAGGCGGTTTTGAGGGTGGTGAGCCTGCGGCCCTTGTAGTGGCAGATCCAGGGGCAGTCCGGGAGGGCCCGGGCCTGGAGGCGCTGCCGTCGGCGCATGCGCTCGAGGAAGTCCGGGGCGAGGTACTGCCACCGGAGGCGACCGGTCTTCCGGCCGTAGATCCGGATCCGTCCGGACTCCCAGTCCACGTCCTCCCAGGTGAGGGCGAAGAGCTCGGTGGCCCCGGGCCGGACCCCGGTGTGGTAGGCCATGAGCATGGCCCAGGCCAGATGTGCCGGCGCGGCGCCCAGGATCCGGTTGAACTCCTCGAGGGAGAAGAGCTCCACGTGGAAGCGTTCCCGGCGGTTTCGCTGGTTCTCCCAGCGGGCCCAGGGGTCGTGCTCGAGGAGCCCCTGGGCCTGGCCCCAGCGGAGGGGCTTGTGGAAGTAGTGGACGTAGACGTTGCGGGTGCGTGCCTTGATCTGCTTGCCCCGCATTTTCCGGAGCACGGCCCGGAGGTCCTCCATGGTGAGGGAGCGGATGTCCCGCTCCCCGATCACGGGCAGGGCGTAGGCGTTGGCCGCGGTGAGGATCTCGTCGATGGTGCGCTCGGAGAGCTCGTCGGCCCGGTCGTCCACGTAGCGCTGCAGGAGCTCCCCGAAGGAGATGCCGCCGCCGGCGGCCTCCTGCCCCCGGCGCTTCATCAGCTTGATCTCCAGGTCCCGGGTCTCGGCCGCCTCCCGGGCCTCGTCACCGCGGCCGAAGGACTCGTAGCGGGACTTCCGGGCCCCCGGGTCCCAGTATTTCACGAAAATGCGGCCGTCCTGGCGCGTGTGAACGCTCACTTCTCGCAGGGCCAGGGAGTCAACCGCAGCACCATGAAGAGGCGCCCCCGGCGCTGCAGGCTGGTGATGGTGGCACGCCTTCCGAATCGCATGTATTTTTCCATCCGGGCCGGCGTGAGCGCAGGAAGGTCGATGTCCATTCGGAACACCTTGTAAATCACGCCCGGTTTCCCCCCCTTCCTGCGCCCGGATTTTCCAGGGCGGCAAGCCGCTGCTCGAATCGCTTGGTGGCTTCGGCCTGCCTCTCCTCGAGCTCCTCGACGCGCGTGTTGAGGCGCTCGTTTTCCGATGTCAGGCCCTCCAGCTTTCGCTCGTTGTGAAGGGCCCGGTCGAACGTGATGATGTTGTGGTAGAGGGCCCGGCCGTAGGGCGTTCCGGACTCCAGGATGTGTGCGGTGCGGGTGAGCGCGTCGGCGACGTGGATGTGGCCGACGCGGTCGGGTTCCGGAGAGGATTTGTTGCCCGGCCTGTGCCCTCCGCCCGCGGCCGGCTCCTCTTCGGGTTCTTCCAGCTCGGGGGCGCGGTCCGGGTCCCCGGTCATGGCGGCGTTATACAGGTGACGCTCGGTCAAGTCGTAGCGGTACCACTGGGGGCGCTCGATGCCGAGGGTCTTTTCTGCGGCCTCGGCCCGTTTCGCGGGGACATTGCCGCGCCGGAGCCAATGGGTGAGCACGTTCGGCGCGATCCCCAGCCGGTCCGCGAGGGCGGCCTGCCACCCGTGCACGGTCTCGACTGCTCCCGGCTCGGTGACATTTACTGCATTGATTCCTGACAGTAATGCCAAAACGATCAACTGTTTTCGGGCGTGGCTTTCCATAAAAATCACTTAATTCAAAAAAAGTAGTTGACAAGATCCCCCCTGGGTAGGTAGAACCCCCTAGACCATGAGCTACCAACTCTAGTTTTCGGGGACTTTCCACACCCAAGGGGGATCACTGTGCATAATAACCCTCCGGAAACAAATTTACAAGAGAAAATTCAGCCTGCGTCACCTTCCAGAAACCGAGCCGTCCTGCAGCAATGCCGGGAGCTCGGTTTTTCTTTGCCCACCATCCGAAAAGCGCTGCTCATCCTGAACGGCATCCGGTCCCGGGATCTGACCCGGGATGAAAACGGGGTGCCGCTCTACACCCCCGCTGCCGCCTCCCTGGCGGTTGCGGGATACCGTGCCCGAGGTCCGGCCGGCCGGCACGTCCGGCAGCGGTTGTCGGACGAGCTCGGGGTCCCGGTCGAACACCTTTTCACGAAGGAGGAGCTCCATGGAAGCAAGAGAGAAGGGGAGCAAGATGCAGCAGGTTGAGGGGGGCCAGAAACCCGCCCCGCGGGCGCTCTGGCAGGTGGGGGGCATGCACCTGGTGCTCGCCAAGGTGGCCGCGGTGGGGCCTATCGTCGCCACGAGGGACACCGTCAGGGCCATGGAGGCGGGGTTCAGCCAGAAGGAGTTGATGGACCCGACGGCCTTCTACTACTTCACCGTGGCGAGTGACGGGCTGCACAAGCCCTCCCAGGTCTGGGCGCGCACAGAGGAGGAGGCCCACCGTTCGCGCCAGGAGCTCCTGGGCGCCCTGGACGACTTCTACATGGCGGACCGGGTGGAGGTCCTGACCGAGGAGACCACCGTGACGTTTTTCGAGCGCGGCTGATCCGGGAGGACGTGTCATGGGAGACGAGCGGTACGAGGAGATCCTCCAGGAGCCCGGGCCCTTTCGGTGCCCGCACCTGGGGACCCGCATGACCCGGGTGCGGTGCTGCCTGCGGCAGTACGGGGTGGACCCGCTGCTCGTGGAGGCCGAGGACCGGTACGGCCTGGACACCCGGCTCGAGCGGTGCAGCGACTGCTCCCTCGGCCTCCGGGTGCTCGCCCAGGAACTGGGGCAGGACACGCAGCCGCCGAGGTCCAAGCACAAGGACACGCCGGCGCTCGTCTCCGCCCTCCGGATCCTCCTGGGCGTCAACCAGGAGGGACTTGCGTGCATGCTCGGCGTGAGCCAGCAAACCGTGAGCCGGTGGGAGCGCGGTCTCGCCCTCCCGGCCCTGCCTCAACGGCGCCAGATGCGGGAGCTCTACGATGAAGCGTGTGGCCATTAACGACGCGGTGGTGATCGAGACGCCCTGGCTCCGCGGGTCGGCCGAGGCGGCCGCCTACTGCGGCCTGGGCCGGAGCGTGTTCGATGCCATGGCCTCGAGCCTTCCGTGCCATGGTCAGGGCCGGGTCAGGATCTATCACGTGGACACCCTGGACGCCTGGCTCGCGGGCGAGCTCGAGGGGGTGCAGCCCCCGGGGAAGGTCCCGGAGGGGAAAGCGCAGTCCAAACCCCGCCGGCGTCGGAGCGCGGGCGTCCGCGGGCGGAAGCTGCCCCTGCGGCACCCCAAGACAGGGAAGCTCTACGGTCAAGAGTGATTCGGAAAGGAGTGGGAGACATGCAGGAAGCCCAGGTGAGAAAGATGGGCCCGGACCCCATGGGGGCCTTCGAGCAGGTGCTGAAGGATCAGACCCGGTTGCTCCTGGCGGACGGGGTCTTCCGGGTGACCGAGGTGTACCGGCCCACGAACAAGGTCGTCATGCGGTTCGAGGGGTTGGCGCCCCGGGAGCCGGCGGTGAGGCCGGATGGCTACGAGGAGAGCGTGCTCGTGCGGGCGGCGGCCGTGGCGTTCTATCTCGAGACCGGTGCGGACTTCTGGTCCGAGGCCGGGATGGAGGCATGAGCCATGAAGTGCCGTGCGGCGGGAGGGTGCGAGGTTCCGGATGTGATCTGTGCTGCCCGGCAGTTCGTGCTCGAGGCGCGAAAGCTGGGAGCGCCCCGGGATGCCTCCGAAAATCCGGTGGCCTGCGCCGGGTGTGCGGCCGGCAAAGCCGTGCTCTGGGAGGTTCTGTCCGGTGGCCGCCGTCCGGTGGGCGAGCATGAGATTACGGTGGATTTCTCCGAGGCTCCGGAGGTCCTGCAGCGCTTCCTCCAGGTTGCCAGGGAGTCTCGAGAGGCCCCGGACGCTCATCTGCGGTGGCTGGTGGGCGTGTACGTGAATCACTGAGGGTCTGGAGGTGTGAGGGATGAAGTGGGTGGTTTGGGCCTTCGCGTTGTTTCTGGTCGTGTGGGTCGTTTCCTTGGTCATGCCGGACGAGATGTTCGAGCCGGTGGTGACCGAATCTCAAATTGAGGCCGTCGAGGCCGATGTCAAGCGGCTCGAGCGGGAGGTGATGTGTCTCCAGCAGGGGTTCAACAACTACGGGATGCAGCTCACCCACTGCCAGCCGCTGGAAAGCGAGGGAGAGTGATGGCGTGTTTAGAGAATAATCCACCGACCAGGCCGGCCTGGGAGCTGCCGATGGAGGATCCCTGCGTGAAACGAAACCTGATGGAGGAGGAGCCTATCCGCCAGGAGGCCCGGGACGTCGAGGGCGACGCCCTCTACGCCCTGCTCCACCAGGTGCTCCGGGACGCGGAGTGGCAGGCCCGGGAGGGCAAGGGCAAGGAGCGGCACGCAGGGGAAGACGAGCCTTTCGAGAAGCAGATCATCTGCGAGGTGGCCAAGCCGGGGCGGGCCGGGATCGGCTATGTGGTCGGCCAGGCCGTGAAGAAGGCCTACGAGGCCCGGCGGATGGTGCAGCGGGCGGCCGAGGCGGCGCGTGAAGGCAATGCCGAGCACGCCGGCGACCTGGTCGACGCGGCCCGCCGGGAGCTCCTGGGGGGCATCAACTACCTGGCGGCCGCGTGGATCGTGGCCTCGGAGTACGTGCCGTTCGTGGTGGATCCGGACGGAGGAGGTCGGTGAATGTCTGGCCCGCCCTCCAGGAGCGGGTGGAAGCG
>CAYUBQ010000056.1:8714-17471 GCA_964443135.1 uncultured Desulfobacterales bacterium | reverse complement strand
CGGACGGAGGAGGTCGGTGAATGTCTGGCCCGCCCTCCAGGAGCGGGTGGAAGCGCCGGCGGCGGACCGGTGGTTGAACATGCTGCGTGTCGAGGAGCAGGAGCGCGTCCTGCTCCTCGAGGCGCCGAACCGGTTCAGCGCCTCCTGGATCCAGGAGCGTTTTCTCGGTGAGCTCCAGGAGCACCTCGAGGAGCTCCGCCCCGGGTGGAGCATCGAGCTGACGGTCGGCCGGGGGGCGCCCGTGGAGTACCAGCCCGAGGGGCCGTCCGACTCCCAGCTCCCTCTCCCCTGCGCCCCGCTCGACCGCTGGGCACGTTGCGAGTACACGTTCGAGCGGTTCGTTTCGGGGGCCTCCAACGCCCTGGCCTACGAGGTGGCCCAGGGCATGGTGCGTGGGGACTCCCAGCTCCGGGCCCTGTTTCTGCTCGCCGGCCCGGGGCTGGGCAAGACCCACCTGGGGACGGCCGTGGCGCACGCGGTCAAGACCCGGGCGCCCCAGCTCAAGGTGCGATGCCTGGGCGCCGAGCAGTTCGTGGGCGAGATGGTGCGGGCCATCCAGGCCCGGAGCATCGACGCCTTTCAGGAGAAGTACCAGAAAGCGGACCTCCTCGTGCTCGAGGAGGTCCATTTCGTTGGAGGCAAGGATCGGACCCAGCGGGAGGTCGCCGGGGTCCTGGACTGCCTCATGGATCACCGATGCCGTGTGGTCCTCTCCTCGGTGCTCCCGCCCGGGGAGATCCCCAACCTGCGTAGCAGCCTCAAGAGCCGGTTTCACCAGGCCATCCTGGCCGAGGTCGGCTCCCCCGACACGGAAATGCGAGAGAAGATCCTGCAGCAGCGGGCCGAGGAGGTGGGGTTCGTGCTGCCGGACGACGTGCTGGAGCTCCTGGCCGGCGAAACCGAGGGCCGGGACGTGCGAAGTCTCGAGGGGGTCCTGGCCCAGATCCGGGCCCGGGGTGAGATGCTCCGGGAGAAGATCACCCCGATGCTCGCCCGGGAGGTCCTGGAGCTCTACCGGGACGGCGGGTCGGACGCCGGGGTCACCCTCCGGAAGGTCCTGGAGGTGGTCTCCAAGGTGTACGGCGTGGAGCCCCGGGACGTGCAGGCCCGAGGAAGGCAGAAGCCGCTCTCGACGGCCCGGTCGGTCTACTGCTTTCTCGCCCGGGAGCACACGCCGGCGAGCCTCAAGGAGATCGGCGCCTTGGTGAACCGGTCGCACGGGACGGTGCTCTACTCCATCGAGCGGGTGGCGCAGAAGAGCCGCCGGGATGCGGGGCTCCACAAGCAGCTCGAGTTCCTGAGCGAGAGACTGGAGGGCAAGCGATGAAGAGATCAGCGAAGAAGCTGCCGGCGGTGGGGCAGGCCAAGTATGGGATCTCCGTGCCGGCCGGGCCGCTGGCTTTTCAGGTGCAGGCGGCGGTCCGGGACCTCCACCAGGTCCTGTCGGCGAACGGGCAGGAGCTCGAGCCGGGCCGCCTGGGCCTCGAGCTGGTGTGGCAGGAGCGGTCCCGGGACGGCGGCCGTTTTCTGGTGTTTCGGGAGACCAGCTGGAGCACGCAGGGCCACCCGAGAAAGGAGAAGTGACATGGCGGACTGGGTTGAGAAGTACGGCGGGCAGCGCGTCGACCTCCTGAGCCTCCAGGAGGGCGACATTCAGGCGGAGATCATCGCCCACTGCCTGGCCATGAAGTGCCGGTACAACGGGGACGTGCGCGAGTTCTACAGCGTGGCCCAGCACTGCTGCCTGGTGGCCGAGTGGGTGTCCGGGCAGGGCGGGGCCACGCCCGTGGACGTGTTTCAGGCGCTCCTCCACGATGCGGCCGAGGCCTACCTGGTGGACATTCCCGCCCCGGTGAAGTGCGAGCCGGAGTTCCGGCCCCTGGTGCAGCTGGAGCGCCGGATCCAGCGTCAGATCTACCAGCACTACGGGGTGCCGGTCGAAGAGAGCCAGTGGCTACGCTACGCGGACAAGGCGATCTGCATTGACGAGGCCGAGGCGCTCATGGAGAGCGGCGGCGCCGGGTGGGGGGTTCGGGCGGTTCACGGGCGCCTACGGGTTCGCCCCATCACGCCGTGGTCCTGGCGGAGCGCAGAGCACGCCTATTTGCAGAGCTTCCGGTATTGCTCCAGCCAGGCCTGGGAGCAGACGCGAAAGGAGAAAGGAGAACCATGAAAAGGATCGTGATTCATCACAATGACGCGGACGGGAAGTGCTGTGCGGCCATCATCCATTTCCGGTTCAACAACGACATCGAAAACGCCGTCTTCCAGCCCATGGACTACACCGACCGGCTGGACAAGGGGCTCATCGCCTCGGTCCTCGAGGGGGAGGAGTGGTGCGAGATCTGGATCGTGGACTTCTCGCTGAAACCCGAGGACATGGCCTGGTGCCTGGAGCTCGTGGACGGCCGCGGGGTGGTCTACTGGTTCGATCACCACAAGACGGCCATCGAAAGCATGCCGGAGGGCATCCGGGAGCAGGTGGCCGGGGTGCAGGCGGACGGCGAGGCCGCCTGCCTTCTGGTGTGGCGCTGGCTGTTCCCGGAGCGAAGGGCCCCCCAGGCGGTCGAGTACATTGCGGACCGGGACGTGTGGCGGTTCGATTACGGGGCTGCGACCCGGGGGTTCTACGAGAACTACCGCCTGGAAGAGAACACGGCCCCGACCTCGAGCTGGTGGGCCCTCGTGTTCTCCTTCACGCGCCAGGAGAGCAGGAACAACGCCGAGGCCGGGTACCGGCTCTACGAGGCCCGGATGCGGGGGCTGCGGTCCCTGGCTCTGAGCATCGGGCATGAGATCAATGTTTGGGCGAGCCCGGGGGGCCTCGAGGCCGCCCAATTTGAGGAAGGGGTCCCCTGCCCGCCGGATCTGCGGATGGAGAAGAGGAGCTGCCTGCGGGTGAACGCCCCGGCCTCGGGAGATCTGGGCCAGGCCATCAAGGAGCTCGGGTACGACGTGGCCTGGTGTTGGACCGCCATGGAGCGGGACGGGGAGTTCATCGTTCGAAACAGCCTCTACAGCGACGTGGAGGACGTGGGGGCCATCGCCAAGGCCAACGGAGGCGGCGGGCACAAAGGCGCGGCCGGGTGGGTGGATCGGCTCTGCGATATGGGTACGGTTTGGCGGTTGTGTTGTGCCGTGCTTTCCGGGGGCCAGGTGGACCATGCCGCGCCGGGTCTATGAGCAGTTCTTTCACCCGGGGGAGGTGGTGGAGATCCGGGCCATCGGCGGGGTTCGCGGGAAAAGCCAGCTCTGGTCGGGCTGGGCCGGCGGCCAGAAGCCCGTGGTCGCCGGCTACTTCGACAATGCCGAGGATTTCCACCAGGCCGCGGTCGGCCTCGATGAGGCCGGGGCCCACGGCGTCTATTTCACCCTCAACCCGGTCCAGGAGCCCCTCCTGGCCCGGGCCAAGAACCGGCTGAGCGCGGAGATCTCCACCACGTCAGACGACCAGGTCCGGTGTATCCGGTGGTTGCCCATCGACCTGGACCCGGTCCGGGTCTCCGGCGTGAGCTCGAGCCAGGAGGAGCTGGACGCGGCCCGAGAGGTCGCCCAGCAGATCGCCGAGCACCTGGAGGAGGAGTGCGGTTTCCCTTCCGGCCTCCGGGCCATGAGCGGGAACGGGTATCACCTGCTCTATCGCCTGGACGATCTCCCCGGTACAGAAGAGGCCACAGAAGTGCAAAAGCGGGTGCTGTTCGTCCTGTCCAAGAAATTCAGCACCGAGCGTGTGGTCGTGGACGAGAAGGTGTTCAACCCGGCGCGGATCTGGAAGTGCTACGGCACGGTAGGCCGGAAGGGGGACAACACCGAGGACCGTCCGCATCGTCGGAGCAAGCTCTACACCCCGAGGTCCCTGGAGGAAATTCCGATTGTCGAGTTCGCCGCCGAAGCGACCGTATAGCGAGCTCGCGGGCCAGGCCGAGGAGTATGGGTACGGAGAGCAGGCCGCCAGGCCCGCCCCCGCGTCCCCTTCCCCTCGCCGGGGGCGCCGCGACAAACGCAACCTGGGATGGTTCGATGTGCCCCGGTACCTGCAGCACTACGGCTACGAGTTCCGGGAGCGGGAGAAGCATGGCCAGACCTACTATGCCCTGGCGTCGGGGTGCCTCTTCGACTCCAGCCACGGCCGGTGGGAGGCGGCCATCGTGCAGGGCCCGGATCCGCCGTATCTCTACTACCATTGCTTCCACAATAGCTGCAAGGGCCACACCTGGAAGGAGGCCCGGCAGATCATTTCGGGCAGCGACTCGATCCGGCAGTTCTTCGTGGGCCAGGACGACGGGTGGAGACCGCCCAGGCCGGCCAAGCGGGAGGACTGGCAGGAGGGCCAGGTGTCGCCCAAGGCCTCGGCAGATGCCGGCAGCACGGCGGTGGCGCCCTCGGGCCCCGAGGTGCCGGCCGAGGTCGACCCCGTGCCCCCGCCGGACGAAGTGGACCCCTGGACTTTCTTCGAGGTGAAGGGCAAGCGGACGGTTTTCAGCGAAAACCTCATGGCCCGGTATTACCTGGCGCACCTCCAGAACATCGTCTGCACGGCCGGGGTGTTCTGGTTCTACGAGGGGGGGCTCTGGCGGCCCTACTCCCGCGGCCGGCTTTCCAATATCTGCGTGCGGGCTCTCAAGGGAGAGGCGAAGGCCGCCAGGATCGACAACACCATCAAGGTGCTCGCGGGCATGATCAACCGCGAGGAGGAGGAATGGCCAAAGATGGGAAAATACGTGAATTGCCTCAATGGCATGGTCAACATCGAGACCGGCGAGTTGGAGCCGCATGATCCGGTGTTCGGCTCCCGGAGCCAGGTCCCGTGTCGGTTCGACCCGGATGCGCCCATGGATGGGTGGTTGAAGTTCCTCGACGAGATCTTCCCGGGAGAGCCGGAGAAGATCGACGTGCTGCAGGAGTTTTTCGGCTATTGCCTGCTCGCGGACTGCCGCTTCGAGCGGGCTTGCTTCATGTTCGGGACCGGCGCCAACGGGAAGGGCACGGTCCTGCACGTCCTGAGGGCCATGGTGGGGTCGGAGAACACCTGCGGCCTGTCCATGGCCGACCTGGCCCAGCGGTTCACGGTCTACCGCCTGCAGAACAAGCTGGTGAACATTGCCACCGAGACCACGGCCCGCGATCCCCTGGCCACCGAGATATTCAAGATCGTCGTCTCGGGAGAGCCCCTGGAGGCCGAGCGGAAGTACGGCGACAAGTTCGAGTTCGTTCCCTACTCGAAGATGTTGATCGCATTCAATGACCTCCCGGTGATTCCTGACAAGAGCTACGGATTCGAACGCCGGATCATCCTGCTGAACTTCAACCAGCGATTCTCAGGGGACAATCGAGATCCAGGGAAGAAGGAGAAGCTCGAGGCCGAGAGGGATGGGGTGTTTTTCTGGGCGCTTCAGGGCCTTGGTCGACTACTTACGAATGGTGACTTTGGAGTGAGGGGGAAGGTCCAGGAGGACGGAGACCGGTTCATGAAGGCCCTGAATCCTCTGCTGCTCTACGTCGAAGAGCGGTGCGAGGTGGATTCGGAGCTCCGGCTCGAGGTCTCAGAGCTCTACAAGGACTACCAGCAATGGTGCAAGGACGGCGGGAATCGACCGTTGGCACGCAACCGGTTCGGCGATCAGATCCAGTACAATTTCCCCCAGGTTCAGAAGAAGGCATACGGCAAGAATCGTCGCATTCACTATCTCGGTATCGGTTTCAAATCGAGGTTGGAAGGCTAAGGCCAGGAGGGTGAAAGTGGGTGAAAGCAAATACCGCAATTACTTTCGCCTTGCTTTCGCCCCGCTTTCGCCTCCCCCCTTCCCCTTCCCTCAGGGACACCGGTTACTTAGCTGTTTTGCAACACTGAGGCGAAAGAGGCGAAAGCAAATTCCAAAAACTCTTTTAGTTTACCAATATATATTCCCCATCGCGCGAGCAAAAAAAGAATGAAGATAGAGATGTATAAAAGGTTTTGGGATTTCGCTTTCGCTTCTTTCACCCCTGCTGGGTGTTGCATGAAACCATGGTTGACGTGTGGAGGGGCCGGGAAAAGTGAATGAGGCCGGCGCCGCCGGGGGCGAAGGGCCCTGGAGCCGGCGCCCGCGACCAGGCGGTCACCCTTCAGAGGGGGGAAGAGGGGAGGCGGGTAGCGGCCTGGCAGGCCGAGCCAGCCGAAAACCCTGGGGGCGGCCGCCTGGTGACTGAGAATCGGAGGATCGGAGTCGATGGAGCTCGAGGCCGGAAGGGAAAACGAACGATTTGGGTGCAGGGCTGCCGGAGGTGAAAAGGGTCGACCTTTCCCTCCTGGAGGCCGGAAGTCTCCGGGGTTTTCGCTTCCGGTTGCCCTCGGCGCCCTCCTGGGTGAGTGCGTGTGGGTGGATTCCCGGGGATCAAACCTCCGGATCGGGGGCTCGGCCTCGACGGCTCGACCTGGCTCGGTGGCCAGCGGCCGGGCGGCCGGGTCCGGCCTCGAGGTCCTCGGCGCCGGCTCGGCCGGGCCGGCTGCTGCGCTGCTGCCCTATTACTGTAGAAGGGCAAAAACCGAAACCGGGGGATTTGAGTCCCGGCCCCCCCTATCACCTTGGCAGGGCCACGTAATTTCCAAAAATCTGAAAGCGGCTTCGTTCCTCCGGGTGGGCGGAAAAACGTCCGGGGAGGCGGGGGGCCAAGAAAGGAGAGGATCATGAAAGTGGGGTTCAGTTCGGAGCATTGGGTAGATGGGGACGGGAATCCGGCCGGCGGGAACACCTTCGGTGTCGGATTCGCCATCGGGTGGCAGCATGGACCGTTGGGCCGCGGGGAAGAGCGCCGGGGGCCGAACGGGGCGTTCGTGGAGGACGTGATCAATGCCTGCGCGGACCGGATCCGGTTCTACCAGGGATCCCGGTTCGCGTGCGAGCGCAACGCCCGGGCTCTGGCGCACCTCGAAGCCGCCCTCGAGGAGTTGGACGCCCGGACCCAGGAGCGAGAGGCGCTCGGGGTTGAAGGGACCCATGAGGTCGGGTGGCAGCGGGCCGACGAGGTCACCAGGGACGTGCTGGGCCTGGTCGGCGTGGAGGTGGAGTTGGACGAGATCGCGGGGTGGGACGACGAGATGTGCCAGGAGGCCGAGGCCTGGGCCGGCGCCGTTCACCTGCAGGCGAATGACTACGACGACATGGAGATCCCGCCGAAGCCGGCGTTTCTCGAGGGGAGGTGAGGGCGGTGGGCTTGAGAGAGGAGCAGAGTCGGTTTGTGCGGATGGTGGCGTTGCTGGTCCTGTATGCCTACGAGCGCGGGTACGAGCTGACGTTCGGCGACGCCTGGGCTCGGGACGGGCACATCGAGGGGCGTTATCACTACAAGCGGCTGGCGGTGGACTTGAACCTGTTCCGGGGCGGGGAGTATTTGACCCGGACCGAGGACCACCATGAGCTCGGCCGGTTCTGGGAGCGGCTCGGGGGGCACCTGGGGAGGAAGGTGGGGGGACGGAAACCACTACAGTCTGGGCGAAAAAACCGTGGACCGGGTGAAGGGGGCGTGATAGAATGTGCATGAAAGGAGGAGAAACCATGCGAGTGCGCGATTTGGTGCCCCTGATTGTTGGCATTTCCGTCAGTTCCCCGGTCCTGATGGTGCTCGTGCCCGGGTTTTATTCACGGCACGGAGAGCTCTTGACGGCGTTGTGGGTGCCTGCCTATGGCCTGGGCCTCTGTGCGCTCCTGGCGCTCTTCCTGGTGGCCGCCTGGGGCCGGATTCAGGGCCGGATGCCCGAGGCCTGGCACCGGGCGGGGAGGCCCTCCCCGCTGGAGATGGTGAGCCACGTGATCGCGGCAGGCCTGGTCCTCTCCGGCCTGGTGGTGGGGGTGCAGGGGAGCTGGATCGGCTGGATCGCCCTGGTGAGCGGAGGGATGCTCTTCGGGGTGCTTCGGTGGGGGTATGCGGGCAGGGAGCCTGCGCCCATTGCATGGGGGAGCTGGGCAGAAGGGAGCCGGTCTTACCACAACCACACGCCCCAGTCGGTGGAGGCCGAGGGGGCCCTCGAGGACGGCCGGGTGGCCCCGGGGGAAGCGGTGGTGTTCGAGGAGCTACCCCCCGTGGTGGCGGCCGCCCGTGCGGCCCTGGACGCCGAGTATGCGAGGCAGCTCGGCTTGTGGCCGGGGCAGCTCTCCCCCGGGGACCTGCCGGAGATCTGCCCGGAGTGCGGGGCGGAGAACGAGTGGATCGAGCTGGTCCCGCCCGGGGGGCACCAGGTGGAGGGAACGAACCAGGTCTGGGGCTGCCCGGTGTGCTGGCGAAAGAGGGAGCGGGAGCGGTTGGCCGCGGAGGCCGAGGCCCTGGGCGGCCGGGTGGTCTTCGGCGAGGAGGGGTGATCATGCGGAAGAAGCTGGTGGGGTTGCTGGGGGCGCTGGTGCTGATGGCGCCGGGGTGCGTGGAGCACTTCCCGCTGTCCGTCGGCGAGGAACTCGCCTTGTGGACGGGGCTCGAGCTCGTGGGCTACACCATCGACCACGCGGCCGAGATCGACTGGGAGGCCCGGCCCGAGGTGGAAGAGGGGGAGGCCCATGAAGGTTTTTGACATGGGCCGGGGGTTGGCGAAGTACGAGGAGGAGGTGCCGCGGATCATGGGGGTGCCCGAGGTGCCGGCGTGGAAGCATAAGGGCCTGGGGCAGATTCTGGAGGAGCGAGGTGAGCTCGAGGCGGTGTGGGACCGGGTGTTTGGAGCAGGTTCCGGGAAACCTGTCAAGGGGGGTGGTGCGTAAAACGAGTAAATAGAGGCCCTATTTAACCCCG
>CAYUBQ010000056.1:6192-8614 GCA_964443135.1 uncultured Desulfobacterales bacterium | reverse complement strand
CCTGTCAAGGGGGGTGGTGCGTAAAACGAGTAAATAGAGGCCCTATTTAACCCCGCTGGGCCCCGCTGGGGCCCGCGAGAGAAAACGGCCGCCCGGCAAGGCTCTCAGAGCAAAAACCCGTGGTAGATTCGATGCGTGAATCTGCCACGGGTTTTTTTTGTGGCGTGAGGTGGGGGCGGGATGGCGAAGCGGTTGACCAAGATCGAGAAGTACGGGCTCGGCGGCCGGGTGGTGGAGCTGGCGTTCAAGGAGCGTCAGACCGACACGGCCATCGCCCGGATCCTCTCGGAGGAGTCTGGCGTTTCGATCAGCCAGCCCACGGTCACCCGGTGGCTCCAGGAGAAGCGCGAGGCCACGAAGGACGACGTGCTCAACCTCCTGGTGGACCATACGCACCGGGAGCTCCCCAAGGACCTGGACGCCCTGGAGGAGATGCAGGGCCGCCTCATGCGCTGGGCCCAGGAGACGGCCCAGGAGACCCACGAACGCATCGAGAAGGAGATTTCCGATGAAGATCTGATCGAGTTCGCCGAGGCCGTCCAGGCCCTGCCTCCTGCGAATCAGGAGCGGGGCAGGGCCCTGGACCTGGTGAAGCTCTTCATGCACCGGGTCTCCGACGTGGCGGTGGGGATCTACAAGAACCGCCGGGCCCGGACCGACTACATGGACTCGGCCCGGAAGATCATCACCAGCAAGCTCCAGTACGCCGGCGCCATGGAGGCCACCACGGCCGGCAACATCATCATCAAGACCCACGACCGGGATCCCGGCGACGACGGCGGCGGCGAGAAGCCCCCCGTGCGCATGACCCTGCTTCGCGGAGGCGGCGGTGCCTGAGACCCTGCAGATCGAGCTGGGGCCCACCCAGGGGAAGTTCGTGCTCTCCGAGGCGCACATCGCCCAGATCATCGGGCCGATGGGCGAGGGCAAGACCTACGCGGGGTGCGCGGGCGCCATTGCCCACGCCGCCCGGTGCGGCCGGGACATCCGCGGCGCCCTGGTGCGGGACACCTTCGAGAACATCAAGAACAGCACCATCCCGGACATGAAGGAGCACCTGAAAGGCTGGGTGGACTTCTACGACGGCAGCCGGAAGGCCGTGATCTACTCCACCCCGAAGGTGTACCTGGATCTGTTCGGGATCGACGACGAGCGCTCGATCAGCAAGCTGCAGGGCCCCCAGTACGGGTTCATCTGGCTGGAGGAGCCCGCCCCCATCTACGAGAAGAGCAATGCCGGACTCCCCTACGGCGTCTTCCGGATGGCGCTCGCCCGGGTGGTGCGGCAGACCGGCACGGTCCCTCGGCTCCAGATCACCCAGAACCCGGCGGACGCCGAGCACTGGACCGCGGAGCTCGCCGAGGCCCCCTACGAGTATTTCCAGGACATCGACCAGGGCACGGGCGAGTGGGTCACCATCACCAAGGAGACCTTCCGGATCCGTCCGGGGGAGAACGCCTTTCTGAACCCGCTCGCCCGGGTGGGCACCATGGCGGCCATGGCCGGCGACGAGGGCAAGACGGCCCGGTACGTCTCCGGCGAAGAGGCCGAGGTGTGGCAGGGCAGGCGGGTCTGCACCCTCTACAACCCCAAGATCCACTTTGCGGAGCGGGTGCTCCCGGTGACCCACGCCCCCCTGATCCAGATGTGGGACTCCTACCAGCACCCGGCCTGCGTGATCTGCCAGTACAACGAGTGGGGCCAGCTCGTGGTGCACGACGCCCTCTACGATGAAGGGGTCGGCCCGCTCGAGCTCTGCGAATCCGACGTGGAGCGGTTGTTCCGGAGCCCCAAGTACGAGAAGCGCAAGACGGGCCAGATCATCGGAGACGGCACCATGTGCACCGCGGACCAGAGCACCACCCGGAACAGCGCGGCCAAGATGCTCGAGGGGAAGTTCAAGGTGCGTTTTCAGCAGGGCCCGGCCCACTGGCAGACCATCCGGCACCCGGTCAACCATTGCTGGCAGAAAACGGTCCGGGGCCCGGAGGGCGCCATCCCGGCGGTGATTGTGTCCCGGTCCGCGACCAAGCTCCACCGGGCGCTCAAGGGGGGTTGGCACTACAAGACCAACCCCTCGGGGGTGGTGATCGGGACGGTGCCGGAGAAGAACGAGTTTTCGCACGTGGGCGACGCCTTCGGGAACGGCATCGCCATTTTGATGCCCTACGACCCGCGGAAGAAGCGGAAGGAGGGCCCCAAACAGGACCGCAAGAAACTGGCCCGGAGCTACGCGGGCACGGCCGGCGTGAGTCCGGGCTCGCCCGTGCGGGGCTTCGGGTAGGAGGATCGAGGTGGGCAAGTACGACCGATACTGGGAGATGCGCGAGGGCGGGCCCTACGACGGGGCCGGCGGCGAGGAAGTGTTCAAGTGCACGGGATGCGGGGCCACGACCCGGCCCGGCGAGGGGTTCGACGGGGA
>CAYUBQ010000056.1:4377-6092 GCA_964443135.1 uncultured Desulfobacterales bacterium | reverse complement strand
AAAGACGCCATGGAGGAGCTGCTGGACCGGAAGGCGGAGATCGACCGCGGCCGGAAGCTCCCGGTGGTCCAGTACGACGAGAAGGAGCGGAAGGAGCGGGAGGCGGCCGCCCGCCGGTACGCCGGCGAGAACGAGCAGCACTTCTCCGACTACGCCCTCGACTGCGTGGGCCAGACCACGGAGAGCGCGGAGCCGGTGCGCAAGGTGCAGGCCTTCTGCTGGAGCGTCTTCAACGAGGAGGAGCCGCCCACCTTTGCGGAAAAGGAGGAGTGGCAGGCCAAGCTCGTGGTCCCGAAGCCCTTCCAGACCGTGATGTTCGGCGCGGCCTCCATCAAGAAGGCCTTTTCCCCGGACTTTCTGAGCGTGGAGAACTGGCAGGACGAAGCGGCCGGCCGGTTCTGGCGCAAGGTGCTCGAGCGGCACTTCGACCGGTCCCATGCGGATTTTCTGACCCGGTTCCAGGACGCCACCCAGATGGGCCTGGCCGTGGGCACCTCCATGGAGGCCATCCCGCGGTGGGTGCCCGGGAAGGGCCTGGAGATCGACCTGGTGGAGCCGTGGAAGATCTGCCGGGACCCGGACGCCCTCCCCAGGCAGCCGCACAGCGGGCTCTACTGGATCCATTCGGAGTGGCTCGACTACCACGTGCTCAAGCAGGGCGAGACGGACGGAAAATACTTCGACGTGGACCGGGTGAAGGACGCCGGCACGGTGAGCCGGGAAGACCCCTGGATGACCGAGGAGCGCGTGGCCGCCCGGAAGCAGATGCTCCGGAAGCGCGGGAACTTCCGGCGATCGACCCTGACCCGGGAGGTGTGGGGGACCGTGCTCTCCCCCCGGGGCGAGGTCCTGGCCGAGAACATGCGTTACACCCTGGGGGCGGACCGGGTGATCGAGCACCCCACCGTCCCCGAGGGCGGGTACCGGTGGCCCGGGACCAGCTACAGTCCCCTCCCGCACCTCCTGCGATACGACGGCCGAGGCCTATTGAACGGCGTGGCCAAGCTCTGGATCGCCATGTGCGACATCCTCTGCATGCACATGGACTTCATGCAGTGGATCGTGAACCCCCCCAAGGAGATCAACCTGGACGCCCTGGACGACCCGGAGGACGCGGACGTGTACCCGGGCGCGACTCTCCTCACCCGAGCCACCCAGCACGGCCAGCAGGCCCTCCGGGTGGAGCAGCGCCGGAGCCGGACCAACGACGTGCTCGCCAACCTCCAGCAGATCGACCAGATGTACCAGCGCGGGTCCTTTGTCTCGGACCAGGTGCAGGGGCTCCCGGGGTACCGCTCGGAGATCACCTACCGGGAAGCGGCCATGCAGCTCGACCAGGCCCTGACGGTCTTCGGGCTCATGGGCTTTGCGGCCGAGGTGGGGGCGGTGCAGATGATCACCCAGTGCGCCCGGGTGATCCGGGAGAACGCCAACTACGAGGACTACGGGGCGGTGTTCAGCGACGAGGAGCTCGAGGGGTACGGCGTGGAGCCGGACCCGGAGGCCCCGAACGGCGTGAAGGGCGTGCCGGCCATCGACGGCCGGTTCCACGTGAGCGGCCTCGAGGCCCTGATGAAGGAAAACGAGGTCCTGAAGAGCGTCCGGGAGGTCGTGCTCCCCCTCTCGGACCATCCCCGGTACGCCAAGTACATCGACCCCTACAAGGTGGTGCGGGCCATCGAGGTCCGGACCAATCTGACCGACGAAGAGATCTT
>CAYUBQ010000056.1:0-4277 GCA_964443135.1 uncultured Desulfobacterales bacterium | reverse complement strand
CGCCCGGCCGACGAAACGGCCCGGAAACGGGCGACCGAGGACGACCGGCGCGAGGAGCTCCGGCTCCAGGAGAAGGCGGCCTATTTGGGGATCGCCTCGAGCCCGGAAGGGCAGCGCCTGGTGGAGCTGGTGTGTAAACGACTGGAGAAGCGGATCGAGGAGCTGGTGGAGAAGGACCGGACCGCCAACGCGCTCGTTTCGGTACTCCGCGATTTGGGACATACGGAGAGCGTGGCCAAGCGGGCCGTGAACACCCTGCAGGAGCGCCACGTGCGGAAGAAAACCTCTTAGCCCGGCCCCTTGCGGCTCGACAATCCTCTCGGATAGACGGGCGAAGGACCACGCCAGGGAGAACACCATGGAAGGCAAGAGCACAGCAGCGCAGGAAGAGATCCAGCCCAAGGCCGGCGCCGAGGAGCTCCCGAGCGGGATCTCCGACGCCATCGAGGCGGGCATGGAGCGGTTCGGCGAGGGGCACCCCGCCGCGGCCGCGGTATGGGACGAGGGCGAAGAGGAGGGCGGCGAGGCCGCCGCCGGCGAGGAGGCCCCAGCAGCCGAGGGCGCCCCTTCCGGCGAGGAGGCCCCAGCAGCCGCCGGCGAGGCAGCGGTCCCCAAGGAGGACCGCTTCGCGTCGCAGGAAGCGGCCGAGGAGGGGTACCGGAACCTGCAGGCGAAGCATACCAAGGCCGAGCAGGAGCTCGCCCGGTACAAGGAGGCCGAGCGCAAGAAGCGGGAGGCCGACACCCGGGCCGAGCAGGGCAAGGCCTTTGCCGACCAGGTGCGGGAGTTCAGCAAGGAGAAGAACGCCGAGGCCCTCCAGAAGATCGACGACCTGGACCCGGACGACTTTGACGACGATGCGGCCTACAACGCCCGCGTGGCGGAGATCTGGGCCGACAAGGACAGCGAGGTGGCGGCGTTCATGCACGCGCCTCCGGCAGCCGAACGCCCCTCCGGCGAGGAGGCCCCCGCCGGCGAAGGCGAGGCGCCGGCCGGCGGGGAGGACGCCGCCGGGGCACAGGCCACCTGGGACGACGTGGTGGCGACCGCCCAGGCCCAGGACCAGGGGTTCGACACCCAGGATCCGGCCTTCATCTCCTACTGCCGCATGGCCCCGAAAGAAGGGGAAGACGGCAAGGAGCTGCCCTTCGAGGACCAGGTCGCCTGGGCCGTGAACCAAACCAAGGACTACCACCAGCGCCTCGTCCGCGGCACCGCGGCCGAGCGGAGTGAGGGGCACCAGCGCCGCAACGCGCCCATGGGCCGGGGAGGATCCCCTCCCGGGGGCCCGGCGGGCGGTACGGGCGGCAAGGGCGCTCCCCAGCCGGTCAGCCTCGATGACGCCGTGTCGGGGGCGCTCGAGAGCCGAAGGCTCTGACATAGGGAGGACCAGCAATGTCCGGAGAAGGCGTACAGACCTGGACGTGGGACGCGCCGACAGGCGTGTACAAGAATCACCACATCAGCGGCGAGCTCCTGAAGATCGCCGCCCTCAAGTTTCGTTTCGTGCCATTCACCAAGAAGATCGACTCCTACGGCAAGGGCATGGGCGAGAGCGTGACCTTGTTCTACTACAAGGCCATGGCCCAGCCCACGAGCGCCCAGCTCGACGAGGAGACCCGGATCCCCATCGACAAGCTGGAGATGGCGAGCCAGACCATCACCATCGCCGAGTGGGGGCGGGCGGTCGAGGTGACCAGCCTGTTCAAGCAGCTCGCCAAGTTCGACCCGCAGGAGAAGGCCCAGGAGCGGCTGACGGACCAGATGGACGAGGCCATGGACAACGCGGCCGCGGCCCAGTTCACCGGGACGGACGCGAAGGTGTGCTTCATCCCCACCAGCCTCACCGGCGGGACCTGGGACACGGACGGGACGCCCAGCACCACGGGCACCCACAACCTGACCAAGGACCATCTGGGGGTGATCCGGGACTACATGGCCAAGGACCTCCACGTGCCGTTCTTCACCTCGGACCACTACATCGGGCTCTTCAGCACGAAGGCGCTCCGGGGCTTGAGGAACGACAAGTGCATCGAGGCCTGGAACATGTACCTGCGGAAGGGCGACCTCATCTACAAGGGGGAGACCGGGCAGGTGGAGAGCACCCGGATCGTGGAGATCACCAACGACACCGCCCTCTCGAACAGCGTGGGCTCGAGCTCGGTGATGGGCGAGGGCGTGGTGTTCGGCAAGGACGCGGTGGCCCGGATCGAGATCGAGTACCCGCACCTGAGGGCCCAGCCCAACTACGACGGCGACTTCGGCCGCCGGCACGCGGTGGCCTGGTACGGAACGGTGGCCTACGGGGTGGAGTTCCCGACGGCGAACGACCGGGAGGCGCGGATCGTGCGGGTGTGCTCGGCCTAATCGGGCCCGGGTGCGCATGACGTGACGCCCGGGCCCAGCCGGGCCCGGGCTTGACCCATAAAGCCCCGGATCCCGGGGCGTTCGAGGAGGAAGATCATGGAACTGAATCCGCAAGCATTGCCCTTTCGATGCTTCCTGGTGACCGGCACGAGCATGGACGAGCAGGGGATCGACCTGGCGGTCTGCGCGAACGGCGACGACCTGGGCGTGTTCGACATCCCCTACAAGTGCGTGGTGCACCGGGCCGAGGTGGAGATCAAGGAGGGCCTGGCCGGCGCGACCGGAACGGCCCGCATCAAGTTCGACAAGCGGCCCACGGCCGGCTCGGACACGAGCCGGGGCGACGGCGACATCGGCGACCTGAACCTGGGGGTGACGGGCGTCTCCGCCCAGGGCGAGCGGGCCTACGACAAGGTGGCCTTCGGGACCGCCCTCGACCCGGGCGAGGAGGTGGTGGTGGAAGCCGTCACCACGACCTACGGGCAGACGGGCGCGGCCGGGCACATCTGGCCGTTCCTGATCGCCCGGTACGTCCCCGAGGCGCTCGGCAACCTGAGCGCCATGCAGGCGACCACCTAAGCCTCGGGCGACTGAGGTGACCCCGCCGGGGCGGGTTCGCCCCGCCCCGGCAGCCCTCGAGGGAGGAGACCATGACAGATCTGGCTGCGTCCAACGTGACGCTCACCACCAACGACCGGGACAAGGACTTCGGCCACCGGGGCCTGGGAAAGAACATGAGCGTCTTTTCCATCAGCTTCGGCGACGGGGCCTTGACCTATCCCTCCGGCGGCATCCCGCTCCCGGCCATCGGGAACTTCGGCATGCGCCGGCAGATCGACTTCATGAGCATCGAGCCCGATCCGGACGACGGGTTCGTCTACAAGTTCGACCAGACGAACCACAAGCTCCGGATCTACACCCAGGGCATCGTGACCGGATCCACGGGGGGCTCCCCCGCGGACTCCACGGGCGGCCTGGCCGAGAACTCGGCCGCCGCGGAGACCACGGTCCAGTTCCTGGGCGCGAGCAGCGCAGACACCACCTACGACCTGGGCCCGCTGATCGAGCTGCCGACCACGGTGGCGCCGGCGGCGACGACCATCAAGGCCCTGGTGGTGGGGGAGTAGGAATACCCATAGCGAGAGAGCAGGCCCACGTGGGCCGGGCCGGCGGCGGCCGGGAAGCCGCCGCCGGCCAAACCCGAAAGGAGACCCCATGCAAGTGCTGGAACTGAAGAACCGCCGGAACCCCAAGGGCAAGCCCAAGCAGGTGCGGGTGATCCGGGGCTGGTCGGACGCCAACGGCCAGGCCCTGTTTCTCCACGACAACGGCATCTACGGGTACAAGGACGGCGCCCCGGTCAAGACCGAGAAGGAGCTCCACGACCTGATCAATGACCCCATGCAGCTCAAGTACGCCCTCAACTGGTGGGAGCGGGTCGGCCGCGGCTACAGCGAGCGGTACTACGCCAAGTACGAGGAGGCCCTGGAGCAGGCCTACAGCACCCGGCTCACCACCCCGCACGGAGACCACGGCGGCCTGGACATGGTGCAGTACCAGGTGCGCCCCTCCAAGGACCGCAAAGAGGCGGCCTTCGGGGATCCCAAGAGCTGGGCCGAGCTGGGCTACGAGCAGCGGCCCGAGTGGTGGGGCATGGCCCGCACCATGGACACGGGCGAGCTCTACTTCCGCCGGGTGGACCTCCCCGAGCAGGGAGAGCTGGACCCGGAGGCCGACGCCCAGGCCGCGGTGGCGGAGGGGTAACCCGTGCCGAAGACCATCACAGCGCTCCCGGTCCGCGCCTGTCCCTTCCCCGACTGCCAGTGTGTCTGGGTGGAGGACGACCAGATGTACGAGGACCTGAACCGGTGCCCCGAGTGCGGCCGGGACGTGACGGCCTTTTCCTACGG
>CAYUBQ010000055.1:0-26984 GCA_964443135.1 uncultured Desulfobacterales bacterium | reverse complement strand
CGCCTCCAACATGCCCTATCAGGGAATCGGCGCCATGATGGCCGCCATGCTGGCCAAGCGGAAGCAGAGCACCGTTGAAAACGGATGGCAAGGACCGAGCAAAACCCGGAAAGCTCAGCCGAAGCGGAAAACCGAAGGCCTCGATAGGAAAACGGAATGAAGCGCGTAGCAGGGTATGATGTCGTGGTTGTCGGATCGGGGCCGGGCGGGGCCGTGAGCGCGAAAAGGTGCGCTGAGGCGGGACTCAGGACCCTGATGCTCGAAAAGCGGAGTCTTCCCCGGGAAAAGGTGTGCACGGGCATGATCATGGCCCCCTGGTGCCGGGAGTTCGTCACGGGGGAGTTCGGGCGAGTTCCGGAGTCCGTGCTTACCCGGCCGTACCGGCTCGGCGGCCATTGGATTCACGTCCCCGGTGCGGACCCGGCTGTCCTGTCGAGCACCACGCCCATCGCATGGAGAAGAGACCTAGACGCCTGGATGGTTCGCGGGGCCCTTCGTGCCGGCGCGGAACTCCGGGACCGAACCCGCGTGTTGCACGTGGAGCAGGAGGCCGGGCAATGCCGGGTCCGCATCCAGCAGGGCCGCCGCTCGGCCTCCATAAGAACCGGCTGTGTGGTCGGGGCGGACGGGGCCGCGTCCGTGGTGCGCAGGGCGATTTGCCCGGGTCTGGAGGTTCCGTACTCGGCTCCCGTGCGGTGGTTCTACGAAGCGGTCCTGGACATCGAGACGGAGGTCATCCACTGGTTCTTCCCGAGATCTCGACCGAGGCCCCGGTTCGACCTGGTCCACAAGGGAGGCGGGGTTCTGCTGGAGGGAAGCGGTCTTCGCTCCCTGAGGGCGGAGCTCCCTCGAATCCTTGCTCCCTATGGTTTTCGAGAGGAGATGCGACCGGCCTGGCGGGACGGCTGCCTCGTGGCCGGGCTTCACCGAGCCCTCCTGGACGGCTCCTTTCTTCCTGCCCGGGGCCGTGTGCTGCTGGTGGGAGACGCCGCCGGGGTGATCCTTCCCGTGACCTTCGAGGGCATTGGGACCGCCCTCGAGAGCGGACGGCTGGCGGCCGGGGCCGTCTCGACGGCCGTCGAAGCGGGTGGCGAGCCGGCGGGGGTGTACCTGGAATCCCTCGCCCCCGTCCTCGATTTGATCCGCCGGCTTTGGAGTCTGACCTCAAAGCTCGAGGCATCGGCCGACGAGGGGAGCCGACAGCTCGCAAAGGCCATGGCGGCGGCTTACCTGGAGGCCATGAAGGCACCCGGGGGGACCAGGACCGGATCGAGCATGGAAGCCCCGAACCGCTCACAGTAAGGTCGGCACTTGGACAGAAGAAGGAACGCGGTCTTGCCGGTGATCTCTTCGGGCTCCTCGCCCAGGGAGTCGAAGTTGCCCCCTCCCTTGGAGACGATCAGGTCGCAGGTTTCGATCAAGCGGCGGACCTCGGGGACGCACCGGTCCAGCTTCGTGCCGGGGTAGGGCCCCCTTATGCCGTTCTCTTTCACCACGAGGTCATCGGGCAGTCCGGCGGACGCGGTCTCGCTCAGGGTGATGTCGTTCATGGCGGGAAGACTCCGGACCAACAGGATGATCTCCGCGCCGTGCAAACGCCGGATCTCTTCGATCAGGACGCCGTCCAGAACGATCTCCCCCGCGTTGTCCGCGAGGTAAACGATACGCCTGCTTCGGGACACGCAAGCGCGGAAGGCCTCGATCGCCTTCCCCGGAAGAGGGCGGGTCCTCATCTCCGCTTCCAGGTCCTCGGGCCGGTCCGCCAGCATCAGATCCACGGCGTTTCCCAGGACGGCGAGCTGGAGAGCCCGGGCCAGGGAATCGCCGGAGCGGTGAACCCTTGCCCGCAAACGGGGTTTCATGGCGAGCATGGCCCGATTCTGCTCGGCCTTGAGGTCGCGGAAGGGGTCCGGCTCGTCCAGCTCCTCCCCCAGACAGTTCAGGACCGCCTCGATCACGTCCGGGCTGGTCACGTTCCACTCGCCGGCGGCCAGGGCCGGGATCTCGGCGATCCGCCGGCAGAGCTTCCGCTGAAGATTTTCGGGCAGGCCGAGCTCGTGCATGCCCGAGACGGCCATCTGAAAGATGCAGGGAATGCAGTCCGGCTGGATCAGCATGGATCAAAAGCTCTTCATCATCTCGCGCATCATGTAGGGCACCTCGATCCGGCCGGTGGGTGCCAGGATGCGGCTGCTGTAATCCCTGCCGTAAGCTTTCTTGAGGGTCCGGACCAGGCGGCGGAACTCCGACGTGTCGATGGCTGCGGCGATGTTCTGCAGGTTCTTGGCGGTGCACTCCGCGAGGATGCGGGGACCCGATCCCACCGCCAGACGCCACCCGCCCGTGATCGGCACCTTGAGCTCCTTCATGGCCGGCAGACACTCCTCCTTGACGAAGCGGTAGTGCTCCTCCTCCTTGCCCGGAACGATGTTGTAGTACTGGTTGAACTTCCAGGCCCCGGCCTGGATCCGGTAGGGTTCCTGGTGAATCCGGCCGGTGGGGGCCCACACCTTGCTCGAGTAGTCGGATACGAGCCGGTTCAGTTTGTGGAAGACGATGCGGTAGTCCTGTTCGGCCAGGGCGGAGATCAGGCTCCGGTCCGGGTCTATGGTGGCCACCGCCACGACCCGCGGGCCTTGCCCTACGGCCACGTAGTATCCGCCCAGCAGGCGAATGCCCAGCCGCTCGAGCGTCGGGTTGAACTCGTTGGAGACGAATGCGGAGTACTCGTCAAAGTGGTTCGTCTTGACATCCCAGTACTGGGTGAAGAGGATGGTCATGGCAGGCTCCTTCACATTTTGAAGACGCGGGTCATGAGCTCGGCGAGGTACTCCGAGTCCTTCTCCTTTTTCGGTGAAAACTTGGCCGGCCGCGTCTGGACCCAGAAGAGGTTCTCCGGGAAGGGCAGGTCCCTGTCGAACACCCACTCCATGTCCTGGGGCATGTCGAAGTGGGCCTCCACGTTCAGGGCGATGCGCACGATCTCCCGAATCTCCTCCTCTTCGAGGCAGGGCTTTTCCTGGAGCTCTTCGGGTACGCGGGTGACGGCGGTGCCCTGGGCCTTGTATGCCACCATCTTGGGCTTCGGGTTGATGGTGCTGTGGATCTCGCCTGTCTCCTTGTTCACGATGAACGTGTCCGGCGTGATCTCCCCGCTCACCACGCTCTCTCCGAGACCCCAGTTCCCCTCGATGACCACGCCGGAGAGATCGCCTGTTGTGGGGATCACGGTCAAGGCGACCCCGGCGCACTTGGCGTTGACCATCTTGAGCACCGCGACGCCGATGGGGGCCTTGTCCATGGGCATGCCCTTTTCCAGGCGAAATGCGATGGCCCGGGTGGTGAAGGCGCTGCCCCACACCTGGATTACCTTTTCCGCCACCTCGTCCTCGCCCTGGACGTTCAGATAGGTCTCCATCTGGCCGGGCATGCTCACCGCACCGCTGGAGCGGGTGGCGACGGCGACGTCCGGACAGCCTGCAGCTTCGCAGACCCGGAGATAGTGCTCGGAGAGCTCCCGCTTCATGGCCGGGGGCATGGTCCGCGACTGAATCAGACTGCGAATGAACCGGCCGGCTTCCACCTGCGCCTGCACGTTCTTGTGAAGGCGTTGCTCGTTCCTGCGCACGTAGTCCTTGATCTCCCGCCCGGTCCCGGTTTCCTCCATGAACCGCTCATAGCCGTCTACGGTCACCGCGAATCCGGGCGGAACACGCATGCCCAGGTGGGTCATCTCGCCCAGATTGGCGCACTTCTTGCCCACCATGTCGTTGTGCTCGCTGCGAAGCTCTTCAAGCCGGTAAATCCATTGGTTCCTCATGTCATCCTGCTCCTTTGGGGAGTTCGAGCGGCGGCGCCCGGACGCTCGCGTCCGGGCCACCCCTCACCGCGGCCCTGCCGGGATCTCCGCCGGGGCGGGTCCGACCGGGCTATTCGAGGATGTATACGACTCCCAGATTGGCGTCCACTTTGATCCGCTGACCGCTCTTGATCTTGGCGGTGCCTTCGAAGACGTTCATGACCACCGGGATGCCGTACTCCCGTCCGACGATGGCAGCGTGGCTGAGGCTTGCCCCGCGGTCCACGACCACCCCTTTGATCATGGAGAAGATGGGGGTCCAGCTCGGTGAGGTGCTGGCCGCCACGAGGATGTCGCCTTCCTGGACACGGTGAAGCTCGTCCTCCGACATGATCACCCGGGCGGTCCCTTCGGCCACCCCGGGGGAGCCACAGGTACCGTAAAGATCCGCCTTGAGCTCGGGGCGGACGTCCGGCATGGAGCCCACGACGACCTTGAGGGCGATTGGATCGTTGGACTGGATCAGGACGCCCATGGCCTGGTCGATGTCGAACCCCTCCTTCAGCATGGCCGGCGGATTGGGGTTCTTTTTCCACTCCTCCCACTCCGCCTTCCTGCGTTCCACGATGGGACGGAGGTTGAACTGATCCGGGGCGAGGCCCGCCCGGCGGACCTCGTCCGGGATGAGGAAGAACATGTCCTCGGGATCGTCGATGGCCCCTTCGGCTGCAAAGCGGCGCCCCAGTCCGAGGGCGCTTCTCCGGATCATGGCGTGGGTGTAGAGGTCCAGGTAATGGTCGTGCTCCTCGCTGAAGACGCCGCTCTTCTGGGCCAGGCGCATGAGCTGCTCGAACCAGGCGCGCTGCTCCTGGGGGACCTTGGCGAGCACCTCCTTCTCGGCCGCCTGGCGCTCGGCCTCCACGTTGCTTCGCTCCTCGTCGAGGTTGAACCCCCCTCCCTTGGACAGGAACTGCTTCACAGCCCCGAGGGCCGGCGTCGGGTCCTCCACCCAGGTGGGAAGGTTGATCTCGCTCATTCGCTGCATCCGCCAGCCGTCCTCGTTCATGAAGTCCATGAAATCCTTCATGAAGGCCTGTCCCTTGTCGGTTTCCTCCAGCTTCCCGCGTACATCCCGGACGTCGTTGTCGAGAAACACGCCCGCCAGGCCGTCCTCCTCGGCCCGCTTCGAGAACTGCCAGAGCTTCCGGTCCACCTGGAAGACCTTGTTGTCAAAACCGGAGACGAGCTTGTGGAACAGAGGGGAGGTGTCGTCGATCTGGGCGATCTGGCGGCACATGTTTTCGAACAGGATGTAGGCCGTGTAGGTGCCGTACATCATGTACATGTGGATCTCCCACATGCGGCGGCAGGTGTTGATGGTCTCCTCGAAGTTGTGCAGGAGCTCGATGTTGCTTGCCGTGTCCAGGTCCAGCGCCTTGAGCTCCTCGTACCGCGCAAGGATCTCTTCCACGAAACCGTTCCAGAGTCCGTCGTAGTCCTCGATGAAAGGCAGGATCGCCTTTCGGAAGGCCTCCTCGCGCCGCTGCTTCTCCTCCTCGCTTTTGACCAGGAGCAGGGTCAGGTATCCCCCGCCGTTCATGAACCGCCAGTCCCACCCCTTGACCGTGGGCAGGCTCAGCTTTTCCGCCCCATACTGCATTCCGTGCCTGCAGAAGTTGATCCAGAACCAACCAAACATGGGCGTCCAGGGCGGTACGGAATGGGTTCCGTCCAGGAACCAGGCGGGCGACTGCTCGAAATCCTTTTCCGGATCGAATTCCAGTCCCGGAACCACGTCGTAGACTTTCATGCTTGCCTCCTTTGGTGTGGGGTGGATGAGCTGTTCCGAAAACGGTTCGGACGGGGCTTTCTTGCCGGCCGGGGACCGTGTCGGTCGTCGTGACGTACCGGTCGGCGTCCGGACCGGGCGGACAGAGCACAATGACGGAAGGCGAGGTCGGGGTCGTAGCGGATCCACTTGGATACCGGGGTTCGGGGCCCGGTCGAGCTCAGGGCGGCAGCGAGCGAGAAAGCGAGAGTCGGTCCGATTGTGCCGGGGTCTTCGATCACCTCCTTTCGACTGGAGCGGGCGCAGTCCATCATGATGGTGTCGAAAAATGGCTGAAGCTTTGAGATCCGCCCCTGAAATTCCAACAAGATATTGCCTTTCCAGCGGCGGGTGAGCGGGTTTTTGCGAACCCGTCAATCATCCCAGAGGGTCAGGGCCTCGGGGGCGCACCACTTGACGCACTCCGGGTCGGGCGGCTCCCCGCAGAAGTCGCACTTCAGGGGGATGCCCGTGTCCGGTTCCTTGAACACCGACTTGACCGGACAGGAGGCGCGGCAGACCACGCATCCGTCCAGGTCGGCGCCGAGAAAGGGCATCACTCCCCTGGAGTTGCAAGCCGCCTCGGTGTATGGACCGGCAATCACCGGAAGGCAGTAAGCCTCCGTCACGTACACACGGATCCTGGACCTGCGGGGATTCACACCGTCCGTGTGCTTCAGGGAGCAGGCCACCTGGCACATTCTGCACCCGGTGCAGCGGCTGGGATCGATGTGAATCCTCATTCGTACCCCCCTTCCCGGGACAGCCCCAGCTCCCGCAGCTTTTCCGGCGTGGGGTTGCCCTGCTCGTCCCAGCCGCGAAGAGCGTAGTACTCGCCCAGCATGCGCTCCAGGTCGACCACCTGATTCTTGACCCGGGGTTCCTCGGTCATTCGCCGGGGGAGGCGGTCGTCCTTGCGGCTGAATCCTTCGCGACGGTTGAACATCCTCTCCAGGTTCCAGATTCGCTCCCCGATGCGCTCGAGCTCGCCGGCCGTGTAACCCATCCCGGTAATGACGTTCAGCCAGACCTGAAGCTTTTCCGCCCAAAGGGGGCCGTGGTAGATGATCCAGCAGAGGATGGCGGAGTCCACCAGGGCGACGAAGTCCTGGTCTTTGACTGTGAAGGGCACGTGGTGGGCCGGGTCCTTGCGGCCCTCGTAGAAGGGGAGGGTGGCCTTGGTGTGGGAGGCCCCCACGTTGTTCGTCGCGTACTGGAGGCCGATCACCTCAAAGCCCTGGGGGTGCCAGGCAGGCATGCCCAACCCCTTGACGCCCATGAAAAGCTCCGGATGCCCGCATCGCTCCGCGAGGATCGCTCCCCCCTCGGCCACCAGATCGCCGAAGCCTTCCCGGACCGCTGTCTCCTTCATCAACCGGACCATGGCGTCCAGGTCGCCGAAGCGGACCGGGTATCCGATCTCGGTTTCGTCGATCAGACTCCGCTCGAAAAGCTCCATCACGCACGAGACGGTGGCGCCCGTGCTGATGGTGTCCATGCCGAGCTCGTTGCAGAGGTAGTTGGTCCGACAGATGTCCGCCAGGTCCCCGATCCCGCAGTTGGATCCCAGCAGGGCCATGCTCTCGTGCTCCGGTCCCTTGGCCGTGCCGGGGTAGGCGGGGTCCGTGATCCGGCTGCGCTTGCTGCACGCGAACGGGCAGCCGAAACAGGCCTCGTCGCGGACGCGGATCCGATCGCGTATGACGGCGGGATCGTCGAACGCAGTGAAGGGCTCGAAGAAACCGGCCTGAAAGTTCATGGCGGCCTGGGTGCCCGTGGCGTTGGCGCGGCCGGGAAGGACCCAGGTGCCGTACATCAGGCGGCTCCGGAGGGTGCGGTTCTCCCGCCCTTCCGCGTAGAAGTCCATGACCGCTTTACGAAAACCTTCCGGGTCGGCCGGCTGGACCCCGCCGCTTCCGTGGGCTACGATGGCCTTCAGGTTCTTGGCGCCCATGACGGCCCCCAGGCCGGACCGTCCGGCGGCGCGTCCTGCGTCGGCCATGATGCAGGCGAACCGGACCCGGTTCTCTCCGGCCGGTCCGATGGACACGATGCTGAGCTCGCTCTTCTCCCAGGCGTCCAGCTCTTCGGAGACCTCCTCGCGAAGGACCTTTTCGGTTTCGGTCGTCCACCTTCCCCAGAGGTGGGAGGCGGGGCGGATCTCCACGCGGTCGTCCCGGATGTAGAGATACACCGGCTCATCGGCGCGGCCTTCCAAGACCAGCACGTCGTAGCCCGAGTACTTGAGGTGGGCCCCGAAGTATCCCCCGCAGCAGGGGCTTGCGATCCCACCGCTCAATGGGCTCTTGGAGACCACGACGAAGCGCCCTCCGGCGGGCACGCCCGATCCGGTGAGCGGTCCGGTGGCGAAAAAGAGCTTGTTTTCGGGCGCCAGCGCGTCGGTGCCCGGTGCGATTTCGTCGAAGAGCATGCGCACTCCCAGCCCGCGGCCGCCGATATAGTCCCTGGCGAGCTCCGGTGACAGCTCCTCCACGGCGATGTGCCCGCGGTTGAGGTCCACCCTCAGGATGTTGCCTTTCCAGCCGTGCATGAAAAACCACCTCCAGCGGTGTTTCTAGACCAACCTGCTGGGAAATGAGGGGACGGCATTCGACCCGTCCCCGACCCCTTCTTCCGGCCTCCCTCAGGCTGCGAAGATCTGGGAGAACGTCTGGGCGTCGCTGAAGCCCCGAATGTCCAGGGCCCCGCTGCGACACGAGCTGGCGCAGAGGCCGCAACCCTTGCAGATCGCTTCGTTGAGCACGGCCTTTCCCCGGGCCTCGTCGAGCTCCACCGCGCCAAAGGGACAGACGGCCGTACAGGCCCCGCACCCGACGCAGAGCCCGTCGTCCACTGAACCCACGATTCCCTGGGCGGTCCACCGTTCCCGGGAGAGCACGGTCATGGCCCGGGCCGCTGCGGCGCGGGCCTGGCTCACGCTCTCGTCCATGAACTTGGGACCGTGGGCCATGCCGCAGACGAAGATTCCGTCCGAGGCGAAGTCCACCGGCCGGAGCTTCATGTGGGCCTCCATGAAGAACCCGTCCTCGTTGAGCGGGACCTTGAGCATCGTCGCGACATCCCGGTTGAAGGCCGCGGGAACCGTGGCGGCGCCCAGGACCAGAAGGTCGGCGTCCAGCTCCAGGGGGTACCCCAGGACCGGCTCGCGCACGGTGACCCGGAGACCAGCCTCCCCGTCGCGCTCCGCAGGCTCGACCGTCGGGGGGGCCTCCGGGTCGAATCGAATGAAGACGACCCCCTGCTCGGCCGCGCGCCGGTAGAGTGACTCGCGCAGCCCGAAGGTTCGCATGTCCCGGTAGAGGACGGTCACCTCCATGCCGGGGTTCAGCTCCTTCAGCTCCAGCGCGGCCTTGACGGCGTGGGCGCAGCACACCCGGCTGCAGTAGGGCCGATCCGCGTTTCTGGAGCCCACGCACTGAATCATCACCGCACGTTTGCAGGCGGTGATCTCGGGAGCCTCCTCCGCGAGTGCCCGCTCCAGGTCGAGGTGGGTGAGGACCCTCGGGTCTGTGCCGTATCGGTAGGTGTCCGGGGTCCACTCCTGCGCGCCGGTGGCAATGACCGCCACGCCGTGCTCGACCTCTTTCTCCGTCCCGCTCGCGCTGCGGATGGTCGAGGTGAAACCTCCGACGTATCCCCGGCTCGCCGTGAGGTGGGCCCCGGTGTGCACTTGGATGCGGAGGTGCCGATTGACGCGCTGGACCAGGCTTTTCAGAAAGGGCCGAACGTCACTCCCCTCGAGGCTGCGTCCGATGCGGAGAGCCGTACCGCCGAGCTCCGGCGCCTTTTCCACGAGGTGGATCGTGACGCCCTGGTTCGCCAGGCTCAGGGCGCAGGTCATGCCGGCGAGGCCGCCACCCAGCACCAGGGCCGCTCGCTTCACGGGAGACGTTTTCCGGCCGAGGGGGCTCAGCAGGAGGGCCTTGTTCACGGCCATGCGGATCAGATCCTTGGCCTTGTCCGTGGCCGTTCGCCGTTCCTGCATGTGAACCAGGGAGCAGTGCTCCCGGATGTTGGCCATCTCGAAGAGCCCGGGGTCGAGGCCGGCCTCCCGAAGGGCGTTCTGGAACACGGGTTCGTGGGTGCGCGGGGTGCAGGCGGCCACCACCACACGGTTCAGGGCCTTCTTGCGGATCGTCTCCACAAGGTGGCTGATCGAGTCCATGGAGCAGCTGAAGGCGTTTTCCTCGGCGTGGGTCACGTTCAACAGCCCGGCGGCGTATCGAACCACGGCAGGGACGTCCACGCCCCGAAGGATGTTCGTACCGCAGTCGCATACGAAAACGCCCACCCGCGGGGGAATTCCGGTGACGTCCGCTGCCGGTGGGTCGCGCTTCTCGAGGGTGAGCGTGTGCCGACGCTCCTGCAGGAGCTCCCCGGCGCTGGAGGCCGCTCCGCTCGCCATGGTCACCGAGTCCGGGATGTCCATGGGCCCGTGAAAGGCCCCGCATTGAAAGACCCCCGGCCGGGACGTCTCGGTCGGGGCGAGCTCGGGGCTGCGGCAGAAGCCGTGATCGTCGATCTCCAGGCCGAGCCGCTCAGCCAGGTCCCGTGAGGACCCGGGCGAGGTGAGCCCCACGGAGAGCACCACCAGGTCGAAGGCCTCCTCCAGGGCGAAACCGTCCTCTCCCCGAAACCGCAGAACCACGGCCCCGGTCTCGGGGTCCTCGCGGACCGGGGAGACCTTGCTCCAGACGAAGCGAACCCCCGGAAGGGCCCTGGCGCGTTCCACGTAGCGCTCGAAGCCCTTGCCGTGGGCCCGGATGTCGTTGTGAAAGACCGTCGCCTGCAGGTCCGGGTGATGTTCCTTGCTCAGGATGACCTGCTTGACGGCGTACATGCAACAGACGGACGAGCAGTAGGGGTTTCCGGCGGCCTCGTCCCGGGAGCCCACGCACTGAATCCAGGCGATGCGGGCGGGAGTCCTCCGGTCCCGCGGCCGGACGAGGTCTCCGTGGAAGGGCCCGGAGGCGCTCAGGAGCCGCTCGTACTCCAGGCTCGTGACCACGTTGGCGAAGCGCCCGTAGCCGTATTGCGACTGTTGGGACGGGTCGAAGGGTTCGTACCCGGGAGCCAGGATGATGCCGCCCGCCTCCAGGGTCTCCCGGGTCTCCTGCTGGTGAAAGTCGATGGCCTGGTTGGCGCAGACGGGCCTGCAGATCTGGCACTCCCGCCGCAGGAAAAAGAGGCAGCGAGAGGGATCGATGATCGAAATCGCTGGAACCGCCTGGGCAAAGGGGACGTGAATGCAGGGTACATCGGCAAGGCCGGCGTTGTGAGAATCCGGAACCATGACCGGGCAGTACTCGGCGCAGGTGGCGCAGCCGGTGCACCTGTCCGGGTCCACGTACCGGGGGGTCCTGCGGACGGAGATCCGGAACCGCCCTGCTTCCCCCTCCAGGTCCTCGACGACCGTGTTCGTGAGCAGAACGATGTTGGGGTTGGAGGCGCACTCGATGAGCTTGGGCGAGAGGATGCACATGGAGCAGTCGTTCGTGGGAAAGGTTTTGTCCAACTGGGCCATTCGTCCGCCGATGGCCGCTCCCTTTTCCACCAGATAGACCCGGAATCCGGCGTTCGCCGCGTCCAGGGCGGCCTGGATTCCGCTCACGCCGCCGCCCACAACCATGACGGCGCCGACCGGTCCCTCGTCCGGTTGTGCGAAGCGCCCGTCTGCCGCCGGTTCCGTCAAGATCTTCTCTCCCATGTTCTCATGCGCCGACTCGATCTTCCGCCGCCGCCGCCGCAGCAACCCCGGTTCTTCCGCTCAGAGGGCCTCCCAAACCAGCTCCGCCACATCCATGACCCGGATGCGGCCTTCGAGCTCCAGGGTGCGCACACTGTCCCGGAAGTTCAGGATGCAGTAAGGGCAGGCCGTGGCCAGGACATCGGCTCCCTGAGCCAGGGCCTGCTCCACGAGCAGGTCGGAGAACCGCTCCCCCTTTTTCGTTTCCATCCAGATCCGCCCGCCTCCTCCTCCGCAGCAGAGGCTGTTCTCCCGGGTGTCGATCTCGTCCAGGCGTTCGATCCCGGGAATGCACTCGAGCACCCTCCGGGGGGCTTCGTAGATGTCACTGTACCGGCCCAGGTAGCAGGGATCGTGGTAGACGACCCGCAGGTCCAGACGTTTCTGAAACGCGATGCACCCCTGCTCCAGCAGATTCGCCAGGACCTCGGTGGTGTGAACGGCTCCAATGGTTCCGCCCAGGTCCGGGTAGTCGCTGAGAAAGGTGCTGAGGCAGTGGGGCGAGCTCACCACCACCTTGGAAGCCCCCGTCTCGCGAATGGCCTCCAGATTGGTGCGGGCCAGGTTTTCGAAGAGCTCGCGATTTCCGGCCTTGAGGGCGCTTTCCCCGCAGCAGACCTCCCGGTCTCCGAGGATTCGCGGCCGAAGCCCCGCCCGCTGAAGAATCTTCACGAAGGACTGCGCCACGCCCTGGAGCTCGGGATCGTAGGCCGGCGTGCAGCACGGGAAGTAGAGAAGGTCGGAGGCCTCTGAAGAGGCCTCCAAGTCCAGATGGTCGGCCCAGGCGGCCCGCTTTTCGGGTTCGCCGCCCCAGGGGTTCCCTTTGGCGCCCAGGTTTCCCATGGCGCTCCGAAGGCTGTCCGGCGCGGCGCTGTACTGGTACTCCAGAAGAATGGCCCGCACGGCGCGGATGATGTCCGTGATGCCCACGCCCCGGGGGCAGCGGCTCACGCACAGGCGGCAGGTGGTGCAGAGCCACCATCCCTCGTCCTCCAGGTCGGCCAGGCCGAAGCGGGCTTCTGTGATCAGACGGTGGGGCGTGTACGGGCGGACCGCGTTCCAGGGGCAGCTCGCCGTGCACATGCCGCACTGAAAGCAGAGCTCGAAGCTCTCACCGCCGGCTTCCCGGATCAGGTCGGAGGCCTCTTTGAGTGGCGCGGTCGCTTCCAATGGAACGCGTGCCCTCTCTAACGCATGACCCTCCCCCCGTCCACGAGGAGGGTCTGTCCGGTCAGGAAATCGCTCTCGCTGGAGGCCAGGTACAGGACGGCCCCTGCGATGTCCCCGGGCGTGCCGACCCGGCCCAGAGGGGTTTTCGAGGTGTCGTACTTGGAGACATCTGCGAGCCGTCGACTCGCCTCGGTGTCGGTGAACCCGGGGGCGACGGCATTGATGCCGATGCCATGGGGCCCCAGTTCCACGGCGAGGGCCCTGGTGAGACCCATGACGCCGCCTTTGGAGGTCACGTAGTGGGCGAATCCGGTGGAGCCGGTGAAGAAGACCTCGGATGCGATATTGACGATCTTCCCGTAGCCCCGCGCTTTCATGTGGGGGAACACGGCGCGGGCGGCCAGGAAGACCCCCTTGACGTTGACCCGCATGACGAGATCCCACTCGGCGAGGTCGATCTCGTAGAACGGTCTTCTCCGAATGCCGTCGTAGACGGCCGCGTTGTTGACGAGGATGTCCACCCGGCCGAACGCCTCGACCGCGGCTTCGGCCATGGCGCAGGTTTCCTCCTCGCTCGAGACGTCGGCCTCGAAGGGCAGGGCGATTCCGCCTCCGGCCCGGATCTGCTCCACGGTACCCTCGAGGTCGATCCGGTCCTGTTCGGTCAGGCCGATGTTCATCACCAGAACGCTCGCCCCCTCCCGCGCGAGGGCGAGGGCGAAGGTCCGGCCCAGCCCCCGGGCGCCTCCGGTTACAATGGCTACTCTTCCCTGAAGTCGCATCATGGGTCGCTCCACCGGTGGTTGGTGAATGATCCCCATCCGCGCCGGATCCGGAACCTTCGGTTTTTTGTGGCGAATCGCCGCGGCTTCCGAGTCAGGGGTTCAGAGAAGGTGTTGCTCCTTCAATGGGTGATGTCTCCTGACAGGTGCTGCCGGTCGATTTCCCGGTGCGCTCTCTCTCGTGGAGAGGGGGCTGATGGGGTGCAGGCTGTGAGGTTTGTGGTGGACATGTTCTCCTTCCGGAGTGGAATCATCGGGAATCTTCAAGGTTAGTGTGATGAAATCCAGGTTGACTTGTCAAAGCAATTGAATTTATATTTATATAAGGTTTTCTTATAGAGAGTAAAGGGCATCAGTAGAATCCGGAAGTACCTTCTTGGAAACCGGCCCCATCCAAGGCGTTCCTTCAGTCAGAATAATCCCCTCATTCATCGCCAGAACAATCAGGGAATCAATCCGGGTCGGCCCGGGTGGGCGGCAGGGCCCGGCAGGTGGCCCTTGAGAATCAATCCACGGCCTCGCCGGAGCTGACATCGGCGGGAGTCCCCAGTCGGTTCTTTCCCCGGGTGGAGGCGCTCTCTGCGGCGTACCGGGCCTTGAGCTCGGACACATCCACGGGCGGGTGAGTGACCTCCTCCCGGCGCCGCAGGGTGAGGGAGTCGGTCGGACATTTGTAAGCACAGACGCCGCACCCGATGCAGTACTGTGTGTTGATGTTACAGACCTTGCCGGTCTTATTGGAGGCCCCCGGGTCATCCACCAGGCTGAGGGCCTTCATGGGACAACGCTCCACGCACCGCCCGCAGCCAATGCAGATCTCCCGGGTGACATGGACCCGGTAATTGGACGGGCTCATGCTGCCGGTGTGCTTGAGCACATGAAAGGCCTGGAAGTAGACGCAGCAGCACTCGCAGCAGTTGCAGATAGTATCCACGTTCTCCTGCCAGTTGGAGGCCGCGTGGACCAGGCCCTCCTCCGCGGCCCGGCCCAGGATCTCCTTGCATTCCGCCAGGTCGATCTCCCGCCCGAGACTGTTTCCGATGATATAATGGGCGAGCCTCCCGAAATGGAGGCAGTTCTCCGTCTCGTGGGTGCAGTCGGGAAGGTCCGGGTCGGTGTTCTTCCGGTGCCGGCAGGCGCAGTGGGCCACTGCAAACCGATCCTGCCCCTCCAGCAGATGGAGCACCTTTTCATAGGGCAGGATGCTTCGGGGGTCCTCGATGGATCTTTCCACGGGGATGGCCCGCATCCCCTTGGTTATGACGTCCTTCCAGTGGTCGCCGAAGCCGTCGAGGTAGTAACGGGTAACACGGGGGGAGACCGCCTGTGTGTACAGGTCGTGCCTGCCCGGCCAGAACAGGGCCCGCAGGTAGACGAAACGGGGAGGATTGGGTCGGTACTTGGAGACGCCTTCCTCCCTGATGCGGTAGACGAGCCCGCGGCCTGCCATCCCATCCAGGAAAGAGCCCAGGACCGATGGATCCATTCCCTTGATATCCGCCAGCTCGGATAGAGGGGTCAGCCCGAGAGGCATGCCCGTGAGAAGCGCCGCCTCGTCCGATGTGTAGGTCGCCTCGATCAGAGGGAGCAAGGCATCCGATTCCGGGGCATAGGCCCCGGACCGCCTGAACCACTCGATGAATTCTTCGTATATTTTTCGACCTTCCATCACTGCCCCTTCCGCCATACCGTACCGGTGCCTTCGGGACAGTCAATCAGAGATTGGGCGGCTTCGCAAGAATCCGCTCAGCCTCCCCGTCGGACAGGCCTTGACCCCTTTACATAAAGAGTCGACAGGCGGAACTCAGAACTGTGGGCTTGATATGAATTGAAAAGGACGCGTCTTTAGTTTATGAAGGGACAGATGAGGCTTATCACGAGAAAAAAGCGAACTCTATGAGCAAACCGGAACCGTGTTGACAACACCCCCCCTAGGGCCACAGTATCGAATGATATCGATGGATCAGGCTATTTTCTACGCATTCCATATAGTGAAGAAATAGTTAAAGAAGCGAACGATATTCGTAAAAATTGCGAGCGACCATTCAACTTGTTAAAAGATCAAACAGGACTAGAGAACTTTCCTTTTCGCAGTCAGCGGTCAGCAATTGTAACGTGTACGATTTCCAGCCTTTTAGCCCTGTTGATACAAATAGAAGGAAAATATTTAAACCAAAAAGCCGAAAATATATCAGGAAAACCTATTGTTTATAAATGAATAAAGCACTAAGAAGCAATAATATAAAACAATATAGCATTAAATGTTTGTGCCAAAAAATTGCAACATTTCCCCGAATTGCCTTTTGAGAATGCCTTGATCTACATTGTGGTCAAACAATCAATGATAGAGTCGTAAAAACCCCCAAGCCTCAAGATCTGTTCTTGGGATTTCAATAGGTTATAACATCTCCAGCGGCGCGTGAGCGGGTTTTTGCGAATGCGTCAATCAATGGCAAGATGATTATTCGTGAATGAAAGCAACGCTCGGTTCAAAATATCATAGGTGAGAAACCCGATATACCTCTGTTGGAATATTTTAAAACTGCTTTTCAGCACCTTCTTATAGTCAGGTTGCCCATGCAGATGAATCTCAACCAGTTGCGCGTCTTCTATTTCGTCGCCCTGGAGAAGAACATCACCCGGGCGGCGGAAAGGCTTTTTGTCACACAGCCGGCCGTGACCATGCAGATCCGGGCCATGGAGGAGCAGCTTTCCCTGAAGCTGTTCAAGCGCCACGGCAGGATCCTCAGGCTCACGGAGGGGGGGCGCGTTCTGTTCGGGTACGCAAAAAAGATCTTTTCCATCGTCGATGAGATGCAGTCCGTGATCCCCCGGTACGCCGACCTCTCGGAAGGGGCCCTCACCATCGGGACCACGAGAAGCTTCGCGCGCCACCTCATGCCAGGGCTGCTCTCCCGCTTTCAGACGGCCTACCCCGGCGTGCGCGTGTCGCTGAAAGAGGGAAGCTCCCAGGAAATCTCCGACGGCCTTGCGGAGTTCAAGTACGACCTGGGCCTGGTCGGAAAGCTCGAGTACGGGAGACGGCTGACCATGGTCGACTACACCCGGGAAGAGTTCTGCCTGGTCACCCCGCCGGGCCACCGTTTCACAGGCATGGAGGAGATTTCCCTGGCCGACCTCAAGGGCGAGCGGATCATCATCCGGGAGGAGGGATCCGGCTCGCGTGATGCCATCCGGGTGCTCCTCGACTCCCACGGCGTCACGCCTTCGGTGCTGATCGAGGCGGGCAGCGTGGAGTTCATCAAGGAGTACGTCATCCAGGGAAAAGGGGTCTCCTTCCTCTACATTCGCGAGATCGAGCTGGAGGCCGGGATGGGACTGATCATTCCCCACAAGGTTCGTGAAGGTCCCATCCTGGTCCAGACCGTGGTCATCTACCCACGCGACGTCGCACTCTCCCCGGCCGCCAAGGCGTTCCTGCGTCAGGTCACGCAGGATGCCTGAGCGGCCACAACGGACACCGACCCGGGCACCTTCGCGTATCAGTGCTTCGGCTTGGACAGGCCGTAGTCCTCCGCGATGAGCTGGTAGCAGTTGTAACTGGAACCGCGCCCGATGGCCGGTCCGCCCGCCACGCCCGAGGAGCACATGTAGAGCCCTTCGACGAAGGTCCGGAACCCCCCCGGGAGGCCCCTGAAGCGACCGCTCTGGCTGCCGCCGCAGTTGCCCTCCGACCATCCGCCTTCCCGCATGTCCAGGTGCGTGTCCTGGATGTCGATGGGCGTGGTGATGCGCTCCCCGATGAAGTTGTCCTTCTTCATGTTGGGGGCGAACTTCTGCCAGTAGGCGATCATGTTTTCGTAGAACTCGTCGTGGAGATTGCGCCACTCCTTGCGGGAGAAGATGCGGGCCGGAGCGGTGAAGTCCTCCACGTGGATGCTGTGCTTCCCCTCGGGAGCCCGGGTCTTGTCCCAGATGCTGTCCGGCGCGGTCAGGAGCAGGAACTTGGAGGGCATGCCGAAGAGGAAGATCTCGTGCATGTACTTGTCCTCCATGAACCCCAGGTCCTTGGGGGCGATGTAGGTCCGCGGCGTGGCCGCCACGTCGGGATTGTCCTTGGCCGCCTTGTACTCGGGAAGCTCGTGAACCGCGACCGGCCCCCAGAACAGCTGGGCGCGGTCGAAGAAGTAGGTGTCCACCTTGCGCTTCATCCGGGTGGTCAGTTGATCCTCACCGATCATGCGGAGGAAAAGCTGGGGGGTGGCGTTGTCCGAGACCACCATCTGCTTGGCCTCGATCTCCGTCCCGTCCACGAGCTTGATGCCCTTGGCCTTTCCATCCTCGACGAGCACCTTGTCCACCTCGGAATTGATGTGATACTCGGCCCCCAGCTTTTTTCCAGCCGAGACCAGCGCGTCCGTGATGGCCTGGGTCCCGCCCTTGGCGATGGCCGCCGTCTCCCAGCCCAGCACGAGGTGCAGGGTTGCGAAGGTGTACATCAGCCCCGGTACGTCGTCCGGGTAGATGCCGCAGGAGGTGAGAAATCCTCTCATGGTGAGGATTCGGAGCTCGTCGCTCTCGAAGAAGTAGTGGGCCACCTCCTTGGCGGTCATGAACTGCATGGAGGGATCGACCCCGCTCTTGGGATTGCTCATGAGCTCTTCCAGGGGATCGGGGACCCCGTAAGGCGTCGGAACGGAGAAGCGGAACCGGTGAAAGGCCGGCCGAATGATCTCCCGGTACTTTTCCGTCCAATCGAGGTAGGCGTCCGCATCGGCCTTGGAGAACCGGGCGATCTGGTCGTAGGTCTTCTTGACATTGGACTCGCTGTACTCTGTCTTTCCCGTTTGGGAGTCCACCACCGGGAAACCGGCGTAGGCCACGTAGGAGGTCCCGTCATCGAAGATCACGGCCTCGTTGGTGTCGGGGAAGACATACTCCAGACCCTCCTCGCGCAGGTTGAACTCCTTGTAAGCGGGGTGGCCGTAAAAGCGCGTGAAGTGTGCGCAGAAGTTTCCTCGAAATCCGGGTGCAGGGTTGTCATCAAAGGAAACCGCGCCACCGCCCAGATGATCCAGGCGTTCGAACACGCCCACCTTAAGCCCGGCCTTGGCGAGATAAGGGGTAATGATCGTCCCGTGATGTCCTCCGCCGATAACCACCGCATCGTAAGACTTGTCCGCCATCGTGCCTACCTCCTGTGTTTTGTGAAGATGAAAGGAACTCGGCTTTCACACCCGGTGATCATTGACGGCTTCGCGACAACACGCTCAGCCGCCGCGGGATGCGCTATAACCCGTTGAAACTACAGGGGCAGATCTCCAGGTCCCGGGCATTTTGCGACTCCATGATTACTGAAGCGACCGGAAAACAGCCGCCAGTTTTTCCGCCTTTTCCTCAGGCGTGCCTTGGATCCACTCGCATTCCCGTCTCATGTCCGGCGGCGAGGAGAGCTCCACAATGCCCATTTTGTGAAGGGCCTCAGGGGCCGAGACGAAATCCTCGCTTTCCCAGGAGGGGATGGAAGCCGTACCGCGCATCATTTTCATCATGCGGGTCCTGGAGATGTAGCGCAGCTCGCCCACCTCGTTGCTCACCGTGACCAGGGCGGGCATCTTGGCCCGGACTCGTTCATACCCCACGGGCACGCTCTTCTTGACCAGCACGCTGCCGTCCTCGACCTTGATCTCTCGGGCGAGCGGTATGCAGGGGAGCTCCAGCATCTCACCCAGGATCAGGCCGACCTGGCCCGAATCCCAGTCTCCGGCCTGCCGGCCGGTCAGGATCAGATCGAACTCTCCGACCTTCCGGATGGCGTCCGCCAGTGCGGCGGCCACGGACTGGCTGTCGAGCTTGTCAAAGGCGTTGTCCTGCAGGAGAATGAGCTCGTCGGCACCGGCGGCCAGGCTTTTTCTCAGCACGGTATCCGAGACCCGCTTGCCCAGGCTCAAGACGGTGACCTTGCCGCCGACCTCCTCCTGGATCTGAAGCGCGGCCTCCAGCGCGTTTTCGTCGAACGGGTTGATGACCATGGGCGCGTCGACGATCACCTCCTTGTTGTCCGTGTCCACGCTCACGTCTGACAAGGGGGCTTCCGGGTCGGGAATCTGCTTGGCACAGACGATGATGTTGAGCTCTTTCATGACATCTCCTCCAGTTTCTCCACCAGGGCCGGGACGACCTTTTCAAAATCATCGACCACGCCGTAATCAGAGACCTTGAACATGTTGCAGCTCTGATCCGTGTTGATGGTGATGATCTTTTTGGACTGAACCATGCCGACCAGGTGCTGTATGGCGCCGGATATCCCCACGGCCACATAGATGTCCGGGCTGATCATGCTCCCGGTGAGCCCCACCTGGTGATCGGACGAGATCCAGCCCTTGTCCACCGCCACCCGGCTGCACCCGATCATCACATTTTCGAAAGACTTCCCCAAGGCGTCCGCCAGCTCCTGAAGGATTTCGAACCCGTCCTCATCGTCCAGCCCGGCGCCGCCGGCGACCACCACCTTTGCGCTGTCCAGGGATACGATCTCTTCCCGGACCACCTCGAGGGACTCCACCCGGTTCATGGAGGCCTCGAGCTCCGGGGCCAGCGCCACGATCTCGGCGGTCCCGTCCCGGCGTTCCGCGGGCTCGAAGACATTCCCCCTCACCGTCACCAGCTGGGGCGTACCCGGGCCCTTGAAGACGGAGAGGGCGTTTCCGCCGGAGACCGGCTTGGTCCGCAGCAGAAGCCCGTCGCCGCGATCGATTGAGAGGTCGATACAGTCGGTGGTCAACCGGGTGTTCAGGCGATAGGCCAGCCTCGGGGCCAACTCCATGCCCTTGGGGCCATGGCTCATCAGGAGGATGTTCGGCTGGATGCTCTTGCAGGCCTGCTCCAGCGCGGCGAGCCACAGGTCGGGAGCGAACCCTGCCAGCAGGGGGTGCTCCATCTTGTACACCCGCCTGGGACCGTAAGCGTCCACCTGCTCGGCCGCCAATGAAACCGCATCCCCCAAAAGGGCGACCGAGAGCACCGCGTCCAGCTCGTCGGACAGCTTCCTGCCGACGGTCAGCAGCTCCAGGGTCCTCGTGTCCGGCGATCCCTCCTTCACCTCTCCCAGCACAAGCACATCACTCATCTCGTCCTCCTTGCAATGACTGCAAAACCAGCTCATTGAGGTCCATGACGCGAAGGGCCTCGTTCAGGCCGGCCGCCTTGCGGGCGTCTTCCATCATGATGCGGCACAGCGGGCACGCGGTGACGAGGACTCGTGCGCCGGTGGCCTCCGCCTCCCGGATGCGGACCTCGCTCATCTTCACGTCGCCGGCCGTCAGATCCTGCCACATCCTTCCGCCACCCCCGCCGCAGCACAGGCTGTCTGCGCCGTGGTGGGCCATCTCCACCAGCTCGACGCCGGGGATCGCCCGGATCACCTCTCTCGGGCCGTCGAACATGCGGTTGTACCGTCCCAGGTAGCAGGGGTCGTGATAGGTGACCTTTTCCGCGTGCCCCTCCTTGAACCGAAGGTTCCCCCCGGCGATCAACTCCTGCAGGAGCTGCGTGTAGTGCCGTGCGCGGAAGGGCGGCTCTGTGTACTCGTTGGAAAAGGCGTGAAAGCAGTGGGGTGAGGAAGTGACCACGTCGGTGATGCCGTAACGGTCGAACAGGTCCATGCTCTTTTCCATCTGCTCCACGAAGAGCCCCAGCTCGCCCGTTCTCCGGGCGATGTCCCCGCAGCAGGGCTCTTTCTTGCCGAGGATGCCGAAGGAGACCCCGGCCGATTGAAGGACGGCCGAGAAGGAGCGCGCGATTCCCCGTGCTGTGTCATCGAACGAGGTGGTACACCCCACGAAGTAACAGAGGTCGGCTTCCGCACCCCGCTTGGTCAGGTCCACCAGGTTCAGATCTTCCGCCCAGGCCCCGCGCTGCTTTTTCGAAGACTCCCAGGGATTGTCATACTTGAAGACCCGCTCCAGGGTCTGGTTCATGAGCTTGGGAACGCCGGTCCCCTCCTCCACAGCGAGGATCCGCTGCTTGCCGACGGCCTCGAAAGCAGCCCCGTACACCGGGCAGACCTCCAGGCAGGCACGGCAGGTGGTGCAGTACCAGATCGTCTCGTCCTCCAAACCGTCGTCACTGCGGCTCAGGAGCTGGAGATCGCCCCACGGGGAGTGCTCCTGCCAGAGGGCCCGGCGCATGGCCTGGACGAACTCCCGGGGGGCAAAGGGCTCGCCGGCCCCGGCGGAGGGGCAGGCCGCCACGCAGCGGCCGCACCGCATGCAGGCGTCGAAGAAGACCACGTCCCCGAGGTCGAACGCGCCCGCCCCTTCCTCCACGTCCAGGACGGCCGGTTTGTCGATGCCCTGAACGTAGATCCCGGCCGGGGCCCCCAGGACGTGAAAGAGCTTGGTGAAGGGGATCGCCGCGACGAAGCCCAGGCTCAGCAGGGCGTGCCCCCACCAGAAGGCGGGATAGAGTCCCTCTGCTGCGGAAGGGGTGAAGAGCGAGGCGGCCCACGTGCCCGCAAAGGACCAGCCGCCCCAGGAGGGCTGCTGGTGAGACAGCCGGATCCCTTCCACGAGAAACCCGGAGATCCCGATCAGGAGAAGCCATGCGGGCACCACGCCGTCCTCGAGCCGCCGCTCGAGCCGCGGGACGCGCTGGAGGTATCTGCGAACCAGGGCCCACAGGACGCCGGCCAGGAGCATGAGCCCTCCGGCCTCCAGGACCGCCGAGTAGACCAGGTAGGTCGCGCCGGTCAGAAAGGAGAACAGGTAGTCATGGACAAAGAGCAGGCAGGTGCCGAGGAACAGAATCAGGAAGCCCCAGAAGACGAGGAGGTGCATGAGGCCGGCGGCCAGGTCTCCCTGAAGCAGGCGCCGTCCGAGAAGGGCATCCAGGACGGCCCTCTTGAGGGCGTTTCGGGAAAACGCGACCCCGAGCGAACCGGCGCTCCGTTTCCACACGCGGACGTGGGCGGCCGTTCCGACGAGGAAGAGTCCGGCGGCCAGGGCCGTCAGCAGGTAGAAGATCCAGACGGCCTCGATCTGCCAGAACATCTCGCGATGTGGTGCCATGAAGGATCTCCCGCCCTGGTCCGCCCGGGAAAACCGTGAAAACGTCCAGGCGCTGGTGTAGTGTAAATATTCTTTGTGTTTTTGTTGACTTGTCAAAGCAATTGATTTTATGTTTGCATAAGCTTTTCTTATGGAGTCGGCGGGAAAGGACCACTCATGCCCAACATCGGACCCAAGGCCCAGAAATGGCTCAAGATCTTCCACGTCCTGTTCGCTTGCATGTGGGTGGGGGGCGGCATCGCCCTGACGATCATGATCTGGTGGGTGGCCGCGTCCGACGGCATGGAACTCTACGGCAAGCTCGCGGCCATGAAGCTCGTGGACGACGCCGTCATCATCCCCGGGGCGAACGGCATGCTCCTGACAGGCCTGCTCTACTCCCTGTTCACCCGTTGGGGGTGGTTCAAGCACCGCTGGATCGTGGTGAAGTGGTGCATCAACCTCTACGGCGTGCTCTTCGGGACGTTCTATCTCGGGCCGTGGCTCAACGCGTTGCCCCCCATTGCACGGGAAGAGGGCATGGCCGCGCTGCTGAACCCGGTCTACGCCCACAACCACAAGATGCTTCTTTTCTGGGGCACCTTCCAGGTGTCCACGCTGGTCTTCGCGCTGTTCGTCACGGTCCTCAAGCCGTGGAAGAAATCCGGATCCGAGGGCCGCAAGGCCTCCGCAGCATGAATCATTCCCCGGAAACCGCAGCGACGCCGCCAAGGACCAACGGGCAGGTGATCTTCGCCATCACCCTGGTCCACTTCTCCGGGGACTTCTTCAGCTCCTTCATCATTCCCCTCCTGCCGCTCTTCGCGGACAGGTTCGCTCTCACCCTGGCCCAGGTGGGTCTGGTCACCGGCTTGAGCCGCATCCTGGCCTTCATCGTCCAGCCCCTCACCGGCTACCTGGCCGACCGCTACCGAACACGATTCTTCGTCCTGGGCGGTCTCTCCCTGGTGGTCCTCTTCGTCCCCCTCACGGGGGTCGCGCCCGGGTTCGGGTCCCTGCTCCTCTTCGTGGGGCTGGCCTCCATCGGCTCCTCCATGTTTCACCCCACCTGTGCGGGCATGGTGCCGGACTACGCCGGGCGGAAACCCGGGCTCTCCATGTCCGTGTTCAACACGGGCGGAACCCTCTCCTTCGGGGTGGGGCCGATCTTCATCGCCTGGTACGTGGGCGCTTACGGCCTGGAGTCCATGCCCTGGCTCATGGTCCTCGGGGCGGGCGTGATGGCCTACCTGCTCGGGGTGCTGCCTCCCCCGAGGGGGGAGGGGTTGCGGGAGCTGGGCTTTCTGGGCTCCATGCAGGACGCCTTCGGCGGGGTCTGGCGTCCCGTCCTGGTGCTCTGGTTCATCATGGTGCTCCGATCCTACACCGGCCAGTCCTTCTTCACCTTCCTGCCCGTCCTCTTTGTCGGCGAAGGCTACTCCCTGGTGTCGGTGGGGGCCATGGTCTCGCTCTTCACCGTGGGCGGCGCGCTCAGCGGGATCCTGGCCGGGCACCTGTCTGACCGGATCGGGTTCCGGAAGATCTTCTACCTGACCCACGGCCTGGCCACGCCCGCCTTTCTCCTGATGCTCGAGGTGAGCGGCCGCTGGGTCCACGTGAGCGCGTTCCTGGCCGGCTTCCTGGTCCTGGCCACCCTTCCCCTGGGCGTGCTCATGGCCCAGGAGATGGCCCCCCGGGGCAAGTCCATGGTGTCGAGCCTCATGATGGGGCTGGCCTTCGGGACCGGCGGGATGCTGGCGCCCCTGACCGGGAAGCTGGGGGACCTCTTCGGGGTGCGGCCGGTCCTGGCGATCGTGGGTCTGGTTCCGCTGCTCACCACCGCCCTCGTGCCCATGCTCCCCGAGCGTCGGAGCGGGCTCGGTCTGGGCAGGAAGAAGGCCGCCTGACCGAAGGCCGGGCTCTGCAGGAGACCGCTTTCCCCTCACAGCCTCCGGACTTTGCACCTCAGGGACTTGAGGTTGGGGAAGCCGGAGACGGGGTCCAGACTGTCCAGACCGGTCAGCTCGTTCGCGTTGGCCTCCTCCCAGCCTTGGGGAATGTGAATCGTGTCCGGCCGGATGCGTCGGGTGATGCGGGCCGGCAGGCGGATTCGGCCGTTTTCCGTTTCGATCTCCGCCGGGTCGCCGTCGGACAGGCCGTAAGCGGCGGCGGTCTCCGGGTGGATGTCGAAGCGCGGCTCGGGGTGCATTCGCCGCAGCTTCCGGATGTGCCGGAACTGCCAGTGGGTGTAGGGAAGCAGGTTCCCGCCCGTGGTCAGCAGAAGCGCGAAGCCGCCCGCCGGACCGGATCCGGTCCCGGCCACTTCTCCCAGGGGGGACGGATCCAGCCCCGAAGCGCTGAGCCGCTTCGGCTCGATCTCCACCTTGCCCGTGGGGGTGCTGAAACCGCCGGTTTCGTACTTCCGGTACCTCGTCATCTCGTACGGGTACACTCCCCCCCGGGAAACCAGGTCGCGAAAGGTCACGCCGAGCCCTTGGAGCAGATGGTCGATTCCCTCCCGGCAGCTCTTCCAGGGGAAGTACGCCCCCAAGCCCATCTGCCCGGCCAGCTCCACCCAGATCATCTGGTCGGGAAGGCCGAACACGGGTTCCACGACCCGCCGCCTCAGGGTGATGCAGGGGAGGTTCTGGTACACGTTCACCCGGTGCTCGTCCCGTTCCAGAAAGGTGCACGCCGGAAGGACCACGTGCGCGTGCCCGCAGTCCGGGGACCGAACCACGTCGATGACCAGGAAAAAGTCCAGCTTTCGCAGGGCCTCCCGAACCCGGCGGCTGTCCGGCCACTCCATGGTGAGATTTCCGCCGGCCGCGACCAGTCCCCTGACGGGGTAGGGTCGTTCCTCCAGGACGGCCTCGGGCAGGGCGAGGGCGTGGGCCTCCTTGCGTGCTCCGCACAGGAGCGGAAACCTCTCCGAACCGATGGGCGGCGCCGCGGGGGCGGGGAGGGGGGCGGTGATGTCCTTCAGCCGGGGCCTGGGGGTGAGCAGGTCTCCCCCTTGAACGTCCAGGTTCCCGGTGATCGCCTTGAGGACGGCCAGCAGGCGCATGGTACGGACGCCCCGGGGGTGGTGCTCGAGCCCGTTGCCGGTCAGCAGGCCTGCGGGCTTTGTGCAGGCATAGGCGCGGGCTGTCCGGCGAACCAGTTCCGGGGCAAGGCCTGTTGCGGATTCTCCGTTCTCCGGCGAGAGCCTCTCCTCCCTGACGGTTTCCGCGAGCCGGTCCCACCCCGGAACCCATTTCTCCACGAACGGCTTGTCCCAGAGCCCCTCTCGAGCAAGGACGTGCAGCATGTTGAGGGCCAGGATCTCATCGCCTCCGGGCCGGACAGGGAGGTGAACGTCCGCCCGGGACGCGGTCTCGGTTCTCCTCGGGTCGATCACGACCAGACTTGCGCCCCGTTTCCCGAGCCGGCCGAGCTCCCTCGGCGGGTAGGGCTCGTGCGAGACCAGGGGATTTGCCCCCCACACCATCAGGAACCGAGTGTGCGGAACGTCCGGCTTGGTCAACCCTCCGAAGGTGATGTCCTCGGCCAGGGTCCGGGCGGCGTTGCAAAGCGAACCCACGCCCATGAAGTTCGGGGTTCCGTACACGTTGGCGAAACGCTTCATGTAGGCCTTGATTTCCTGGTGACCCACCCCTTCTCCGTGGTACACGGCGAGGGCTTCAGCGCCGTAACGTTCCCGGAGGCTCAGAAGCCGCTCGGCGACGAAATCCAGGGCCTCCTTCCACGTCGCAGGAACCAGGCGCCCCCTGGAGAGGAGCAGCGGAGCTGTGAGCCTCCTGGGGGAGTAGAAAAGGTCCAGGGCCCTGCGCCCCTTGGCGCAGAGCCAGCCCCGGTTGAAGGGGTGGTTCCGATTGCCTCTCACCGCCACGGGCCGGCCGCCTGCGACCGTGACCTCCATGCCGCAGCCGTGGTCGCACATCCGGCAAAGGGTGGGAACGATGTGGGAGGAGTCCATGCTTCCTCAGCTCCAGATCTCGCGCATCTTCAGCTGCCGGCCGTAGCCGAAGCCGTCATCCATCCGGAGGTAGAACCGGTCGAACCGGGGCAGGTGCTTGACGTTCCAGCGGACGAAGTTGTGAAAGGGGGCCTTGAATCGGGGTGGCTCCCACGGTAGACTCCGGGCAGGGAACGGCGCGGCCGAGGAAAGGGGCCGTCGTTCGAAGAACAATAGCCGGGAGCGGGTTCCCCTGTCAAGGCGGGGAGCTGGACCTTGGAACGACCCGATCCGGCCCGCAGATTTTTCAGGAGGCTGTTTCCTCAGCCGAGCCCCCGGCTTCTTCAGACCGATTCCTCTCGAGCCACTCGAGGGCGGGCCGGCATGGGCAAGGGCCTCGGCAGTCAGACGTACCTGGGTCGTTGCCGGGTGAGCTCGTGGTAACGCCTCAATGCCCTTGCTCCGGATGATCTCGTTGATGCGCCTCCAGGCCTGGTGGAGGCTCTCGTCGAAGCCGGTCCTGTCGCAGGGAAAATCAGCGCACTCCAGCAGAAGTCGACCCCCTTCTCCCGGTGGCACACCCGAACGCCGCTCCTTGCGGATTGACGCATTCGCAGAAAACCCGCCCACACGCCGCCGGCAATGCGATGACCTGTTGAAATGCCATGGGCA
>CAYUBQ010000054.1:0-27325 GCA_964443135.1 uncultured Desulfobacterales bacterium | reverse complement strand
GGCGGGCGTGGAACGCGGAGGGGGCAGGAATGCCCCCGGGCGTAACCGCCTGCAATGACCAGGCCGGGAGCTGAGGGAGCGGAGGAAGGCCCGCTCCTCCGGAGCCGAAAACGGGCCACGAGCCACGAGCCACGGGCCATGGGCCCCGGACCGGGAATCACGAAAACGCGAACAGGGACAGGTAGAATGAACGACACGCAGAAACAGCGGCCCGGAAGAAAGCCCCCCTGGCTTCGCAGGCGTCTGCCCTCCGGGCCCGCCTACGAGGAGGTCAAGGGTCTGATCCGGGGGGCTTCTCTCCACACGGTGTGCGAGGAGGCGCACTGCCCCAACCTGTGGGAGTGCTTCTCCAACCGGACCGCCACCTTCCTGATCCTGGGGGACGCCTGCACGCGCAACTGCCGGTTCTGCGCCGTCGCACACGGGACGCCCGGGCCGCCCGACCCGGAGGAGCCCTCCAGGGTGGCCGAGGCCGCGGAGAAGATGGGACTCCGGCACGTGGTGGTGACCTCGGTCACCCGGGACGACCTGACGGACGGGGGGGCGGCCGCCTTCGCCGAGACCGTCAAGGTCCTTCGGGAGCGCATTCCCGGCGTGTCGGTGGAGATTCTCATCCCGGACTTCCAGGGCCGGGCGGCCGACCTGGAGACCGTGGTCGACGCCCGGCCCGACGTCTTGAACCACAACCTGGAGACCGTGGAGCGGCTGTACGCCGAGGTTCGCCCGGAGGCGGGCTACCGCCGCTCTCTGGAGCTCCTGGCGCGGGTGCGGGGGGAGGCTCCGGAGCTCCCGGTCAAGTCCGGGCTCATGCTGGGCCTGGGGGAGCGACCGGAAGAGGTGCGGGCCGCCCTGCAAGACCTGCTGGAGGCCGGCTGCCGCATGCTGACCCTGGGGCAGTACCTCCAGCCGTCCGCGGCCCATCTGTCCGTGGAGCGTTTCGTGCCGCCGGAGGAGTTCGAGGCGTGGCGGGCGCTGGCGCTCGCCCTGGGGTTCGAGCAGGTGGCGAGCGGGCCGTTCGTCCGCAGCAGCTACCGCGCCGGGGAGCTCTTGGGAAAGGCCGGTTCCGGCCAGGCCGGATCGGATGCAGCGCTTCGATGCGGCCGACAGGGGTAGGGCGTTTCGCACATGCTTCCCTCCGGCCCGGCGGCAGGAGGCGGGGACCGGGAGATCGCAGTATGAAGACCTACAACATCCTTCTTTCCGTGGGAAGAGACCGGCCCGGGATCGTCGACGACGTCTCCACCCTGTTGTTCGAGCACGGGGCCAACATCGAGGACAGCCGCATGGCGGCCATGGGCGGCTGCTTTTCCATCATGACGCTCTTCTCGTGCACGCCGGGGCAGCTGGAGGAGATCCGGTCCGGCCTCGACATCCTGCGAAGGGCCGGCCTGGACTGCTCGCTTCACGAGGCGCGCGATCCCGGCGGAGAGCCCCGGGAGGCCGCGCTCCCGCTGCGGGTGGAGGTCCTGGCCATGGATCACCCGGGCATCGTGCAGCGGGTGGTGCGCATCCTCCACCGGCACCGCCTGAACATCGAAAGCCTCGACACCCGCCTTCAGCAGGCGCCCCTTTCGGGCGCCCCGCTCTTCGACCTCGCCCTGGAGGCCGCCGTACCGGCCGACGCCTCCATCTCCGGGATCAAGGAAGAGCTCCGCGATCTCGCCGCAGAGCTCAACCTGGACCTGACCTTCGGCAAGTAGCGGCCGGCTGCCGGTCCGGCTGGAAGGGTCTGCCCAGGGATGCGGGCGGAGCACCCGTGAAGACGCCCAGGAGCCGCGCCGCCGGGGATCGGACCCGGCCCGTTCCGGTCCCCGCGTCCGTCTTTCCGAAGGTTGCCCGCTCTCAGACGAGACCTTGATCCAGCATGGCGTTCACCACCTGGACGAACCCGGCGATGTTCGCGCCGGCCACGTAGTTGCCCGGCCTTCCGTACTCCTCGGCCGCGTCCAGGCAGGTCCGGTGTATGCCCTTCATGATCTGGCTGAGCCGGGAGTCCACCTCCTCCCGGGGCCACTTCAGGCGCATGCTGTTCTGGGCCATCTCCAGTCCGGAGACGGCCACCCCGCCCGCGTTCGCCGCCTTGCCCGGACCGTAGAGGATCTTGTGGTCCAGGAAGACGTCCACGGCCTCCGGGGTGGACGGCATGTTGGCTCCCTCGGAGACCATCGTCACGCCGTTGTTGATCAGGTTCAGGGCGTCCTTGCCGTTGATCTCGTTCTCCGTGGCGCTCGGGAATGCGCAGTCCGCCTTCACGGCCCAGAGCGGGTTGTGATCCAGGGTGGAGTCCGCCTCCGTGTAGCTCGCCTGGGAGTACTTGTCGACATACTCGGTGATGCGGCCGCGGCGGATGTTCTTGAGCCGCTTGACGAACTCGAGCTTCTTTTCGTCGATGCCCTCCTCGTCGTAGATGAAGCCTCCGGAATCGGAGAGCGTCACCACCTTTCCGCCCAGCTCGATGATCTTCTCCAGGGTGAACTGGGCCACGTTTCCGGACCCCGAGACGAGGCAGGTCTTGCCCTGGATGGTTTCGTTCCGCGTGGCCAGCATCTCCGAGGCGAAGTAGACGCAGCCGTAGCCCGTGGCCTCCGGGCGGATCAGGCTGCCGCCCCAGCTGAGCCCCTTGCCGGTCAGCACGCCCGTGAACTCGTTCCGCAGCTTCTTGTACATCCCGAAGAGGTAGCCGATCTCGCGGGCCCCCACGCCGATGTCGCCTGCGGGGACGTCCGTGTCCGGCCCGATGTGCCGGGAGAGCTCGGTCATGAAGGCCTGGCAGAAGCGCATCACCTCGTCTTCCGACTTCCCCTTGGGATCGAAGTCGGAGCCCCCCTTGCCCCCGCCCATGTTGAGGGTGGTGAGGGCGTTCTTGAAGACCTGCTCGAAGGCCAGGAACTTGAGGATGCTCAGGTTGACGGACGGATGAAAACGGAGGCCGCCCTTGTAGGGACCCAGGGCGCTGTTCATCTCCACGCGGAAACCCCGGTTCACGTGCACCTGGCCCTGGTCGTCCATCCACGGGACGCGAAAGAGCAGAACGCGTTCGGGCTCGGTGATTCGTTGCAGGACCGCTTTCTGGCGAAACTCGGGGTTCCGGTCGAGCACCGGCTGAACCGTTTCCAGGACCTCGTGCACCGCCTGGTGGAACTCTTTCTGCTCGGGGTCCCTGTTCTTGATCCAATCGATGATGTCTGCCATGGAGATCCTCCCGAAAAGATGTTTGACGGTTTCGCAAAAACCCGCTCACCCGCCGCTGGAAACGCTATAACCTATAGATAATTCTAAGGCGGAGCTCGAGGTTTGGGGCATTTTACGACTCATCGTGTTTGGTTTGGGGTTCGAGCGGGGTCTCCGCCCGTCAGGGCGCGATGACGACGCACTGGGACGTCCGGCCGTCGATCTTGATGGTCAGGGGCCCGTCCAGCCTCAAGTGCCGGAGGTGCGGCGACTCCCGGTGCGCGGGCTGCGCGTCGAGCCATGCCCAGTCCAGCCGGTCTTCCCCGTTTCCGTTCTCCTCCACGGTGATGTACTGGATGCCCAGCGACGTGAGGTTCTGAAAGAAGTGCGACCCCTGGGATGGATCCGCCTTGAGCTGCTCGTTCCGGAGCTCGACCATGGCGCCCACGCCCGAGATGTGGCTCCACTGGACCGGAATGCCCAGCCACCGGTCCGCCGTACCCCAGCGTCCCGGCCCCACGAGCAGGTAGGGACGCTTCTCCTTGGCGAGCTCGCCGTTCAGCCCCTTGATCTCGTCGGCTATGAGGGAGGTGGCCTCCGCCTCGAAATCCGCCGGCTTTACATAGACGATGTCCATGATCTGCCGGTTCTTCCCGTTCCCCAGGGCGTGCCCGGATCTGCAGACGGCCTTCTCCCAGTCCTCGCGGGAGATCTGGACGTCGAGGCGTTCCATCTCGGCCACCATGGGACGCATCTGCAGGAAAAAGAAATCCGCCTTGGGCTCCTCCCGGGTGCCGATGTTCACCGAGAACTCGATCTCCACCGGGCACCCCATGCCCTTCTGGCCCAGCCACAGGAGGTCGGTGAGGAGGCTCGGCAGGGGGAAGATGCGATGCTTCAGGATCTGGGCGAAGGTGACCACCTTGGGTCCGGACATGTGCCCGGTGTCCCGGATGCGGTTCTCTTCGGGCACGTAGGTGCTCGAGAGGCTCCGGACGGGGTAGTCGTCCTCGAACTCGTCCAGCTCGAGCTTGACCAGGTTGGAGTCCCGGTAGGTCTCCGGGCACTCCGGACACCCTCTGATCCGGAGGGCGTAGAAGTACCGCTGGGTGTTCCGGAGGGTGTCCTCCACCGTGGAGAGCTCGGGAACGATGTTCGGATGGACCGGCGAGAAGCGGAGAGACCGCTCTCCGTCCACCACTGTCTTCCCCATGCCCAGCGCGATGTGGGCGACGCCCTCCTCGGTCTTCATGCGGGAGAAGGGATAGAAGTTGTGGGACTGGGCCACCCCCGAGACCGCCGGGTAGAAGTGGTCGCCGTAGGTCTCTCCTCCGAGCTGCTGGATGACGACCGCCATGGCCTCCTCGTGGGGCTGGTTCAGCGTGTTGCGGGAGAAGGACTTCGGCCCTTCGAAGTAGGTGGAGGCGTAGACCAGCTTCACCGCCGTGATCAGCTCCTGGAGGCGGACCCCCGGGTCCGGGTGGTTGTTCGGGATCATGTAGGTGTGGTAGAGGCCGGCATAGGGTTGGAACTGCGCGTCCTCCATGAGGCTCGAGGAGCGGACCGAGAGGGGGAAGGTCGCCTGGGAAAGGAACACCTCCAGCTCGCCGGCCAGCCAAGCCGGCATCTCCGCGGCCAGGAATGCATCGGCCACCTCCCGGTCCGTGTACCCGTTCTTCCCCAAGTGGTGGAGGTCGTTGTCCGCGACGAAGGACTCGAACCCGGTAGTGGTGATCACGAAGGTCTTGGGGATCTTGATGTCGACGCCGGTGAACTTCTCGTGCAGCTCCTCGTGGTCCTGGAGCAGCGTGGACATGAACGCCAGGCCCCGGGCCTTCCCGCCGATCGAACCCTGGCCCACCTTCACGAAGTCCATGATGTCCGCGTCGTAGGTGGCGCCCTTGAACTGGGCCACGACCCCTTTCTGGCGCAGCTTTCTCAGGGCGTGGATGTTCGTGATCAGATACTCCCTGAGCTCGTCCGCACTGCAGAACTCGGAGGCGTGCACCTCGCGGAAGCGGGAGGCCAGGGTGATCTCGGAGCGCCCCATGATCCAGTTGGAGAAGTGGTTTCTCCGGGCGTGGTACCAGAGGGAATCGTCGGGGATCTCCCGGAGCTTGAGCTCCAGGGTCCGCAGGTCGCCGGCCCGGTCCAGCGCGGTCCCGTCCGGCAACCGGAACACGAAATCCCCGAAGCCCAGGTGGGTGAGGAAGAAGTCGTGGAGCTCGGCCAGGAGATGGGGCGAGTTCTTGTCCAGGAAGACGGCCGGGACGCGCGCGGCCTTGCCCCGGTTCTCCGGCTCCGAGCTGAGCATGAGCAGGGGCAGGTCCGGGATCTCCTGCCGGATCTCCCTGAGCAGCTCGAACCCGGCTTCCGTGTCCAGCTTGTCGTCCCGGGGAATGCGCGCGTCGGAGAGGATGCCGAAAAGATAGGGCTTGAACTGCCGGAAGAGGTTCAGGGCCTCCTCGTAGGTCTCCGCGTGGAGGATCTTGGGCCGTGCCCGCATGGTGAGCAGCCGGTGCTCCTCGTTCAGGCCGGCCTCGAGCACGGCCTGGGTCTGCTGCACGATCTCCTTGTAGATGAGCGGCAGGAAGGTGGAGTAGTAGATGGGCGAGTCCTCCACCAGGATGAGCACGCGCACCTGGGCCCGGCTCGTGTCGTGGTTCACGTTCATCCGATCCTCTGCGTTCTTGACCAGCGCGAGCAGGAGGTCGGAGTTGCCCGTCCATACGTAGATTTTGTCGATGCCGCTCGGGTCGGCGTTCTCGGGCGGGGGGTGAACGCCTCGAAGGCTGTGTGCGAGGAGGTTCACCGGAAGGTTCGGCTCCCGCTTCTTCACCTCGATGCCGAAGGTGTAGGCGTCCATCTCGCCCACATGGGGCATGGTGATCACCATGTCGAAGCGTTTGCGATCCAGGGTTTCCAGGGCCTCCCCGGCGGAGGAGACCCGCGTGACCCGGGGAGGCTGGCTCAGGTTGAGCCCGCTGTACTCGTTGATGATGCGGGAGGCGAGGCTCCCGTCCTCCTCCAGGATGTAGGCGTCGTAAGGGCTCGACACGAGCAGGACGTCCTTCACCTTGACGGACATGAGCTCGTGGAACACCTTGAAATGGGAATAGAACTCGGTCCCGGCCCGGTCGTTGCCGGCGAAGGTGATGCAGGATGCGTCTGACCGGTTCTCGGATGTCACAGGCGGGCCCTCGTCGGCGTACGTTCATGAAAAACCCGATTCACCGGCGCAACATACCCGTTGACAACGGCCCTTGTCAATGGGACCGGCCCCCGCCGCCGATCTCGGGGTGTGCCGGGCGTCACTCGTCGATGACCCGGTAAGCCTCGTCCCGGTAGGCTTCCATGACGTAGGGGATGGCCGTGACCTTGGCGCACTCCTCGGTCAGGGACATGAGGTCGCCGCGATCGATGTACTCCACCTTCCAGCTCCGGGCCCCGGCCATGAGCTGCTGGAGGCCCACCCGGATCTTGTCCGTGGCGCTGAAGATCCCGATGGCCCCCAGGGGGAGGTTCTCCGCCTCGGCGCCGTACCGCTCCTTGAGGACCTCGTAGTTCATGAAGATCTCCTCCTTGGTGTCTCCGAACCGGGAGACGGTGGCCGGGAGCCCCCCGTCCTCGCCTCGGAGCCACCTCTCCGTGTTCTTTCCCACCATGCCGGGGATCATGAGCGCCCGGCCCATGCAGACCGCCTTGGCGTAGGGGGCGCCCAGGGCCAGGGCCTTGAACACGTGATCCTCGGAGGAGAACCCGCCCGCGAAGGCGAGGTCCGGGACCCACGCGCCCTTCTCGGCCAGCCTTTCACACAGCTCGTAGGCCATGGAGTGCAGGTAGACGGCGGGCACGCCCCACTCGGTCATCATTCGCCAGGGGCTCATGCCCGTGCCGCCGGGGGCCCCGTCGATGGTGAGCAGGTCGATCTTGGCGTCGCTGCACCAGCGGATGGCCATGGCGAGCTCGCGCATGGGGTAGGCCCCGGTCTTCAGGGTGATCCGCTTGGCGCCGAGTCCGCGGACCCGCTCCACCTCCTTCATGAAACCCTCCTGGTCGATGAACCCCAGCCGGGAGTGCCGTTCGAACTGCTTCAGGGGACCGGCCTTGAAGGCCGCCTGGTACGCGGGGACCTCCGGGTCGGGCGTGACGATGTAACCGCGCCGCTTGAGCTCCAGCGCCCGTTCCAGGGAGTTGACCTTGATCTCCCCGCCGATGCACTTGGCCCCCTGTCCCCACTTGAGCTCGATGGTCTCCACGCCGAGCTTGTCGATCACGTACTCGGCCACCCCCATGCGGGTGTCCTCGACGTTCAACTGCACGAGGATGTCCCCGTAGCCTTCGTGGTAGCGCCGGTACTCGCGCACCCGCCGGTCCATCTCCGGGCTCTTGGTGATCCTGCCGTCCCCGTTCAGCTCCAGACCCGGGTCGATTCCGCAGACGTTCTCGCCGCAGACCAGGCTGATGCCGCTGATGGCCGCGCCGATGGCGAAATGCTCCCAGTTCTTGCGCGCGATGTCCGTGCTGCCGAGGGCGCCGGTGAAGATGGGCACCTTCATCTTGACCTTGTCCCGGTCCCCGAACGAGGTCTCCGTGTCCACGGTGGGAAACGTGGCATGGTCCGGATCCGCCTCCACGCCCTTGGCCCCGAGCGCATACCCCATGATGTTCAGGTGCGAGTAGTCCACCGGGTAGTCCTTGTCCGCTCCGGCGGTCACGCTTCCGAAGGGCTCGGGGTATAGGAGCTCGCGCCCCCGGAACGTGGCACGGAACAGGTCGCAGTTGCCCTTGCAGCCGTCGATGCAGCGGCTGCAGATGCCGGACTGGGGAGCCACGTTGCGGGATCGGTTCTTGGTCTGCAGGGCGTCGTTGGAGTTGGGTTGCTGTAAGTTCATCGCGGTTGACCTCCTTTGGGTGGGGACAAAAAAAAGACGCCTTCCCGCCATCGGGAAAAGACGCCTTCGTCTCGATGAACCCGGCCGGCACGCCGTTGTGCCGGAGGTTCGCCTTCAGTGAATTCGAGCCTTCGTGTTTAGCCGTACTGATCGGCCTTGTCAATACATTTCTGCTGAACGTTTCGGCGAAGACCCTTCCTCCCCCGTCTCGATCAACCTGATCCGTAAAGATTGACGCATTCGCAAAACCCCGCTCACGCGCCGCTGGGCACGATATAACCTGTCGAAACCCCAGGGGCAGATCTCGGGGATTCGGGCTTTTTGCGACTTCATCAAAGATTGTCGATCCACCTCAGGACCAGGATTGAAGGTGGGCACGGCCCATAGGCCGTGAACATGGTTCATTTTCCTCGAGGTCCGTGATATGCTCGAGCTGGTGTAAAAAACGATCCGGTAGCAGACTGTGATGGAAGGTGCAGTTCGAGGCCCGGCGGGGGCATGAATTTTGATGGAGTCGCATAAAGCCCTGAACTTTGAGATCTGCCCAAGGAATATCAACAAGTTATATCGTCCCCAGCGGCGCGTGAGCGGGTTTTTGCGAATCCGTCAATTTTGGAAAGAAAGATGTATGAAGATGAAAGCAAAGCAAAAATGCTGGAAGCGGTGAAAGAACTTCCTCCAGACGCCACGATTGAAGATGCGATGGAACGGTTCCTTTTTCTGGCAAAGATTGACGCATTCGCAAAAAGCCGCTCCGAATGCATCAATTATTGTTAGGCTATCTTTTTTTTGGAGTTAGGTGTATGCCAAACAAAATACCAATTAATTATAAAGTGGATGGCGGGTTGGTTTTTATTCAAGAGTTCTTGAAACATCCCCTTCAGATTGGATCAATTATTCCAAGCTCTCGTTACCTGGAGCGACGAATTGTTGCAACTGCTGGAATTGCTTCAGCTAATATTGTAGTAGAGTTAGGCGCCGGAACAGGAGGTATTACTCGTGCAATACTACGTGCGATGCCTCAGCACGCCAAGCTTCTTAGCATAGAAGTTAATCCGCATTTTCACACTCTGTTAAAAGACATTGAGGACGATCGATTAATATTACACTTAGGCAGTGCATATGAGCTCAAGGAAATTATTTCTTTATATGACCTGGGTGCCCCGAATGTAGTAATTTCTGGTATTCCATTTTCTACCATGAATCCTGGCACGGGAACGCAAATCCTGAAAGCCATTTCATCTCAAATTACTCCCAACGGACGCTTTGTGGCATATCAAGTGAGTAATCGAGTCGCTACTTTGTGTCAGCCTTTTCTAGGATCAGGGCAGACTACGACAGAGTTTCTTAATATTCCACCAATGCGTATTTTTCAGTGGGAGAAGGGTGCCTAACAAGGCGCCCAAGCCGACGCCAAAAAGAGGCGCGGCTGAGCTTAATCGTTCAGTCAAACATTATTATCCTATTCATGAGTGGGAGATATTTAGAAATAATCAACAATACTTGACCTATGTATGTTTCACATCTTCCAGCTTAGTAGATAGAGCTATCTTTAGGAATTCGCGTTGTCAATGATCGCTCTGCAATACCGGCGATTCCCAAACCCCTCAGGGAGTTCATATTCGATAAGCAAAACCCGATCCTGGGGATCTGCCTTGGGCCTTTCAACAAATGCGAAGGCTTTCCCGGAGGCGGCTGAGCGGGAGTTTGCCCAGCCGTCGAAGGGGGGAGAGATGCAGGGGGGTCACACGTCCTCGGAGATGAGCACGGCCTCGGCGATCTGTCGCATGGTCTTCCGGGAGTCCATGCTGCGCTTCTGGATCCAGCGGAACGCTTCGTGCGCGTCCAGGCCCCGGCGGCGGACCAGGATCTCCTTGGCCCGCTCCACGAGCTTGCGGGTCTCCAGCTCCTCCTGGACGCTTCGGGTCTCCTCCCGGAGGCCCGCGCCTCGGATCGCCACGGCGGCCAGGTTGGCCACGGCCGAGACCATGTGGACCTCGGCGTCGGAGAAGTCGTGGGGCCGGTTGGTGAACACGTCGAGGACCCCGATCACCTCGTCGTCCCCGACCCGGATGGGGACGCTCAGCATGGAGGCGAGGCCGAGCTTCTCGGCCAAGGCCTTCTCCCTGAACCGGGGCTCCTTGAGGACGTCGTGGATCCGGAGGATCTGGTTGTGCGTGGCCACGAAGCCCGCCACGCCCTCGACCCTCCCCATGGTGCGCGGTCGGGCGTAGTCCGGGTCCACGGCCTGCGTGGCCTCGAGGCGGATGACTCGTGGGGTGGCATCGTTGTCGACGAGCCAGAGGGAGCAGATCTCGTAGTCCATCAGCCGGGCCGCGGTCATGACGATCCGGTTGAGAAGCGTGTCTACGGGCTGCTCCGTGGTGATGGCCCGCGTGATGTCCGCAATGGCCTTGATGTAGTTCGCGTGGGTCGAGGGATCGATCGCTTCCATGGGTCCAAGGGCTCTGGCCGCTACTTCTGCCACTCCTTGGCGAAGATCCCGCCGATGCGGTCGACCTGGCTCGGGTCGATCTCCAGGGCCTTGGCGACCTCCTTGTACAGGGCCCTGCGGTCCTGGTTCTCGGCGTCCACCAGGCTCTTGACGTCGCGCTTCTGGCGAAGATCCAGGCCGCCGAGGTCCCCGGTGGAGACGTAGCCGTCGCTGCCCTCCTTGATCAGGCCCTTTTCGTAGTAAGGCTTCATCTGCTGGTAGCGGGCCTTCATACGCTCCTTGAGGCCCCGGATGGTGGCGTTGGAGACCTCGGTCACGTCCTGGGCCCAGGCCGTCCCGGGTCCCATGCAGGTGCGGATCGTCCGGAGAAACGAGTCCTTCTCCATGCCCTGACCGGGCTGACCCTGGTCGCCTTCGCGGCCCCGGATGTCGTCCACGATGTCCTCGGCCACGGTCTCCACCTTTTCCGCCGGAAAGTAGATGTTGATGGTGACGCAGGCCAGGGTGAACAGGAAGCCCAGGGATGCGATCCAGATCGGTTTTCGAATGCCTTTCATGCCAACCTCCCTCCGGTCTCCGCCGGAAAACGGCCCTTCACGTTCAAGCGGGGCCGGGTGCGCCCGAAAACAGGGTCCCGAAACGGGCAGGGGTCACCGGATGACCGGGCCGCCCCGCGAGGACGTCACCCGCTGGATCCGTTTGACCATGTCCTTGAAACGTATCCGATTGTCCGGGTTCTGATTTACAACATCCACGCCGGAAATGCCACTCCTTTTTACCAGGTACTCGGTGCCGTCCTCGTGGATCGTCCCGTTGATGTGGAAGACGTCGTTCTCCAGAACGCCGTGCACGCCGATTTTCTTGTAGGGAAACTCCCGGAAGAAGGAGGTGAACAGCCCGGCCAGCCCTGCGAACGGGCTGCCGCCACCGCCGATCTGGGCGATGTTGTCGATGGCCTTCACGCTGATCCGCTGCTCCACCCCCTCGCGGGGTACGGTCTCCATGAGGAGGTCGAAGCGTTGGGGCTGTCCGTAGGCGATCTCGAGGCTGTTCAGCCGGCCCTGGAGGATGCCGGTGACCCGGCCGAACGCGGTCCCGGCGGTCATCTCCTCCAGGTCCAGTCCGCTCCAGCGGGCGTCGAGGCGGAAGATCGGGGCCGCGGTGAACAGGCCCGACGCGCCCAGGTCCTCGACGGTCACCCTCCCGTCGAACACGCGGGCCTGCATGGCGCCCCGGCTCGTGAGCCGACCCTCCCGGTACCGGATGGAGGTCAGCTCCCCGCTGATCCGGCCCTCGGGCGACTTGTCCCAGACCCGGCTGAGCAGGGGCTGGAGGTTCGCGTCCTCCAAGCGCAGGCTCGTCTCCATGGAGAGCCCCTCCCCGGGGGGGTGCTCGAGGTCGAGCGCGCCCAAGCGGAGGGTCCCTCCGGGAATATCGATCCCGGTGGGACCGGGAACGCTGATGCGGTTCGGAAACGCCTCCAGGGGCAGGAGGAGGGACTGCTCCGGGAGGAAAGGGGCCCGGACCTCCCGGATCTCGAGCCGGCCGTCGAGCGGCGGTTTCGGCTCTTGGTCCGGAAGCGTCCCGTACCGGATCGGGAGGGAAAGGTCCAGTCCCTCCAGGGCGACGGCCGGCTCGGTCACCCGCAGCATCCCTTCCCGGATGCCGATCTCCCCGGAGACCCAAAAGCCGGCCCCGTTCACCCGCAGCCGCAGGTTCGCGGAGGTCCGGCCTTCCAGGTCGATCTCCTCGAGGCTCGGCACCTCCCTTCGAAAGGGCTCCTGGACGAACAGCCGAAAGACGGGCTCCAGGGGAAACGGGGGGGCGGAGAGCGTCAGGTCGCCCCGGGTGCGGCCGGGCGCCCCCTCGAGGGAGCCCGAGCCGTGGACCGACAGGACGCCGCCGAGGGCGGCGTCCAGCCTCAGGTCGTCGAAACGCACGGACCCGGGCTCGAACCGCGTACGGGCGTTCAGGGAGACGGGGTGGTTCTTCAGGTTCAGATAGAACCGCTCCACCAGGATCTCGCCCTCCGGCGCCTCCAAGCTCGAGGACTCCAGCAGGAGCGTGCGGTCCTCCCGGATGCGGGCCTCGGCGTCCAGGGAGACGGCCACTCCTTCGCCGAAGGCCTCGGCCCCCTCGTTTTCGAACGCCAGCCCGCTGACCCCGGCGTGAAGCGAGCAGCTCCAGCCCCCGGTGGCGTCCGTCCCGGCCCGGGCGCGGAGCACGTCTTTCCCGGTGGGGGACCACGCCTCGAGGGGCCGGCCCTCTCCGGAGAGAAAGGCGAGGATGCCGGTCTCCTCGCCCCGGAGGGCCAGGGAGGTTTTCCCGTCGCGGAGCTCCCCGTCCAGCAGGAGGGGGCCCAGGCCTTCGGCCTCCAGGCGGACGTCCGCAAGACGAAAGGCCGGCGAGAACGGCTCGATGCGGCCGTCCTTCAACACGACCCGCACGTCCGGGAGGGAGAGGCGCCTCTCCCCGGCGGAGACCGTAAGCCGCGGCACGGCGAGGTCGGCCTTGTCCAGGCGGACGTCGGCCAGGCGTCCGCTCAGGCGAAGCTCGGCCTCGGACGGAGACGTTCGAAAGGCCGGGTGCTCCAAGGCCAGCCGGCGGACCCGGATCGTGCCCGAGAGGGCCGGATCGGGCCAGTCGCCGTGGAGCCGGGTCCGGCCGTCGAGCCGAGCGGTCGCCGCGAGCGGCGGGAGGGCGAAGGAGACGGTGTTCCCGGAGAGCGCGAGGGTCAGGTCCGGCGCGATGCGGAAGCCGTCCTCCTCCTGCCCTCCCTCCACGCCGCCGGAGATCGAAACCGAGCCGGTCAGCCCCAGCGGGGCCAGCGCCTCCTCGTACGGTTCCGGCAGGAGGGGGATCCACTCCTCCGGACGGAGCCGGCACTCCAGGTCGTCGACGGCCAGCCGCAGGGGGGGCGCCCAGGTCGCGCTCGCACGGCCCCGGACCTCGAGCTCGGACTCCCCCTCCCGGATTGCGATGAGGAGCTCGCCGTTCTCCAGCACGCCCTCCTCGAAAAGAACCGTGCCCGATCCCTCGACGCGGGCCTCGGGGGCGCCGTCCAGGGTCACGGGCAGAAGGGGGGTGAGGTCGGGGAGGCGGATCTCGAAGGAGCCGATCCGGATGCGCTTTCGGGAGGGGTCCAGGGTCAGCGCGCTCTCCAGGGAGACCCCGGGCACCCTCCTGTCGCCCCGCTCCAGGGTGCCGTCTCGAACCGTGACCCGGCCCTCGACAACGCCGTGGTCGCCCGGGGAGCCCTGGGCCTCGATCCGGGGGAGGTCGACGACGAGGCCCTGCTCCGAGTGGCGCAGGCCGGCTGCGAAGGACGCCTGGAACGCCAGGTCGGGGGCCAGGGAGGCCTCCAGCTTCTCCACCCGGAGCCTCGCCGGGCCGCTCCGGACCTGGATCCGGCCCCGGCTCAGATCGGCGCGCTCGATCCGGACCTCCTCGAACAGGATCTGCTCTACGAGCCAGGCCCCGGCCCGGGCCGGCCAGGACGGGGCGCCCGCTTCCGGATCCCCGACCTCCGGCAGGGAGACGGGTCCTTCCAGGGTCAGGTCGAGCCCCTGGACCCCGGCGCGGCGGATCACCAGGGTCCGGTCCCCGAGATCCCCCTCGAAGCCGAGCTCCGCGCCCAGGGAGTCGACGGCCAGGCGGAGCACCGGGTCCGGTTCATTCGAGGCGACGGTGACGCCCTGCAGTCGCAGGCGCAGGGGGTTGCGCCCCCACGCCAGGGTCTCGATGCGGGCGTCGTACCCGGAGGCCTCGGACAGGGTGCGGGCCACCACGTCCTTGATGCGGGACGGGTTCCTGTAGAGGTATCCCGTGAGGGCGGCCGCCGCGACCAGGAACAGCAGGAAGGCCGCCCCGAGGCCCCAGAGGATCGTTTTCGTCCTTCTCTTCACCGGAGCCACGCCTCCGTGGCGCGGACCAGGTCGCCCTCCCGCTCGCTCAACTCACGAAACACCCCCAGGGCCTCGGGGATCGAACCGCCCCGGGCCTCGACCACGGCCTCGAACAGGTTGTAGTGCCGGTGGTACAGGGCGATCGCCAGGAGGTAGGCGTTGTTGATCTCGCCGGAGCCGAACCCCAGGAAGCGCTCGGTCTCGAGCTCCCGCTCCAGGTCGCGAAACCGGACGCGGATCTCGTCGAACAACCGCTCCCTCCGGGCGAGCTTTTCCTCGTCGCTCAGGGGTCTCTCGTACAGGGCGGAGAGGCGGGTCATCAGCCGGTCCACGAACCGGGAGAAACGCCGCTCGTCCCGGATGAGGGCGGCGGCCCGCAGGGCCTCGGGCGACTCCGGACCGCAGGCCTCCTCCAGGAAGGCGAGGGCGCCGCGCCTGCCCACCACCGTGGCGAGGGTCTCGTTGAACGCGGGCTGTCCCCCGGCGTACAGCGTGGCGTGGGTCATCTCGTGGAGGAGGGTGTCGGCCAAGTCCACTACGTCCTTTCCGAGGAGGTTCCGGTGGACGGGATCCTGGAACCACCCCAGCGTACTGTAAGCCTCGGCCGGCCAGATGACAACGTCCAGGCCCTCTCCCTGCAGCTCGCGCTTCTTTTCCGCGGCGTCCTCCGGGTCGAAGAACCCCAGGTAGGGCATCCGTCCCACCACGGGAAACCACCAGGTCACCAGCTCGAGCCGGGTCCGGTGCGCGGCCGTGACCGTGTAGACGGGGTTGGGCTCGCTCCCCAGGTAGACGGTCTCGTAGTTGTCGCTTCGGTCGAGATCGAGCTCCCGCTCGCCGAAGGCCTTGATGCGGGCCACGAGCCGGAGCTTCTCCTTCTCCCGGGCGTCGAGGGCCGGGTCTTCGAGCGCCCGTTCCACGGGCACCGAGCCGCGCTGGATCCTGAGCTGGTCCAGTGCGAGGCGGAGGACGTAGGTGGGCGAGCAGCCCGCGAGCAGAAGGGCGAGCAGCAGGAGGAGGATCGGGGCGGCAGGGTTGGAACGGCCCCCGTGGATCGAGCGGAGCGTCATGGCGTCGGTTCACCTGTCCTCAAAAGCCCATGTAGGTCCGGTGCCAGTGGCTGAAGACGATCAGGTTCCAGAGATGCCAGGAGGTGTCCTGGAACCCCCCCATGTGGCGCCGGACGAGCTCTGTGACGACCTCGGGCCGGAACACCCCCTGGCTCCGAACGGCGTGCTCGTTCAGGTGGTCTTCCACGAGAAACCGCAGCTCCCCGCGGAGCCAGGCGTTGATGGGCATCTCGAAGCCCATCTTGGGCCGGTGGAGAAGGGCCGGCGGGAGAAGGTGCCGGAACGCGTCCAGCAGGACGGCCTTCCCGGTCCGCCCGCGGAGCTTGACCCCGCCCGGCATGGCAAAGGCGCACTCCACCACGGTGTGGTCGAGCATGGGGACCCGCACCTCCAGCGCGTTGGCCATGCTCATGCGGTCCACCTTGGTGAGCATGTCCGCATGGAGCAGGCTCCGCACGTCCAGGTAGAGCATCCGGTTGACGAGGTCGTCCGGGAACAGGCCGGCGCACCGGGATGCGGCGCGGCGGGTGTGGCCCCGGTAGAGATCGCGCCGGAGGGGCTCCCGCAGCAGGGCCTCCCGCTCGGCGAGGGGGAAGATCTCCCGCCACCCGCAGTACCGGTCCGCGAAGCTCCGGCTCATGCCCCGTACGAACTTCTTGGCCCGCCGGACCGTCTCCAGCCCGGGAGCGTTCCGGCGCTCCGGGAGCAGGTTCACCAGGGGCGCGATCAGGCCGTTTCGGACGAAGCCGGGGATTCTCCCGTACGCCCCGGCCCAGGCCTCTCCCCGGTACATCCGATAGCCGGCGAAGAGCTCGTCCCCCCCGTCCCCGGAGAGCGCCACGGTCACGTGCCGCCGGGTCTCCCGGCTGACGATGTAGGTGGGCACCGCGGAGGAGTCGGCAAAAGGCTCGTCCAGGGTCTTCAACACCTCGGGGAAGGCGTCCAGGACGTCCCGGTGATCGAGGCGGAACTCGTGGTGGTCCGTCTTGTGGAATGCGGCCACCTCCCTTGCATAGGACGTCTCGTCAAAGGCGGGAAGGTCCCGGTAGCCGATGGAGAAGGTCTGCACCGGGCGGTCCATGTGCCGGGCCATCAGTCCCACGATGATGCTCGAGTCCAGGCCCCCGCTCAGGAAGGCGCCCAGGGGCACATCCGCGATGAGCCGGCGGCCCACGGCGGCGTCCAGCGTGTCGAAGAGCGTCCGGCCGAACGCCTCGGGGTCGGAGCCGGCTCGCAGCGGCCGGTCCCTGCCGGTCCGGGGGGCGCCCCTGGCCGGGACGTCCCAGTAGGGGGTCACGTCGATCCGTCCCTCCTCCACCGTCAGGTGGCAGCCGGGCGGGAGCTTCCGGATGCCGCGGAAGAGGGTCCAGGGCGGGGGTACGTAGTTCAGAGAGAGGTAGAGATCCAGGCCCTCCGGGTCGATCCGTCTGGGCACCTCCGAGTCGGCCAGGATCGCCTTGATCTCCGAGCCGAACACGAAACGGCTCCCGTCATAGAAGTAGCAGAAGGGCTTGATGCCGAGCCGGTCCCGTCCCGCCCACAGCCGCTGTCGCCGGGCGTCCCAGAGGGCGAAGGCGAACATGCCGTTCAGGCGCCGGAGGCAATCCACGCCCTCGTCCTCGTACAGGTGGATCAGGACCTCCCCGTCGGTGCGGCTCGAGAGCCGGTGCCCGCGGTCCAGGAGCAGGCGCCTGAGGTCCTCGAAGTCGTAGATCTCGCCGTTGTACACCAGCCACACCGTCCCGTCCTCGTTGCTCATGGGCTGGTGCCCGGAGGGAGACGGATCGATGATGCTCAGCCTCTGGTGACCGAGGCCCACGGGCGGATCCACCAGGATCCCGTGGTCGTCCGGTCCCCGGTGGGCGATGGTCCCGCACATCTTCACGAGGAGGGATTCCGGGACCGGTGTCCCCGTCGGGTCGAGCTTTCCGCAGATGCCGCACATGGGCGCTGGCTCCTTCACGCTTCGGGCCGAGTGCCCCATTATCCCGAGTGTCCGGAGGATGTCAAGGAGCCTTCAGGCCTCGGAAATCCTTGATTTCGAAGGCCCGATCCCTTAGCCTGTCCTCCACCGGAAACGGTCCCGCCCCCCACGCCCCCACACATTCCCGCGCTGCGGGTGCGGAAGCCATTCGAGACGGCTCCCCCGAAGGAGCCCTTGGAGCCGGGCATGGATCGGCATGTTGTCCGACTCGGGAGGAAACATGTCTTTCTCCGATGGATCACCCCATGGAGCCCGGGGAGAGGATCCGCTCCTGTTCGAGTACCGCTTTACGTTCCAGGACGGCTCACGGAAGCACATCCCCATTCGACTCGCGCCGGACTCCCTGCAGTACCTCCCCGCCCGGGAGCTGGAGCCGGATTCCTGGACGCGGCTGGATTTCCACCGTTGCCGGAACTGTCCCCTGGACGCGGGCGAGGTGCAGCACTGCCCCGTGGCGTTGTCCATCAAAGATCTGGTCTCGGAGTTCAAGGACCGCGTGTCTCACGAGAAGGCCGAGGTGCGCGTGGAGACGAGCGAGCGGCGATATTACGAGAACACGACCATGCAGAGGGGGCTCAGCTCCATCCTCGGGATCGTCATGGTGACCAGCGGGTGCCCGATCATGGACAAGCTGAGGCCGATGGTCCGGTTCCATCTCCCGTTTCCCAGCATGCTGGAGACCACGTTCCGGACCACCAGCACCTATCTCCTCGGCCAGTTCTTCCTGATGAAGCGGGGACGGCCCGCGGACTTCACCTTTCAGGGCCTGGCCGAGATCTACCGAAACGTCAAGATGGTGAACAAGGCCATGGCCTCGAGAATCCGGACGTTGAGCAGCAAGGACGCCGGCGTCAACGCTTTGATCCTCCTGGACCTGTTCGCGGTGGACGTGCCCTTGTCCATCGAGGATCAGATCGGGGACCTGGAGCCCTTTTTCCGGTCCTACTTCGAGGGGTGATGGCCGCCTCCGGGGACGGGGCGGCGAAAGAGAACGATGAAGATCAGATTCTGGGGAACGAGAGGATCCATCGCCGCGCCGGGCCGGGACACCACCCTGTACGGCGGCAACACGACCTGCCTGGAGGTCCGGTTCGATAGCGGCGAGACCGTGATCATCGATGCGGGGACCGGGATCCGGCGGCTCGGGGAGGGCCTTCGGGGCGGATGCTCCGCGGAGCCGACCGCGCTCCTGATCACCCATGTCCACTGGGACCACATCATCGGGTTTCCGTTCTTCGCCACCAGCCTCGAGCCGGGAACGGAGCTGCTCGTGGACGGCCATCCCAATGCCGTGACGGGGCTCCGGCACACCCTCGACAACCCCATGGGCGGCGGGTACTTCCCGTTGGGCATCGAGGACTTGAAGATCCGCATCAAGCAGATGAACCGGATCGCCGAGCGGCCTCTGGAGCTGAACGGCGCCAGCGTGGAAAGCATTCCCCTCAGGCACCCCCAGGGGGGGATGGGGTTTCGACTCCGCGAGGCGGGAAGGACCCTGGCTTTCATCACGGACAACGAGCTGGCCGATGACGAGGCGATCGAGGAGTACGCCTCGTTCTGCGCCGGAGCGGACGTCCTCATCCACGACGCCCAGTACGCTCCCCAGGAGATACCCGCCCGCCGGGGATGGGGCCACTCGGACTTCCATGCTGCGCTGGAGTTGGCTCGAAGGGCCGAGGTGGGCAGGCTGGTGCTCTTCCACCACGACCCGGCACGCACCGACGCCGAGCTCAAGGCCTTCGAGCTGCTCTGCAGGGACCTGGTCGAAAAGCGGAAGTGGGACCTCGCCGTGGAGGCGGCCCGGGAGGATGCGGAGATCCGGCTGGGAGGCAACACCCCGTGAGCGATCCCGAGCGCGAGATCGTGCTGGTGCTGGGAGGGGCGAGAAGCGGCAAGAGCTCCTGGGCGCTTCGATACGTGGAGCGGAACTACCGCTCCCGCCTGTTCCTGGCCACGGCCGAGGTCCTGGACGACGAGATGGAGGAGCGCGTGCGGCTGCACCGGGGGGCGCGCGGCCCCGAGTGGGCGCTCGTCGAGGAGCCCCTGGCCCTGGCGGGGGCGCTGCGGACCCGGTGCGGGGAAGCGGACGGCGTTCTGGTGGACTGTCTCACGGTCTGGCTCAGCAACGTGATGATCAGGGAGGGCCGAGCCGGGGCCCGGGCCCACCGCGGGCGGCTGCTCGATGCGCTCGCGTCCCGCACCGGGGGCACCGTCCTGGTCTCGAACGAGGTGGGCATGGGCATCGTACCGGAGAACCGGCTTGCCAGGGCGTTTCGCGACGAGGCAGGGGCCCTCAACCAGGCGGTGGCCGAAGCGGCCGACCGGGTCGTGTTCGTGGCCGCGGGCCTGCCCCTCTGGCTGAAGGGGAGGGATCGGAGAGGATGATGAACGACCGCGGGGGGCGCCGGCTGTTCGACGTGCTGGTCACCAGAAAACCCGAAGCGGGGCCGGACGCCGAGGTGCGCCTGGGCCTTCGATGTGTCATCGCGGGGGAGGCGGCCGTGCTGCCGATCTCCCCGCCCTGCTCGTCGGTGGAGCAGCTTCGGTCCGAGGCGGAGAGGGTTCGCCTGGATCTCGACCGGGCCCTGGAGCGGGGTCGAACGGCCCTGGTCGGCGTCGAGGAACCCGGGAGGACCGGCACGGAAGCGGACCTGCCCGCGGAGGAGCTGTGGCGCGTCCTGGAGGCGATCCCGGACGACGACCTCTTCGTCGAGCGTTTCAACGAGATGGAGGAGGAGCAGCGGAGGAAGGTGGCCGAGCACGTCCTGACCTCCTGCAGCGTCTTCTCGGGGAGGCCGGCGCTCTTCTCGTCCCGCTACGACGCCGAAACGGCCCTGCTCGAGGACTGATCTCTCCCCACGGAGGAGCGGGGTCAGGCCTCTCCCAGCTCCCTGGCGCTCATGAGAAAGGCGAGGAAGAGTCCGGCAACGCCGCCGATGATGAGGACCCCCTTCTGGTAGACCCAGATGTTCTCGGGCGAGAAGGTCAGGCTCGGAATGAGGAAGCTCAGGTAGTGCCCGACCACGGGGAACAGGAGGATGGCGATCACCACGATCGCGGCTTCCATGAGAACGGCCTTCTTGGTAAAGCCCACCGTGAACCGGACCCACCGCCTCAGGTTTTCGAGCCTTCTCACCTTCTGATCCAGGCGGTCCATGACGCCGGCGAGCTCCCGGGTCCGGGAGAGCGCATCCCGGAACGTCTCCAGGGCGTTCGACCGGATCACCTGACGCACCCCCTCGAGACCTTTCTCCACAAGGGCCAGCTCCTCGGGCAGGGAGCCCAGGAGGGCTCCGTGGGGGTACCCCCGAACGAAGCGCTCCGCCCGTTCGTGGCGGTCCTTCAGCCGGCCGCTCTCGCGGAGGAGTTTTCTCCGGGCCTGCTCGCTGCTCCTCCGGCCGATCTGAACGATGACCGAGCCGTAGTAGATGATGTCCAGGTAGCCGTAGTAGCTGTCCGTGTCGAGCAGCTCCTGGACCTTGCCGTGATAGGAAAGGGCCCGCTTGAGCTCCCCGTCGTCGGCCCCCAGAAGCCGCTGCATGCGCTCGATCTCCTCCGCGGCCTGCTTGGAGAGGCGATCCGCGCCGGCCCCGGCCTTCTCGAGCATGTCACGGAGCTCGGGGTGGATCTTGTCGCTGAACTGGGCCAGCTCGGGGTCGATCAGGAACGCGATGAAGTAGTTGCGATTGTCCTCGACGAGCTTGCGGAGGCGGCGCATGGCCTCCGTCGTGTGGTCCTTGTCGAACTTGTACCGGATGTCCAGGTACAGGGCCTCGTGGCAGAGGGGCTCGGCGAACAGGATCTTGCGCGCGTGCTCCTCCGCGTGCCGCTGCTCGCCGCTCAGCTCGTGGACGCGGCCCAGGAGGAACCGCGTGAAGATCTGCCTGGGGACGGTGTCCGCGTTCTCCAGGGCGTGCTTGAAGAAACGCTTGGCCTTGGGGAGATCTCCTTTCTCCACCTGCAGGAAGCCCATGGCGCACAGCGCGTGGAAGTCGCCCGGATGCTTCTCCAGGCAGTTCACGAGCACGGCCTCGGCCTGGCCCAGGTTGGACACCCGGATGCAGTCCTGCCCGATCCAGATCATCCCGCCCCGCTCTCCGTCGTCCTCACCGGCCTCGACCTTGCTCCAGGACCGGGCGTTCGAGGCCCACAGGGTCCGCAGGAACCGCAGCTGAAACACGTTCTTCAGCTCGAAGAAGGCCTGCCTGGCCAGATCCTCCGAATCCGGGGCGAAGGTCCCGTTCAGGGACTCCAGGAACACCTCGTTGATCTGCTCCAGGGAGAGGTACCCGAGCCGCTCCATCCCGTGAGTGACATCGGGCAGCTGCTTGGAGGGGCAGTCCCCGGGGAGATGGCACCGGTCGCCGCAGTAGAAGCAGGCTTCATGGTCGCCGTGGCCCATGGAGTGCTGGTAGAGAAAGAGGCAGGAGCCGTCCCTCTCCGGCGTGTCCTCGGGAACCATCCTGATCAGCCCGGCTTCGTCTTCTTCCCCCGGGGCCATGATCTTGAACCCGGCCGGGGCCTTCATGTCGCCGAAGGCCGCGGGGGACACGCTGATCTCGCCGGGCTTGGCCCGGGCCAGCCCCGGCTCGAGCCGTTCCAGGGCCGGCTTCCCGGCCCGCCTGAACTGTCCCTTGTCGATCAGGATCTGCAGCGGCAGGAAGGGCATGCGGTCGCTGCCGAGGTTCTCCCTCAGGAACCGGAGCGCGTTTCGGGCGACGCCCGGGCCATCGGAGGGTTCCCTGAGGTAGAGAACCAGGGATCCGTCCTCGAGGGTGGTGTGCTGCCCCGGCGTACCCGGCCACAGACCCGCCTTGCGACGAAGGAGGCGTTTCCACGCCCCTTCGAACCCCTCCTTGGCCAGGTTCCAGGCGGGCTTGAGCATCAGCACGGTGGTCTGTGAGGGACCCAGGTCGGCCTGGTCGTCCCAGGAGACCCGATAGATCACAAGCGTCTTGAGGACCTCCGTGCTGACCTTCAGCTTCAGCCTCTCGAAACGGGCCCAGGAAAGGCCGCGGACCTGCTCCCGGAGCTGGCCGGAGACGAAGATCTCCCCCCCCTTCGCCAGGGGAAGAAACTTGGCCGTGATGTTCACTACGTCGCCGTAGATGTCTCCTTTTTCGACAATCCCGTCCCCGTAGTGAAGCCCGATTCGCACGAGAATCCGCCGCCTGGTGTCCTGGCCTCGGTTGTGGCGGGCAAAGCGTTGCTGGATCCGGACGGCCGCCTTGAGCGCCTCCTTCGGATCGGTGAAGTAGGCCATCACGGAATCGCCCAGGACCTTGACCACGGCCCCGCCGTGCTCGGCCACGGGACCGGAGGCCAGCTCCTGGTGCTTTCGCAGCATCTCGCGGCCGGCCAGGTCCCCGTAGCTCTTGAAGTAGCTGCTGGACCCCACGACGTCCGTGAAGAGGACGGCCATCCTCCGAATGGAGTTGGAGCCGCGTCCGGGCTTTCCGGCCGAGGTACGCCTGGTCCCCGGCTCATATGCAGGCTGTGCGCACATGGCTACCGTATCCGTAGGTGGGATTTTGCTTCTCAGGTGTCTTATCGGGACAACAGGGGAAAAACTTGATGCCCAACAAAAGAGGCGGCTGCCGGGGGACAGCCGCCTCGAGCCCTCAGGCACGGTGCGATTCTCTTGTCAAACTCGGGCACCGTACCGAGGGGCCGAATCTCAACAAACGATGGTGGAGCTGATGGGGATCGAACCCACGACCTCGTGACTGCCAGTCACGCGCTCTCCCAGCTGAGCTACAGCCCCACGCGAAAAGAATCCCGATCCTAACAACGCCCCTCATACGTGTCAACAGGTTATTGACACGGGACCAGCGGATTCTCTATACTCCCTCACACATGCCGGAGTGGTGAAACTGGTAGACGCGCTGGACTCAAAATCCAGTGGTACTTTGTACCGTGTCGGTTCGATTCCGACCTCCGGCACCACTTTACAAGCCCCCAACGCTCCTAACACTTGCACCACAAGGCTTTTGACGGCTAGGCTGTCAAGAGCCTTTGTTTTATAGGGTTCTTGGTAGCCTCTAACCATTCGCTTTCTCATTCTGTCTAACAGGTTGTCTAACACTTGACCGGAAGGCGTCAAGCCGCTCGATTCCGCCCTTCAGGTCGTCCAGGTCGATGGTGTTGTATCGGCTGAACATCCCCGGGTCTTCGTGACCCATGATTTTTTTGATGACGGATTCGTGAACTCCCGCCTTCCGCATGTCCGTGTTGAAGGTGTGCCGAAGGTCATGGAAGGTGAAGCCGTTCAGGGCAGAACGTCCGTAGGGGATTTCAGCCCCCTTACAGGCTTTCCTCAGACCGCCTCGAATGTCCGTGATCGGTTTCCCTTTGAAGAGGAAGACCTCACCGTGATGGATGCTCTTGGGGAGGGCCTTCAGGGTAGGGTAGAGGCTTTCAGAAATCGGGATGATCCTTCCCCGTCCACTCTTTGTGTCCTTCGGGGTCAACCGGATGGTCCGCTCCTGCATGTCGATCCGGTTCCACTTGAGGTTCAGGATTTCGCCCTTTCTCATGCCTGTGTGATAGGCCGTTGCGACAATTGGCTTGATATGCGCGGGAGCCGCTTCCATGAGGGCGTCCGCTTCTTCAATGGAAAGAACCTTGTCCCGCCTGTTCGCCCCGGCCTTGAGAAGCTTCTTGACCCGCTTGAACCGCTTCAGGGAGTCTCCCCCCACCATGTCGTTGTTGAACGCCTTGTTGATGACCGTCTTGGCCGCGCCCACCTCTTGGTCAATGGTAGCGTCTGACTTGCCCTCGGCCTTCCGCTTCCCCTGGTAGTTCTCGATTTCAGAGGGAAGGATGGTATTCACGATCCGATCCCCGAAGGTTTCGTTGAACCTGTCCAGGGCCATTTTCACACGCCACTGAGAGGAGAGGGCCTTCACCCGCTCAAGGTCAAGATACCAATCGGCCAGTTCCCGAAAGAGCATCTTGGAGTCGGGGAGGGGTTCCAGGATGCGGTTCTCTGCCTTGCATCCCCGAAGCTTCCCTTCACACGCTCTCGCGTTCTCGATGGAGTAAGGCTTGTCGGCAAGCTGCCACTTCTGCTTCCCCTTCACGCGATAGACGATGTGGTACTTGACCCGCTTCCCCTGCTTGGCCTTCACAAGATCCTCTCCGCACTTGCAGGTCTTGTGCTTGACCGCTACCTTCCTCTTGCAGACCGGACATTCCGCCATGATTGCCATGGTCTCCCCCTTTCTAGTGAACGGCCTTCTTCGGCCTTCCCGGTTTTCTCCGGTTCTCCACCTTCTTCAGGTTCCTCTCCTCGATGACCCAATCCCGGCCTAGCTTCATGGCCGGTAGCTGTCCCGCAAGGATCAACTGCCTGACTCTGGAATCGTTCACCCCGAGGGCCGATGCAGCGTCCTTTGTCGTGAGAAGTCTCATGTTCGCTCCGGGGTTTGGGTTCGTCTTGTCTATAACTATAACGCCTACGTTAGCATTGTCAAGGGGGTAATCCCAACTTTTTTCGATTCGCATGAAAAAACCGGGAGAGGCACTTGACCGCTTCCCCCGGGCTTCGGTATGCTGGCAATGGACGGTTGAGCCTTTCACTAGCCCGTGACACTCAACCGTCTAGCCCCTGGCCGTCCGCTTCAGCCGGTTCGGTTACAGGGGCTTCCTGTTTCTCCTCCCACGTTTTCCATCCCTCGATCATCTCCATGGCGCACTCAAGCCAAGCCTTCGGAAGCATCAATGCTCCGCTGACGGCCTCCGCAACCACGAGACCGCGCACCTCTTCCACATCGGCCACGTCGCACACCTGGCCTTCGATGTAGCGGAGAGCAAGGTGGGCAGCCTTGAGTTCCTTTTTAATCTCGTCAATGAGATCGAGGGTTCCTGTCTCCTCACTCATCGCCATGGCTCTTCCCTCCGGTCCCCTTGTGGTCCGGGTTCGCCTCTCGGATTTTTTCGAGTGCGTCATTGACCCACTCGTAAAGAAGGCTGAAGCTGCCAGCAAAGCCGCAGACTTTGTTAGCCAAGGGACGGACTAAACTGGAATCCAGTTTCAGCCCATCGGCCCGGTTGATGAGCGTACCCAGGAGTTCGGCTTCTTCCATCTGGTCGTGAGCCTCATCGGAAAGCTTGTCCCCCTCATCGAGCAGTTCTTTCAATCCCATGGTCCCCCCCTCCATTCTCCCCATCGCCTTCAGGGGCTTGTTCCGCCTGCCATTTCTCCCACTTCTGAAGCGAAATCATAACGTCCTCTAGCTCCGCTTTCGGGTGTAGCAATGCCCCGGAAACAGTGCTTGCCAATATAGGCGAGCTGAGCATTTCCACGTCCGCCACTTCGTCACAAATCCTTTCGATGAATTCCAAGCCAACCTGAGCGCGCCTGATTTCCTTTTTCATCTCGTCGATGAGATCGCCCGTAGAGGCTTCTTCACTCATGAGTTTGTCGATAAGGTTAGTCATGCCCCCCCCCTCCCTTCACGCCTCGGCAAAGATTTCGTCAAGCTGTCCCTGAATCTCAGGAGTTGCCTCGGGGTCGTCGTCCAGGACCGTCGAGATTTCCCGAATGGCATCCCCCATGACCGTGACCGCGTGGTTGATGGTGCGCTGACACAGGTTGTCCCTGGCCATGAGATAAGACGCATCATCGTTTGGAAGGTTTTCAAGCATGTCCGCCAAAACGCGGAATTCCCCAAGAGTGCCGTCCAGTGCGTTTCTCGCAGCCTCCAACGTCAAGAGTTCTTTTCCTTCCATGGTTTCGCCCTCCCTTTCTGTTTTGGTCTCCATGATCCCGCCAATGAACATGTTGACGGTGCCCTTGTTCATCCCCGCAAGACCTTCTGGGAGCCTTCTGGGGCCTCTCCTTGACGGGCCCCAAGAATGAAAACGCCCAAGGTCTCTCTCCCGGCACAGTTACCGGCCCCATGCCTCACGACATGGGGGACCTTGGGCGCGTTGTGTGTGCAGTCTGTCTTCATGGCCTGTGCTTTGAGAGAGATTTATTCCTAAGGCGGTGTACTGGTTATATTCGTATATTCTGCTATTCTATATGTCAAGATTTTTCTCGTTGCGAATAAGGGAAGGATTCTCTATAAGTTGTATATGCCTAGCACGAAGCCCAAGATTCTCCTCACCCTGGAAGAGGACCTTTTCGAACGGATTGAAGACTTCCGCTTCGAAAACCGCTTTCAGTCCAGGGCAGAAGCCGTCCGAGCCCTCATCCTTGACGGGTTCAGGCTTCGGGCGATGGAGAAGAAAGAACAAAAGAAAAAGCCCAAGAAGTAGGGGAACAAAATAGTGGGAGAGCATGAGAGCAAAAAGAAGTTGGGCGGTTGGCATCGATTGTGGCTTTTGTTATCATTTATTTGGCTTTTAATTGTTTTAATTATAATGATTGTATTGTTTCCCGAAGCCGAAGGCGATTATGCGAGGCTCGCCGGGGTCATGGTTCTTATATTATTTATTCCCATCGTTGCTCTTTATACCTTCGGTTGGGCGTTGGGCTGGGTAATTCGGGGATTCAAGAAAGAGCCGTGATTAGGGTCTAGCGTCATTACACCCCTTCAAGTCTAAATTGGGGCACTCCCATTTTGGCCTTGACTTTTCCCGCCTTTTTTCAGACCCTACCTAGAACTCCCCATATGTCCACCTAGCATCCAGATAGGCATTTTGCTGTCATGCGAGGGTATCATGGCCCGAGCGTTCTGAAGCCCTATTTCTCAGGAGAGAATTGGGGTTCTGCGTTTATGGAGTAATTGTGTCCAAAACAAGGAGGTAATGGAAATGAAAAAAGTGGCCCTATTAGTTTGTTTGAGTATTCCGAGCGATTCCGCCACCCGATTCCGATTCATTCCGCCACCCTGTTC
>CAYUBQ010000053.1:0-28239 GCA_964443135.1 uncultured Desulfobacterales bacterium | reverse complement strand
CGAAACATTTTTGTTCACCATCAACCGAAAAATCACCGTTTCTGGATAGGAACTAGACTTACCAGAGCCGGGTTTTCCTTGTCAAGCGTTCAAAAACCCCGGCTTTTGTCCAACTTCCCGATTTTACCTTGACTCTCGGTCATGGATCCACTATAGATGGACGCTCAGGGTGGCGAAAGACGCCGCCGGCCCGCCGGGAACGGTTCCAATGGGGTGTGGTTCCGGCAAAATCTAACAAACGTTAGATTTTGTTTTCCGAGGATCGGACAGGCGCGCCGGTGCGCTTTTTGGCAACAACCCGATCCCCTCGGCGGTCCCATGGAAAACAAGCCCTGGAAACCGGCAGCCCTGCTCGCACCCGCTGTGAGCGCAGTCTTCTTCCTCCTCGTCATTCCGGTCTGCTTCATCCTGGTCTACAGCTTCTGGCTCCGCGCACCGAGCGGGGCGGACATCCCGGCGTTCCAGTTCGGCAACTACGCCAAGTTCTTCGAGGACTTCTTCTACCCCTCCCTCCTCATCCGGACCATCCGGGTCTCCCTGGAGACCGTCCTCCTCTGCCTGATCATGGGCTACATCCCGGCCTACTTCTTCTACCGGACCGAGAGCCGCATCAAGCCGTTCCTCCTGATCCTGGTGATGCTCCCCTTCTGGATCAGCTTCATCATCCGCACCCTGAGCTGGATCAACATCCTGGGGGACACCGGTCTCATCAACCACACGCTCATGAGAATCGGGCTCCTGGACCAGCCTTTGAGCATGCTCTACAACGAGGCCGCCGTGCTCATGGGTCTCATCCAGTACCTGCTCCCGTTCATGATCCTGAACATCTACGTGAGCCTGGAGGGGATCGACAAGAATCTCCTGGAGGCGGCGCGAAGCCTGGGCTGCACCGAGTGGCAGGCCTTCCGGGAGGTCACCCTCCCCTTGAGCCTCCCCGGGGTGAGCGCCGGGTGCCTCCTGGTCTTCGTCCTGACCTCCGGCACCTACCTGCCGCCCATGATCCTCGGGGGGCCGGGCAACGACATGATCGCCAACCTGATCTTCAAACGGGTCGTGGGGACCCTGGACTGGCCGTTCGGCTCGGCCATCAGCACGATCCTCCTCCTGCTGCTGGGGGCGATCGTCTACACCTACAACCGGTACCTGGGGATCAACCAGATCTTCAAAAGCCTGCAGTGAGCGATTCGTCATGCCAAGAATCTCGGGCTGGTCGCTGATCCGCCTCTACACGATCCTGGTGTACGTCTGGATGTTCACCCCCATTGTGGCGGTCGTCATCCTGTCGTTCAACCCCCAGCAGTTCGGATCCTTCCCCATGGAGGGGTTCAGCTTTCGCTGGTACGTCAAGCTCGCCCACAACGAGACCATCCTGAACGCCTTCAAGAACAGCCTCGTGCTGGGATCCCTCACGGCCGTCGTGACCACGGCCATCGGGATCCCCGCGGCCATGGCCTTCGTCCGGTACGAGTTTCCCGGAAAGAACACCCTGAACACCCTGCTCCTCACCCCGATCATGATCCCCGAGGTGGTGCTGGGGGTGGCCCTGCTCCTGTTCATCCGCTGGCTCCAGCAGCCCAAGAGCTTCGCGCTCCTGCTCATCGGCCACGTGGTCCTGACACTGCCCTACGTCCTGCTCGTGGTCCAGGCGCGCCTCGTGGGCATCAAGCGCGTGTACGAGGAGGCGGCCCTGAGCCTCGGGGCCAATCCCTTTCAGACCTTCAAGGAGGTGACCCTGCCGCTCCTGGCCCCCGCGATCCTGGCGGGGATGCTCTTTTCGTTCACGATCTCGTTCGACGACGTGACGGCCACGCTGTTCTGGGCGACCGCCCGCAGCCAGACGGTCCCGGTGAAGATCTTCGGCATGCTGCGAAACTCCATCAGCCCGGAGATCAACGCCCTCGGCGCGGTCATGATTCTCCTGACGATCTCCATCCCCCTGGTGGCGGGGTATCTCTCCCGCCGATTCCGCCGGGGGTAGAAAGTACGGGTCTGCGCCGGCCTTCGGGAAAGGGACGGGCGGCGCAGCACCGGGTGGCGCGCGGTAAACCTGACGGGACACACGCCGGCCGACCGGCGGCCTTTGGTGCCGGAAGGCCGGTGGGCGGGCGAGCCTGTCGATCGGCAACGTTTCTGGATGAAAGGAGAGTTCAGCCATGAAGAAGGATTTGAACGAGCAACTGGACACCGTGGTCAAGCTTTACCAGGACGGCGGGATCACCCGCCGCGACTTCGTCAAGTACCTCGGCATCGCCGGGGCCGCGGCCGGGCTGGTGGGAGGTCCCTTCGGCCTCCTGACCCGCAACGCCCGGGCGGCCAAGTCGATCCGGTTCGACTCCTGGGGGGGCACCACCTCGGAGGCCCTGCGCAAGTACGCCTTCGAGCCCTTCACCGAGGCGACCGGGATCGAGGTGGTCGACGCCGCCTTCACGGGCATGGACGCCTACCTGACCCAGGTCAAGGCCTCCTACCCGCCCGGGGGGGAGTTCAACCTGGCGCATTTGAGCGGTGTGTTCGACTACGCGCGCTACATCAACCTGGGTTTCGGCGTGGCCCTGGACGAGGCCGAGATCCCCAACCTCATGAACGTCATGCAGGCCATGATCACTCCTCTCCGTGAGGTTACCCCAGGAAAGCTCTCAGCCGTCCCCTACGACCTGGGGCAGACCGGGATCGCCTACAACACCAAGTACGTCTCCAAGGAGAAGGCCGAGAAGCTGGGCGTGGGGCTCCTCTGGGACAAGGCGATGAAGGACAAGCTGGGAAGCTGGGGCCCCGATTATCGGACCAACATGTGGTACGCGGCCCTCTACACCGGCCAGAGCCCCAACAACATCACGGACATCAACGCCGTCTGGAAGGCCCTGGAGGAGCAGCGGGGGCTCATGAAGAAGTACTGGGAGTCGGGGGCCGAGCTGATGAGCCTCCTCGCCAACGAGGAGATCTACGCCACCGTGGCCTGGTCCGGACGGGTCGCGGCGCTCCAGCAGCAGGGCCACCCCATCGGCTACCTGGCGCCCGAGGGCACCTACTCCTGGATGGAGCACATCTTCGTGCTCAAGGGGACCGACGTGGAGGTGGCCCAGAAGCTCCTCAACTTCATGCTGGAGCCGGACGCGGCCATCGCCGTGGCCAAGGGGCAGAACTACCCGCCGAGCCTGGACCCCACCAAGGTGAAGATGCCGCCGGAGGTCCGGAAGCTCCCCGCCTTCGACCCCACGGGCGAGCTCAAGGGCTACCTGTTCTCCAAGCCCGACTACTGGAACAGCCACCAGGTGGAGTGGACCGAGAAGTGGGACCGGGTCCGGGCCGGTGCGTAGAAGCACCCTCGCAGGCAGGGCCGCAGGTCCTGCCTGCGACCGGTTGAACCGTCCGGCCGCCCCGTTCCGCCCCGGCGGAACGGGGCGGGACCCTACACCCAAACCAGTCAGGAGAGCGTAGAGCGGTGGAAAACGAAAGCAACTCCCTCGCGGTCGAGCTCAGGGGCGTGTACAAGCGGTTCGACAAGGTGGTGGCCGTCGAGAAGATGGACCTGGAGTTCGAGGAGGGGACCCTCGTGACCCTGCTCGGTCCCTCGGGCTGCGGCAAGACCACCATCCTGCGGATGATCGCGGGGCTGGAAAGCCCGACCGAAGGGGACATCTACATCCAGGGGAAGCGGGTGAACGACACCCCCATCCACAAGCGGAACCTGGGGATGATCTTCCAGAACTACGCGCTCTTCCCCCACAAGACCATCTTCGACAACGTGGCCTTCGGGCTCAAGTACCGCAACGTGCCCAAGCAGGAGACCCGGGACCGGGTGAAGCGCGCCCTGGAGATGGTGCGCCTGCCCGGCGTGGAGGAGCGGATGCCCTCCCAGCTCTCCGGCGGGCAGCAGCAGCGGATCGCCCTGGCCCGGGCCATCGTCATCGAGCCCGTGGTCCTGCTCATGGACGAACCGCTCTCCGCCCTGGACGAGAACCTGCGGGAGGAGATGCGCATGGAGGTGGACAACCTCCAGCAGCTGCTCGGCGTGACCACCATCTTCGTCACGCACGACCAGCGCGAGGCCCTGTCCATGTCCGACCGGATCGTGGTGATGAAGGACGGCCGCAAGCAGCAGGAAGGCGGTCCCGAGGACGTGTACAACAACCCGGTCAACCATTTCGTGGCCGACTTTCTCGGCCACTCCAACTTCTTCAACGCCGAGGTCCTGGGCCGAGAGGGGGACTACACCCGGATCCGCGTCGAGGACGGGAACGAGATCCACGCCTCGGGATCCGGGGCGTGGAAGCAGGGGGAACCCGTCGAGCTGGTGGTGCGCGCCCAGAAGTTCGACATTCTTCCGGACAAGGAGGACGCCACCGCCCCTGAGATCAACACCTTCAAGGGCGTCGTCAAGGACCGCAGCTACATGGGAGGCGAGGTCAGCTACTTCGTGGAGCTGGCCAACGGCACCGTGATCCACGCCATCAGCATGGTCAGCTCCAAACCGTACCGCCGGGGCGAGACCGTCCTGATCCACGCACCTCCCCGACACTGCGGGCTGCTGAAACGAGAAGACTGAAGCAGATCGCCAAATCCGCATCCCCGCGAGACCTCTTCTCTCCGAGGCCGGAACGTCCCTTCCCGGGGGTCCCAGGCGTGTAAGGGCGCGCGAGCGTCCGTTCAGCGCACCGGCACGGTCATCGCATCCGCCCATGACGCTCGCGTCCAGACGTGCGACCTCGGGGACCGTTCCCCCAGGTGGTGGAGGGTTCGCGGCCCACGCACGAACAGGTCACTTCTTTCCCCGGGGAGCCCCCACACCGTCCGGCTGCGCCGACACCCGAACTCCCCGAAAGCCGGGAGGCTCGATCCATGAACATCCAGAGAGCAATGGAGAGGCTGTCCGAGAGGTTCCCGTCGTCTCTCCGGACCATCGACTCCCATACAGCCGGGGAGCCCACCCGTCTTGTGGTGGACGGGTTCGGGGAGGTGCCCGGCGCCGACATGGCGGAGAAGCGCCGCTACTTCATGGAGCGGTTGGATCCGGTGCGGCGGCTGCTCACCCGGGAGCCCAGGGGGCACCGGGACATGATCGCCGCGGCCCTCACGGACCCGGTGAGCGAGGGGGCGGCCTTCGGCCTGATCTACATGGACGCCCGCCGCTACCCCTATCTCTGCGGGCACGCCACCATCGGGGCGGTCACCACCCTCATCGAGGCCGGCGCGATCGAGGCGACCGGCCCGGAGACCCGGGTGATCGTGGACACGCCGTCGGGGCCCATGGACACGCTGGCCCGGGTCCGGGACGGCGTCGCAGCCTCCGTGGCCGTCCAGGTGGTGCCCTCCTTCGTCTACGGCCGGGAGCGGTCCCTGAACGTCCCCGGCCTGGGGAGGATCGCGGTGGAAACCGTCTGCGTCGGCGGGTTCTTCGTCATGGTGCCGGCCGAGTCCACCGGGCTCCCCCTCACCCCGGAGAACAGTGCGCGGCTCGTGGACCTGGGCATGACCCTCATCGACTGCGCCAACGCGCAGCTCGACGTGCAGCACCCCACCCGGCCCGAGGTCTCCACGGTGGACGTGGTGGAGTTCTACGAGGAGAACGCCGGGGAGTCCCCCGGCGGGAGAAGCATGGTGATCTACGGCGAGCGCCACATGGACCGGTCCCCCTGCGGTACGGGAACGGCCGCCAAGCTGACCCTCTTACACCACCAGGGGCGGATCCGCATGGACCAGCCCTACGAGAACACGAGCCCGCTCGGGACGGTCTTCGAGGCCCGGCTCGTACGGGAGACCCGCGTCGGAGAGGTTCCCGCCGTGGTGGCGGAGATCCGCGGCAGCGCCCACATCACGGGCGTTCACACCTTTGTCCTCGATCCCGACGACCCCTTTCCCGGAGGTTTTCTCCCATGACACCGGAACGCATCTTCCTGAACGCCCTCATTCGCACCCTAGACCCCTCCCGTCCCCTGGCCCGGGCCGCAGCCGTGGGCAACGGCCGGATCCTGGCCGTGGGAGACAACACGGAGATCGCTTCCCTCTCCGGCCCGGAGACCGAGACCCTGGACCTCGGGGGACGCTTGGTCCTGCCCGGTTTCACGGACAGCCACTTCCACTACTACGACTGGTCCATGGGACGGAAGCAGCTGAACCTGGCCGACGCGACCTCCTTCCGGGACTGCCTGGAGCGGGTGGCCGAGGCCGCCCGCAGCCTTCCCGAAGGGGCCTGGGTGCTCGGCCAGGGCTGGAACGAGTCGGACTGGGAGGAGGACCGGATGCCCACGCGTCACGACCTGGATCACGTGGCGCCCAACCACCCGGTGGCTCTGTGGCGATGCGACCTGCACCTGGCCACGGTGAACTCCCTCGCCCTGGAGCGGGCGGGCATCGACGAGAACACCGTGGACCCGCCGGACGGCGTGATCGCCCGGGACGCCGCGGGGCGCCCTTCCGGGATCCTCCGCGAGCTGGCCCCCAACCTGATCAAGGCGGTGATTCACGAGGCGGGCGACCCGGGGGTCTACGAGGCCATGCTGGACGGCATCCCCGCCCTCCACAGCTACGGGATCACGGGTCTCTTCGACGTCCGCCTCATGGGCGGCGTGGAAGGGCCGCCCGCCTTCCGCACCTGGCAGCGAATCCGGGAGGAGGGGAAGCTGGACCTGCGCTGCCGGGTGAGCCTTCCGGGGGAGCGGCTGGAGGAGGCCGCGGCCCTGGGGCTTCGCAGCGGCTTCGGGGACGACCGGCTGCGGATCGGACACCTCAAGTACTTCATGGACGGCGGCATGGGCGCGCGCACCGCCTGGATGGTCGACCCTTACCTGGACGGGGGCGTGGGCATGCCCCTCTGTGCGCCGGAGGCCCTGCGGGAACGGGTCGTCAAGGCGGACCGGGCGGGCCTCGCCGTGATGGTTCACGCCATCGGCGAGCGGGCCAACCGGGAGATCGTCTCCGTGTTCGAGGCCGTGGACCGCGCCCGGCTCCTCGAGGAGACCGGCCCCACCACGGGACCCGCGGTGCCCCACCGCGTGGAGCACATCCAGATGATCCGACCCGAGGACCTCGAGCGCATGGCGAGGCTGAACGTCGTGGGCTGCGTGCAGCCCCACAACCTGATCCTGGACATCCACATGATCGAGCGCTCGGTGGGGGAGCGCGGCCGGTGGACCTACGCGTATCGCAGCATGCTGGACGCCGGCATCCCGCTCATCATGAGCTCGGACGCCCCGGTCTGCAACCCCCGCCCCCTGGTGGGTATTCACGCGGCGGTCACCCGGCAGCGGAGGGACGGCACCCCCGAGGGCGGCTGGTACCCGGAGGAGCGGATCGCCGTGGAGGAGGCGGTCCGCGCTTACACGCTCTCGGCGGCCGAGGCGAACGGTGTGGCGCACGAGCTGGGGAGCGTCTCGCCCGGAAAGCGAGCCGACCTGGTGGTCCTGGACCGGGACATCTTCGCGGTCGACCCCATGGAGATCATCGAGACCGCCGTGGACATGACGGTCTTTGACGGGCGGGTGGTCTTCACCCGGTGATCGAACCGGGAGAGGGGATCCGAATCTCCCAGAACCCGAAGAGAGGAGGCATATCATGAAGATGGGTCTTGTTCTCTCCACGCTGTTTCTGACGTTGGTTTGGATCTCTCCGGCGGAGGCTACCTTTCGGTGCCGGAACAAACCTGTGTACGTAAACCAGGACACCATGTCCGACGTCCTGGAGAAATGCGATGAGCCTGCATTCCGTCTCCAGGTGGGGTCCTCGACCCAGGGGCAGGTCGACGCGACGACGAGCCATGCAGGGACGGTCGGAGGGGAAACCAAGGAAAAGGCCCTCCTCATCGAGGAGTGGATCTACCACTGTCGGCAGCGGAAGTGGACCCTGACGTTTGAAGGCGGCCTCCTGAAGACCATCAAGCAGGGGAGCCGTCTCGAGTACGGTGAGGAGCGGAATCGGCGCTGCGGGAATTGAAGGGGCGGTCCAGGCCGCCCGCCTCCACCGCCGGGGCACCGCCGCGATCGTACAGCATGACTGTGGAGGGCACGGTCTCGAGGGCCCGCTCCACCGGGGCCTGCGGGATGCGCACGCGGTTCTCCTCGGACACGCGCGCCCCGGACGCCTCGAGGAGCCGCACCGCGGGCGGGTGGTGAAGCCTCACCCCGGTCCGCTCCAGGATGCGGCAGCTGGCCTCGTGGAGCCTGCGGCAGTCGTCATCGGTGAGTCTTCGAAACGGTCTCGACAGGTCCATGTCACACCGGAAATCCCTCGGGGAACGGATCGTCCGCGCGCGATCCCCGCTCCAGTCGGTCGAGGGCCCGTGCGTAGAGGTCCATCACGCGATCGGAACAGGGCAGGGCGTCGCGGATGGCCTCCAGGTAACCTCTCTCCTGCACCATCCGGAATGTCCTCGGAAAGTTGACATCGTAGATCCATCCCATCTGGAACAGCTTGAAATCGTTCAAGGTCTCCAGGTCGGACATGCGTACGAGCTCTCCTCTCATCAGGGAGTCGGAGACCCGGTCCGAGATCCGGTCCCGATCCGGCAGATCCAGCTCCAGGGCCGGGTTCCGGCGATTCCCTGCATCCCGGTAGTAGTCCGTCACCACCCGCCAGATGTCCACCTTGTCCGCGTCTCTGAGCAGCTTCAGGAAAAAGAGGCTGCGTTCTCCTTCTTCTACGTCCAGAACGGCCCGGTTGTGATGCGCCACCACCCGAACCAGGATGCGGACCGAGGCGGGCTCGACTCCTTCCAGGACACCGGTCTCCCCGATGACCTTCACCCCGAGGGCTGCATGGTCCTCGGACCGGGAGTCCCGGAAGGTCCCGTACCGGTTGTACTGCTCGAACCGTCCGATATCGTGCAGCAACCCGCAGGCCTCGGCGGTGCAGAGATCCTCATCGGACAGGCCCAGGCTTCCACCGATGTCCCGGATCTCCCCACACACCCTCAGGGTGTGCTCGGCCTTGATGTCCATGTTTCTCTGTACGCTCGGGTCGCCGGAGGAAAACCGCCGGACGTAGTCCGCGAACCACGCCCTCAGCTCCGGCAGCCGGGACTTTACAGTCGCGTGCTTCATGGTCTCCGTCCCCGGGTCGATTCAGCCGCCTCTCCGGCCGCCTTGACCTTGTCCCGGAATTCTTACTCCTCCTGGGGCCGTGGAATTTCTCGGGCATGCCCGGTTCGAGGCATCGGCTCCGGTGAAAGGGCCTTTCGTGTCACGGTGCCGCGCCGAGCACCGCCTCGATCCGCTCGAGGGCCCAGTCGACGTCCGCCCGCCCGACGACCAGGGGCGGCGCGAATCGGATGGTGCTCTCGTGGGTCTCCTTGCAGAGGAGGCCCTTCTCCTTGAGCCGCTCGCAGAACCACCTGGCGCCGCCCGCCTCGGGAACGAGCTCCACCCCGATCAGGAGGCCCTTGCCCCGGACCTCCTTGATCCAGGGGCCCTGAATCCGCCTGAGCCCTTCCAGGAAGTATCCTCCCATGGCCTCCGCGTTCTCGATCATCCCCTCCTCGACGAGCACCATGAGGGCCGCCCGGGCCACGGCACAGGCCAGGGGGTTGCCCCCGAAGGTGCTGCCGTGCTCGCCGGGCTGGATCACCCCCAGGATCTCCGTGTTGGAGAGCACCGCGGAGACCGGGTAGAACCCCCCGGAGAGGGCCTTCCCGATGAGGGTCACATCGGCCTCGATCCCCTCGTGCTCCTCGGCCAGCATGCGCCCGGTACGGCCCAGCCCCGTCTGGATCTCGTCCAGGACCAGCGCCACCCCGTGGTGCGAGCAGATCTCCCGGGCCTCCTTCAGGTATCCGGCCGGCGGGATGATCACGCCGGCTTCCCCCTGGATGGGCTCGGCAAGGAAGGCCACGGTGTTGGGAGTGACCGCCTCCTCCAGGGCCCGGGCGTCGCCGTAGGGGACCGTCTTGAAGCCCGGGGTGAAGGGTCCGAACCCCTCGCGGGTCTGGGGGTCCGTGCTGAACCCGACGAGGGTGATGGTCCGTCCGTGGAAGTTCCCGTCGCACACGATCACCTCGGCCTCGCCGTCCGGGACGCCCTTGACCTTGTAGCCCCACTTCCGCACGGCCTTGATCACGGTCTCCACGGCCTCGGCCCCGCTGTTCATGGGAAGCACCTTGTGGGAGTTGGTCAGGCGGCAGAGCTCCTCGTAGAAGGGGCCGAGCTGGTCGTTCCGAAAAGCCCGGGAGGTCAGGGTGAGCTTGCGGGCCTGCTCGATCATGGCCTGAAGGATCCGGGGGTGGCAGTGACCCTGGTTCACCGCGGAGTAGGAGGAGAGGCAGTCCATGTACCGCTTGCCGTCCACGTCCCAGACCCAGATCCCTTCCCCCCGCTGAAGGACCACGTCGAGCGGTTTGTAGTTGTACGCGCCGTAGCGGCTCTCCAGGTCGATGTACGTCTCCGGCTTCATGAGGCTCCCTCCTCCTCGCAAGAATCAAGACCGAAAGCGCGCCCCCAAGGAACGCGAAGTGCACGGGAAACAGCTCCGTTCGAAAACATCCTCCTGAAACGAACAGGCCCCCCCACCGAGGTGGAGGGGCCGGAACGAAAACGATGGGATCCCGGGTTCGGTCCTCGAATCAGGACACCATGAAACCGGTCCGTGAAACCAGACCGGGAACAGGCACCGTCGGCCGCCCGTGCTCCTCCGTGACGACGCCCTCGGGCCAGGCGTACCCCGGGGCCATGGCCCGGAAGTAGGTCAGGTCATAGGGCAGCTTGCACGCCCGGAGCCCTCCGTCCCGCGCCGTGAGCCGGGAGGAGAGCCCGAAATCCACCTCGCCCAGGTCGGTGAGGAGGATGTAGGCCGGGATCTCCCGGCCGCTGCCGTCCCGCCTCACCTTGGCGGCGATGTCCAGCACGTCGTCCACGTCCACGGGGTGAGACCCGTTTCTCCGGGCCTGAAGCGCATGGCCGGCCACGTAGACATGGTGGAACTCCACACCCGCCTCCCTGCAGCGGTAGGCCACCTGCTGAATCTCGTCCGGGGTGTCGTTGCCGCCGGCGATCAGCGGGACGTTCACGTAAATCGAGATGCCCTTCCTCCTGAGAAGGGCCGCGATCCTCTTGTGGCCGCCGGTGAACTCGCCGCTGTGGAGAAAGACCGTCTCGATCTCCAGCCGGAGGGGCCGCGTGACGGTCAGCCGGTTCAGCTCGGCCAGGTCCCGAATCACGCCGGGGGTGTACGCGCCGGCGTTTGAGGCGAAGGCGAGGCTCCGGACCCGGAGGGCGTTCACGTGGGGGATGTCCAGAAGGCGACGGGCGATCTCCCGGATCTCGTTCAGGCAGTCGATCCCGTCCCGCTCGCCCGCCACGACCACGTCGGTGACCGGCTCGTTCCTCCGGATGTATTCGATCCCCTCCCGCCAGCGGTCCGCGTCCAGCTCCACCCGGGTTTTGTGGGCCCGCACCACCCCCTCCGCACCGGAAGGGACCACCGGGCGGGCGAAACGCTGATCCTCCAGGCCCGCCGCGCGGACGGAATCCAGGAGCTCGAGGTCGGAGACGCAGGTGCGGGGCGTCCTGGCCCCCCTGGACCCGACCAGGAGCGTCTCGTCTCCGATCTGCGCCATGTACCGGACGTCGATGGTTCCCTCCTCGTTGACCCGGACGTTGTCCAGCTCGTTGGCCACCGGGGCGAACGCATTGAAGAAGTCCGGGGTGTAGGGGGACCGGAGCCAGAGAAAGTGATCGTTCTCCGGGTCCTCCTCCACGGCCCATCCGCTGCTGTTCCAGTCCATCTTTCCGATGGGGGTGGCCGTGCAGATTCGGGGAATGGCGCGGTCCGACAGGTGGGCCCTCAGGTAGGCCCCCGCCTGGATCCCCTTGGAGAGCGGCGCCCAGTAGACGCTGTTGCCGTGGATCGGGCTGCAGGGGATGTAGATGTAGTGCATCTCCGCCCCGGCGCCCCTCAGGCTGCAGAAGAGCTCCGTGAGCTCCGGGCCCAGGTCGTTGCAGTCGTCGAGGAAGGGCGTCTGCACGTAGACCTGGATGCCGTTCTTGACCAGTTCGGAGATGATCTCCAGGCTCTCCGGGGAGACCTCGTCCGGGTGGATGAAGTGGGTGGCCACCTCGATCCGCTTGCCCTTCTCCTCCAGCTCCAGGTTCTTCCGCTTCAGGTAGCTGAGCCAGGCGCCGTCGTCGGCGAGAAACAAATGCGGGTAGTAGGAGATGGAGCGGGTGGCGAGCCGCAGCGTCTGGACGTGCGGGACGTTCCCGAGCCCGTCGATCGCGGCCTCCATGTTCTTCCGGTTGAGGAAAGGGTCCCCCCCCGTGATGACGATCTCCTTGATGGTGGGGGAAGCATCCACGTAGGCCACGGCCTCCCGCACCTCGTCGGGCGTGGGGGAGGTCTCGTTTCTCGACTCCTTGTGCTTGCGAAAGCAGAACCGGCAGTAGACGGGACAGGTCATGTTCAGAAGAAAGATGACCCGGTTGCGGTACATCCGCTCCAGCAGGCCTTGGTGAAACTGGCCGATCCAGGTGTTCACCTGCCCCACCGGGTCCAGCTCCTCCACGAAGGGCAGATACTGGTATGCCACGTCCCTGGAGACCATCATCTGCCGCACGGTGTGCCTGGACAGCCGGACCGGGAACAGGTCGATGACCTTCTGGAGGTCCTCCCGCCGGTCCTCCTCCACCCGGATGCTCGTCAGGGTCTCCATCTGGTCCACGTCCCGGACGGAGACGAACCCGCTTCCCGGCGACACGCGCTCCAGGAGGGCGATGATGAACCGCTTGGGGATCTCCACCCCGTTGACCCGAAAGGGGCCTCGCCCGCGGGCCTCTCCTCTGAGCACGGACCCCAGGAGCGCGGAGAAGAACCCTTCGGGATCGTCCGGGTGTCCCGCGGCCTGGAGGAGACGCGAGAAACGGGATCCACCGTCTCCGTCCCCCACCAGCCGGAGGAACTCCGCCGGCACCAGGGGTCTTTCCGCCGTGTGGCCGAGAAAATCCACGGCCTCGGCCAGGAGGGTCGTCACGGGCAGTTCCGCCCGGGTTTCCGTTGTTTCCATGGCAGTGTCCAGCATGATGTCCGCAAAGCTCCCGGATGTTCCGATGTCCTGTGCCGCGGCCCCGCGGCGGATTCCTCACCCGCCCGGACGACCCCGCGAGGAGTTCGGCTCGCCCCCCCTCCACCGGGTCGCAGTGAGGGAACCTAGCATAACCAAACGGCCCCAAGTTGTCAATCCAAATGCGTTTTTCGGACCTCCTCGAGGGCCTCCCCCACCACGGCCGCGGCCCGATCGATCTCCTCGTCCGTGTGCCGGTAGGCCACGTAGCCGTGGTGATACGGTTGGAGAAACACCCCTCTCCGGATCACCTGGGTGTAGAACGCCGTTCTCAGCTCCTTGTACAGGCCTTTCCGGTCCTTGGGGAAGGTGATGAACGGCAGGAGGGGCGCCCCGGAGAACTCCGCGGGTACGCCGCTCTCCTCCACCATGCGGGCGACCTGCTCCCCGAACCTCCACCCCTTTTCCCGCACCTTGTCCAGCACGCGGTCCCGCTCCAGGATCTCGATGGTCTTCAGGGCGGCGATCTGCTCCAGGCTGTTCGGGAAGAAGGTGGAGCTGATGAACACCCGGTCCGCCGCCACCTTCATGACCTCCGCCCGGCCCACCACCGCGCTGATGGGGTAGCCGTTCGCCATGGCCTTGCCGAACACGGATAGGTCCGGCGTGACCCCGTACGCCTTCTGGGCCCCACCCAGGCCGAACCGGAAGCCGCTCCGGATCTCGTCGAAGATCAGGACGGCCCCGTACCGCTCCGCCAGGTCCTTCACTCCCTCCAGGAACCCGGGCTCGGGCTCCTGGACCTTCTCCGCCAGGGGATGGCCCACGGGGGTCACGATGATCGCCGCCATGTCGTCCCCGTACGCCTTCATGAGGTCCTCGAGCTCGTCCAGCCCGTTGTAGTGGAACTCGTGGATGTCCTCATAGAGCTTCTTCGGGATCCCCCCCTTGACCTCCACGCACCAGTCGTGCCACCCGTGGTAGCCGCAGCGCGCGATCCGGGTTCGCTCCGTGTGGCCCCGGGCGATCCGTATGGCCGTGGTGGTCGCATCCGAGCCGGTCTTCAGGAAGAGGCTCATCTCGGCGGACGGGATCAGCTCGCGCATCTTCCCCGCCAGGGTGTTCTGCATGGCCTGGGTGAGGGAGAAGCAGAACCCCTTGCTCCGCATCTGCTCGACCACCGCGTCGTCGATCTCCTCCTCCCTGTGGCCGATGATGATGGGTCCATAGGCACAGAGCATGTCGATGTACTCGTTCCCGTCCACGTCCGTGACCCGCCCGCCCCTGGCCGATTCGAAGAAAATGGGGTACTCCCCGGGGACGAAGTTGTACGGCCTCCGGATGCCCAGGATCGCGCCCGGGATCAGGCCCAGGGCCTCCTCGTAGAGGCGTTCCGACTCTCTCAGATCGAGTTTGTCCACCATGTCCAGCTCCTTTTCGAGACCTTGCGCGGGTCGGTGGTTCCCGGCGCCCTACCGCCTGCGCCTCTTGAGATCCGCCGGTTCCAGGGTGAGCTTCTCCCCGGCCAGCAGCTTGGCCACCCCGTCCAGGGGTTTGTATCGCTCGTCCTCGCAGATCCGGCAGTGCCCGCAGTCCGAGAACACGTTCTCGGGCTGGGTGTACGTGGTGATCACGCCCTCGTAGTTTCGGAGCACCAGGCGGCGGTCTCCCTGAGAGAGGAGGTAGTTGGGCATCACCGGGATCTTGCCTCCGCCCCCGGGGGCGTCCACCACGAAGGTGGGGACCGCCATGCCCGTGGTGTGGCCGCGGAGGTTCTCGATGATCTCCATGCCCTTGGTGATGGAGGTCCGGAAGTGTGCAATGCCGCGGGACAGGTCGCACTGGTAGATGTAGTAGGGTTTGACCCGGATCATGAGGAGCTCCTGCATCAGCCTCTTCATGATGTAGGGGCAGTCGTTGACGTCCCGCAGGAGCACGGTCTGGTTTCCCAGGGGGATGCCGGCGTCGGCCAGCCGGGCGCAGGCCTCCTTGGACTCCCGCGTGATCTCGGCGGGGTGGTTGAAGTGGGTGTTGAGGTAGAGGGGGTGGTAGTTGCGCAGCATGGTCACGAGCTCGCGGGTGATGCGCTGGGGCAGGACCACGGGGGTGCGGCTTCCGATGCGGATGATCTCCACGTGATCGATCGCCCGCAGACGTTTCAGGACGGCCTCCAGGGGGCCGTCGTCCATCACCAGGGGATCCCCGCCGGAGATGAGGATGTCCCGGATCTCGGGGTGATCCTCGATGTAGCCGAACGCCTGGTCCATGTCCCGGCTGCTCAGATGCTCGTCCTGGGAGCCCACCATGCGCCTGCGGGTGCAGTGGCGGCAGTACATGGAGCAGATCCGGGTCACCATGAAGAGGACCCGATCCGGATAGCGGTGGGTGATGCCCGGCACCGGGGAGTCCACGTCCTCGTCCAGCGGGTCCTCGTGGTCGTCCGGGTCGAAGGCCAGCTCCTCGATCCTCGGAACGCCCTGGAGCCGGATGGATCCCCGCTTGTACTCCCGGTCCATGAGGCAGGCATAGTAGGGCGTGACGCTCATCTTGAAGGTCTGGAGGACCCGCTCGAGGTCCCGCTCTTCCTCTTCGTCGATGCGGATGACCTTCTCGAGGGTTTCGATGTCCCGAATCGTGTTCCGAAACTGCCACTTCCAGTCGTTCCAGTCCTCTTCGGCCACATCCCGGAACAGGGGGACGTCCCGGTGGTTCACGCTGGCGTATTCCTTCATGATCGTCTCCCTGGGAACTGGGAAATGGGGGTGTGAGGCGCTTCACAGCCGCCGCGAAATCGGGCCCGATAAAGGGGGCCCATACTCGGCTGCGCAGGACCCTATCACCATCCCTGCGGCCTTTCAAGGCGTACCTGGACAAATCGGTGCTCCCGCAGTGAGGATCGCGTGAGCGCCGTGTGCCGGATGTCCGTGAAGGCTCGTGGAGGGCTTGCGGTGGAAAAGGCGGGAGACGACAGGCCGTCCCGGGGCGGCCGGGTCCGGGCCGTCACCCGGGCGGGGGGCGGCGCATCCCGGAGACACGTTTCGCTCCCGCATCGGGAGCGAGGCGGAAGAGCTCGCCCAGCACGGTGTTCTTGCCCAGAACCCACTTCATGTACTCCAGGGACAGAAGGCTTTCCATCTGGAGACGGGTCATCCGGCCGGCATAGTCTCCGGTCTCGATCATCTCCTCGAACCCGTCCTTCGACAGCACCTCCTCATCGCCGTACCGGGATCGCAGACCGCTCAGGTAGTCGTTCACCCCGATCCGCACGGCCTTTTCCGGCATGGCCCTGATCCAGTCGAACACGACCGCCAGCCGTTGCGGCTCCGGCAGGTGGGTGTGGTGAATGGTTTCCCGAAACCCCTGGGCGAATCGCTCCATCCCTTCGTAGATGTGCTTCTTCTTCACCAGGTTCAGCCCGGCCCAGCCGGCGCGGAGCCACTTGAACACGCCGCAGCGAACCAGAGGGGCCGACCGGTCGAGCTCGTAGTAGACGGCAATGGAGGCGGATTCGTAAATCCGGGTATCGGCCCATCCCAGGCCGCTTCGCGTCAGTCCTTCCTCTCCGGTGTACACGTAGTCCCAGTTCCGGTCCCCGCCGAGGCACGCGCCCTTCTTCCCCGTGTCCGAGGGCTCCGGCTGCCACGAGATGGAAATGAACACGTTCCGGCCCTGATCCCTGAAAAGAATCAGCGCCCGGTCCATGGTGTAGCCGTAGCAGGCGCCCGTGGCCTGCTCCGGCGTGTTCTCCTCGTACTCCACGCCCGTGACCACGACGGGAGGCTCCGGCTTCGGGAGGTGGGTCCAGAGGCAGGGAAGGGGTTGTTTCCCGCCGTTCACCTCCAGCCACCGGGTCATCCGGATGGAGGACGGACGAAAGACGTTCGCCGGAATGTCCGGGTTGTAGGCGTACTGGAGCACCGAAGCCAGGTTCCTGCGGATCTCGAACTCATGGTAGGCCGACGCCGATCCGTTCCGCTCCCCGGTGTGGTACAACCGGTCCGATTCCTTTTCCGATCCGATGAACGCCAGCAGGGGGCGGACCAGGGAGGGGTCCAGCCGATCGTCACCGGACGGGCCGGCGATCTCGAGGAGGTGATCGATCCCCCGGGCGACGCCTTCCCGGTCGATGCGCTCGGGCTTCAACGTCTCAGCGGCCGCATCGGCTCGGAGGGTCCCTCCGAGGAGCAGCAGTACACAGAGGACCCAAAAGCTCGGGGCAATGGTTCGACTCGGGCGGATGGCACAGACCATATGGTTCACCGTTCGGGTTCCAGTCTCGAGGGAGTCGCAAAAAGCCCGAATCCTCGAGATCTGCCCATGAGATTTCAACAGGTTATATCGTCCCCAGCGGCGTGTGAGCGGGTTTTTGCGAATGCGTCAGTCTTGACACGAGCATGAAGAGGCCCAATCCGATGCAATAATATCCGCGGTGGGAGTTCGCAAGGGGATCCTGATTCGGCTCGCCTGACGGAAAGGACCGGAGGGGCGGGAGCAACCGCATCACTCCACCAGCTCGAGTACGTGGCGTTTGCGGATCTTGGCGGAAGCCGCGCTGAGAATGGTCCTCATGGCCTTGGCCGTCCTTCCCTGCTTGCCGATGACCTTGCCGAGATCCTCCTTGGCCACACGGAGCTCGATGATGGACGTCTGCTCGCCCGTGATTTCCGTGACGTTGACCTGCTCGGGATGATCCACCAGTGCCTTCGCCATCCGTGAGATCAGCTCTTTCATCTCCACCCCCCTTCCCTGTCGGGTGTGCCGCCCTTCGACGGGATGTGCGTGTTGAACCGAACCTCCCTCACCGGGATCCAGGCTCCGGCTGACCGCTTCTCGAGAGCAGCCTGTCCGCATGAAAAAAGGATAGAATAAAAACAGGACACGGTCAAAGGGAAAAGGGGAGGAAAAAACCGGATGCTTTGACAACGCGCCGGTTTTTCCGTAAGCTGGTCTTCACATCACCAGAGGGGGGGAACCATGAGCTTCGAGTCCTTGGAAGAGATCCTTCGGTTTGCCATCGACCGTGAGAGGGAGGCCGCCGCGTTCTACGAAGACCTCGCCCGCAGGGAAACGTTCTCCGGGGCCCGCGAGACCTTCGGATCGTTCGCCCGGGAGGAGCGAAAGCACGAGTCCCTGCTGAACGCATTCCTGAACGGCGAGAAAACCCTGGGCGACTACGATTTCGAGTGGATCCCCGACCTCAAGCGAAGCAACTACACCGTCGCCATGAGCTACGAGGAGGGGATGGGCTACGCGGACATCCTGCGCCTCGCCACCAAGCGGGAAGAGGCCTCCCTGGCGCTCTACAACGAGCTGGCCGGCAGGGCGGACCGTCCGGAGGCCCTGGATCTCTTCCAGATGCTCTCCCAGGAGGAGGCCAAGCACAAGCTCGCCCTGGAGACCATGCTGGACGACTACCTGGCCGGGCAGGGCGACTGAGCTCCCCCGGATTTCCAGGAGTCGCGCCTACCGCCTGGACCGGTAGAGGCTGGAGAGCCGGTCCGGGGATCGACCCAGTAGACACCCCGTCAGAATGATCTGGTTGATCAGGGTGGTACGGATCACACCCAGGCTCCGCCACCGCCTGGCGGAGGTGACCACCGCCCGGTCCGAGATGCGGATGCGCCCCCTTCGGGCGAGCTTTCGCACCAGCAGGAGATCCTCGGCGATCGAGACCTCCGGAAACCCCCCCACGGCGTCGAACATCTCCGACCGCAGGAAGATCCCCTGGTCCCCGTAAGGAAGCTGAAGCATTCGGGACCGAATGTTGGTCATCTCTTCCACCATCCGCATCGCGGGCCCGGGTGCGTCCGTTCGGAAACGGAACGCTCCGGCCGCGGTCCCGGCCTCGAGCAGGATCTGAAAGACGGCCCGGGCGTATCCCGCGGGCAATCGGCTGTCCGCGTGCAAAAAGAGGAGAACCCGGCCGGCCGCCTCAGCCCTTCCCCGGTTCTGTTGGAGCGCACGCCCCCGGGGGCCGGTCACGACCCGGGCCCCGGCCTCGGCCGCACGCCGGACCGTGGCGTCCGTGCTGCCCCCGTCCACGACCACGACCTCGGTCTCGTCTCCCAGGGCCGAGCGCACCGCCGAGGCCACGTCACCCTCCTCCTGAAGCGCAGGGATGACCACGGACAGAAACGGTCTCTCGAGCGTCCCCCACCGGGCCGCATCCCGAAGGTCCTCGGGCGTGTCCAGGTCTCGAAGCGGCCGCAGCTCGCAGACCCTGAGCCCCCGGTCGGCCGCCAGGGCCAGGGTACGTTCCTTCACCTGCCCGGTGCCCCATGGAACGCCCTCGAACAGATCGACGGGTCGATCCAGCCCGATCAACCAGTATCCGCCGTCGAGGCTCGGCCCCAGCACCACGTTCGCCGAGTGGAGCGCACCCAGGGCGCGGTCGAGGTCGTCGGCCGTGAGCGCCGGGATGTCGGTCCCCACGAGCACCACCCGCCGGGCGCCCTCCCGGAAGGCCGACCGGAACGCCGATGCCATCCGTTCCCCGAGATCTCCTCCGGACTGCGGAACGACACGGTGCCTCCGGCCGATCCAGCGTGCCATGTCCCTCCGGGAGCCCCCCGCGTGGACGATCTCCAGGTCCGCCCCCCGCCCGGCGGCCACGGCCTCCGCCAGCGAAATCACGCGTTCGGTGAGCCGGCGGTGGAGCTCCGCGGCCCTGAGTCGGCCCAGCGCCGGAGCCAGGCGCGTCTTCACCCGCCCTGGAACGGGGTACCGGCAGAAGACGACCAGCCTTTCATCGGAGCAGACGCTTCCCCGCATCCTGCGGCCTCCTCGGCATCCCCCGCCCGGACGTCCGTCAAAAAAGCCGACAAGAGCGCCGACCTTACCCTCCGGGAAAACTTCGCACGGCTTTGTCGTCACATTGCGAAGGGTTTTCACCTTCCTCCGACACCCCGCAGGATGCCAATGCACCATACCACGACTGCGGGAGAAACCAAAGAAGCACCGCACGAAGGGACCCGGTATGCCTTGACATCCCCGGAGGCGGCCGTTATGGTTGGACAATCGGCGACTGCTCGACTTCCCCGGACCGGTGTGTCGCTCCTTCCGGCCTCCATGGTGCAGGGACCGTCGCCCCCCGTTTGCGCCCGGTGCAGGCGGCGGTTCGACGAATCAGCCGGGCCGTAAGGGCAAGCGCTGATTTCCAATCCAAGCGACCAACAAGGAGGGCATTGAAGATGGACAAGTACGTGTGCACGGTGTGCGGATATGTGTACGACCCGGCCGAAGGGGACCCGGACAACGGCGTCGATCCCGGAACCGCTTTCGCGGACGTGCCGGACGACTGGACCTGCCCTGTCTGCGGGGCATCCAAGGACCAGTTCGAGAAAGAGTAGCCCACCATCCCGACGCAAGGGCGGCGGACCGGTCCGCCTCTTGATCGCCGTTCCCGGGCTGCTGACACCCCCGGACCGGCCGCCGCCTCATCCACCCTTCCCGCACGGAGGGACCCCTTCCGTGGAACGCTCCGCCTTTCGCGTCCTCCAAGCCCGATACGTTTCGTCCCCATACCCGGAAACGCCCGCCGGGAGCCGGCTGCGGCTTGCCTTCCAAGCCGCGGAACAGCTCGAGGACGCCCCTGCGCTTTCATCCTTGCCGATTCTGAGTTAGAATTCAGGGTATGGTTCAAGGGGGCCGCCACCGGCCACCGCGCCTGCGCGCCCGAGGAGAGAGGGACGGGTGAATGACGAGAACCGGGAGATGCGACCGTGAGTGAAAAAGAGAAAGCCGGATCGGGCACGGAGCAGGCCGAGGCCCGGGCCACGACCCGGGCGCCGGACCTGGAGGTCCCCTACGCGGCGTGCATTCTGGAAACGCCGCCCGAACCCTGCACTGTGGTGATCCTCGGCGCATCGGGCGATCTCACCGCCCGGAAGATCGTGCCCGCCTTGTACAACCTCCATCGCAACAAGGGCCTTCCCGGGGCGTTCACCGTGGTGGGGTGCGCGCGGTCGTCCCTGGACGACGACGCCTTTCGGGAAAAGATGGAGAAGGCGGTCGAGGACGCGCCCCGGTCGGAAGCATCCGAGTGGGAGGCCTTCGTCCCCCACCTGCTGTACCGGGTCGTGGACTACGAGGATCCCGAGACCTTCCGTTCCCTGGCCGGCGAGCTTCGGAGGCTGGACGAGGACCGTGGGACCCGGGGCAACCGCATCTTCTACCTCGCCATCCCGCCCAACCTCTACCGGGACGTCGCCCGCAGCCTCGGTGAGGCCGGACTCGCCCGGGAGGAGGAAGACGGCCGGGGGTGGTCGCGGATCGTGGTGGAGAAGCCCTTCGGGCACGACCTGGCCTCCGCGTCGGAACTGGACGCCGCCCTCCACGAGTTCTGGGAGGAGCACCAGATCTATCGGATCGACCACTACCTGGCCAAGGAGACCGTCCAGAACATCCTCATGTTCCGTTTTGCCAACGCGATCTTCGAGCCGGTATGGAACCGCCGCTACATCCAGTCGGTCCACATCACGGCGGCCGAAACCCTCGGTGTGGAGCACCGCGCCGGCTACTACGACCAGGCCGGGGTTCTGAGGGACATGTTTCAGAACCACATGATGCAGCTCCTTTCCCTCACGGCCATGGATCCGCCTTCCCTCTTCGAGGCCGATCGGGTCCGGGACGAGAAGGTCCGGGTGTACCGTTCCCTTCGCCCCTTCCCGGTGGACCGGATCGACGAGTTCCTGGTCCTCGGCCAGTACGGGGCCGGAACCGTGCGGGGCAAGCGGGTCCCCGCCTACCGGGACGAACCGGGAGTGGTCCCCGACTCCCTGACCCCCACCTTCGCCCGCATGAAACTGTTTCTGGACAACTGGCGCTGGCAGGGCGTCCCCTTTGTCCTGACCTCGGGGAAGCGCCTGGCGAGGAAGCTCACCGAGATCCGAATCCGGTTCAAGGAGGTTCCCCACTCCATGTTCCGCAAAACCCTGGGGGAGCACATCACGACGAACGAGATCGCCCTGGGCATCTATCCGGAAGAGAAGATCACCTTGACCTTTCAGACCAAAAACCCAGGGGCCAGGCTCTGCCTGCGGACCGTGACCATGGATTTTCACTACCACCAGAACTACTCGGGCCCCATGCTGGATGCCTACGAGAAGGTCCTCCTGGACTGCATGGTGGGGGACCACATGCTCTTCTGGCGGCAGGACGGGGTGGAGCTCTGCTGGGCGTTCCTGACGCCCATCCTCGAGCAGTGCGAGACCTGCGGCGAGCGGGCCGAGCTGCTCTTTCCCTACGACTCCGGCACCTGGGGACCGAGACCGGCCCGTGAGACGGTCTGACGGTCCGATCGCGGTCAGGACCGAGGCCCGGGACCGGGCCGGACACGGGTCGTTCGGGTCGACGGGGAAGGAAAGGAGTGGGATCATGGGAACACGCAGGACGTTTCTGAAACAGGTGCTGGGCGCGGCCTGCGCCGGCACCCTGGCCTGGGCCGCCGGGATCGCGAAGGTGTTCGCCGGGGCGGCCCGGAGGGTCCTCCCTCGAGGCACACCGCTCGAGAGCTTGAGAAACAGCAACCCGGCCGAGCTGGACACGCGAAACCTCTCCGTGACGCCGCTGGAGGATTTCCGGACCATGGGCATCACGGACCACCGGGTGGACCTGGAGAGATGGCGCCTGGAGCTCGAAGGGCACGTGGAAACCCCTCTTCGGCTCTCCTACGAGGAGCTGCTGGCCCTTCCCCGGCTGGAGCGGGAGGTGCTGCTCATCTGCCCCGGGGTGTTCGTCCAGCACGGGCGTTGGGCCGGGTTTTCCCTGGGCCCGCTCCTGGACCGGGCGGGGGCGGCGGGTGACGCCTCCCGAATCACGGTACAGGGCCCTCTCGGCCAGTACGTCAAGACCGGCAGCTATCCGCTGGAGGACGTGCGGTCCGGGCGCGTCTTTCTCTGCCACCACGTGAACGGGGAGCCCTTGCCCGTGAAGCACGGTTCCCCCCTGCGGATCGTGGCGGAGGGGTACTACGGGTACGATTGGATCAAGTATGCGTCGCGCATTCGGGTCGAGTAGCGGAACCCGGGTCCTCCAGGACCACACCGCTCTTTCCCGGTCCCTCGCCGAGCTCGTGCTGGCCGAGGCGAACCGGTGCGCCGAGGCGCGGGGACGGTTCGCCATCGCCCTCTCCGGAGGATCGACCCCCAGGGACGCCCACCGGCTCCTGGGCCGGGAGCCGATCTCCTCGGCCTTCCCCTGGGACCGGGCCCATTTCTTCTGGGTGGACGAGCGCTGCGTGGAGCCGGCCGATCCGGCCAGCAACTACGGGAACGCCCTGAGGGATTTTCTGGAATGGGTTCCCATACCCGCCCGGAACGTCTTCCCCATGCCCGTGGACCCGCCCCCCCATGAGGGCGCCCTGGCCTACGAACGGCTCCTGTCGCGCTTCTTCGGACCTCTCCGGGAGGCCTTCCCGCGATTCGATCTGGTTCTCCTGGGCCTGGGCCGCGACGGGCACACGGCCTCCCTCTTCCCGGGTGACTCCGCCCTCGAGGAGAACGAGCGGTTCGTCGTTTCGGTCCGGGGAGGCGACCCCGCCGTGGATCGCATCACCCTGACCCTTCCCGTCCTGAACCACGCCGCCCGGACCGTCTTCATCGTATCCGGCCGGGACAAGGCGGGCACGGTGCAAGCCGTGCTCGAACGGAAGGACCCCCGCCTTCCCGCCGCCCGGGTCACAGGCAACCCGACGTGGCTCCTGGACGTGGAGGCGGCCTCGAAGCTCACAAGGCGCCACGGCCCGGCCGCGCCGAAACAGGAGGGAGCGCATTGAAGGCAGAAACGGGATCGGTGGTCGTGCTCGCGGGGGACGTGGGAGGCACCAAGACGAACCTCGCTCTGTTCGTCCGCGACGACAAGGGAACGAGAATCCGGCGGGAGGCGACGTTCAAGAGCGCGGAGGCGCGGGACCTCTCCACGCTGGTCGGTCGATTCGTGGAGGGGCGCCCCGAACCGGTGTCGGCCGCCTGCTTCGGAATCCCGGGTCCGGTGAGCCGGGGGCGGAGCCGAACCACCAATCTCCCCTGGACCGTGTCGGAAGAAGAGCTGAAATCCCGCTTCGGCTGGTCCCGCGTCCACCTCCTGAACGACCTGTCCGCCACGGCCCACGGCATCCCGATTCTGGACCGGCGGCGGTTCTCGGCACTGAACCGGATTCGCATCAAGCCGGAGGAACCCCGTGGGCTTCTGGCCCCCGGGACGGGGCTCGGGGTGTCCATCATGATCGGCCACGGGGAGGATTTGAAGGTGCTTCCTTCGGAAGGCGGGCACGTGGACTTCGCCCCATCGGACGACGACGAGGTGGACCTCTGGCGTCACCTCCGAGCCCGGTTCGGCCACGTGAGCATCGAGCGCATCCTCTCCGGACCGGGTCTCCTGAACATCTACGAGTGGCTCCGGGACTCCGGCCGGCGTTCCGAGCCCCGATGGCTCGCCCGGCGGATGGAACGGGAGAGCCGTCCGGCCGCCATCACCCGGGCGGCCCTCGAGCGAGACCAGCCCCTCTGCCGGGAAACCCTTCTCCGGTTCGTCTCGATCCTGGGCGCCGCCGCGGGAAACGTGGCCCTCACGGCCATGACCACGGGGGGGGTCTACCTGGGAGGCGGGATTCCCCCCAAGATCCTTCCGTTCCTGAAGGAAGGTCCTTTCCTCGAGTCGTTTTCCAACAAGGGAAGGTTCAAACCGCTCGTGGAGAAGATCGGCGTCCGGGTCATCCTGGACGAGCGGACCGCCCTGCGAGGCGCCGCCCGCTTCGCCTTCGAACGGCTCGAGGCGCAAGGCGGGCGCGACTGACGACGGGAATCGAAAGGAGGCGATGATGACGGATCAATCCGGGACTCCCGACAAGCTCTACATCCTCTGGACCAGCGGGGACCGGGAGGTGGCCCTCGAGATGGTGTTCATGTACGCGAGGAACGCCAAGGTGAGGGAATGGTGGGACGAGGTGGCCCTCATTGTCTGGGGGCCCTCGGCCAGCCTCCTGTCACGCGACGAAGAGCTCCGCCGGGAGGTCGCGGAGATGCGGGACACCGGGGTCGAGCTCCTCGCCTGCCGGGCCTGCTCGGACGCATACGGCGTCACGGAGGAGCTGGAGTCGCTGGGGGTGAGCGTGATCTACATGGGAGAGCCGCTCACGGACCTTTTGAAGCGGGGAGCCCGGCTCGTCACCTTCTAGGCCTGAAGCGAACTTCCCTCTCCGTCCGCAGGGAACGGACGCGGCCACCCTGCTGCGAGCACGACCGGCGGAAGACCGTCACCGTTCCTCGGACTTCTTCCCATTCCACGCGTGGTCCGGGTCCGGGACAAAGGCCAGCCCGTTCTGCTGGGCCACGAGCCATCCGCCGGGTACGGACGCCCTGTGGATGGACCTGGTGATGTTGGTTTCCATCTCCTGCCAGTCGAGGGAGACCTTCCCCTGCCGGTCCCGGTCCCCGTACGCGGCGCGGGCCGCGGAAGGAGACAGGTCCAGACCTCGGCCGGCCGCCAATCCCAACGCAAACCCCACCGCAACCGCCGCCAGGACCGACACCGTGGTAACCCGCTTTCTTTTCATGATCCGTCCTCCATGCCTGGGTTCCCGGGCCGCCGGAGCGGCGGGCCCGACGCCTCCCGCCCGGCTTCTCCCGGACCCTTACAGTTTGCCCCGACCGGGCGGGAATGTCGAGCCTGTTCGAGGAAAACAGGCGGCGCTGGCGCGAAAGGCGACGTCAGCCCTTCTCGAGCATGGCCTGGAGGTCCAGGGCGTCGAGGGCCGCGAAACCGGCCTCGTCGTTGTCGAAGTAGCAGAAGATCTCCCGTCCCTGGTCCGCCCAGGAGTGAAGGGCGCCGGCCCAGCCTGCGAGGCCTTTTCTCCCGTAGCGGCCCCTGTAAGCCCCGTCGGGGCCGTGCAGGCGGATGTACACGAAGTCCGTCGTTATCTCCTTGGGCGAAACCGTCCCGGCGAGCTCGTACATGCAGAAGGCCGCCCCGATCTCGGTGAGGGCGTCGAGCGCCCTCGGATCGAACCAGGTCGGGTCCCGGAACTCGAAGGCGTACCTCCGCCCGGAGGGAAGGGCCTCCAGGAAGTCGTAGAGGCGGTCCGGGTTGAACCGCCACCGGGGAGGAAGCTGAAAGAGGATGGGCCCCAGCTTGTCCTTCAGGACATCCACGGCCCGGAAGAACGGGGGGAGGGTTTGGTCCGGATCCTTGAGCTTCTTCATGTGGGTGATGTAGCGGCTGGCTTTCACGGAGAAGAGGAAGCCGGACGGGACGGTCTCCCGCCAGGAGGCCAGGCTTTTCCGGGATGGGAGCCGGTAAAAGGTGTTGTTGATCTCCACGGTTCGGAACCGCTCTGCACTGTACCGGAGGAAGGCCTCGGCGGGCAGGTCCTGCGGGTAGAACGATCCCTTCCAGTGATCGTACTGCCACCCGGACGTTCCGATGAGCAGTTGGGGCTCATCCACGATCATTCCCCGCTCCCGGCGCCTTTCGCCTCACCGGCCTCCCCGGCCTTGATCAGGGCCAGGCGCGTGAAAAACGGACCTGTGAGCTCGAAGAACACCGTGGTCCCGATGACCAGAGGAATGAAGGTGTTCTCGAGCTCGGGGAAATGGTTTGCGGCCACCAGGGCCATCCCCAGCGCCACGCCCGCCTGGGGGGTGATGGCCATGCCCATGTACCTCCGAATCGAGTCGGCCGCCCCGCTGATGGTCCCGCCGGCATAGGCGCCGGCCAGGAGCCCGATCACCCGGAAGACGATGTAGACCAGTCCGGCGAGCCCGATCCGGGGCAGCTCCTCCACGTGCAGGCTGGAGCCGGCAAGGACGAAGAAGAGGATCATGATCGGCCACTCGAACTCCCGGACGGTCTCGAAGGCCTGTTCCGTGTGCTTGCTGGTGTTCGCCACGACGGCACCCATCACCATGGCCGAGAGGATGAAGGAGGCCCCGGTGAGCTGCGCCGCACCGCCGCAGATGAACATGAAGCCCAAGGCCTCGGCCTGCATGGGCTCGCCGGACCGTATGCGATCCGTGAGCCATCCGGCGGGGAGCCCCACGATCGTTCCGATCAGGATCGCCCCGCCGAACTCCCAGCCGCCCCGGTAGAGGGCCTCCATAGCCCCGCTGTGACCGCTCATGGCCGTGGCCGCGGCCAGGAGGACGGAGAAGACGATCAGCCCCCAAGCGTCGTCGATGGCCACGATGCCGAGAAGCGTGTCGGTGTAGCGGCCTTTCGCGTTCAGTCCCTCGACCACGTTGGTCACGGCGGCGGGCGCCGAGGCGGGTCCGATTCCGGCGAGGACCAGCGCGACCTCGGTTTGAACGCCGAAAAGCACCAGCCCGGCGAAGACCAGCAAAACCACGCCGACCACCTCGAAGATCGAGATCCAGAACACCTGCCTGCCGAAATTCTCGAGAGCCGGAATGGAAAGCTTGCACCCGAGGATGAACCCGATCATCAACAGGGCGATGTTGGAGAAGAGCGTGTACCAGCGTTCGTAGCCTTCGGGCAGCAGATCGAGCCCGGAGGGCCCCAGGGCGACCCCGCAGAGGATGAGCAGTGTCACCCGTGGAATGTGCAGCCTCGGGCTGAGATAGTTGGCCAGGAGCCCCAGGATCAATAGGGTACCGATGGTCAGGAGGATAACGCTGGTGGTGGGATCCACGGCTTCAACCTTTGACGCATTCGCAAAAACCCGCTCACGCGCCGCTGGGGGCGATATCGCCTGTTGAACTCCCAGGTGCAGATCTCGAGGATTCGGGCTTCCTGCGACTCCATCACGTTTTGAAACGGTTCGGATCCGGAACGAGGCCGGGATGTTTCGACGATTCGCCTACCGATATCATGAAACCCCGGGGCGGCCCATCGGGTGGATCCTGTATTTTTCCCGAAAATCGCGGCAGCTCCCCGGTGCGACTCGCTCCACAGGGCACGGGACCTACCCTCTCTCACCTCCCAGGATGGGGGGTTTCCCTCATTGATTCAACCCGGCGTGTGTGGGTAGAGGATGACTATGGCATTCGAATCATCGGGTACGAATGCCCTCGAAAACGTCCGACAGGAGGAATCTCCATCATGTTCAGAGCCATGATGATCGTACTGCTGTCCGCGTCCCTTCTTGCCGTTCCCCAAGTGAAGGGGCTGGACGGTGCCGACCGCTACGACGCCCTCTTCGCCAAGTACACCGAGAGGACCTTCGGTCCCGGCTTCGACTGGCGTTACTTCAAGGCCCAGGCCCTGGCCGAGTCCACCATGCGCCCGGACGCCCGGTCTCCGAA
>CAYUBQ010000052.1:23356-28555 GCA_964443135.1 uncultured Desulfobacterales bacterium | reverse complement strand
CCAGCCCCCAGTGCAGGAGGGCGACCAGGTCTCCGGCGAGGAGACCGCCCCCCAGGACACCAGCGAGATCACCGCCGACGTCACGGACGTGACCAACATTCAGACGGGGGACCAGACCCAGAGCCAGGAGACGGACGCGTTCACGCCGTTCGACGGCACCGACAGCAGCCCGCTGAAGGGCTACTTCTCCGCCTTCCTGCTCTACCGGTCCTCGGGCGACGTGGCCGAGGCCTTTGCGAGCAGCCACATCCAGCAGATCGATCCCTCGAGCAGCGCCTATGCTTACGGCGTTCAGGACGACGCCAACAACAACATCATGGTGACCGAAAACGCCGCCGGCAACGACGAAGGCACGTTGACCTTCGGAGGAAGCCCGTCGGGGCTCTTCAGCCTCGAGGGCCCGGTCACCTATCTCGGCCAGTACAGCTACGTCCAGTGGGGTTACCTCATGGCCGACTCGCCTCCTTTCCCCTCCGTCGGCGCAATGGACTTCGAGATCATCAACCAGTTCTGGTTCGTCGAAGGGTTCCCGACCTCCGACACCACGGACATTGCTTCCCTGACCGGCGCCTACACCTACTCCGGCGTGGTTCACGGAACGTATTACAGCAAAACCGACCAAGCCGATCTCCAGGGATCGTACACCTCTCAGGTCGACTTCGGCGCCGCCCACATCAAGGACTTCCAACTCTCGGCCTCGGGCGGCGGTCACACCATCGACTTCACCCAGTCCGGCACGGGCAACATCGACTCCGACGGCGGGTTTCACATCAGCAACCCGGCCGGGACCTTCAAGGTCGACGGGAGCGAGGTCGACCATTGGGGCGTGAACGGCTCCCACTACGGGCCCGGCGCCCAGGAGCAGGCCGGGGCTTTTGCCGCCCAGTGTCCCAGCTCCGATGTGGGTGCATGGGGAGTGTTCGCCGGGCAAAAGCAGTAATCGGATTCAGTTCGCCGCTGAAGAGACGGCCTCCGGACCGCATTCTTTCAGCCGCTCCAGGAACGCCGCTTCCACGCCCTCGTAGCCGAGATCACGGGCCCGGCGACAGTACCGGATCGCCGAGGCCCGGTCTCCCATGAGGTAGCTTTCCACCGCCAGCCGATACCAGTTCTCCCCGGACCCCGGGCGGATATGCAGCAGCTGCCTCCGGATGGCCACCGCCTCGGCCAACCGCCCCTGGGCGACCAGCGCTGCGGCCAGCCCGCTCATGGGACGTGCCACATCGCCTCGAAACCGCCGCAACCCCCGCCTGTAGGCCTCTTCCGCCTCACGCACCCCTCCCTGGCTCAAGAGGGCCTCCCCCAGGTTGACCAGGGCTCGCGGATGGCCGGGCTCCAGGGCCAGCGCCTTCCTGCAGGCGGTCTCGGCCCCTTCCGCCCGGCCCAGGGCCAGGCGACACCGCGCCAGGTAGCTCCAGACCTCCGCCGCGTCCGGCCGGAGACGCGCAGCCTCCTCCAACTGCCCGGCGGCCTCGGGGATCCGCCCCATCCGGGCGAGCACGATCCCCAGGTTCCGGTGCGCTTCCACCGAATCGGGCCGAATGCGCAGGGCCGCTCGAAACTGATCTGCCGCCTCGGTGTTCTTTTTGTCCGACGCCAGCGCCAGCCCCAGGTTGGTGCGGGCCAGGGCGCTCTGCGGGCTCACCCGTACGGCGTGGAGAAACAGGGACCGGCTGTCCCGCCAGTGGCGAACCTGCTGGAAGGAAAGCAGGCAGAGGAGCCCCAGGAGGCAGACGGCTGCGGATCGTAGCAGGTGGCGCGCGGGGGAGCCGCCCCGGCGAGCCGCCAGGTCCGAAGCGCCCCACGCGACCAGGATGAAGAGGCCGATGTGGGGGAGGTAGGTGTAGCGATCCGCCGTGGGGGTGCTGCCTCGGAAGACGAGCCCCGACACCGGCAGGAGGGCCACCAGGAACCAGAGCCACCCGACGAGAGCGTATGGAGCACGGCGTCGACCGTACACCACCAACGCCGTCCCGGCGGCCAGTACGATGAGACCCGCTGCCCACTCCCACGTCGGGATCGCAGCACGCACAGGATAGTGAACGGCCAGGTCCACGGGCCAAACGGTCTTGAGGAGGTGGTGGAGGTAGGAGGAGAGCGCGTGGGCCAGACGACCCGACAGGGGGTCTCCGGGCCACACCCCTGAAGCCCTGCCGGTCATGGTGTGCAGGGTCAAGAGCGAGGCCCCGAGGGAAAGCAACAGGAAGGGGACCTTCTCCCGGATCAGGAGGGCCCAGTCCCGAGGGCGGGGAGTCCGGTTCCCCGCGCCGGCGGAGGTTTTCGCCGAGCGCCCGAACCCTTTGCCGGCCTCGCCCCCCCGGCGAAGCGGCCAGTGATCCAGGAGGAGGAGCAGCAGGGGGAGCGTCACCGCCATGGACTTGGCGGTCAGGGCCAGGGCGAAGAGGAGCAGGGAGACCAGGAAGAGAACGAACCGGGCGCCTCGGGTGTACTCCACGTACGCGCGCACGGCCAGGAGCGCAAACAGGGTGCACAGGAGGTCCTTGCGATCGGCCACCCAGGTGACGGTCTCCACGTGGACGGGATGGAAGGCAAACAGGGCCGCCACCGCCAGGGACCTCCAGAAGGAGCCCGTCATGCGCTCCAGGAGGCCCAGGAGCACCAGCGTGCCGGCCAGGTGGATCAGCAGGTTCATCAGGTGATGACCGCCGGCCCACAGCCCGAAGAGCTCCACGTCGATCATGTGGGACAGCCAGGTCAGCGGATGCCAGTGCCCGGAGCGCGCCGAGCGAAACGCCCATGCCGCACCTTCCGGAGAGACCCCACCGCGCACGTAGGGGTTCTCCGAGACGTAGACCCCGTCGTCGATGTTCACGAAGGAGAACCCGCCCACCTGCCCGAATACGACCCCGATCGTCATCACGAGGAGGGAGAGGGCCAGGATGCGGAAGGTTCCCTGCTTCATGGAGAACCCTCCAGGTCGCCGCCGCGCCCCTGGGAACGCCGGCCGAGTGCGGTCCGGGTTCCCCACAGGAGGGCCCCAAGGGCCATGCCGAACCCGCTGTAGAGAAAGTAGAAGAGCTCCATGACCATGGCGCGGAAGGCGAACCCCGGTCCGCGCTCCCTCAGGCAGAAGGCCGCCCACCTCCGGTTGAGCAGGCCGAGCGCGACCAGGGCTCCCGTGGCTCCGGCCGCCCGGCCACCCGCGGACCACGGGAGCAGGGCCGAGAACAGGCCCAGGTAGACCGCGGCCACACTGAACACCTGGGTGGGCCGGGTGTTCAGCCCCCCGAACAGCTGCCGGTGCTCCAACAGCAGCCCCGTCCAGGGGACGGCGCGCTCCCGGACCTCCGAGCGCAACAGGCTCCAGAGGGTGTAGGGCTTGTGGTGCCGGACCTGGATGTGGGGGAGGAGCTCGACGCGGTACCCCGCCCCGGTGATCCGGTACCCGAGATCCACGTCGTAGAGGTACGGGAGGTCTCGAAAGCCTCCCAGCCGGAGAAAGACCTCGCGACGGACGGCCCCGCACCCGGTCCAGAAGGTGGTCGCAGGGCCGGAAGCCGTCGAGTGAATATAGTGATGGTGCAGGTTCTTGTACTGGCTCCAGAACTCGGGCCTGGGGCACTCCTCGCTGTAGGCGCCGAAGAGGGCGTGCAGATCCGGCCGGCCCCGAAAGCCCTCCAGCACCAGCCGGAGGGTGTGCGGTGCGAGCTCCACGTCCGCATCCGTGAAGAACAGGATGCGGCCGCGCGCGCGTTCGACCCCGGCATTGCGCGCAGTACCTCCCCCCCGGGAACGGCGCAATCGAACCAGTCGTACGGAAAATCGGGAGGCGACCCCGGCGGAGCCGTCCTCCGAGGCGTCGTCCACGACGATGACCTCCGGGCCTCCCGGGATCCCCTCGGAACGGAGCACGGACGCCAGGCAAAGGGGAAGGGATGGAGACATGTTCCGCACGGGAATGATGACGCTGATGTCTGGAACCATGATCCGCCTGATCTCACTCCGACCGAAACCATGCCCGGCTCCGAAAGCCCCGGCAAACGGGAAGACCACACTGTGCAGGTACCATAAATAAACTTGATTTCGCGGAAAATCAAAAATAGAATATCTGGACATGATTTCAAGAATTGACGCATTCGCAAAAACCCGCTCACGCGTCGCTGAAAACGCTATACCCTATTGATATTCATAGGGCAGATCTCAAGGCTTGGGGCTTTTTACGATTCCATCAGGATTCCCGGCAAGGGGATCGGCGAGCGTTTCAGACCCACCCCGATTTCTTTCCCGGCGGCTACCCCGCCGTCCGCGGTGGAGGAAAATCATGAACGGCAACTTCTCGCGCATTGGTGCCCTGATCCCGCTCCTGTTCCTGGTGGGGCTCCTTTCCCTCCACCCCTGTGTCGCCGGAGAAAGTACGGCCGCGATCTCGCCGGAGCTCCTCCCCGAAGACATGAGGGACCTTCGCATTCAGGAGGAGTACACCCCCTCCTCCTTCAAGATGGCCGGAACCATCCACGCCCTCCAGGGGAACGTGGTGGTGCTCCACAAGGCCACGCGGGAGGCCTACCTGGGAAGCGAAGGCGACCCCGTGCACGAGAACGACGAGTTCTACACCCTGCCCGACACCCGCTGCCGGCTCCGGTTCACCAACGAGGATGTGGTCAGCCTCGCCCCGGAGACGCGATTCAGCGTAGACGAGTACAGCGCCCAGGAGGACACGGGGGAGAAGACCTCCGTGTTCGCCATGGTCAAGGGCAAGGCCATGTTCTACGCCATGCGGCTCTTCCGGTTCAAGAAGATGCGTTTCCAGGTCAAGACCCCCACCGCGGTCATGGGGGTCCGGGGGACCAAGTTCGGGGCCCACGTCTACTGGGTCGACGAGAAGAAGGCGGAGAGCGGCGGCATCCGGGTGGCGGACAGCGGGGGGGGCCTGGGGCCCTATCTCGCACAAACCGGTCCCGGCGGAACGCCGGTCACCGTGGCCGCCTGCGGGGACGGGTCCGTGACGGTGAACGGCATCACCCTGGGCCCGGGGTGGACCTACAACTCCGCCACCGGCGCCGTGTCCTACAACCCGGACATCCTGAGCGGCATCCAGCAGAGCGCAGGCGGCCCCGGGGGAGGCGATGGTGCCGGCGCCGGAGGCGGGGATGAAGGCGGGGATGAAGGCGGATTCACCGGCTATGGGGACAGCCTGAGCGACACCCTGTCGAACATCACCAACATCGAGACCGGCCT
>CAYUBQ010000052.1:0-23256 GCA_964443135.1 uncultured Desulfobacterales bacterium | reverse complement strand
AGGTCCTGGTTGTCGTAGCGGTGGAGGCCGTTCCGGCCGACGGTTTGGAGGTTGGAGAGCCCGGATAGGAACCCCAGGATGGTCCGCACGTCCTCCGGGGTGCGGCGGAGATAGATGGGGTAGGCCTCGGTCTGGCGGAACACCGCCCCCCCCTCCACCTCGTCCGCCCGGGCCAGACCCAGCCGCTCCAGGTCGCGACGGGCCAGGTCGACGAGCCTCTCTTCCCCCATGGACCAGAGGGCATCCCCCCGCGTGCAGAAGTACTCCATGCCCAAGCCGGACTTCCCCTCCGCCACCATGGCCCGGCTCCAGTTCCCGAAGTTCTGGATGCGCCCCACGGACACGTCCGGATCGTGCACGTAGATCCACTGGTCAGGGAAGACATCCCTGCGTCCCAGCACCAGCCCCACCAGCAGAAAGTCCCGGTACGGAATCCTCTCCGCGGCCCGCACCACCTCGGGGGGCGGCGCCGGCCGGATCATCCTCACGAGATCGCGCAGGGGGGCGCCGGTGATCACGCGGGCGGCGGAAATCTCCTCCGGTCGCCCGTCCCTCCTTACGGTCACCGTGCGGACCGCGTTCCCCTCCACCCGCAACCCGGCCACCTCGACATCCGTCAGGACGGTGCCGCCGGCCGCCTCCACCCGGTCCCGAAACGCCTCCCACATGGTTCCGGCCCCGAGAACCGGGTAGAGGAACCGGTCGATCAGGGTCTTGTGGTCGCCGCGGAGGGAGAGCGCACCCCGCAGCGCCGAGCCCAGTGAAAACGACTGGATGCGGTCGGCGGCGAGCTCGGCCCGCAGCCGATCGCACGGCACGCCCCAGACCTTCTCCGTGTAGTCCCGGAAGAACATCTCGTAGAGGCGCCGCCCGAACCGGGAGGTCATCCACCCGGCAAAGGTCTCCTGCTCTCCATGCGGGCGGCATCGGGCGCGGAGGTAGCTGAGGAGGATTCCGGCCCCCTCGGTGAGCCCGACACGCCGGAGCACGTCGGGGAGCTCGATGGGGTAGCGGATGAACCGATCCCTGAAGTGGATGGAGGATCGCCTGGGGACCCGGAGCAGGTCTTCGGGCAGGAGCTCCTCCCAGAGGCCCTGAATCTCCGGTATCCGGGTGAAAAACCGGTGCCCGCCGATGTCGAACCGGCAGCCCGCGTGGGTCACGCTGCGGGCCATGCCGCCCACGCGGGAGCGTCTCTCCAGGACCAGGGGTTGCACCCCCTGCCGGGCCAGCTCGTGGGCGGCGGTGAGGCCGGCCGGGCCGGCGCCGACGACGATCACGGAATCCAGGCTCATTCAGGGGGCGTCCTGTGGCATTGGATGGCGTCTCCCTTACCGCTTCCGCTCCCGGAGCTCCTTCATGCGGCGAAGGATGCGCTCCTCGATTCCCCGGTTCGTGGGCGTGTAGAAGTCGCGCTGCTCCAGGCCTTCCGGCAGGTAGTCCTGCCGGACCCATCCGCTCGGATGATCGTGGGGGTAGCGGTAGCCCCGGCTGTACCCAGTCTGGCGCATGAGCCGGGTCGGGGCGTTTCGCAGGTGAAGGGGCACGGGCCGCGCCCCGGTCTTCCGGATCTCGGCCTTGACCGCCTTCTCGGCCAGATAGAGGGCGTTGCTCTTGGGCGCGGAGGAGAGGTAGACGGCGGCCTGGGCCAGGGCCAGCTCGCCTTCCGGGGGGCCGATCTTCTCCCAGGTCTCGAACGCCGCCAGGGCGGCCCTCAGGGCGTTGGGGTCGGCCATGCCCACGTCCTCGGAGGCACAGCGGATCATGCGTCTGGCGATGAACAGGGGATCCTCTCCCGCCTCGAGCATCCGGTAGAGCCAGTAGAGCGAGGCCTGGACGTCGCTTCCCCGGAGGCTCTTGTGGAAGGCCGAGATCAGGTTGTAGTGCTCCTCCCCGTCCTTGTCGTAGGAGAGGGCCTTCCGATCCAGGGCCCGCTCGACCTCGGGGAGCCCCACCGCGGGCGGATCGTCCCCGGAGTCGAGGCTGTCCAGGACCGCCAGCTCCAGGTTGTTCAAGGCCACGCGGGCGTCGCCGCCCGAGAGCAGGATGATCTGGTCCATGGCCTCCGGCCGCACCTCCGCCCCGGTCCCTCCGAGCCCCTTCTCGGAATCCGCCAGGGCCCGTTGAAGGATGGTCTCCAGCTCCTCCCTCCCCAGCGGGTGGAGCACCAGCACCCGGGCCCGGGAAAGCAGGGGGGAGATCACCTCGAAGGAGGGGTTCTGGGTCGTGGCGCCGATGAGGACGATCCGGCCGCTCTCCACGTGAGGCAGGAAGCCGTCCTGCTGGGCCTTGTTGAAACGGTGGATCTCGTCCACGAACAGGACCGTCGGCCTCTGCTCCGCCTCGAAGAGGGCGCGGGCCTCCTCGATGACGCCGCGAACGTCCTTCAGTCCGGACGTGACGGCGGAGAGAGAGCGGAAGGGCGCGCCGGACTCCTGGGCCAGCAGCCGCGCCAGGGTGGTCTTGCCCGTGCCGGGAGGCCCCCAGAGGATCATGGAGAACAGGCGCCCGGAACGGAGGGCCCGAAGGAGGGGAGCGCCGGGGCCGACCAGGTGTTGCTGGCCGACCATCTCCTCGACCTTGCCGGGCCGCATCCGGTCCGCCAGGGGGATGCGGGATCTTTCCCCGGGTTCCTTCATGTCCGGGATGTTCCTCTCTGCTCCACCGCGAAGGAAGCGGTCATATATGTTCGACCGCCCTTTTCGTCGTGCGCGAAGCGGTCGAGAACAGCCGTCTGACCCGGGTTCCGAAGGCGTCCATGAAAAGGGGCTTGTGGACCACCAGGTCGAACGAACACGGGTCCGACGGCTCCTCCCGCCGCCCGTCGCCTGCGATCAAGACCACGGGAATGTCTCCGTGACGGTTCTTGATGCTCCGGCACAGGATCTCCTCCCGCCCGTCCTTCCTTCCGAGGCTTTCCAGGATGATCCCCCCGTAGGCCTCCCGCTCGAGCCGCCCCAGTCCCTCCCGGACACCCGATGCCGTCACCACGTGCCATCCCTGTGCCGAGAAGAACCGGTCCAGCAAATCCCGAAGCACCCGTGTCGCCGCGATCACCAGGACCTTCCCGGGGCGCCCGGTCCGACCGGACCGCACCCCGACGGTTTCCGCCTCCGCCTCGGCCACCGGGATGCGGACCCGGATCTCCGTACCCTGCCCCATCTCGCTGGTGACCTCGATGGTGCCGCCGTGCCTGCGGATCACGGCGTAGGCCACGCTCAACCCCAGCCCGGACGCCTCCCCCCCTCTCGTGGTGAAGAAGGGATCGAAAATGCGATCCATGACCTGCTCCGGAACGCCTCTCCCGTTGTCCATGATGGTGAGATGCGCCTGTCCCGCGCTCTCCTCCGAGGTGACGTACAGCTCCCCTCCCCCGGGCATGGCCTCCAGTGCGTTGCCCACCAGGTGCGCGATCACGTCGCGAAGCGCGTCCGGATCCCCCAGGATCCGCGCCCCGGACCGGAGGTAGGTCTTGACCTGGAAGGGCGGTGGTCCCCGGCCGTCTTCGTCTTCCACGGTGCCCTGGCCGAGGGCGACGGCCTCCTTCACCACGTCCCTCAGGTCGAACGCCCTGGCTTCCGAGGGCTCCATCCGCTCCCGTGCGATCGTTCTCAGCTGGTCCGTGGTGCGCAGGGCGTCTTGGGTGATCACTTCCAAGGCCCGGAGCTCCGGTCCCATGGGGCTTTGAGGGCCCAGTGCGGCGTCCGCCAGCCGCCCGAGCCGTTCCTGGAGGGCCGTGCAGTGGCGTCCGAACCGGACCGCCAGGGCCGAGGCCATGGTGAGCACGGCTTCCATCTTCTTGGAACGAAGACGGTTTTCCTCCCGTTCCCTCCGCTTGTCCATGGGTGTGAGGCTCACCACGAACGCCCGCTTCCCCCGAAGGAGAATCTTCCTCACGCGGACCTCGCAGGAGACGGAGCGCCCGTCACGGGACACCAGGGCCGCCTCGTACTGCTCGGGGACGGCCTTTCTCGCCAGGCGCCGGGCATGGATCTCGCGGACCTGCGGCCTGTACGCCGGAGCCACGATCTCCAGAAAGGGCTTTCCCAGCAACTCGGCCGGGGCATACCCGAAGAGCTCGGTCACGCTGTTGTTGATGTCGGTGATTCGCTCGTCCTGGATCAAGACGAGGATGGAGGGGACCGCATGGTAGATCTCTTCCCGGTGCTGGAGCCCGAGACGGCAGACCTCCAGCTCCTTCCCGGCGGTCCTCAGGGAATCCCGAATCCGGCGGTTTTCCGCCTTCAGACCCTCGACCTGCCTCTCCAGCTCCGTAATATGTCCTCGTTTCATGGGGTTCCGATAAGAGCGGGCCGGCGGCAAAGCCGATCTTACCCCGGAGGAACCGGCGTGCGACCGCGGCGGTGTTGCGGGATCCGGCGGGTCCGACCGTCCTCGAAAGGGCTTGATGGCAACCGGGAGATACCGTATCATAAACGCTTTCGAGGAGACAACCGCCGAATGGATCGCCGGGAACGGGATGCGTCCCCGTCACGAGTCCCGGCCGGGTGTCCATCCGCAGGAAGGAAAGACCGTGCCCGCCTCCCCCTCGTTCGTCCATCTCCACGTCCACACCGAGTTCAGCCTCCTGGACGGGGCCATCCGGATCCGCCGCCTCCAGGAGCGGGCCTCCGGTCTGGGCATGGAGGCCGTGGCCATCACGGACCACGGCAACATCTTCGGGGCGGTCCAGCACTTTCAGGAAGCGAAGAAGGGCGGCGTCAAACCCGTCCTCGGCTGCGAGGTCTACGTGGCCCCGGGGAACCGAAGGGAGCGGTCCGCACCCGGAGACGGCCAGCCGACGGCCTACCACCTGGTCCTCCTGGTCATGAACGAGGAGGGCTACCGCAACCTCAACCGCCTCGTGACCGCGGGCCACCTGGAGGGTTTCTACTACCACCCCCGCGTGGACATGGAGCTCCTGAAGGAATACAACGGCGGCCTCCTCGCGCTCTCGGCCTGCCTCAAAGGCATGGTCCCCCACGCCCTGATGAGGGACCGGGTGGAGGAGGCCAGGGAACGGGCGATCGCCTTCTCCCGGATCTTCGACAAGGACCGCTTCTTCCTGGAGATCCAGGCCAACGAGATGCCCGAGCAGGTCCGGCTCAACCGTGCGCTGGAGAAGCTGGCCGGGGAGCTCTCCCTGCCGCTCGTGGCCACGAACGACTGCCACTACCTGAACCGGGAGGACGCCGAGGCCCACGATGCCCTGCTCTGCATCCAGACGGGGAAAACCCTGGACGATCCGAACCGGATGCGGTTCTCCGGCGACGAGTTCTTCTTCAAGTCCAGGGAGGAGATGCTGAAGAGCCTGGGGGGGTACGAGGAGGCCCTGGACAACACCCTGGATGTGGCCCGTCGATGCGAGTTCGACATGGTCTTCGGCGAGTACAAGTACCCCGTCTACCAGACCACGGAGGACCGCAGCCTGGACGAGATCCTGATCGACGAGGCCCGTCAGGGGCTGAAAAGCCGGCTGCGCGAGCGGGAGGATGAAGAAGGCCCTCTTTCAGCCGAGCTCGTCCGGGAGTACGAGGAGAGGCTGGACTACGAGCTCGGGGTCATCACGGAGATGGGGTTCTCCGGCTACTTCCTGATCGTGGCCGACTTCATGCTCTACTCCCGGAAGAACGACATCCCGGTGGGGCCGGGGCGGGGATCCGCCGCCGGATCCCTGGTCGCCTACTGCCTGACGATCACCAACATCGACCCCATCAAGTACGGACTGATCTTCGAGCGCTTCCTGAACCCGGAGCGCATCAGCATGCCGGACATCGACATCGACTTCTGCATCCACGGCCGGGAAGAGGTGATCCGGTACGTCGCGGACAAGTACGGGCACGACAACGTGGGGCAGATCATCACCTTCGGCACCATGAAGGCCCGGGCCGCCATTCGGGACGTGGGAAGGACCCTGAGCATCCCCTACGGGGAGGTGGACCGGATCGCCAAGATGGTGCCCGAGGGACCGAAGGTCCGCCTGGAGGACGCCATCCAGGCGGAGCCCGAGCTCGAGCGGCTGAGCCGGGGAGAGGAGCGGGACCGGAAGCTCCTCCGGATCTCCCGCTCCCTCGAGGGCCTCAGCCGCCACGCCTCGACCCACGCCTCCGGGGTGGTGATCTCCGACCGGCCCCTGGTGGAGTACCTCCCCCTCTACAAGGGGACGCACGACGAGGTGATGACCCAGTTCCCCATGGACCAGATCGAGAAGCTGGGCCTGATCAAGTTCGACTTCCTGGGTCTCAAGACCCTCACCGTGATCAAGCACGCCCTGCGGCTGATCGAGAAGACCGAGAACCGGAAGATCGACATCGAGAAGATCCCGCTGGACGACGAGGCCACCTTTCGCCTGTGCAGCGAGGGGAGAACAACGGGGGTTTTTCAGCTGGAAAGCTCCGGGATGAAGGAGATGCTCAGGAGCCTCCGCCCGGAGACCTTCGAGGACATGATCGCCCTGGTGGCCCTCTACCGCCCCGGTCCTCTGGGCAGCAACATGGTCGAGGAGTTCATCGACGGCAAGCACGGCCGCAAGAAGATCCACTACCTACTCCCCCAGCTGGAGCCGATCCTGAAGGAGACCTACGGTGTCATCCTGTATCAGGAGCAGGTGATGAAGATCGCCCAGATCCTGGCCAGCTACACCATGGGCGAGGCCGACACCCTCAGGAAGGCCATCGGAAAGAAGAAGGCGGACGTGATGGCCAAGCAGCACGAGCGGTTCCTTGACGGGGCGGAGAAGAACGGCATCTCCCGCAGGACGGCCGAGCACATCTTCGGCCTCATCGACAAGTTCGGGGGGTACGGGTTCAACAAGTCCCACTCCGCAGCCTACGCCCGAATCGCTTACCAGACCGCCTGGCTCAAGGCCCACTATCCCGTCCAGTTCATGGCCGCCCTCCTGACCCAGGACATGGGCAACCAGGACAAGACGATCAAGAACATCGCCGAGTGCCGGGACATGGGGATCTCGATCCTGCCCCCGGACCTCAACGAGAGCAAGGCGGACTTCACGGTCGTGGAGGACAGCATCCGGTTCGGCCTGGCCGCCGTCAAGAACGTGGGGCTCAAAGCGGTGGAGGCCCTGATCGAGGAGCGGGAGGAAAACGGGCCTTTCCGGAATCTCATGGACTTCTGCAAGCGCGTGGACGGGAGCAAAGTGAACCGGAGGGTGCTCGAGGGGCTCATCCAGTGCGGCGCCTTCGACTTCACCGGTCTCAATCGGGCCACCCTGTTCGGCGCCCTGGACGAGGTGATCCGATCCTGCGGGAGCCAGGCGGATCCCAACCAGCTCAACATGTTCGCAGCCCTCGGGGAGGAGGCCGGCGGGGGGTACGGGAGCCTGGATCTGCCCGAGCGGCCCGAGTGGGACTCGAGGGAGCGGCTGCGGCGTGAGAAGGAGGCCCTGGGCTTCTACATCACCGGTCATCCGCTCGATCGGTTCAAGACCGAGGTGCACCAATCCGCCACCTGCGCCATCCAGGACCTCCCCGGGCTCGACGACCGGGTCTCCGTCAAGGTGGCGGGTGTCGTGGAGAACCTCAAGATCAAACGAACCAAGCGGGGCGACAAGATGGCCACCCTCACCCTGGAGGACCGGACCGGTTCCACCTCCGTGGTGGTGTTCCCGGACGTGTTCACCCAGCACGCCTCCCTGCTCGCAGGCGATGCGCCCGTGATGGTCTCCGGCACGGTGGAGGTGAACGAGAGCGCCGCCAAGGTCCTGGCCCAGGAGGTCGTCTCCCTGGAGGCGATCCGGCAGCAGTCCATCCGGGCCCTTCAGGTGGGGCTGACGGCGGACCGCGTCACGCGGGATCTCCTGGAGAACCTCCGCGACGTCTTCTACCGTTATCAGAAGGATGGGGAGTGCACCGTTCTCTTCCGGGTGATCACGGGCAACGGCAAGGACTTCTTCATCTCGGCCAACGAGCATTACCGGGTGCTTCCCTGCGACGAGATGATCGAAGAGATCGAAACCATCACCGGACACCAGGTGATCTGCCTGTATGGAAAAGCGCGTACGAACGCTGGGTAGCCTGAACGCCTCCAGCTTCTCCGCCCACCTGGACGATGTGATCCTCGCGACCGGCGAACCGGCACGGCGGATCCGCATCGATCACCCCGAGGCCTCGGCCGTGATCCCCCTGACCCCCGAGGGGGAGATCGTCATGGTCCGGCAGTACCGGTACGCACTGGACATGGAGACCCTGGAGATCCCCGCCGGGAAGGTGGATCCCGGGGAGGACGCCGAGGGCTGCGCCCGCCGCGAGCTGATGGAGGAGACCGGGTACCGGGCGGAAACCCTCGTCCGTCTCTACACCTACGCCCCGGCCATCGGGTACTCGAACGAGCGCATCCACATCTTCTCGGCGGCGGACGTGATTCGCCGATCCGAAAAGACGGACGAGCGGGAGATCTCGTCGATCGAGATCATCCCGCTCGAAACCCTGGGAACCATGATCAGGAAAGGGAAGATCCTGGACGGGAAAACCCTGATCGGCCTGGCCACAGCAGGCCTGCTCGAGGGGCTCGTTACTCGGAAAGCTTCCGGTCCGGCGGGTAGATGAACTTGGGGTCGATCTCGTAGGTCCAGGGCAGCCCCCACCACTGCCACCCGTAGTGGCGCCGGTGCTTGTAGCCGGTGATCTTGTTCCGCTTGGCGAGCTGCCGGTAGAACTTGTGGCGGTTGCTGTCCTCGAAGGTGGGGAACTCGGGACCCTCGAAGCCGTCCTCCACGTCAAAGACCTTCTGGAAGCCTGCGTCGATGAGGTCCTTGGCCGCCATAGCGCTCCGCGTTCCGTCCCGCCCGATGACCAGGAGGTTGTCCTCTTTCTTGAACACCTTCCCGATCTCCTCGACGAAGGCCTCGTTCTTGGAGGTGAGTCGATACCGGTACTGCTCGTCTTCCTTCGCGAACTCGCTGGTCATGAACCGATAGGGAAAGAGGTAGGCCTTGATGGGGTGTCCCACGAACTGGTACTCGGCCCGCGTCCTCACGTCGATCAGATAGGTGTCGGGCACGGTGTTGAGCATGTCGTAGGCCTCGATGCCCAGGATCTTCTTGGGCTCCTGGGCGTGAAGGTCCCCTCGGGCGCCGAACAGGCAAACGCCGGCGACCACGCCCGCCAGGATGATCGAAAACCACGTTTGCGCCTTCGCTGATCTCATCGCAATCGTCTTTCGCCGGTCTACAACGTCGATATCAGGGTCCGATTCGTCCCATGGATTTACTCCAAGTGACGAGGATTTGTCAACGGAAAACCCTGTGACGTCCGGCTCGAAATCGCCCTCAGCGAACCATTTCGACCGTACCTCGCGACCGGCGAGACATACACCAGCCACCTTTTCCCCGTTTGACACGGACCCCGGGAATGTTTACACTCCACCTGAAACGGAACGAACGAACGGAGACCACCATGAGTGCCAGCCGGGTGTACTTCACCGACATGCGCACCTCCTTGAAGGAAAACCTGCCGGAGAAGCTCGAACGGCTCCTGGGGCACCTCGACCTCCGCACCCTGGTCCCCGACAGGAGCCTGGTGGCGATCAAGCTCCACTTCGGAGAAAAGGGCAACACGGCCTTCATCCGGCCCCTTCTCGTGCGCCGGGTGGTCGATCACATCCGGTCCCTCGGGGGCCGGCCTTTTCTGACCGACGCCAACACCCTTTACTCCGGTTCGCGCGGCAACAGCGTGAGCCACCTGGAGACCGCCGTCGAGAACGGTTTCGCCTACTCGGTGGTCGATGCGCCGCTGATCATCGCGGACGGCATGCGGGGCGCCTCCTCCGCGGAGGTCGAGATCAACCAGGAGACCATCGGGACCGCCTACATCGGCCGGGAGATCGTGGCATCGGACGTCCTGATCAGCCTGGCCCACTTCAAGGGCCACGAGCTGAGCGGATTCGGCGGGACCATCAAGAACCTGGGCATGGGCTGCGCCTCCAGGCGGGGGAAGATGGCCCAGCACGCGGACCTGTCTCCCAAGGTCAAGGCCAAGAAGTGCATCGGCTGCGGCGAGTGCGCGGCCCACTGCGCGCAGTCGGCCATCACCCTGGAGGAGGAGAAGGCCCGCATCCACCCCGAGTCGTGCGTGGGCTGCGGGGAGTGCATCCTCGTCTGTCCCAACGGGGCCATCTCCGTCCGGTGGAATGCGGACGTCCCGCGCTTTCAGAAGAAGATGGCCGAGTACACGCTGGCCGTGCTGAAGGGCAAGGAAGAACGGGCCGCCTTCGTGAACGTCCTCACCCAGATCTCGCCCGCCTGCGACTGCCACGGGTACAACGACGCCCCGATCGTCCAGGACCTGGGCTTCGTGGCGTCCAGGGACCCGGTCGCCGTCGATCAGGCCTCGGTGGATCTGGTCAACGCCCAGCCCGGGCTGAGTCACTCCTGCCTGGTGGAGGGCAGGGGACCCGGGGAGGACAAGTTCCGGTCGGTCTATCCGAAGATCGACTGGACCGTTCAGCTGGAGCACGCGGAGCGGATCGGGCTCGGCAGCCGCACCTACGCGTTGGTCACGATCTAGTTTCCATCCAGAAAGGGGCTTTTTTGCCAATCTCGTCGTCGATCAGCGAGGTTCCTCGTGCAGCGTACTTCAAGTACGCCTCCGCGTCACCTCTCGATCTCCTTGATCTTGACAAAACATCCCCCTTTCTGAATTGGAAACCGGCAATGCCCGGAATTCGTTCATGGATGGGCACGATCCAGGGACCGGGACGGAGTCCCGGCGCGGTTCGGCCTCCACGACGGGGCTCGGGGCCGTGGATCCCGCGAACACCAACCGGAAACGCAAAGAGGGAACGAGCCACGCCATGATTCACGTTGAAGGACTGACCAAGTTCTACGGGCTGAAGCCGGCCGTTCGCGACATCTCCCTGGACATCGAGCGGGGAAAGATCGTCGGGCTCCTGGGGCCCAACGGGGCCGGCAAAACCACGATCCTGCGCATCCTCACCTGCTTCATGCAGCCCACGGCGGGCCGCGTGACCGTGGACGGGCTCGACTGCCGTACCCAGTCGCTGGAGGTGAGAAAGCGGATCGGGTTCCTTCCGGAGACGGTCCCGCTCTACACCGATCTGAGCGTTCAGGCGTTTCTGGGGTTCGCCGGCAAGATCAAGGGGCTGAACGGGGCCGGCCTGAAGCGCGAGACGGATCGGGTGACCGCCGACTGCGGGCTCCAGGTCCACCGAAAACGGCTGATCAAGCATCTGTCCAAGGGCCTCAAGCAGCGTGTCGGGCTGGCCCAGGCCCTGATCAAGGACCCGCCCCTGCTCATCCTGGACGAACCCACCACGGGCCTGGACCCGGCCCAGATCATCGACGTGCGCAACCTGATCCGGGAGCTCGGCGGGAAGCGGACCGTGCTGCTCAGCACGCACATCCTGCCCGAGGTCGACCAGATCTGCGAGCGGGTGATCATCCTTCACAACGGGCGCGTTCGTAAGGAGGACACCCCCGGGAACCTGGCCCGGGACATCCAGCAGGGCCTGCGCACCGTGCTGTCCGTGGACGGTCCCGAGGAGGACGTGCGCCAAAGCCTCTCCGGCCTGGAGGGGGTCACGGACGTCCAGCCGACGGGCCGCCCCGGAGAGATCGTGGTGAGCAGCACGGGGGACGACTCCCTGCGGCCCCTCATGGCCCGGACCGTGGTGGAGTCCGGCTGGGGCCTCCGGGAGATGCGCTCGAGCGAGCTGAGCCTGGAGGAGGTGTTCGTCCACCTGGTGACCGAGGAAGCGGAGCAGGAAGGGGAGAACCAGTCATGAACGGCATCGTCGGGGTGTTTCGAAAAGAGATCACCGTCACCTTCACCTCGCCCATCTTCTATGCGGTCGGGTTCATCTTTCTCCTGGTCTCGGGCTACTTCTTTTACAGCAGCACGGCCTACTTCAGCCTGCTGAGCTTCCAGGCCGCGCAGAACCCGTTTCTCTCAGAGAGCCTCAACCTGACGGACATGGTGATCAAACCCTTCTTCGGGGACCTGGCCGTCATCCTCCTGCTCATGCTGCCGTTGCTGACCATGCGGCTCTACGCCGAGGAGAAGCGGTCCGGGACCATCGAGCTCCTGTTCACCTACCCCGTCTCGGACGCCGCGGTCCTGGCCGGGAAGTTCGCCGCAACCGCGGTGGTCCTCCTGATCATGCTGGCCGGGACCGTGCCCTACCTCATCATCCTGGAGAGCATGGCCGACCTGGAGTGGGGCATCGTGGCCGCGGGCTACCTGGGCGTGGTCCTCATGGGCGCGAGCTTCATCGCGCTCGGCATCTTCACGTCGTCGCTCACGGAGAACCAGATCGTGGCCGCCGTGATCAGCTTCGGGGCCCTGCTCCTCTTCTGGGCCGTGGGCTGGGCCAAATCGCTGGTGGGGCCGGTTCTGGGCGCCGTGCTGGAGCACGTGGCCATCATCGGCCATCTGGACGCCTTCACCCAGGGCCTCATCGACACCCGACACGTCGTGTTTTACGGCCTGTTCATCCTGTTCTGGCTTTTCCTGACGCACCGTTTTCTGAACTCCAGGTTCTGGCGGGGCTGATCGGCAGTCCGGACGCTCTGCCGGTCTCGAGCGCACGATTTGTTTTCAAAACCGACCCAAGAGGAAAGCATGCGAGGAAGACACTCATCCCCAGGCCTCCGACTGAAGAGCACCTCCAACCTGACGGCTGCGATCCTGCTGGTGCTCGCCCTGGTCGTGGTGATCACCCTGCTCTCGGAGCGTCACTATATTCGATGGGACCTGACGGCCACCGGGGAGCACACCCTCTCGGAAAAGACCCTCCAGGTCCTCGAGACCATCGAGGAGCCCGTGCACATCAAGGCGTTTTCCCGGGAAGGGCACCCGGACGCGGACGAGGTCGAACGCCTCCTCGGCGCATACCACTACGCATCCCCCGACATCACCTATGAGCTCATCGATCCGGATCGGAACCCGGCCGTCACCCGGCGCTACAACATCCGGAGCCTGAACAGCATGGTCCTCGAGGGGTACGGAAAGACCCAGACCGTGAAGCTGGTGGACGAGGAGCGGATCACCAACGGGCTGATCCGGCTCTCCAAGAGCGAAAGCCGGGTCTGCTACTGGGTGAGCGGCCACGGGGAGCGCTCCTTCGAGGGCCGGGAACCGGGCGATCTCTCCAGCCTTCAGGAGGATTTGAGCGACCAGAACTACCGGTTCGAGAAGCTCTACCTGATGAAGCGGGATGTCCCCGAGGATGCCACCGTGGTCGTGGTGGCGGCCCCGAAAAAACCCCTCTTTCCCGAGGAGGTGGACAGCCTTCGCGGCTACCTCGAAGGCGGGGGCAGCCTGGTGATCTTCCTGGAGCCGTTCATGGACGGCGGTCTTCGGCCCTTTCTGGCGGAATACGGGATCCGCACCTCCGAGGACGTGATCGTGGACAAGATGAGCCGGGTCATGGGAGGGGACTACCTCCTCCCCATGGTGGCCGAGTACGGCTCCCACGAAATCACCCGGGATTTCCGGCTGACCTCCTTTTTCGAGCTGGCGCGCTCCGTGGAAGCTTCCGAGAAGGCCGGCCCGAACATCGAGACCACGCCCCTGGCCATGACCTCCCCGGAGTCCTGGGCCGAGACGGACCTGGAAGCCCTGGACCGGGGAGAGGTCGGCTTCGACCCGGAGGAGGACCGGAAGGGCCCCCTCTCCCTCGCCGCCATCTCGGAGATCCGCCCCCCCCTGAAAAAGGCCGGGAAGGAAGGGGAGGAGGACGCACCGGCACCCGGTGACCCGAGCGGAGCGGGCAGGCTGGTGGTCTTCGGGGACGCGGACTTCGCCAGCAACAAGTACTTTCACACGTCCGGAAACGCCGATTTCATCCTGAACACCATGAACTACCTGGCGGGGCGCGAGGATTTCATCACCATCCAGAAGAAGCACCGGGACGTGGAGGCCCTGATGCTGAACCGGGAGCAGGGCATGCTCGTCTTCTGGATCCCCGTGGTGGTCATCCCCCTGTGCGTCCTGATCCTGGGGACCGTGGTGTTCCTGCGGAGGAGATCCCGTTGAACTATCGCTCCACCCTCATCTACCTGGTCATGGCCCTGCTCCTCGGGGGTCTGTATCTCTGGGACGTTCGCAGCGAGAAGGAGGAGAAGGCCCTCGAAGAGGAGGCCCAGGTCCTGTTCCCGAACCTGGACTCCGAGACCCTGGAGCGGATCGAGCTCGAGCGCGGGGACGAGACCATCGTCCTGCGGCGCATCGCCGGGGACGCCGGTGAATCCTCCTGGACCATCGCCTCCCCCGTGGAGACAGGGGCCGACGATTTCAGCGTGAACCGCATCACGAGCCTCCTTCCCCACCTCGAGTACACCCGGATCATCGAGGAGGAGGCAAAGGACGCGGCCTCCTTCGGCCTGGAGAACCCGGCGTTCACCCTCGCCTGGAAGGCGCAGGAAAGGGAAGGAGCCCTTTCGGTCGGGGAAGAGAGTCCCATCGACAAGGACTTTTATGCCATGAAGGGCAAGGGGAAACGCGTCTTTCTTCTCGCCGCGAGCGACAAGACCGTCCTCGACAGGTCCCTCTACGACCTGCGCAGCAAGCAGCTCTTCACCCTGCCTTCGGAGCGGGTCACCCGGTTCGCGATCGAGCGGCCTTCCGGCTCGTGGGCCTTCGTCAAGTCGGGGGAAACCACCTGGGCGCTCGAAGGGGATCCCGGCTTTCCCCTGGACTCGGAGCGGATCGGCTCGGCCGTGCGCCGCCTCACCTGGGCTGAGGCCGCATCCTTCGAGCGGGAGCAGGCGGACGCGCTGGAACCCTACGGCCTGGAGCGCCCCTCCTTTCGCATCGTCCTGTCGGACGGTGACACCACCGAGGAGCTCCTCGTGGGGGACCGGGCCGGCAAGGGAGAGGAGGCCGGTCGGTACGCCGGGCTGTCGTCGAGGCCCCAGATCGTGACCGTCGAGGAGGGCCTGGTGGAGGAGCTTCCCGCCTCCCTGGAGGAGATCCGCAGGGAGCCCGGAGAAACCGAAACCGTGCAGACGGGGGAGTGACACCCATGGATTTCAAGCTGCTGGTCACGGTCTTCGGGACCGTGTTCGCCGCCGAAATCGCAGACAAGACCCAGATCGCCACCCTGCTCTACGCCACCAACGCGCCCCAGAGCCGCCTCACGGTCTTCCTGGGCTCCGCCCTGGCCCTGACCCTCGCCTCGGGCATCGCGGTCCTGGCCGGCTCCGCGCTGTCCCACTGGATCCAGCCCAAGGTCATGTCCTGGCTGGCCGGCGCCGCCTTCATCGGCGTCGGGATCTGGACGATCGTTCGGGGTGTGTAACCCCCGGGAGGAACGCCGTCATGAAGGAGCATTCGGAGAAAGGCTACTCGAGCAAGCATCCGCCGGAGCGCAAAATCCGCCCCGAGGCGGCCCGTGAGGTGGAGCGCCGCGTGAAGTCCGGGGAGATCGCCTGCGCCTCGGCCTTCGCCGCGGCCGAGGAGATCGGGGTATCCCCGGAGGAGATCGGGTTCACGGCGGATCGCCTGGAGATCCCCATCACCCGTTGCCAGCTCGGGCTCCACGGCTGGGGCCCGGAGAAGAAGCGGCTTCGCCCGCCCGAGAACGTCCCGGAGCCGCTGGAAACGGCCGTTCGCTCCCGCCTGGAAAACGGGAAGCTTCCCTGCCGCTCCGCGTGGGAGATCGCCGGGGAGCTGGGGCTGGGGAAAATGGAGGTCGCCTCGGCGTGCGAGGCGCTCGGGATCAAGATCAGCGCGTGTCAGCTGGGAGCGTTCTGAAGATCTCCCGGGCCGCGACCATGCGCATGATCTGGTTGGTCCCGGTGTAGATCTGGATCAGCTTGGCATCCCGCATCATCCGCTCCACGGGGAAATCCTTCATGTAGCCGTATCCCCCCATCACCTGGACGGCGTCCGTCGTGACCCGCATGGCGGTGTCGGATGCCGTGAACTTGGCCATGGCGCAGAACTTACGCGCCTGGGGCCCCTTCTCCTTGTCGAGGAATCGGGCGGCCTGCCAGGTGAGCAGCCGGGACGCCTCGGTGGCCGCCACCATGTCCGCCAGCATGAACTGAACGGCCTGCTGCCGTGCAATGGGACGGCCGAACTGGACGCGCTCCCCGGCGTACCGCACCGCCTCGTCGACGGCGCCCTGGGCCAGGCCCACGGCCTGGGCCGCGGCGAACAGCCGGCTCGTGTCCAGAGCCGCCATCATGTTGGCCATGCCCTCCCCTTCCGGGCCGATTCGGTTCGCCTCGGGTACGGCCATCTCGTCGAAGATCAGCTCGGAGTTGACCGAGCCGCGCATCCCCATCTTGTTCTCGTTCTTTCCGTACTGGAGGCCGGGGGCCCCCTTTTCCACCACGAAGGCCGAGATCCCGCGGCCGCCCCTGTCCGGGTCGGTGTAGGCGTAGACGGTGATCAGGTCCGCGACGCTCCCGTTGGTGATGAAGCACTTCCGGCCGTTCAGCACGTACCGCCCGCCGCTCCGGACGGCGCGGGTCTTCATGGAGAGGACGTCCGAGCCGGCCTCCGGCTCCGTGGCGGCGAAGGCGGCGAGCTTCCCGCGGGCGAGGCCCGGCAGGCAGCGGTCCTTGAGCGCCTCGGAACCGCCGCAGAGGATGGGAAGCATGCCGTCGGCCTGGGCGATGAGCAGCAGGGCCGAGGAGGCGCAGGCCTTGGCGATCTCCTCGATGATCATGCAGAAGCAGAGGTAGTTCACCCCCACGCCCCCGTATCGCTCCGGGAGAAGGGGGGTGAGCACGCCGTTCTCCGCGAACACCCGGACCGCCTCCCAGGGGAACTCCTGCTTCTCGTCGATCTCCGCAGCTCGAGGCCGGATCACGTCGCGGACGATCTCACTCACGGTGGAGAGCATCATCTGTTGTTCCCGGTCGAGCTCGATCATGTCTTCCTCCCCCGGCGGCAGGTTCTCGGGACGAGATCCGGTTCGGGCACGGGACGCCTCAAAAGTATCAAAAGCGGGCGACCCGGCACAAGGCCTTTTCCTCGACCGGGCCTGCGCTCCGGCGGTGGTCGAATCCCCTCCGGTCCCGTTACGCTCCGGCATCGCCCCTCAAGAGGTCCTCGACCCAGTCGAGAACGGGTTGCAGCCGATCCGCCACCAGGTTCCGGGCCTCGTCGAGCCTCACCCAGCGGTACTCGTGATGCTCGGGTCGCCCGAGCTCCGGGTTCACGGAGAACCGGACCTCGGCCTCGTCGGTCTCCGCAATGGTGTACCGGGCGACCTTCCGCCCGTTGCTGTAGGGCGGCGTCTCCTTCCAGACCTCACCCCACCGGAACTCCAGCCGGCTGATGCCCGCCTCTTCCGCCGCCTCTCGCCGGGCCGTCTCGAGCGGGGTCTCCCCCGCTTCCACGAGGCCCTTGGGGAAATCCCAGTCCCGATAGGCGCGAAGGAGCAGGAGGAGCCAGCCCCCCCCTTCCCTTCGAACCACGACGACGCCGGCCGAGCGGGTCGGTTCTCCTTTTTTTCCCATGGGGTACCCCTTTCGAGACCATCCTGCACGGAAAAGAGCGCCCGATCAAGCCCCCTTGATTCCCCTGCATTTCCAGGGTATAACCGGGATCATGCAACAGGAGAAACGCCCCTATCTGATCGAGCTCATCTGCGCCCTGGCGGACAAGGGGGTGGCCTTCATCATCTGCGGAGGCATGGCCGCGGTCTACCACGGCGTGGAGCGGATGACCATGGATCTCGACATCTCCCTGGACATGGTTCCCGAAAACGTGCGCCGCTTCCTGGAGACCGTCCGCGGACTCGGGCTGGTGCCCCGGGCGCCGGTGGCGGCTGACTCCCTCCTGGACGCCGAGACCCTGAAGCGGTTCGTCGAGGAGAAGCATGCCAGGGTGTTCACCTTCTGGGACCGGGAGTCGCCCTACCGCCAGATCGACGTTTTCCTGACCCGGGACCAGGCCTACGCGCTCCTCCAGGACCACACCGTCCCCGCCAAGGTGGACGGCCGGACGGTCCGGGTCCTCTCCGTGGAGAAGCTCCTGGAGATGAAGACCCGGATTCCGAGCCCCAGGGACAAGGACCTCCACGACATCGAAGCCCTCCGAAAGGTGATGGGAGACCAGCCGTGACTTCAATCCGGAAACAGATCACGAGGGTAGAGCTCGGCGCCGGCTCATTCGACGGGCGCACCGAGTTCGTCTCCCTCACCTTCACCCAGAAGCTGACCTGGCTGTCCGAGGCGGCCGCCAGCGTGTTCATCCTCGCCCGGTGCAACCCGGACGCCGGGTGCAACGGCTTCTTCGACCCCGAGCCCCGGGAAGCCGATTCCTTCGATTGATCCGACCGGCCCGAATTGGGCCTGTCCGTCGCTTTCTTGAAGCGCTCGGCGAATTTCCTCATTATGAAACATCTTCACATCAGAGCCGTGCTGTTCGATTTCGACGGCACCCTCAGCCGGCCCGGCTCCCTGGATTTCGAGCGCATCAAGCGGAAGCTGGGCTGCCCCCTGGACCGGCCCGTGCTGGAGTTCATCCAGGCCCTCCCGGACGCGGGCGAGCGCAGTCGGGCCCTGGCGCACCTGGACGCCTTCGAGCGTGCCGGCGCGGAAGGCTCCCTTGCCAATGCAGGGGCGGAGGAGACCGTGAGGCGCCTCAAACGCCGGAACGTCCGGGTCGGTCTCATCACCCGCAACAGCCTCGGCTCCATTCAGACGGCCTTCCGGAACTTCGACCACCTCTCCACGTCGGATTTCGATGTGGTGCTCACCCGCGACGACCCCGTGACGCCCAAACCCGACCCCGAGGGCGTTCTGCTCGCCGCCGAGGCCCTGGGCGTGGACCCGGAGGAGCTGGCCGTGGTCGGGGACTTCGTCTTCGACGTCGAGGCGGGAGAGCGTGCCGGAGCCGTGACCGTGTTCCTGACCAACGGCCGCGAAGCCGAGCCTCCACGGGCCGACTTCGTCATCCGGCATCTGTCGGACCTGGAGAACGCGCTCCGCATGGGGCTCCCCCTCTCGGCCGGCAAGCTGCCCAACGACCTCCTGGCGCGGTTTCTGGCGGACCTTCGCTTCGAGGACCCGTCCGTGGCCGTGGGGCCGGGCATGGGGGAGGACACGGCCGTCCTGAAAACGGACGGGTCCGAGCTCCTGGCCGCGACATCGGACCCCATCACCTTGGCGGCCGATGCCGCCGGGTTCTACGCGGTGGCGGTGAACGCCAACGACCTGGCCACCTCCGGCGCCCTTCCCCGCTGGTTCGTCACCACGCTGCTCTTCCCGGTCGGGACCCCGCCCTCCCGGGTGTACCGGGTCATGGAGGATCTGGCCTCCGAGTGCGGTCGCCTGGGCATCTCTCCCTGCGGCGGCCACACCGAGATCACCCCGGCCGTGAACCGGCCCGTGATCGTGGGCACCATGCTGGGGACCCTGCGGGGCCGCTCCCTGGTGGACAAGAAGTCCCTGCGGCCCGGGGACGCCCTCCTCATGACCAAGAGCGCGGGGCTCGAAGGCACCGCCATTGCGGCCCGGGAGCTTCCGGACCGTCTTCGGCGGTGCGGGGTTCCCGATGCGACCGTCGAGCGGTGTGCGGGCCTCCTGTCCCAGCTCAGCGTTCTCGAGGAGGCCCGGGCGGCGGCGTCCTTCGAGGGGACGAGCGCCATGCACGACGTGACCGAGGGCGGGGTGGCGACCGCCCTGGCCGAGCTGAGCGAGGCGGGCGGGTGCGGTCTTCGGGTGAACCTCGACGCCCTTCCGATCCTGGACGAGACGAGGGAGGTCTGCCGCTGCCTGGGGATCGACCCCCTGGGTCTGATCGGGTCGGGCAGCCTGCTCGTCTCCTGCCGGCCCGAGGCGGTCGATCCCCTGCTGGAGGCGATTCGCGCCCTGGGAATCCCGGTCCAGCGCATCGGGGAGGTCCTGGACCGGGGACCCGGCGTCGAGGCGGTCGGGGCCGACGGGCCCCGCGATTTTCCGTCCTTCGAGGTGGACGAGATCGCTCGGCTGTTCGAGTGATGGAGAGGCCGGTTACAGCGGGATGTTGCCGTGGCGGCGGCTGGGCTCGGGACGCCGCTTGTTCCGGAGCGCCCGGAGGGCCCGGATGAGCTGGGGACGGGTCTCCGCCGGCTTGATGACCCGGTGGACGAGCATGTTGGAGGCCGCGTGGAACGGGTTGGAGTACTTGTGGTCGTACTCCTCGATGCGCGCGTCGCGGTAAGCGTCCGGGTCGTCCGCCGCCTGGATCTCCTTGCGGTAGATCAGGTTCACCGCGGTCTTCGTGTCCAGGACCACGAGCTGGGCGATGGGCCAGGCCAGCATCTGGTCCACGCCCATGCCCACGCAGCACATGGCCATGACCGCGCCGCCGTACTCCTTTCGGAGGGCCAGCGTCACTTTGGGCACCGTGGCCTCGGCATAGGCGTAGAGCATCTTGGCGCCGTGACGGATGATCCCCATGTGCTCCTGCCGGACGCCCGGGAAGTACCCCGGCACGTCCACGAAGTTGAGGAGCGGGATGTTGAAGGCGTCGCAGAACCGGATGAACCGGGCAGCCTTGTCCGAGGAGTCCACGTCCAGGCTGCCCGCCCAGACCTTGGGCTGGTTGGCCACGATCCCCACGGTACGGCCCTCCATCCGGGCGAAGCCGATGATGATGCTCGTGGCGAACTTCTCGAGGACCTCGAAGAAGTGTCCGTGGTCCACGACCCGCTGGATCACGTCCCGCATGTCGTAGGCCTTGCGGAAGTCCGGCGGTACGACCTCCATGAGGCTCTCGTCCGTTCGGTCCGGGTCGTCCGTAGCGTCGATCTCGGGCGGCTCCCGATCGCAGTTGTCGGGAAGGTAGCTGAGGAGGTGCTTGACGAGCTCGATGCAGGCCTCGTCGTCCTCGGCCGTGAAGTGGGCCGTTCCCGACTTCCGGCTGTGGACTTGGGCCCCGCCCAGCTCCTCCATGGTGACCTCCTCGCCGGTGACCGACTTGATCACCGCCGGACCGGTGATCACCATGTGGCTCTTTTCCTCGACCATGATGATGAAGTCGGTGATGGCGGGCGAGTAGACGGCCACGCCGGCGCAGGATCCCATCATGGCGGAGATCTGCGGGATGACGCCGGAGGCGGCCGTGTTGCGGAAGAACATCCCGGCCACACCCTCGGACGCGAAGAACCCCTCGTTGAGCCGCCCCCCGCCCGAGTCGTTCAAACCGACCAGCGGCGCGCGCACCTTGAGGGCCTCGTCCATGAGAAAGCAGATCTTCTTTCCGTGGATCGTCCCCACGGATCCCCCCAGGACCGTGGCGTCCTGGGCGTAGGCGAAGACCAGCCGGCCGTTCACCGTGCCGTAGCCGGTGACCACGCCGTCTCCGGGCACCTTCTTCTCCTGCATGCCGAAGTCCCTGGACTGGCTCTCGGCCAGGGCGTTCAGCTCCACGAAGCTCCCGTCGTCGAAGAGGAGGTCGATCCGCTCCCGGGCCGTGAGCTTGCCCGCCGCGTGGCGCTTGTCAATGGCCTTTTGCCCTCCCCCGAGTCGTGCCTTCTCCTCGAGGCTCTCGAGCCGCTCCACCTGGCTTTGGTGAGTCTTCTTTGCGGACATGGGGCTTTCCTTTCTTTACACCGTTCCTCGAAGCTTCTTGGTGGCCTCTTCGTCCAGCTGCATGGTTTCCGGGTCGATCACCACGCCGTACTCCTCCCGGGCGTGCCTCGGGGTCACGTAGCCGTTGAGCACGTCCTCGATCACCAGCTCGGGCTCCCGATCCATCGGATCTCCGTACCCGCCGCCCCCGGCCGCGTCCATGACCACCACGTCGCCGGGATTGAGCCTCGTGAGACCGTAGGGATAGCCGTCCTTTCCGTTCACCAGGAACCGGGCCTTGGCCCCGTGCTTCCCGCCGAAGAGGCCTTCGGGCGGGTACCGGAACCGGCCCGACTGGATGCCCAGGTTCACCGGAGGCTTGGGCGCGTAGTCGTCGTCCGGAATGCGGAAGACCACGGTCCGCCCCAGGCCGCCCTTCATGCGCCCCGGACCTCCCGAGTCCGGCAGGAGCTCACGCTTCTCCACGATGAGCGGCGTGTCGCTCTCGAAGATCTCCACCGGGGTGTTCGCGCCGTTGGCGGGAAAGATGTAGTCGTAGTAGCCGTCGTTCCGTGAGCTGGCGCCCATGCCGCCGCCCCGGATGATCACGGCGTGCCAGGGAGTGTCGTCGTTCCTGCGGCCGTAAAAGACGTTCATGGTGGCCGGCGTGCCCCCGCTCGCCGCGATCACGCGGTCGGGCAGGGCCTCGGCCATGGCCCGGTAGATGATCTCCGTGATGAAGTGGCCGATCTGCATGCGGGCGGCAACGGCCGCGGGGAACTTGCAGTTCACCACGCTTCCCTCGGGAGCCTTCATGGTGATGGGGACGGCGCACCCGTCGTTGTTGGGGATGTACGGGTCGAACATGCTCTTCATGGCCATGTGGACGTAGGCGTAGGTGAAGTTGTAGACCACGTTGCCCCCCCAGTCCACCTGGGGCGAGGAGCCGTCCAGGTCCACGATGATGTCGTCGCCCTTCACCTCCACGGCGAGCTTGATCACCACGTCGTCCTTGCCCGTCATCTGCTCCACGATCCCCTCGGCGCGGTACACGCCGTCGGGCACCTTGGCGATCGCCCCGCGCATGCTCTTCTCGGTCCGGCCGATGATCTCGTCGGCCAGGTCGTCGAGGTTCTCCAGCTCGTACTCCTCGAGCATCTGACGGATCTTCTGGGCGCAGACATGGTTGGCCGCGATCTGGCTGCGGATGTCACCGGTCACCTCGTCGGGGGTGCGCACGTTCCAGCGGATCATGTCGATCACCGCCTGGTTGGGGATGCCCCCGTCCTCGAGCTTCACCAGGGGGATGAACAGTCCGTCCTCGTAGACGTCGTGGTTGTCCGAGGAGACCCGGCCGCCGATGTCCGAGTGATGGAACACGCACGCCGTGAAGGCCACGATCCGGTCCTCGTAAAAGATGGGGCTCATCACGCAGACGTCGTTCAAATGCCCCGCCAGGGCCCAGGGGTCGTTGGTGATGAAGACGTCTCCCGGCTTGTAGGTGTCGTGGGGGATCGTGTTCACCAGGGCCTTGATGCCCAGGGCCATGGCACCGGACTGGCCGGGAGTGGCGAACGTCCCCTGGGCCAGCTCCCGGCCCTTGCGGTCGGTGAACATGCAGGTGTAGTCGTGGGCGTCCCGGAGCAGGCTGGAAAAAGCGGTTCGGGACACCGTGGTGTCGGCTTCGTCCACGATGGAGATCAGGCGTCGCCAGAGGATCTCCAGGGTGACGGGATCAAAGGTCTGTCCCATGTGTTCCCTCCTAG
>CAYUBQ010000051.1:0-28561 GCA_964443135.1 uncultured Desulfobacterales bacterium | reverse complement strand
ACCTTCGGGTTATGAGCCCGACGAGCTACCTGACTGCTCCACCCCGCGACAGAATGTACCAATATAGACCTGTGATTCGGGTTCGTCAACCCCTAATTTAGGGGGGCTGTTTCAAGCCTGTTTCGGGGGTGTGGTTTTCTGCGGGCTCAAATCCGCGGGATGCGGATCACGAAGGTGGCGCCTTTGCCGGGACGGTTCAGGACGGAGATGTCTCCGCCGTGGGCCTGGACGATCTTGTAGGAGATGGCCAGGCCCAGGCCCGAGCCGCGTTCCCGGGTGGTGAAGAACGGCTCGAAGATCTGCTGCAGGTCGTCCTCGGGGATGCCGCGTCCTTCGTCGCTGATCCGAACCTCGATACCGTGGGGAATGCGTTCCGAGCGGAGGGTGATCACGCCGCCCTTGCCCATGGCCTCGATCCCGTTGGTGATGATGTTGATGAAGACCTGCTTGAGCTTGTCCGGGTCGCAGAGGATCTCACCGAGGTCCGGATCCAGGGACTCCACGAAGGTGTATCGGTCCGGGGGGTAGGCGGCCCCCATGAACTTGACCACGTCCCGGAGGACCGAGTTGACGTCCGCCTGCCGGCGAACCAGGCGGTACTCCTTGGTGAAGTCCCCGAGCTCCCCCACCAGCCGCTCCACCCGGGCCACCTCTTCGACGATCATGCCGAGCTTCTGGTGGATGCGCTCGTCCTCGATGGTGTTCTGGATCTGGTTCGTGAAGCCGCCGATGATCATGAGCGGGTTCTTGAGCTCGTGGACCACGTGGGCTACGGCCTCCCCCACCGCGGCGAGCCGCTCGGACTGGAGAAGCTTTTTCTCCAGGTGCTTCCGGTCCGTGATGTCCCGGATGATGGCCGTGATGGTGACGCCCGACTCCATCTCCAGGAAGGAGAGGCTGAGCTCGACGGGAAACTCCTCCCCGCTCTTCCGAAGCGCCGTGAGGCTGATGGTCCGGCCCACCAGGGAGCCCTGCCGCCGCTCCAGGAAGCGCTCCACGTAGCGGCGGTGGTCGCCGTACTTGGACGGGATCAGGATGCCCAGGTCCTCGCCCATGACCTCGTCCCGGGCGTAGCCGAAGATCCGCTCGGCGGCGTTGTTGAACAGGGTGATGCGGTGGCTCTCGTCGATGCTCAGGATGGCGTTGGTGGCCGTGTCCAGGATGGATCGGAACCGCCTTCGGGAGCCCCGGAGCTCCTCGATCAGGGTGCGGTAGCGGGTCTCGTCCCGGGCGATCTCCATGAAGTAGCGGACCTCCCCCTCGCCGGGGACCTGGATGGGGTACATGATCAGGGCGAGCTCCCGGTGGCGCCCCTCCGCGTCCTTCTGCCGGTACCGGGTCTCCACCCGGGTCTCCGTCTCCACGGCCCTGGTCAGGGGACAGCTGGTTTCCAGGTCCCTGTGGCAGGGGGCGCCGCACGCCTCCTTGAGCTCGAAGCATTTGCGGCCGATCGCCTCGGCCTTGTCCAGGCCGTAGCGGTCCAGCATGACCCGGTTGACGTCCCGGACCGTGAAGTCCCGGTCCAGCACCATGATCTCCTCGCTGATGCCGTCGAACACGGTGTTCAGGAAGAGGTTCTGGATCCGGAGCCTGTCGAGCTCGTCCCCCAGGCGGGCGCACTCGGCCCGGAGGCGCTCGATCTCGTTCTCCTGCGGCTCGCGTGCTTCACCGTCCATGGCGTTCCCCTATGCCCGGGGTGTAGAACACGTACTCCGCGGCGAGGATGGCGAACATGTCCTCGATGCCGTCTCGAATCGCCCCGTAGAGGTCCTGGAGGGTCCCCGCCTCGGCCAGTGACCCGCGGTACGCCTCCAGGTCGTAGTAGTGGAAGTCGATCGGGAACAGGACGTGGTCGATGGGGCCGTACCAGTTCACGTTCAGGGTCTGCTTGAGGGTGGAGATTTTCCGGTAGAGGTCGCGGATGGCGTCCGTCCGCAGGAGGGGGCTCACCTGGTTGATCATGCAGTCCACCAGGCCGGCCAGGTAGTAAACGTCCCGCATGCTGGACGCGTTCTCCTTGTGGATGTAGAGCCCCCGGGCGGTGTAGGCCATGCTGCCCCGCAGGACGAAGTGGGGAGGAAGGCTCGGGACCCCCGGCCGCCCCTGACGCAGGTTCTCCCCGCGCTGCTTTTCCAGCTCCTCGGACAGGGACCGCCTCATCATGACGAAGTCGGTGTTGTCCCAGCCGGCCCGCCTGAACTCCAGGGGGCGGGCGGTGATCAGGTTGTTCGGCGGCCGATTCCGCCGCTCTTCCAGATCGATGATTCTGGCCACGCCCTGCGCCTCTTGGTAACGGCCCTTGCCCCCGGCGATCCCGGGATCAGGGCCTGGGATGGTGCATCTCGTGGATCTTCTTCAGCCGCTCGCGCGTCACGTGGGTGTAGATCTGGGTGGTGCTGATGTCCTCGTGCCCCAGCATGATCTGGACGGACCGCAGGTCCGCACCCCCCTCCAGGAGGTGGCTGGCAAAGGCGTGGCGCAGCCCGTGCGGGGTGATGGACCGCCTGATCCCGGCGGCCCGGCCGTACCGCTTGATGAGCTTCCAGAACCCCTGCCGGGTCAGAGGCCGGCCGGTCGGGTTGACAAAGAGGTGGGAGGAAGACCGTCTGCCGAGGAGCTGGTTGCGCCCCCCGGAGAGAAACGCCCGGACCGCGTCCATGGCCTTGTCCCCCATGGGAACCACCCGCTCCTTGGATCCCTTTCCGACCAGGCGGACGAACCCCGCCTCCAGGTTCACGTCCCGGACCCGAAGGCCGGTGAGCTCGGAGACGCGCAGGCCGGTGGCGTACAGGAGCTCCAGCATGGCCCGGTCCCGCGAGCCGGACGGCGTGTCCGGGTCCGGCTGCTCCAGGAGCCGCGCCACCTCGTCCGGGCTCAGGATCTCCGGAAGCCGGTGGGGAAGCTTGGGGGTCTCCACCAGCCTGGCCGGGCTCGTCTCGATTCTTCCCTCCGAGACCAGGAACCGGTAGAACATGCGGATCGAGGAGAGCCCGCGGGCCGCGCTCCGGGCGGAGAGCCTGCCCCGAAGGCTTCCCATGTAGGAGGAGATCTCCTCCCGCGTGACCTCCTCGGGCCCGCGCCCGAGCCCGCCCAGGAACTCCAGGAACCGCACCAGGTCGCGGCTGTAGGCCTGGATCGTGTTGGCCGCAAGCCCCCGCTCCACCCGGAGGTGGGCGATGAACTGGTCCAGCAGGAGGTCGGCCTCTGTCACGGCCATGATGCGTTCCTCGAGAGCGGTCACCCGGGACCTGGAGGCTGGGAAAATCAGAGGTCGAGGAACTGGTCTGCCCGGGTGAGGATTCTCGGGCCGTTCTTCTCGACGAGCACCATCTGTTCGAGGCGCACCCCGCCCTGGCCGGGGAGGTAGATGCCCGGCTCCACCGTGACCACGTGCCCCCGGCGGAGCTTCACGGGCTTTCGCGGGGCCAGGCGGGGGTTCTCGTGCGGCGCCAGCCCCACGCCGTGTCCCAGGGAGTGCCCGAAGTAGTCCCCGTACCCGGCCTCCCGGATCACCTCCCTGGCCACGCCGTCCGGCGTGGTGGTCTCCACGCCCGGCCGGACGGCCTCCAGGGCTTCGAGCTGGGCCTTTCGGACGGTCCGGTAGACCGTTCGAAAGGGTTCCTCGGGGTCGCTGTCCCCCGGAAACACGGTCCGGGTCATGTCGCAGCAGTAGCCGTCCACGCGCACGCCCACGTCCACGACCACCGGCTCGCCTGCGCGAAGCTTCCGGTCCGAAGGCACCGCGTGGGGGAGCGCCCCGTTGGGCCCCGCCCCCACGATCGGTTCGAAGGCCATGCCCTCGGCGCCGGCCTCCCGGGCGAGCCCCACGATCCGCCAGGCGATCTCCTTTTCCGTGCGTCCGGGCTGCATCCGAGGGATCACCTCGTCGAGGACGGCCCCCATGATGTCCGAGGCCCGCTCCATGGCCCGGATCTCCTCCGGGGCCTTGATCTCCCGCATGCCCTCCACCAGGCCCTTCACAGGCTGGAGACGCACGGACGGGTTCATGTTCTTGAGAACCCGCGACACGCGCCGGTGAAGCCCCCAGATCAGGTAGTCCGGGTCGAACCCCAGCGTGCGGGTGCCGAGGCGTTCCAGGAGACCGGGGAGGGTCTCCACGAACTCCTTCCGGACCGTCACCACCTCGAAGTCCACCACCTGGCTCTCCGCCTCGGTGGTGTACCTCGAGTCCGTGACCAGGAGGGCCTGGTCCCGGGTGACGAGGAGGTAGCCCGCCGTCTCGTCGAGGCCCGCGTCCTCGGCCTGGAAACCGGAGAGGTACCGCCGGTTCTCCGGCCGCACCACCCAGAGGGTGTCGGCGGCGCGCCGGTCCAGGAGCCGTCTCAGGCCGGCCAGCTTCTGTCTGTGAAAGGCTTCGTCCATGGGGTCCCCGGTCGTGATGACCGCTCCCGCGCGGTCATGCTCACCTTAGCAGACTGGGTGGGCATTTGCAATTTCCGGGGCCCCGTCTTCTCCGGAGGCCGAAGCGTCCGCCCCCCCCAAAGCGGTGAGAAAAGGGAGGGGCGGGTACCGCTCAGAAGTCGAGCCGCCAGCCCAGCCCCAGATCCTTTCCGTCCGCGTAGACCCCCAGGCGGCCGGGCAGGCTCTCGAGAAAGCCCCTGCGGGCCTCGTCGTTGTACCGGTGGGCGGTGTTGACCGCGCTGTAGATGTTCCCGGTGTAGAAGCCCAGCTCCAGGAAGCCGAGGATGCCGCCGAGGACCTCCTGGTCGCTGTCGAACGCCTCGTACGCGGCCCAGGCGAACGCCCCGTTGATGAGAAAGGAGACTGCGGCGTCCTGGTACCGTCCGGAGTATGCATGGCCCAGTCCTGGAAGAATCCCGGCCATGACCCCGGCGGCGGCGGGAGATTTCTCGGGGATATGGTCTCCTTCCAGGGCCATGTCGGAGAGGTCCTGGGCCATCTCCCTGAGGGGACTCTCCTCCCCCACCCGGGCGAAGGTGCGGGAGGCCTCCCGCCACTGTCCGGCCTCCATGCGGACCCAGCCCAGCCGGTACCGGGCCTCCTCGGCGTCCGGGCTCTCCGGGTAGTCGGCGAGGACCCGGTCGAAGTAGTAGGCCGCCTCCGTCCCCACCCCCTGGAGCCGGTAGGACTCCCCGATGAGGTAGAGCGCCCTCGCGCCCACGGGCCGGCGGCGGTACGACTCGTGGACCTCCCAGAGGATCTTCCGCGCCCGCTCGAAGCGCCGCTGCTTCAGGTAGCACCAGCCGGTCATGAGGCGCGCCCGGGGCACGCGGGAATCGTCCGGGAAAAAGTAGGTCAGCCGCTCGAGCTCCTGTGCGGCGCGGTCGTACTCCTCCCGCTCCACGTACTGCCTGGCGAATGCCATCTGCTTCTCGCTGTCCAGCACGACCCGGGCTGCGCCGGCCTCCCACGGCTGCAGCAGGAACGCGAGAACAAGGACGATGACCCAGATCAGGACGCTTCGCTCCATGACTTCCTCCGGCGGGCGGAAAGATTCAGAAATCCGAACAGATAGAGCTGCTCTTTCTGGAGAAGTAGCCGAGGGCGGCGGCGAAGTCAAGGGACAAAACCTGGCTCTGTTGACAACGGCTGCTTCAGTTGATAGGAACCATCTACAGCTTCCTCGTGAACATCCCCGGCCATCGATCCCTTTCGGGTCGTCCCTCCTCCACGCCGCCCGGGGACGGGGTGCTCTTCACAGGATCATGACAACAGGGCCGCCCTTCGTCGGATCGGAAGACCCGCCGGGGGTGTGCGCGCATTCGGTTTCAAGGGGCCATGACACAGGGACATACCGTCGAATTCATTGACCAGGGCCGGTTCGTCTGCACGCTCTGCCTCGAGGACAAGAGCGGGAGGCTTCACCTGCTCACCCCGCAGAACCGCCAGGTGAACCTCTCCGTCAAGCGGGTGCTCCTGGTCTCGGACCATCCCCTGATCGATCCCTCCCGGCCCAGGGAGGAGCTGCTCGCGGCGCTCCGCCGGGCCGAGGAACGCCGGGAAGCCCTGGCCCGCGAGGTGCGCGTCCGCGAGCTCTGGGAGCTGATCCACGACGAGAACGAGAGCTTCGGGTACCCCTACCTGGCCGAGCTGACCTTCGGCGAGGGCGTGGGGGACGACCACGTCTCCGCCGTGGTTCGAGCCCTCTTCGAGGACAAGCTCCACTTCAAGCTCAAGGACGGCCGGTTCCAGCCGAACGCCCCGGAGCGCATCGAGGAGATCGTGCGGCAGCGGGAGGAGGAGACCCGGCGGGAGCGCTTTCAGAGCGAGGGTTCGGACTGGCTGCGGCGCAGGCTGGAGGGCGAGACCACGGACCGCCCGGACTGCGCGGACGAGGTGGTGCGCCTGCTCTCGGACCTGGCCCTGTACGGAAACGACTTCCCGGACTACAAGCACGCACGGGAGCTGCTGTCCAGGGCCGGGTACTCGGACCCCCGCGTGGCGAGACGGATCCTGGTGAGGCTCGGGGTGTGGGAGGAGGACGAGGATCTGGATCTCCACCGTCTCCGCGTCCGGACGGGATTCGACGAACAGGTGGCCGGGGCGACGGAGGCGTTGAAGGCCCAGGTCTTCGAGACGGGCCACCAGGAGGATCTCCGGCATCTGGAGGCCGTGACCATCGACGGCGCGGCCACCCGGGACTTCGACGACGCCCTGAGCCTGGAGCGGCGGGACGACGGCTTCGAGGTGGGGATCCACATCGCCGACGTGGCCGGGCTGATCCCCAGGGACTCCGCGGTGGACCGCGAGGCGCTCCTGCGGGGAACCTCCCTCTACCTCCCCCGCAGGCAGGTCCCCATGATCCCGCCCGCCCTCTCCCAGGACGTGTTGAGCCTGCGGGAGGGGCTCGACCGGCCCGCCCTCAGCCTCCTCTGCCGGATGAACGGGCAGGGAGAGGTCCTGGGATCCCGGTTCACCCACAGCCTGATCCGCGTGGCGCGCCAGCTCACCTACGACGAGGTCAACCGGCGACACGCCGAGGACCCGCCGCTCCGGGAGATGCACCGGTTCGCCACGGCCTTTCAGCAGGCGCGGATCGAGAAAGGGGCGCTGGTCCTCTCCACCCCGGAGATCGTCATCTCCGTGGATCGGGAGGGGAACGTCGACATCCGACAGGTCGAGCAGGACACGCCGGCCCGCATGCTCGTGGCCGAGTTCATGATCCTCTACAACTGGCTGGCCGCGCGGTTCTGCCGGGACCGGCGCATCCCGGTGCTCTACCGGGGGCAGGACGACCCCGCCGAGCGCCTGAACGCCCGGGAGATGGATCCCCTCTTCTACGTCTTCATGCAGCGGCGCAAGCTCCAGCCCATGATGGTCGACACGGACCCGAGCCCCCACTCGGGCCTCGGGCTGGAGGTCTACACGAACGCGACCTCGCCCATCCGGCGGTACCTGGACCTGGTGACCCAGCGCCAGGTGCGGAGCGCCCTCCTGAACGAGCCCGTCCCTTACGACGAGGAGGCCCTGGAGCGGATCCGCATCGCCGTGCAGGCGAGCCTGAAGGACCTCGCCACGGTTCGGAGGAACCGGACGCGGTACTGGATCCTGAAGTACCTTCGGGACAGCCGAACCGGGCCGCTCGAGGCGCTGGTGCTCTGGTCCACCCGGAGCCGACACCGGATCCTGCTCACGGAGACGCTGTTGTTCGCGGACCTGAAGCGGAAGAACGGCCGGGACCTGGAGCCGGGAACCCGGATCCGGGTGGCCGTGGAGAAGAGCGATCCCTGGGAGGACGTGCTGAACCTGTGCCTGGTGGAAGGGGCAGCCGAAAAGTCCGGCTAGTCCGCGGTCAGGTAGACCTCACCCAGGACCGAGGAGCCGTTCCCGACCACCGCCGCCCCCAGATCGGACCGGTTTCCTTTGAGCCTCGCCACCGGGACCTTCTCGCCCCTCTCGAGGGTGTGCCCGTTGACCCGGAGGCAGACCCGGTCCTCCCGGAAGAGGTTCGTGCGGACGTCCTCCAGGCAGATGGCCTCGACGCCGGCCAGGGAGAGGTTGTCCCCCGGCCTCAACCCCACCATCCTTCCGCCGTCCAACCGCAGGAGCAGGAAGCTCAGCTCGGCGGGAAGGAGACGCACGAGCAGCCGGCCGATCACCTTTTCGTCCGAGTTTCGGGTGGCCAGGACCTCGTAGAGGTTCCCTTCCTTGTTCAACGCATACCGGACCATGAGGGCCTTCCCGTCGGTCTGGATCCGGAAGCCCCGGTCCTCGCCCGTGTTGTACTCCCGGTTTCCCACGAACCCCTTGAAGTTCACCGTCACCCGCTCGGGACCCATGGAAGGGACGATGTCCACGATCTCGAGGGTGTCCCCCCGGACGAGCTCCAGGGTCTCGCCGTCCGCCAGCCAGCGCTTCCCGCCCCGGGCCGCCACCACGAACCCGTCCACCCGCTCCACCTGCTCCGCGGGAGCGGCGGACGGCCCGGCGGAGGCGCGAGCGGTCCGGGCGGCCGATTTCCGGACCAGGCGCACGGAGATCTCGCCGAAGGTGTGATTGTCCTTGCGGACGATGATGCTCGTGTTGCGGACGATGCGGAAGTCCTTGCGAATGTCGTTCAAATCCCCCGCGCCCAGGATGTCCAGGCTCAGGCCCCGCTCGTAGTTGGCCTCCACGTGGCTCACGTGGATCCGGTCGCCGGCGGCGATCTCCAGGGCCTCGCCGTCCTTGACCACGATGGGGGTGTTGCCGTTCACCGAGACGATGAGGTACTTGAGCACCGGCGGTTCCAGGAACATCCCGGGGGACTCGGGCACGATCCCGAACAGCCGCTTGAACGCGTTGATGATCAGGTTGTGGTAGCGGACCTTGAGGTCCACCGAGGGGAGAAACTTGGAGGTCTCCACCCCGAAGGCCGGGATGTGATGCTGGGTCAGGGCGTAGTAGGTGGCCGACATGCGCTGCTCGCGGTGGGGGCTCTCATTCTCCCCGGTCCGGGTGTTCATGAAGTGGAACCGGTGCAGCTCGTTTGCGATCTGCGGGTTCACCGCAGCCGTCACCTCCCGGGCCATCTCCCCGAGCCGGATCACGCGGTCGGTCCCGGGCACCTGGTAGGTCTCGCAGTCGGCGATGATGGACTGGCCGAACCGCGTGGGGTTGCGCCACTTGTTGATGTAGGTGGGATGGTAGTAGCCGGAGCCGTCGTGGAGGTTCAGGAGATAGTCGCTCTCGCTGATGAGCTCCTTGAGGATCCGCACGATCCGGTCCTCCATGGTGTCCGGTTCGTCCTCCTTGGCGAACTTCCGGTTCATGTCGCCGTTCACGCCGCGGCGGTTCAGGATGATGGAGTAAAAGTTGGCCCGGGGGACCACGATGAGGTTTCCCTTCTCCAGGCGCATGTCCGCGTAGAGGTCCGCGCTGAGGAAGCCTCCGGGCTCGTTTCCCTGGATGCCGCCGATGAGCATGAGGGTCTTTCCCGGCCGCTTGCCGTGGATCTTGTAGACGTTGAGCTCGTAGGCGGTGTTCGGGAAGTGGACGATGTGCTCCCGGTCGGCGCGGGCCCCCTGGGGAAGCAGGACGGTCAGCAGGAGGAGGACCGCCGGGAGGAATGCCGGGAGGACGGTGAACCGTCGGGGCTCAGGACGCATTCTCGACCTCGAAGGCCTCGTTGTAGATGAGCCGTCCCGTGTCGTCGTACACCACCACGCGGACGGCGTCCGGGAGTCCCCGGCCCGGCCCGGGAGAGAACCGGCCCTGGATCGGCTTGAACCGCTGAATGATGAAGGGCAGGCCCCGGCGGTAGCTCTCCGGAAACCCGTCCCCCGCCACCTCCCCCCGGGGATAGACGTCCCACCACGGCGACCCGTTCTCCTCCCCCGAGGCCAGGATGTGGACGTAACCACTCACCGGCTCCTCCCCTTCCGCGACGTTCGTCAGGTTGAAGGACACCTGGACGGCGTCCTCCGCTCGTTCGATGGCCATCTGCTCGACGCCCACGAGGCCCCGGGCCACCGTTTCGGGGGGCTCGGTCTCCTCCTGCGGCGCCTCCGGTTGCTCCTCCGCCACCCGGGCCGCGGTCTCATCGGTGGCCTGGACCGCCGCCCGTTGCTCCTCGCCGGACTCCAGGGAGTCGATGTAGGTCTCCAGCAGGGTCACGTGCTGCTGAAACTTGAACAGCGTGCGTTCGGCCCGAGTCAGCTCGAGCCCGAGGCGATCGATCTCCTGCTGTTGTACCTTCACCTCGCGGCGAAGCTCGACCCACCGGTTGACCACCAGAATGGAGACGGGCAGGTAGACCAGGAGAAAGAGGAACGACCAGAACAACACCCGCGGGGAGACCTTGAACGAGCGCACCTTGCCGACGCGCCCCATGACCATGATCGTCCACCGCCTGGAAGATCCCTCTTTGGCCTGGGGCTTTACGGGGCGTCCCTGTCCAGGGCCCTCCACTCCTCTTTCCGGATCTTCCACGTCCCACCCCTCTTGACCAGAAGGAGCTCTTTCAGGCCGTAGTCCCTGTAGTCGTCGGCCCGGTAGTCCTGCTTGAAGGCGGCCTCGGCCCTGGATTCGTCCAGGACCCGGATGTCGAGAGCCAGGATGCCCACCCGCACCAGGTCCTGCTTCCGGTTCAGCTTCTGCCGGTGACGTTTCCAGGCCGCCAGGTCCATCTCCCTCGAGCGGAACGAAGGATCATAGCAGTCGATGTAGGCCTGGAGGTCCTGCCCCTCCCAGGCGCGCTCCCAGCGGGCGATGAGCTCGCGGATCAGGCCGGCGGGGTCCGGCTCGGGTTCCGGCTCGGGCGTCCGGGCCAGCCGGGTGCGCTCCTTCTCGGCGGTGAAGTACTCGCCGACGATCTTCCACTCGCTGCTGTTCTTTCGGATGTAGAGCCGCTTCTCGCCGCGGCTGTCGAACGCATCGCTCCGGTAGCGCTGGTCGAACCGGGCCAGGACCGTCCCATTGTGCCTGAGAATGCGCAGATTGTCGATCTCCACGTCGATCCATTCGTACTTGTCCGCGAGCCCCGCCTTGTACTCCCGCCACGCCCTGCGGTCCTTTTGCTTGTCGAAAAAGGCGTCCCCGTAAAAGGAGAGGTAGTCGTCGATGCGCTTCTCCTCCCAGGCGCTCCGCCATCCCTCGATCAGCAGCTCCAGGGCCACCCGCTCCTTCCTCAGCTCCACCGGGTCCGCCATCTCCAGGCGGGAGCTGATGACGGTGGGCGTGTCGTAGAGCGTGATGTACGCACCCAGCGCGTCGATGTTTCCGTTGTCCAGGGCGATGCAGCCGTTCGTGTCGTTGGGTTTGAGCGGCTTGTTCGTCCCGTGAAACCAGATGCCGTACCCGTCCTTGCCCTCCTCGAGGTCCAACGGGTTCGGGTAGTCCACCGGAAACGCCCGGGGTCCGTAGATGGGGGTGAGATCGCGCTCCTCGTAGGCGTCGGTGAAAAAGTAGACCCCCTCGGGCGTCCTCTTGTCGTTCTGGCGGGTCTTCGGGCCGGTGTTCTCCCCGGTGGAGCAGTGGAACGTCTTCACGGGCCGCGACAGCTCGTCGGTGCGGTAGACGTACACCTTCTGGTCCGCCTTGTCCACGAAGATCGCGTAAGGGGAGTTGTTCCCGGGCCACCTGATCAGGGCCGCGGGCACCTCGTCGTCCGCCTTCCCGGACCGCCCGGCCTCCGACTCGGAGGCCCCGATCCAGAGCAGGATGAAGACGAGCGCCGGCACGGTCAGCCGGACGAGGACCCGGGGGATGGATACGCGGTGAACGCTCTCTCTTTTCATCGCATCAGGCACCCTCAACATCGCGCGGTCGCGGTTCCTGTCGGGGGAGATCACGCCTCGCCGAAGACGCGCTCGAAGATCTCGTCCACGTGGGCGAGGTGGTACTCCATGCTGAAGAGCTCCTCGATGTCGTCGGCCGACAAATGCCGGCACACGTCCGGGTCGTCCAGGAGGAGCGACTTGAAATCCCGCCCCGTGTCCCAGACCTGGAGGGCGTTGCGCTGCACCACCTCGTAGGCGTCGAGCCGCTTCATGCCCAGCTCGGAGAGCCGCGTGAGCACCTGCTGGCTGAAGATAAGTCCCTTGAGCAGGCCCAGGTTGTGCTGCATGTTCTCGGGGTACACCACGAGGCCCCTCAGGATGCCCGTCAACCGGTGCAGCATGTAGTCGGCCAGAATCGTGCTGTCCGGGGCGATCACCCGTTCCACCGAGGAGTGGCTGATGTCCCGCTCGTGCCAGAGCGCCATGTTCTCCACGGCGGCGAGGGCGTTGGTCCGGAGGAGGCGGGCGAGGCCCGAGATGTTCTCGCACCCGATGGGGTTCTTCTTGTGGGGCATGGCGGAGGAGCCCTTCTGCCCCTTGGCGAACGGCTCCTGGACCTCCCGGACCTCGGTCCGCTGGAGGTGCCGGATCTCCACAGCGATCTTCTCCATGGTGCCGCCGAGGACGGCCAGGGCGGAGAAGTAGGCCGCGTGGCGGTCCCGCTGCACGATCTGGGTGGAGATCTCCGCCGGCCGCAGGCCCAGGCGCTCGCAGACCCGGGCCTCGACGGCGGGGGAGATGTTGGCGAAGGTGCCCACGGCCCCGGAGAGCTTCCCCGTGCTGATGTCCTCCAGGGCGGTCTCGAGGCGCCGGATGTTGCGTCGGGTCTCTGCATACCAGAGGGCCAGCTTGAGCCCGAAGGTGACCGGCTCGGCGTGGATGCCGTGGGACCGGCCGATCATGACGGTGTGCTTGTGCTCGAGGGCCCGCTCCTTCAGCACCGACGCCAGCTCCCGGGCGCCCTCGATGATCAGCGTCATGGCCTCCTTGAGCTGGAGCGCGAAGCTCGTGTCCAGGACGTCGGACGAGGTGAGTCCCATGTGGATGAACCGGCTGTCCGGTCCCACGCACTCGGCCACGCAGGCGAGAAAGGCGATCACGTCGTGCTTGGTCTCCTCCTCGATCTCCAGGATCCGCTCGACCGAGAAGTCCGCCTTTTCCTTGATCGTCTCCAGGGCCTCCCTGGGGATCAACCGCTCCTCGGCCATGGCCTCGCACGCCTGGATCTCCACCTCGAGCCACTTCCGGTAACGGTACTCGTCCGTCCAGATCCGCCCCATCTCCGGTCGCGTGTATCGGGGAATCATGGTCTCTCTTCGCCTCTCCGCAGGTGGTGTCTCCGGGGAACGACCCGACGGGGTTCCCTGTCCGACGACAAAAGACAGGAAGTTATATGTAAATGGAGCACAATTATACCAACAAAGTATTCAGAATCAAGATTTTTTCCACTCTTTACCATTCTCGCCCCCAGGGTTCAAGCGGAAGCGTCCCGCTTTCGGGATCGCCCGTCGGAATGATGCACGCTTGATGCCCGCAAAGGGGGAGGAGGCGGAACGGCGTCACCGGCTCAGAGCAGGATCCGGTTCTCCAGGGACCGGGTCTCCCCGGCCGAGATGACCCGGACGGCCGGGCGGCCTCGAACGGGGCACTTGTTCTCGCAGACGCCGCAGCCCACGCACTGCTTCAGGTCGATGTAGGGGAGCTGGACCCGGGTCGCTCCCTCCCCGGCCGCGGCCGGGACCGTCTCCTCCCGCAGGGTGATGGCCTTGGGGGAGGTGGGACAATGCTCCTGGCACACGATGCAGGGCCCGTTCCCGGACCAGGGCAGGCAGCGCCCCCGGTCCATGTAGGCGGAGCCGATGCGGACGGGGGTCTCCACCTTCTCGCGGACCCGGAGCTCCCGGATGGCCCCGGTGGGGCAGACCGAGCCGCAGAGCGTGCAGGTGAACTCGCAGTAGCCCTGGAGCATGTCGAGCCGGGGCGTCCAGAACCCGGCCATGCCGGCCTCGCCGAGCGCCGGCTGGATCACGTTGGTGGGGCAGACCTTCATGCAGAGCCCGCACCGCTGGCAGAGCTCGAGAAAGGCGGGCTCGGGCTCGGAGCCGGGAGGGCGGATGAGGCGGGGGTCCGGGACCCCGGTGGCGCGGGGGTCCAGGAGGCCCAGGAAGGGCAGGGAGACGCCCGCCAGGATCCCGCCCAGCACGGCCCTTCTGCCCATGTCCGGGGCCCGGTTGAGCCGCGGCCTCTGCCAGCCCACCCGAAACCGGAGAGCGTCCTCGGGGCAGGCGCGGAAGCAGTTGAAGCAGAGCACACACTCGGACGGGTTCCACGCCTCCCCGGGCTCGGGAGAGGCCGCCCCCTGGCAGTCGGAGGTGCAGCGGCCGCAGTGGGTGCAGGCCCCCTCGTCCTTCTCGAGGCGCAGGACCCGGAAGCGGCTGAACACCCCCAGGAGGGCCCCCAGGGGACAGAGGACGCGGCACCAGAACCGCGGGCGGATCCGGTTCAGGAACAGGGCTGCCAGGAAGAGGAGCCCGATGATCCAGGCGGTGTGAAAGGCGGTGTGGCCGTACCCGAAGACCGGGGCCACCAGCACCTCGGCGCCGTAGCTCATGAGGTTGAGGATCTTGACGTCGCTTCGGGCCAGGGCGTCGAACCCCGTCTTGAGCGCCTCCCCCACGCCCGGTACCACGGCCAGGCTCACGGAGCGGAACAGGAAGCCGATGGGATCCATCCAGCCCGCTGCGTTGAGCCCGAAGAGGGCCGCCGTCAAGAGGGCCGCCAGGACGAAGTACTTGAACCGGCTCGCCGGGGTCCGCCTGGACGCCCGAAGCCGTTCCTTTCCCTCGAGAGCGGGCCGGATCCGGCCCGCCAGGTGGTGGAGGGTCCCGAAGGGGCAGACGAACCCGCAGAAGAACCTCCCGAAGAAGAGGGTCGCCAGGATCACGATCCCCGCCCAGAACGCCCCCTGGACGAGGGTCCCCGCGGAGAGGAGGGTGCTCAGGACCACCAGGGGATCGAGCCGGAAAAAGAAGCCCACCGGCCGGTCGATCCTCAGCTCCGGGACCTCCTCCGTGAAGACAAGGGAGTAGTTCTGGTAGACGTCCTGGGGAAGACGGCTCTCCACCAGGAGAAAGAGGAAGAGGAGGAGGAAGACCGCCTGACTGACGCGCCGGATCCGGACCAGGTGCCGGGCCTTCACAGGACCACCCGCCCGGGGTTGAGGGACGGGACGTCCGTGGTGCCCAGCCCCCACTTCTCGGCCAGGCCGATGGCGCCGACGTCGCCCGCGGAGAGGCCGAAGAGCGCGGCCGCCCGGGTGTCGGCCGCCACCGGGTCGTCGGACAGGATCAGGGTGTTCTTCACGGCCACGTCCTTGGGGCTCCCCCCGACGGGGCCGTTCCGCTCCAGGATGCGGATCGCGTCCACGAGCGTGACCTCGGGCTCGAAGAACTGCGCCAGATCCACGACGGTCTGGTGGATGTCCTGGTGCAGGGCGTGGCGCCTCCCGCCCACGCCGCCGATCCAGTTCTTCATGCCCAGGGTCAGGGTGCTCAGGCCGTGGGTCTTGGCGATGGGCAGGTTGATCACCCGATCGGCCTCCACCACGGGGACGTACACCGGCCAGACGTCCAGGCGGTGCCCGTGGATCCGCATCTCCCGCATCAGGGTGGAGCGGGGAAACACCAGGTCGGCGCCCGTCTTTTCGGCCACCCGTCCCGCGCCGCTCAGGGCGAAGCAGCGGCGGGCGTCGTGAATGGTGTGGTCCACGATGCGAACCTTCCCGGCGCCCGCATCCCGGCAGAGCTCCACCACGGCCTCCAGTACGTGCGGGTTGGTGGTGGCGGCCATCTCCGGCGGCCTGGCCCAGGAGAGGTTGGGCTTGAGCACCACCACGTCCCCCCGGGAGACGAAGCGCTTCATGCCGCCGCCGGCCTCGAACACCTTCCGGACCAGCTCCTTCACGTCGTAGCCCTCGGTCTCTCCCACACCCTCGACGAGAAACCCGCTCGAGGCGGCCCTCCCGATTCCCGGCACCACGCCCCCGCTCGCCCAGGCCGCGGCGACCCCGCCGCCGATCCGTGCGATCCGCTTCAGGGATTCCCGGCGGGTGATTCGACGCCCGTTCGTCATGGTCGAAAGCCTCCTTGCTGCCTCACGTTCAGGACCCCTCGAGCCCCTCCAGGATCGCCTTCATGAAGGCGGGCAGGTCGTCCGGCATGCGGCTGGTGACGAGGTTCCCGTCCACCACCACCTCCTGGTCCACCCAGTCCGCGCCCGCGTGCACCAGGTCGTCCTTGATGGCGAAGAACGAGGTCACCTTCCGGCCCGAGAGCACCTCCGCCGAAGCCAGCATCCAGCCGGCGTGGCAGATCGCCGCCACCACCTTTCCCCGGTCGAAGAGCTCCCGGACGAACTGCACCATGGCCGGGTGCCTCCGCATGTGGTCGGGGGCGTACCCTCCCGGGATCACCACCCCGTCGAAGGCCTCCGCCTGGATCTCGCCCGCGGCCGCGTCGGAACGGGTGGGGAGCCCCCCCTTGCCCGTGTAGGTCTTGCCCGCCTCGGGACCGACCACGGTCACCTCGACCCCCGCCTCCTTGAGCCGGTAGTAGGGGATCCAGAACTCGAGGTCGTTGACCATCTCCTCCGTCAGAATCGCCACCTTCTTTCCGTTGAGAGCCATGGTTCTCCTCCCTGGTTTCGGGTGATTCATTGGGACTTTGCCGACTCGCCCGTCTTAGAGAAAGAAAACCACAAAACCGGCGAATGCAACCGAACCGTCACGAGAGGTGCCGGCCCCGGTGTCCATGATAGGAAAAAATCCGGCCGGATTCAAACGAATCCCGGGGCCGTCGTTGCGGCCGTGGATCAGTCGAGCGGGGGAGAAGGGGCGGATCGGCCGGTCTTCACCGTGTGGTAGATCCGGTGAAAGGCGGTCAGGTGGGTCAGCACGGCCAGGGCCCAGAGCGCGATCTCCAGAAACCCGAAGAGCGAGCCCGCCGCCAGGAGGACGATCCGTTCCGGCCGTTCCATGAGGCCCACGTCGCACTTGGGGATCACGAGCTCCGCGCGGGCCCGGACGTAGCTCACCATGAACGCCCCCAGGATCACGGCCAGGACGAGGAGGGCGGGCCCCAGGTCCCCGTTCGAGGCGAAGTGGGCCAGGAGACCGGCAAAGACCAGGAAGTCCGAGTACCGGTCGACCACCGAGTCGGTGAACGCCCCGAGAGCGGACTCTTGCCCCCCGGCGCGGGCCACGGCCCCGTCGAGCATGTCGAAGAGCCCGGCGAAGAGGATCACGACCCCCGCGACGAACCAGAACCCCGCGTAGTAGGCCCAGGCCGCTCCCACGTTGACCGCGAGCCCGGCGAGGGTGAGCGCGTCGGGCGAGACGCCGCGGCGGTCCAGGGACTCGGCCAGCGCCCTGAGGACGGACTCGGCGGGCTTCCCGATGTACCGGCGCATCATGGCGGATTCTGGACAACTAGGGGACGTTCTTGCATAATTCGATAACTCCCGTGCACCTGATTGAGAAAGAAAGATCCCGATTCATCCGAGTTATCGAATTATGCAAGAACGTCCCCTGTGGGTTCAGCGCTTGACCTTGCCCTGGATGAACCGCTCCACCAAATCGCGCGCCTTGGCGTCCGTGTACTGAACGGGCGGGTGCTTCATGGTGTAGGAGGAGATGCTCTCGAGCGGCCCGGCCGTCCCGCGGTCCAGGGCCAGGCGGCAGCAGCGGATGGCGTCGATGGTCACGCCCCCCGAGTTGGGGGAGTCCTGCACCGAGAGCCTCAGCTCCAGATCCATGGGGACGCCGGCAAACCCCCGGCCCTCCATCCGCAGGAAGCAGACCTTGTTGTCCTTCTGCCAGGCGACGTAGTCGGAGGGACCGATGTGGATGTTCTCTTCCGGCAGGGGGTGGTCCAGCTGGCTCTGGACCGCGTCGGTCTTGGAGATCCGCTTGGACTCCAGGCGGTCCCGGCTCAGCATGTTCAAGAAGTCCGTGTTGCCGCCCGTGTTGAGCTGGTAGGTCCGTTCCAGGCGGATCCCACGCTCGGTGAAGAGCCGGGTGAGCATGCGGTGCACGATGGTGGCCCCGATCTGGCTCTTGACGTCGTCCCCGACGCAGGGCAGGCCCCGTTCCTCGAAACGGCGGGCCCAATCGGGGTCCGACACGATGAAGACCGGCATGCAGTTGATCATGGCGACGCCCGCCTCCAGGCAGCAGTCGGCGTAGAAGCGGGTCGCCTGCTCGGAGCCCACCGGGAGGTAGTTCAGCAGGATCTGCACGCCGGCGTCCTGCAGGGCCTGGACCACGTCCACGGGCTCCTTTCGGGCCGGAGCGAAGGTCCGCTCCCGGGGGTAGGAGTTCATGTGATCGGCGACCCCGTCCAGAACGGGTCCCATCTGCACGACGGCCCCGCTCCGGGCGATGCGCTTCCGGATGGTATAGGCGCAGTTCGGGTGAGCGTTGACGGCCAGGTCCACCCGCTTGCCCACCTTACGTTCGTCCACGTCGAACGCGGCCGCCACCTCGATGTCCCCCGGGAGATACCCCCCCAGGTCGTAGTGCATCAGCCCGAGGTGTCCGTCCCGATCCTTGTACTCGCTGTAGTAATCGATCCCCTGAAGAAGTGATGTGGCACAGTTTCCAACCCCGACGATCGCAATTCGAATCTTCTTGTTCCGCGTCATGGCTTTCCGACTGTCCTTGAGAAGTATCGCGTACTTGGGCCGATGGAAGACAGAGTTGGATGTTATCACCGTTTTCAAACAAAAATCAAACCATAATCATACAGTGCCGCGAAGCCCTTGAGGGAACCCCCTCCTTCCGCGATCGCCGGGCGCCTGAACCTCCCTCGGCATCCGCGGTCATCGACCCCGCTGTTGCGTCCCTTTTCGCCGGCTCGGCGCCTTTGTGAGGGAAGAAAGGCCCTTGACGAAGCGGGGGGCTTTGGGGGATGCTCACTCCCCGTGGGATCGACGCCCGTTCCCGACCGCAGCGGCAAGACACACACACGGGGGACCCTTCATGGGCCGAACGCTGGGCATTGCGCTTCTCCTGCTGCTCTTTCCGCCGGGGCTCTCCGCGGCCGAGCGCCCCTTTCAGGGTCACGCCTGCATCTCCCTGGAGGAGAACGATCTCCGGGCGGCCAGGCTCCTGGCGCGGACCGCCGCGATCCGGCACGCGATCCGGGCCACCGGCGTCCTGGACGAACTCCCGGCCCAGGCTCCTGCGGGGCTGGCGGGGGACATCCTTCAGATGCTTCGCTCCGGCCACCTCGATGAGGTGCGGGTCCTGGAGCACGAGGAGAGCGACGCGGCCGTCTGCGAGACCGTGGAGATCCGTGTCGACCCGGACGAGCTCCGACAGGCGGTCCGGAGAAAGCTCGGGTCCGGGACCGGCCGGGACGAGGAACCGGGCCTGGGAGGCAACGGCTGCCTGCGCCTCCTGGCTGTCCAGGAGGAGGAGGACCGCTACGGACGCCGCGTCACCGTGACGGTCCAGGCGAAGCGGATGACCGGCCCGCTCCACACGCCGGAGCACCGCAGAGGCCGGCCCTGCTTCAAGGTCTGCATCGACTTCTTCGGCTCGGGCGGCGTTCCCGTGGACGGCGACGCCCGCTACATCGACGAGACCGCCGAAGGCCTCCTGCGGGGCGAGATCCGCACCCTGGCCTTTCACGCGCCCGGGGAGGTCCAGAGCTATCGGGTCTGGCTCCCGGCCGGGACGGAGCGCCCGCCCGCCGCCGGACCGACCGCCGAAACAAAGGCCCGCGGCGGAACGCCGCCGGCCGCCGGTGACGAAGGGGGGCCCCTCCGCGCCCTCGAGGCCGTCGAGGCCCGAACCGGCGAGGACGGCCTGAGGCTGGAGGTGGTCGCGGACGGTCCCATCACACGACACGCCCAGTTCTTCATGGGCGGCCCGCCCCGGCTGGTGGTCGACATCCCGGGCCGCTGGCGGCGGCCCCGGTTCCACGCCCGGCGTCTCGAAAGCGCCCTGGTGGAACGGGTTCGAATCGGGTATCATCCCGGAAAGCTCCGGCTGGTCCTGGACCTGCGGGAGGGGGCGACGTCCCCGGCGGCTACCATCCGGGAAACCCCGAAAGGCATGGTGATCGAGGTTCGATCCCCCTGATCGGAGCGGTTGCCGGTCTCTCCGTGCCGCGGCGGGGCATGATCGAGGAAGGGAAAGGGAACGGGCGACGGACGTGAGCGAACGGCTGATCTGGATCGATCTGGAGATGACGGGCCTGGACCCGGAAAGGGGGGGCGTCCTGGAGATCGCCACCCTGGTCACGGACAGCGACCTTCGCATCCTGGCCGAAGGCCCCAACCTGGCCATCCACCATCCTCCGGACGTCATGGAGGCCATGGAGGAGTGGAGCCGCACCCACCACCAGGCCTCCGGACTCCTGGACCGGGCCCTGGCCTCCCCTCACGACACCCGCTCGGCCGAACGGGAAACCCTCGCGTTCCTGCGCCCCCTCTGCGAGCCCGGATCGTCGCCGCTCTGCGGCAACTCGGTCTGGCAGGACCGGCGGTTCCTGATCGGGCACATGCCCGAGCTCGAGAGGTTCCTGCACTACCGCAACATCGATGTGAGCAGCGTCAAGGAGCTCGTTCAGCGCTGGTACCCGGAGCTGCCCGGCTATCCCAAGAGCAAAGCCCACCTCGCCATGAGCGACATCCACGAGTCCATCCAGGAGCTGGCCTACTACCGGGAGAAGGTGTTCCGAAGCTGAGGGGACAATGGGGTCAGGTCTTGAATTTTGACGTTTTGAAAATCAAAACGTCAAAATTCAAGACCTGACCCCATTGTCAACGGGACCTGACCCCTTTGTTCTGCGGCCTACCAGCCCCAGGTCAGGTAGTTGTGGATGGAGTCCGAGGCCTGGCGGCCCGCACCCATGGCCAGGATGACCGTGGCCTGTCCGGTCACGATGTCCCCCCCGGCCCAGACGCCCGGCTTGGTGGTCTTGCCGGTGTCGGGGTCCGCAACGATGTAGCCCCAGTTGTTGAGCTGCAGCGCCTCGGTGGACTGGGTGAGCAGGGGGTTGGCCGCGGCGCCCACGGCGATCACGGCCAGGTCGCATTCGAGCTGGAACTTGGATCCCTCCTTGGGCACCGGCCGTCTCCGGCCCGAGTCGTCGGGTTCGCCCAGCTCCATCTCGAGGCACTCGATGCCGTTGATCCAGCCCCGGTTGTCCCCCAGGAAGCGGGTGGGGGCGGTGAGGAGGTGGAACTCGATTCCCTCCTCCTCCGCGTGGTGGATCTCCTCGGCCCGAGCGGGCATCTCCTCCCGCGAGCGGCGGTAGATGATCCGCACCTTGTCCGCGCCCAGCCGCATGGCGGTCCGCGCCGCGTCCATGGCCACGTTTCCCGCGCCGAAGACCGCCACGTTCTTCCCCACCGCGATGGGGGTATCGTACTCGGGGAAGAGGTAGGCCTTCATGAGATTGGCCCGGGTCAGATACTCGTTGGCCGAGTAGACGTTGATGAGGTTCTCGCCCGGGATGTTCAGGAACCGGGGAAGCCCCGCCCCCACCCCCACGTAGACCGCGTCGAAGCCTTCCTCCTCCATGAGCTCGTCCACGCTGACGGTGCGGCCCACCACCACGTTGCACTCCACCTTGACGCCCAGCCGCTCCAGGAAGTTCACCTCGGAGTAGACGATCTCCTTGGGAAGCCGGAACTCGGGAATGCCGTAGACCAGCACCCCGCCCGGCTTGTGAAAGGCCTCGAAGATGGTCACGTCGTGCCCCTTGAGGATGAGGTCGCCGGCCACGGTCAGGCCGGAGGGCCCGCATCCCACCACGGCCACGCGCTTGCCCGTGGGGGCGGCCTTGGGGGGCAGCTCGCCCGTACCCTGGTTCCGCTCCCGGTCGGCCACGAACCGCTCCAGGGCCCCGATGGCCACGGGATCGTCCTTCTTGCCCAGGATGCACACGCCCTCGCACTGGCTCTCCTGGGGGCAGACGCGGCCGCAGACGGCCGGGAGGCTGTTGCGCTCCCAGACGCTGCGGATGGACTTGGTGAACTCGCCCTCCTTGATCAGCTGGATGAACGCCGGGATGTCCACGGAGACCGGGCAGCCGTCCATGCAGGTGGGCTTCTTGCACTGGAGGCAACGCTCCGCCTCTCGAACGGCCGTCTCCTCGTCGAAGCCGAGGGGAACCTCCTCGAAGTTCCGCCTGCGGACTTCCGGTTTCTGTTCAGGCATCTTCTGCCTGGGGATCTTTTCCTTCTTGGGCTTTTCCGCCATGATGTCCTCCGTCACCTCGTTTTTCCGGGGCGCTCTAACCCGCCGCCTTGCACTCCTCCAGGTATCTGTCGTAGGCGCGCTGCTCCTGCTCCTTGTAGGCATCGAGACGCTGCGCCAGCTCTTCGAAGTCGACCTTGTGCCCGTCGAACTCGGGACCGTCCACGCAGGCGAACCGGGTCTCATCGCCCACCGTGACCCGGCAGCACCCGCACATGCCCGTCCCGTCCACCATGATGGCGTTGAGGCTGACGAGGGTCTTGACCCCGTACTCCCCGGTGAGCTTGCAGAGGAACTTCATCATGGGAACCGGTCCGATTCCCACCACGAGCTTGATGTCCTCCTTCTCCAGGATCTCCCGGAGGACGTCGGTGACAAAGCCGTGGTGGCCGTAGGAGCCGTCGTCCGTACAGACCCGGAGATCGTGGCTCGCGGCCTTCATCTTGTCCTCCATGATCAGGAGATCCTTGTTCCGGGCCCCGATGACGGCGTAGACGTGGTTTCCCAGCTCCTTGAGCCCCCGGGTGATCGGGTGCACCACCGCGACGCCGGTTCCGCCGCCCACGCAGACCACCTTGCCGAGCTTCTCGAGGTGGGTGGCCTGCCCGAGCGGACCGATGATGTCCTGGAACTTCTCCCCGACCGCCAGGGACTTGAACAGCGCCGTGGACTTCCCCACGACCTGGTAGATGATGGTTATGGTGCCTTTCTTCGGATCCGTATCCGCCATGGTCAACGGGATGCGCTCGCCCGTTTCACCGACCTTCAGGATGACGAACTGCCCGGGCTTCGCCTTGGCGGCGATCTTCGGCGCCGCGATCTCGTTCAGGACGACCGTGCCGTCGGCCATCTCCTGGCGTTTCAGTATTTCGAACATGAGGGACCTCCAAGTGTAGGTATTGACGGGACGCCATCGTTTAGCACAGACGGGCCGGAGCTGTCAAAAGAAATGCTTCACAAGGGTTTCGCCCCGCCGTTTTCCAACTCTTGGAAATGAAAACGCTTTTGGCAGGTATGTTTTTTGCAGAATACCGAGGCGGCACGATGGGAAACAGGGGCGTGCCGGACCGGGCCGACTCTCCGCCCTTTCTCTCGAACCCATGGATATTGCGGGACATCCGATTCCCATCCGCCTGAACCGCCCCGAGCAGGGGAAAGCCCGGCGCGGGGGCCACCGTCAGCGAATTGCCCGCGCGCGCCACGAATCCGTCCCGCAACCGACCGGCTTCGGCCGAGCCACTGGAATGGAACATGACCCGTTCGGATGAGCACAGCACCTTCAATGCGGGCTGTCCCGCCTGCGAGCACACCTATCGTGTGCCCGGGGACTGCCGGGGCAGGCAGCTCACCTGCAAGGGTTGCGGCACGACCTTCTCCCTCCTCCCCACGCCCGGGGCGGGGTCCGTGCAGGCCGGCACCCCGGCGCCTGCGGATCCGCCCGAGGCCGTTGCCGCGGACGATGCCGGCCTCGTGCTGGGCAGGCTGGCCGTGAAGCACCGCTTCCTGGAGGAGGACCGGCTCAAGGAGGTCGTAGCGCTCCAGCAGGAAGAGAAAAGCCAGGGCAAACGGTCCATGCTCGGTTCCCTCCTCGTGCGGCGGGGCCTGATCACCCAGAAGCAGCTGGACTTCCTGCTCTCCGTCCAGATGATCGTGGAGGTGCGCAAGCTGGACCGCCAGTTCGGGGAGATCAGCGTCCGGAACGGGTTCGCCGAAAAGGAGGACGTGGAAGAGGCCCTCCGGGAGCAGGAACGTCTCTTCAAGAAAGACCGGAGCGTCCGGCTCGTCGGAGAGATCCTCGTCGATCGAGGCAGGATGGAAGCGGACCACCGGGACGCCGTGCTCGAGCGGCAGAAGCGCATGGTTTCGGGTGAGACCGAACCGGATCACACCTCCCCGCGGGGCGCGGTCGAGCCCTCCCCCCCGGAGCCGGCCGTCGCCGCCGGGGAAACCGGCCCCTGCGACGAGCTCTTCCAGGTCGCCGTCTCGCCGGACGACCTCTCCGCGTCGATCACGCCGAACGGCCCCGTCCCCGACAGCGTCTCGGCTGCGAACCTCAAGGCCTTCCTCCAAAGCAGGGAGATCGTCCACGGACTGTTGACGGTCCCGGAGCTCGAGGCCTTCCTCCGCGAGGGAGCCTGTGCCGGGCACGCCTTCGTGGTGGCGCGGGGGACGCCCCCCATGCCCGGACGCGACGCCGAGATCCGGTACCACTTCGACACGGACCCGTTGAAGGTCGGAACCATCAAGGAGGGAGGGGGCATCGACTTCAAGGACCGGGGAGACATCCCCCAGGTCGCCGAGGGGGACCTCCTGGCCGAGCGCATTCCCCCGGAAGAGGGCGTGCCCGGCACGGACGTGAGCGGCCGTCCCATGGCACCGCCCAAAACGAGAGGCCCCAAGCTGCGAAAGGGGCGGGGAACGGTCCTTTCAGAGGACGGCCTCCGGCTCCTTGCGGAGATTCCCGGCCGCCCCGAGATCAGCGCCGACGGAAAGGTGTTCGTCTTTCCCGAGCACAAGATCCCGGGCGACGTGGACCTCAAGTGCGGGCACGTGGAGTTCGAGGGGGACATCCAGGTGGCCGGGACGATCCAGAAGGGATTCCGAGTCCGCGGCGGGAGCCTCACGGCCAACGAGATCATGGGCGCGGAGATCGACGTCCGTGGAGACGTGGTGGTCACCGGCGGCATCATCGGCGGCTCCATCCGGGCCGGGGGGAACCTGAGGGCCCGCTACGTCCACAAGAGCTTCGTCCGAGCCTTCGGGGACGTGGTCCTGGAGAAGGAGGCCATCGACGCGAAGGTGGAGACCAGCGGCGCGTTCATCGTCAAAAGAGGCCCGGTGTTCTCGTCCAGGGTGTCCGCCAAGAAAGGCGTGGAGGCGGCCCAGGTGGGCTCCCGGACCTCCAACCCCTGCCTCCTGGTGGTGGGCACGGACGACCGGGTCAAGAACGAAATCCAGGAGCTCCAGGAGCGGATCGACCGGCTCCAGGAGGCCCGGAACAATCTCCAGGAGATCCTGGACGATCTGGACAGGCAGAAGCAGCAGATCGCCCTCGAGCTGGGGGAGGTGGCGCAGCAGCAGGATGCGGCCAACGTGAAGAAGCGGCAGATCGAGGAGAAGATCGATGCGGCCCGAAAGAGCGGAGACGAGGGCCTCCTGGAGAAGATCCACCGGGCCGTCGCCACCCTGGAAAGCCAGATGAAGGAGCGGGAGGAGACCCTGGAGTCGTTTTTCGCCCGGGAAGACGCCGTCGACGAGAAAATCGCCGCCCGGAAACAGGAGATGAAGACGCTGGAGAGCGAGGCCGAGACCCTGGCCGAGGAGATCGAGCACCTCAACGAATGGTCGAGGTCAGAGGCGCCCGTCCCGGTCGTCAAGGTGTCCGGGCCCATCTTTCCCTACACCGTCATCAAGGGCAGGCACACCTCCCTGACCCTGCCCGAGGCCCACAAGTCCGTTCGGATCAAGGAGACCCACTACGACGAGCCCGGGGACGGCAAGGAGTGGAGGCTCCGGCTCTCTCCTCTGAAAACGTGAAACGCTCAACCTTTTCGTCGACCCCTGACGGGGATCGCACCGGCTTTCGAGGGAGTCCATGGACGTCCAGTACATCAACCCGTTCGTCACCGCCACGCTTCACGTCCTGAAGACCATGGCCCACACCGAGGTCAAGGCCGGCAAGCCCTTTCTCAAGAAGGAGAAGCTCGCCCGGGGAGACGTCTCCGGGCTCATCGGCCTCACGGGCGAGGTGAGCGGAACCATATCGGTCAGCTTCACCGAGAGATGCATCCTGGCCATCGTGGGCCGGATGTTCGGGGAGACCATGACCGCCATGAACGACGAGATCGGCGATGCGGTGGGTGAGATCGCCAACATGATCTCCGGCCAGGCCCGACAGGCGCTGGAGGAGATGGGGCGCCCCCTCCAGGCGGCCATTCCCTCCGTGATCATGGGCAGGGGGCACCAGATCACCCACATCACGAGCCACCCCGTCATCGCCATTCCCTTCGACACGGTCAACGGGGGATTCACCATCGAGGTCTGCTTCGAGGGATGAGCCCTTTCAGGTCACCCGATCCCCGTAGCTGTCCTGAACCGCCCGGACCAGAGAGGTGAGGGTCTCGTTGACCGGAGTCGGGACGCCGAGGGCCGTCCCCTCCCGCACAATGGCCCCGTTGATGTAGTCCACCTCGGTGACCCGCTCCCGGAGCACGTCCTGGAGCATGGAGGCCACGTTCCCGGCCGTGGCCCGGCAGACCTCGATCACCCGGGCCAGGGGGTCCGGGTAGGGCAGGCGGACCCCGCGGGCCGAGGCCACGGCCTCGGCCTCGGCCACGGCCCGCTCCATGACCTGCCGCGTGCCGGGGAGGTCGGGCAGGCGGCCGTTGTGGAGGCGGACGAGGGCCGTGAGCGCGTTGATCCCCACGTTGACGAGGAGCTTGCCCCAGATGAGGTCACGGACCTCCGCCACGGAGCGGCTCTCGAATCCCGCGCGGTTGAACGCCTCCACCAGCCGATCCGCAGCGCCGCCGGCGGACTCCCGGGGCCCCACCACGGTCTCGCCGCGACCCGCATGGCGTATCCGGCCGGTCCCCAGGAGCGTGGCCCCTTCGGAGGTCACGCCGCCCAGCACCCGACCGGCGCCGAAGATCGCCTCCAGCGTCTCGATGTGCCCCAGCCCGTTCTGGAGGGTCACCACCACGGGATCCCCCGGCAGGAGATCCCTCATGGTCCTTCCGGCCTCGGCGGTCTGGTGAGACTTCACGCAGACGAGCGCGAACGCCGGTTCGCTGTCGAGCGGGCCCGTCGTCGTCGGGATCCGGACCTCGTACCCGCCGTCCTCCTCCTCGACCCGGATGCCGCGGCGGTCGAGCTCGGCGGCCCGATCCGGCCGGTGATCCAGCAGCCGCACGTCCAGCCCGGCCCGTCCCAGCCCGGCCGCGAACAGGCACCCCATGGCGCCGGGACCCACCACCAGGAAATCCATACGCGTCATCCCCCCGTCAAATCTTCTCCGCCTCCTCGGGCTTCATGGCGAAGGTGTGCTCGGGCCCGGGAAACACACCCTGCTCGACCTCGGTCTTGTACTGCACGAGCGCGTCCCGGATCAGCGGGGCCAGGTTGGTGTACCGCTTGACGAACTTGGGGGTGAACCGTTCGAAGAGGCCCACCAGGTCGTGGTAGACCAGGACCTGTCCGTCGCAGTCGATGCCGGCGCCGATCCCGATGGTGGGGATGCGGAGCTCCCGGGTGATCCGCGCCGCGAGGAGGTCGGGGATGCACTCCATGACGATCATGAACGCGCCCGCCTCCTCCAGGTCCTTTGCGGACCGGACCATGGTGCGGCCGCTCTCCGCATCCTTTCCCTGCACGCGGAACCCGCCCAGCATGGTGGCGGTCTGGGGCGTGAGGCCGATGTGGGCGCAGACCGGGATGCCGGCCCGGACCACGGCCTCGACCACCGGTGCCATCTCCGAGCCTCCCTCGAGCTTGACCGCGTCGCACCCGGCCTCCTTGACGAAGCGGCCGGCGTTCTCCACGGCCTGCTCCACGCTCACGTGGTAGGACATGAAGGGCAGGTCGCCGATGATGAAGGCGCCCTCCGTTCCCCGGCGAACGGCCTTGCAGTGGTGGATCATCTCGTCCACGGTCACGGGGACCGTGGAGTCGTACCCCAGGACCACCATCCCCAGGGAATCACCCACCAGGACCGTGTCGATCCCGGCCTGGTCCACGAGCTGCGCCCCGGGGTAGTCGTACGCGGTCATCATGGTGATCTTCTCCCCGGCCTCCTTCTTGCCCTGCAGCTCCGCAAGCGTCACCTTCTTTCGTGCCATTGAACCACCCTCCTTTGTGTGGAAACCGTTCCGCCGCTGAGGATTCCCGACAAAAAAACAGGTCCTTCGGGTCACCGAAGAACCTGGTTCACGAGTCGACCGACCGAAAGCTCCGCTGCTCGCGCGGGATGCGCATTCCGCCGATGGACACCGGCGAGTGCGTGCAAAGGCTTTCCGGCCGTCCCGGTCACAACCGAGTGGTGATCCAGGCGGCGCCACCCCAACATCATTCCGTTTTTCCATGGCCGCGGCCGCATCGGATGCGGCCCGGCCGGTCCCGGGCTTCGCGCCCTCCCTCTCCAGCAAGAGGATCACACGCCCTCCAGACCATGGTTCATGTATAGACGGGGTCGCTCGAGACTGTCAATGGAAACCTTGTGTATCCATTCACAAAACGTGGCCTTCCCCCTGTGCCGCCCGGGGGAAAACGGGGGCTCCACCGGCCCACAATACAGGCTGGCGGGTATGGTGCGGGATCCAGGCGATGATACCCTGTCGGGAAGGAAACACTCGGAGCTCAATCCGACCCCAAAGGAGCCCGTTGCCGGACCCTTCGGTCGACCTGGGACCGGGTCCCCCGGAAGGACGAACCGTGCCGGAACCGATCGCATCCCTGCTTCAGTACTTCGCCTTCGACGCCTCGCGGCTGGCCGAGACCCATATCCTGATCCGCCTCGGGCTCCAGGCGTGCCTCCTGGTGGGGTCCGCCTTCTTCT
>CAYUBQ010000050.1:0-28579 GCA_964443135.1 uncultured Desulfobacterales bacterium | reverse complement strand
AAAAGAAAGTGGTTATCGGAATCGCCGTCGGATATCCGCATCCGTCTGCACCGGGCAGCCTGTTCCGGAGCGAACGTGAATCCGTTGAAAGCGTTCTTCGCTTTGCTTAGGGCATTGCCTTGTTGGAGGTGCCCGGTCTTACCGGCAGGGTGAGCATGAAGCTGATGGAGGCCAATCCCACCAGAACCAGGAAGATCAGATGGTAACTGCGTGTGATATCCAAGACAACGTCTGACAGCACCGGGCCGAAGACCCCGCCCACGGTTCCGGTGAAGGCCACGCAGGAGCCCATGGGCCGGCATGAACCGATGGATCCCTTGAAGGAGTCCCGACAAGGGCGGGAAGGGTCGGCCCCATCTCCCAGGAGAGGCCTTGATTTCCTATCCAGTTGCCGGTTCCGCACGCACCGCCCTCTATTTCTTGATTGCTTGGGCTCCGGGCCCGGCATGCCTCAGGCAGCAGGTCTTTCTGAAGTGGTGGCCGTAGATGGTCAGGGTGATGGCCAGGGGCAGCAGCTTGCGCCGATAACAGGCGGTCCACGCGAGGAGCCGCCAGTACTGGAACCGCTCCCTGCCCAGGATCCCCAGGCGGAAGCTGGACCGGAAGAGCGCCAGAAAGCGCTGAAAATCCAGTGCGGGCTGAGCCTTGGGCATCTCGTACTCCTGCAGGAAGAGCTTCACCCGGCGGTAGTAGTACTTGGGTGAGTAGATGTGGCCCAGGATGGCCTGGTAGCCCTCCATCAGCCGGTCCAGCCCCATGCGGGGAACGATGTTCGTGGTCCCGTCGATGTCCCCGGATATGGCTCCGAGGAGCCTCCCTTCCTGCTTCATTCGTTCATACAGCCGGGTGCCCGGAGGGGCCTGAAGCATGCCGACCATGGCCGTGACGATCCCGCTCTTCTGGATGAAATCGATCTGTCGCTGAAAGATGGAGGGGCCGTCATGGTCGAACCCGACGATGAACCCTCCCTGCACCTGAAGCCCGGCCCGCTGTATGCGGCGGACGCTCTCCACGAGGTCGCGGTTCCTGTTCTGCCGCTTGTTGCACTCCGCCAGGCTCTCCTCGTCCGGCGTTTCGATGCCGACGAAAACGGAGTCGAACCCGGCCTCCACCATCATCTCCATCAGCTCTTCGTCGTCGGCCAGGTTCACCGAGGCCTCCGTGTTGAACGGGATGCCCCGCTTTCCTTTCCGCCACGCAATGAGCTCCGGCAGCAGGGTCTCCTTGAGATAGCGTTTGTTTCCGATGAAGTTGTCGTCCACGAAAAAGACGTTGCTTCGCCATCCCAGCGCATAGAGGCGATCCAGCTCGCGGATGATCTGGTCCGCCGTCTTGACGCGGGTCTTGTGCCCGAAGAGCGCCGTCACGTTGCAGAACTCACAGTTGAAGGGACACCCCCTGGAGAACTGGATGCTCATGCCAGCGTACTTCTTGATGAGCGCCAGCTCCCACAGGGGAACGGGGGTCTGCTCCACGTCCGCGAACTCGCTCGACTCGTAGACCCGCCCGGCCGCTCCCTGCTCGAAATCCCGGAGGAACGGCGGCAGGGTGAGCTCGGCCTCGTTCAGCACGAAGTGGTCCACCTCCTCGAACTGCTCGTGCTCGCTGGTGAAGAGCGGCCCGCCGGCCACGACCGTCAACCCGGCATTCCTGCAGCGATGGATCACGCTCCGGGCCGACTGCCTCTGGATCACCATACCGCTGACAAAGGCGCAGTCCGCCCAGTCCAGGTCCGCTTGGGTGAGCTTGGTCACGTTCATGTCCACGAGGCGTTTCGGCCACTCCTCCGGCAGCATGGCCCCAATGGTCAGGAGACCCAGAGGAGGGTGGGCGGCCTTCTTGTGGATGAACTTGATGGCATGCTTGAAGCTCCAGAACGTGTCCGGGTACTCGGGGTATATGAGCAGAATGCGCATGGAAATCTCCGATCGAGACAACCGGGGTTGATGTGTCCCGGCAAAAGGGCCGGCGCCCTCGAGACGGCTGCGGCGGCGAGGTCCGGCGCAGAGCAGGAGGTGGGGGGCACAAAATGAAGCAGGCCGGACCCGTCCGAAGCAAACATCCTATTCTGAAACCATATATCCGCTTTGCTTCGAGTCAAGGACGACCTCTTCTTCCGTTGAATTTCACGGCCAGCATGGTGAGATCGTCACTCGGCGCCTCCCCCGCGGCGAAGAGCCTGACGTCCCTGCGGACCCCTTCGATGAAGCCCTGGAGGGACTCCGCGGGGAGCGTCGAGAGGGTTTGCCGGAGCCGGGATTCCGAGTAGAGATTTCCTCTTCCGTTCATCGCCTCGGTCACCCCGTCGGTGTAGAGGAACAGGACGTCCCCCGGCTCCAGGCGAATCCGCTCGCACACGAAAGTGATCTCCTCCATGCCCCCGAGAACGAAGTTGGGCCTGAGGCTCAGGAAGCGGAACGATCCGCCTCGGGAGGCATGAAGAGGGGGGTTGTGGCCGGCGTTTCCGAACTCCACCTCCCCGGTGCGGGTGTCCAGGACGGCGCAGAACAGGGTGATGAACATGGAGGACGTGTTGTCCGAGGCGATGATCCGGTTCACCTCCTGGAGGACGTCTCCCAGTGCGGAGCGTCTCTGGAGGGCCGCCTTGAGCAGCATTTTGGTGGTCATCATGAACAGGGCGGCGGGCACGCCCTTGCCGGCCACGTCCCCGATCAGAAAGCAGAAGCGTTCCGGATCGATGAGAAAGAAATCGTACAGGTCCCCTCCCACGTCCTTGGCCGGTTCCATGGTGGCGTAGACATCGAACTCGGAACGATCCGGAAAGGCCGGAAACCCGCCTGGAAGGGTGCTGGTCTGGATGTCCCGGGCGATCCGGAGCTCGCTCTCCATCCGCTCCCGTTCCCGGGTCTCCTCGCGGAGGCTGTCCACGTAGCGCTGGGTGATCATCTGGATCAGGTGAAAGCCCACGGTCGCATCCCTGGAGTAGAGGTCGAAGAGCCTTTCGTGGGTGATGCCGGCGAGCCGGAGATCGGTCTCGCAGACGGCGGAGAGGGAGCGTTCCCTCGACGGCCGGAACACGCCCATCTCCCCGAGCACGTTCCCGGGGGGCACCCGCTTGCCGATCTCCTCGAGCATCACCGATCCTTCGTGGATGTAGTACAGCTTGTCCGATCGATCCCCCTTTCGGAACAGGGATTCGCCGGCACGGAAGGTCTCCTCTTCCATGTGGGGAAGCAGCCAGTCGTAGGACGACCCGCCGCCGAACATCTCCTGCACCCCGCTCGCCATGAGCTGGGCCTGCTCGAGACGCTCCCGCTTCGCCGTGTCCCGGTTCGTTCTCTCGAGATAGGCCTCCAGGTTCGCGGCCATCCGGTTGAAGGAGTCGGCGAGCTCCTCGATTTCGTCGCCGGTCCTCACCTCCAGCCGGTGGGCCAGGTCGCCCCCGCCGATCCTGCGGGCTCCCCGGGCAAGGGTGAGGACGGGCTGAGTGATCTTGTTGGCCAGCCTCAGCCCGAAGAACACGATGATGACGATCATGGTGAGGAACAGGAGGCCGAACCGGATCTGCTCCTCATTGACGAGGCCGGCGATCCGATCCAGTCTCTGCCTCGTAAGACCGTCGATCCTCTCGACGCTTCGCTCGATGGGAGAGACGATCTCCTGGATCGGCATGAACACCCCGAGGCTCCACTTCGTGGTGGGAACCGGCGCGAAGGCCACGTACTTTTCATTCGGCGGGGCTCCGTAGATCCGGATCCCCTTCCCCCCGCCGGCCATCTCCTGGGCGATGCCGCGAAGCTTCTCGTCCTCGCTCAGGAAGAGGTTCTCCAGGCTGCAGGAAGCGTCCCACCGTCTGTCTTGGGGGTCCATGTCCGGCCTCGCGATCACGTTGCCGCGGCGGTCGATCAGGACGAGATATCCGAGTTCCCCGGCCCGGGTGTTGGAGATCTCGTCCGTGACCGACTCGAGGGACACGTCCGCCCCGATCACGCCCCGGGGGGCGCCGGTGGAGTCGGAGAAGGACCTGGAACAGGTGATCATCAGGTCTTCCTCGCCCGAGTAGACGAACACCCTGGACCAGTGGGCCCCGCCCGAGGTGAAGGCCCCCCGGTACCACGGCTCGGTCCTCGCCTCATAGGTGAGCTCCATGCTCTCGTTCCAGGGGTAGATGCGGAACACGCCCCCTTGCGTTGCGACGTACAGAAAGGCCAGGTTGCTGTCCTCGAAAAACACGGGAGGAAACGTGGAGACCAGCCGTTCCGAAAGCCGGATCTCCTGCTGCACCTCCTTCTCGTCGAGTCCCGGGGCCAACGCATAGCCCGGGTTTTCGACGGGCCAAGCATCGGGGGTCTTCCCGTCACACACATCCTTCGCCCGGCTGCAAAGACCCGACACCTCCTCCAGGACCCTGCCCAGAAGGTGATTCGTGAAGGCCGCTTTGTCGGAGGCGAGCCGAAGGAGGTGTTCCTGGGCCTGCTCGCGAAGCTCTTCCTTGCTTCGCTCGGCCACCTCCCGACCGACCGACGTCATGCTCTCGCCCACCATGCTCCTCAGGTTGAGCATGCCTACGTAAAGAATCACGCTGAAAAGGCAGATGCAGAGAAAGGGCAGACCCAGGACGATCGCCAGGATCCTGGCCTTGAGTCCGAACCGGTGACGTCCCGTCGCGTTCATGGGCCAATACCCGATGGAGCGGCACGATCTGCCGGATGCTCTCGCTTTGAAAGGGAGGGATACAGCGCTCAACGGACCGAAGCATACCGCATTTGCGGGGGTGTGGATAGGAAGAACCGATCCTCGATCGAGGTTGGAGGCCGGAGGAGACCGGCGCGGGAGAGAGAACCGTCCACGGGAAGACTGCGAGGAGGTCCAGAGGGGAGCCGGCTCGTTTTCCCTCCGGCCTCCCGCGGCCTTTGCGATTCCCCTATCGAAGGTCTGCTTTGAGCTTGCTCATCAGCTCGTCCGAGACCTCCTTGACTCCCGGACGACCGTCCAGCTCGATGATCCTGGGCTGACCGCCGCCCTTTTCGGAGAGGGACTTGAAGTAGTTCACGGCGGCCATGGTCCCGGTCTCCGTGTCGTAGTAGATGTTGTGACGCTTGTCGATGGCGGCTTCGTCCTGGTCGTCCGAGCGGGTCTTGAGCTCTCCCCCGCAGACGCGGCACTTGCCGTCGACGGGCTTGATGGCGTCGATGTTGACGTTGTTGGGGTGGTTGTTGTCGTTCACGCAGAGGCGACGGCCCATGATCCGGCCTTTGGCGACCTCGCGGGGGAGGACCATCTCAATGACGATGTCCAGCGTCATGCCCTCGTTTTTCAGCGCCTTGTCCAGCTCCTGGGCCTGGGTCAGGTTCCGGGGAAATCCGTCCAGGAGCCATCCGCCGGCGCAGTCGTCCTGCTTCAGGCGGTCGAGGATCATGGGGATGGTGATGCTGTCGGGCACCAGCTCCCCCCGGTCGATGTAACCCTTGGCTTCCATGCCCAGCTCCGTGCCCTGGGAGATGTTCTCCCTGAAGATGACACCGGTCTCGATGTGGGGGATGTTGAACTCCTTTTTCACGATGGCACCCTGGGTACCCTTGCCGCTGCCGTTCGGTCCGAAGAATAGAATGTTCATGTCCCTCTCCTTCTCCATGGGTTGAGCGCCAGGCGATCGCGCCCCGGTTGATGTGGATGTGGTTTCGGCGCAAGGACGGCCGGTGCGGGTGTCCGATGTTTCAGAGGCGGCCCGCGTTCGCGGCCGAAAGATCTTTCCGTCGAGCCGCAGGCTTTATATGGGAAAATCGGGGTCCTGTCAACCCGGCATCGCCGTTCGTTCCCGACCGGATCTTTCTCGCCCGGGGGGTCCGGCTCGCAACGGCAAGGACGCCGCGCCGCATCAGGCCCCGCCGGCGAATGCCTCCATGATGCCGTGGCCGGGATCCACGAGCAGCCCGCTCCGTTCCGCCTCGGCTTCGGTGAAAGCCCTGCCCGGATGCGGTTCGGACAGCTCGCGCTTGCGGGCCCAGGCAAAGGGTGCAGGCTCCGGGGTGTGGGTTCTCCGGACGATGGGCGTGTAGTGATCGCTCACCACCAGGACGCGGTAATCCACTCCCAGGGCTTCGAGCCCGTCCAGCATGGGTCCCACGATCCGGGCGTCGAACCGCTCGATGGCCGTCACCTTGGTGCCGGCGTGTCCGCTGTGGCCCGCCTCGTCCGGTGCCTCCACGTGGAGGAAGATCAGGTCCTCGCTTTCCAGCCCGCGCAGGGCCTCCCGGACCTTGCCCTCGTAGTTGGTGTCCAGGAAGCCGGTGGCGCCTTCCACGGGGATGGGTCGAAACCCCGCGTAGATCCCCATCCCCTTGATCAGGTCCACTGCGGAGATCACGCCGCCGCGCAGGCCGTAGCGGGATTCGAAGGAGGGCATGGCCGGCGGCCTTCCCTGCCCCCACAGCCAGATGGACGTGGCGGGGCTCAGGCCCTTCCTGCGCCGCGCCTCGTTCACGGGGTGCGATTCCAGGAGGCCCCAGGAACGCCGGATCAGGTCCACCACGGGATCCCGATCGGCCGTGGCCAGGTAGGAGGCCATGTCCTGCTCCAGCACGTCGTGGGGCGGGATGGTCTGCGCGTCCTGGGGGCCGTCCCTCCAGACCAGGAGGTGCCGAAAGGCGACGCCGGCGTGCAGGGCGATGCCGTCGTCCTCCAGTTCCCCGCGGAGGGCCTCCACCAGGGCCCGGCCCTCCTCGGTGGTGATGTCCCCTGCGCTGTGCGTGGTGATCACGGCCTCTCCCCCGGACCTTCGCTCCAGGGTCACGAGGTTCATGCGAAACGCCACCTCGTCGGGCGCGAGCGCGACCCCCATGCTGGCCGCTTCCAGGGGAGAGCGTCCGGTCAGGAACCGGCGAGGATCGTAGCCCATGAGAGAGAGGTTGGCCACGTCGCTTCCGGGGGACATGCCTTCGGGGATGGTCCGTACCCGGCCCATGCCGCATGCCGCGACCCGGTCCATGTTGGGGGTTTCGGCCGCCTCCAGCGGGGTCCTGTCCCCGAGCTCCTCCAGGGGGTAGTCGCCCATGCCGTCGCCGACCAGGATGACGTACTTGGTCTGATTCCGTTCAACCATGGCGCCTTCTCCGGGTCACGCTCCCTCGACCCGGATCACCAGGGTCGGGTGGGTCAGGATGTCCAGGGGGTCCAGCCGGGCCAGGGCCCGGTTCACGTTGCGCTCGAGGGCCTCGTGGGTGAGCATGACAACGGGGACCGATCCATTGACCTCGCGGCCTTTCTGGATCACCGAGGAGAGGCTGATCTCGTGCTCACCCAGGATGCCGGCGATGCGGCTCAGGACGCCCGGACGGTCCAGGGCGGAGAAGCGGAAGTAGTACGAGCTCTTCAGCTCGTCCATGGGTTGGATGTCGATCTCCGTTTCCAGGGGCCGGGCGTGGGCCAGGGGCGGCATGAAGTTTTTCATGCCCTGCCGGATCTCCCGCGCCAGGTAGATGATGTCCGAGGCCACGGCGCTGCCCGTGGGCCGCCGGCCGGCGCCCAGGCCGTAGTAGAGGTTCGGACCGACGAAATCGCCCTCCACGTAGATGGCGTTGTAGGGGCCGTTCACGTTGGCCAGGATGTGGTCCGTCGGGACCATGGCAGGGTGCACCCGGGCCTCCACGCGCCCGTCTCGGTTCCGGGCGATGGCCAGGAGCTTGATCCTCCGGCCGAACTCGTTTGCAAAGCGGATGTCCTCCGGCGTGATCCGGTCGATCCCTTCGCGGTGGATACGCCCGAGGGCCGCGGGTGCCCCGAAGGTGATGGAGATGAGGATGGCCAGCTTGTGGGCCGCGTCCGTGCCGTCCACGTCCAGGGTGGGCGGGTCCTCGGCGTAACCGAGCTGGATCGCCTCCTGAACGGCCTGGCCGTAGGGCTGGTCCTTCTCCGTCATGCGGGTCAGGATGTAGTTGGACGTCCCGTTGAGGATGCCCATGATCGATGTCACCCGGTTGGCGGAGAGCCCTCCCCGCAGGGAGCCGATGATGGGGATTCCCCCGCCCACGCTGGCCTCGAACGCCAGGTCCACACCGTGCCGCTCGGCCGCCTCGTAGATCTCCTTCCCGTGCTCCGCCAGGAGGGCCTTGTTGGCGGTGACCACGTGCTTGCCCCTCGCCATGGCCTCGAGGATGAGCTCGCGCGCCTTGTCCGTCCCGCCCATGAGCTCGGCCACGATCTGGATCTCCGGGTCCCGGACCACCTCCTCCGCGTCCCGGGTCAGGATCGAGGGGTCGACCGCCACCCCCCGGTCCGAGACGACGTCGAGGTCCGCGATGCGGCGGATCACGATCTGCGCACCCACGCGGTTTCGGATGATCTCCCGGTTCTGCAGAAGGACCTCCGCCGTTCCCGCACCCACGGTCCCGAACCCGATGATGCCCACGTTGACCGGTTTCACCGTTTCCCTCGAGCCGCTTTCCATCGAACACCCCCCCGGCGTCACAGCGCCTGGCGAATCCCTCGAATGGCCTGATTGATCCGCTGGGGGTTCTCCACCAGGGCGAACCGAACGGAGTCGTCCCCGTACTCGCCGAAGCCGATGCCGGGAGAGACGGCCACCTTGGCCTCCCGGATGAGCATCTTGGAGAACTCCACGGAGCCCATCTTCTGGTAGGCCTCGGGGATGCGGGCCCAGAGGAACATGGTGCCCTTGGGCGACTCCACGGGCCACCCGATGCGGTTGAGGCCGCTGACCAAGGCGTCCCGGCGCTCCCGGTAGACATCCACGATCTCCGCCACGCAGTCCTGGGGACCGTTCAGCGCGATGATCGAGGCGATCTGGATGGGTTGAAACATGCCGTAGTCCAGGTAGCTCTTGATCCTTCGCAGCGCCGCCACGATCTCCGGGTTGCCCACGCAGAAACCGACCCGCCACCCGGGCATGGAGTAGCTCTTGGACAGGCTGAAGAACTCCACCCCGATCTCCTTGGCCCCGGGGATCTGGAGAAAGCTCGGGGGCTCGTAGCCGTCGAAGACCAGGTCCGCGTAGGCGAAGTCGTGGATCACCATGATGCCGTGCTCCCGGCAGAACGCCACGATCTTCTCGAAAAAGGCGCGGTCCACCACGTTCGTGGTCGGGTTGTGCGGGTAGGATATGATCAGAATCTTCGGGCTCGGCCAGGTCTGCTTGGTCGCGCTCAGCAGGTCCTCGAAGAAGTCCCGTTCCGGACCGATGGGGATGCTCCGCAGGTCCCCCCCCGCGATGATCACCGAGTAGGGGTGGATCGGGTAGGTGGGGTTCGGCGCGAACACCACGTCGCCGGGGCTCACCAGGGCCAGAACGAGGTGGCTCAGCCCCTCCTTGGCGCCGATGGTGGCGATGGCCTCGGTCTCCGGATCGATGTCCACGTCGTAGCGCCGCTTGTACCAGTCCGCGATGGCGTGTCGCAGCTTCGTGATCCCGGCCGAGGCGCTGTAGCGGTGGTTGGGGCCCTTCCGGGCGGCCTCCACCAGCTTGTCCACGATGTGCTGGGGCGTGGGAAGGTCCGGGTTCCCCATGCCCATGTCGATGATGTCCTCGCCCCGGCGGCGCAGGTCCATCTTGAGCTCGTTCACGATGGCGAACACGTACGGGGGCAGGCGGCTCATTCTGCGGAACTCGTGCATGACAACGTTCCCCTGCATTTGGTGTGAAAGCAAAAGGTTCGTTTCTACCCCATCGGCGGGGAAAAATCAACGGAACTTCAGCGGTTGAGGTCCGAGCTATCGGCTGCCGGGCTGAAACGGGAAATCCCAGGGCCATCTGGAGCGGGCATTTCGTGATCCTTCGTCATTGCGGCTGTTCCGCCCGGAGAACCGGCGGCCGCCGCACGCCCGAGAGGAGCCGTCGATATGAGTGGAGGGACTGAACAGGGGGGTCTTTCCGGTAGATACGCCTTCCAGGCAAGGTGTAGGATGGTAGACGAGCCACGTACCACGAACACGGATGTCTCACCGGTAGCGGTGGAATCGTTCCACCTCCTCCTTGAGCCAGTCCGGCCAGAAGGCCTCGTCTATGGGATAGCTCGCGTCGAGGGCCTGGAAGGAGCCCTCTCCGGCCACGCGGGCGATCCGTTCCTGGGTGTTGTACTTCACCTCGTCCACGCCGATCAGATCGGCCACGGCCCGGTTGATCTCGTCCAGGTCCTTGTCGTACGGGTTGCCCGCCGGGAACGCCCGCTGGACGGCGAGCTCACGGAGGCAGTTCGTGCCCCGGTGCCACTCCTTGAAGGAGGGGAAGAACATGGGGCCGTAAGAGATCCAGAACTCGACGTGCCGGGCCCCGGCGTTGTAGACGACCCAGACCGAGCCGCCCTCGCTGACGGTGCCCCGCACGATGCTGTCGTCGCCCATGGCGACGCTCCTTCCGCGAAGCAGGCTGTCGATGCCTCCGAACTTGAGACCCACCTCCTGCGTCCGGGTCTGCCGCGCCCCTTCCTGGAAGGTCCTCACCGCCTGGGGGAGCTTGATCAGGGCCGGGTAGAGCGCCTTGCCCAGCCCCTCGGCAATGCCCACGGTGACACCCCAGCCCGACTCGGGGTTGGGGATCACCACCTCCGCATTGGACCCGCCGTACAGCCCGACCAGCTCCAGCCCCAGCTCCCGCCGGATCTGGAAGATCTCCTTTCCCCGGTACTGGGAGGCCACGTTGCCGAAGTAAACCCCCTGGAACACGTCCGGCATCATCTCTTCTTCCCGCAGCCGCTTCGTTTCGCAACCCGACGAAGAGCAGATGGTCATCTCGGCCCCGTCGTACTCGAGCGGATCGGTGCCGCACAAGCGGCGATGGGAGCAGGACTCCGAGCTCGCGACAAAGGCTCCCTCGATCCGGGCGCGGCAGAAGGGTTCGAAGGCCCGATCGTCGTTGAGGGTGATCAGGCAGGCCTCGCGACCGTCGTGCACCAGGGCGGTCAGGGCGAAGGTGGCCCTGCCGTGGAGCCGGTCCACCAGCCTGCGGCCGGCCTCGAAACGAACCCCCTCCTCGGAGATGTACCGGTGAAGGAGCGCCCCCACGACCTCGGTTTTGTTGTCCGTGGTCACGGCGTAGTCGGCCTCCAGGTCCCTGAGCAGGTCGTCCTCACGAATGAGGTACCCGTCCATGGTGATGACGAGGGCATAGGGGGACGGCTTTCTCGGCTGGATCTTGATGGGCTCCGCGTTGAGCTTCTCCGGCATCTTTCGCTTGGTGTACCCGATGTTCCCGATGGCCGCCACGGGCTCCAGATCCTGAAAGGTCCGAATCAGGTCCGCGTCGATCACCTCGGCGATACGTCCCAGCGACTTGTGCACGTAGATGCCCTTGGCGTTCGCCACGGCGATTCCCGTGCTCGCCTTTCCCCGGTGCTGGCAGGCCCCCGTGGCGAGGAACGTCTTGCTCACGAGGGCGCGGTCACCCGGTCCGTACAGGCCGACAATACCGTCCATGAAGCCTCCTTTGGGTCAGCGGATATCCTGGTGATACTCCTGCAGAGATTTCACCGTCCCCTGCCCCCGGCGGAAGCGGGCGATTCCGCGGGCCGCGGCCAGTGCTGCGGCCAGCGTCGTGATGTAGGGGATCCGGTAGCGGATGGCCGCCTTTCGTATGTAGGAGTCGTCGTACTTGCTCAGCTTGCCCGTGGGCGTGTTCAGCACGAGATGGATCTCCCCGTTCTTGATCCCGTCCACGATGTTGGGGCGACCCTCGTGCATCTTGGCGATGGGCTCGGCCGGGATCCCCTGCTCCGCGAGAAAGGCCTGGGTCCCGTTGGTGGCCCGGATGCCGAATCCCAGCTTGTGGAACTGCCGCGCCACCTCGAGGACGGCCGGCCGGTCCCTCTCCGCCACGGTGATGAGCACGGTCCCCTCGAGCGGCAGGACCTGCTGCGCGGCGGCCTGAGCCTTGTAGTAGGCCAGCCCGAAGGAGTCGGCCATGCCCAGCACCTCCCCCGTGGAGCGCATCTCCGGACCGAGCAGAGGGTCCACCTCGGGGAACATGTTGAAAGGAAACACCGCCTCCTTCACGCCGAAATGGGGAACGCTGCCCTTCTTGATCTCCAGGTCGGCCAGCTTCTTACCCAGCATGACCTGCGTGGCGAGCCGGGCCATGGGGATACCGCACACCTTGGAGACCAGGGGCACCGTGCGTGAGGCGCGCGGGTTGGCCTCGAGGATGTAGACCGTGTCCTCGGCGATGGCGTACTGGATGTTCATGAGCCCCACCACGTTCAGCTCCACGGCGATCCTGCGGGTGTACTCCTCGATGGTCTCCAGATGCTTGGCCGGGATGCTGATGGGCGGGATCACGCAGGCCGAGTCGCCGGAGTGGACCCCGGCCAGCTCGATGTGCTCCATGACCGCGGGCACGAAGGCGTCGGTCCCGTCCGCGATGGCGTCCGCCTCCACCTCGATGGCGTTCTCCAGGAACTTGTCGATCAGGATGGGCCGCTCCGGGGACACCCCCACGGCCGCGGCCACGTAGTGGCGCAGCATCTCCTCGTCGTGGACCACCTCCATGCCCCGCCCCCCCAGGACGTAGGAAGGCCGGACCATCAAAGGGTAGCCGATGCGCTCCGCCGCCTTCAGCGCCTCCTCCAGGGTGCTCGCCATGTCGGAGTCCGGCTCCGGGATGCCCAGCTTGCGCATCTTCCGGCGGAACCGGTCGCGGTCCTCGGCCAGGTCGATGGTGTCGGGGGACGTCCCGATGATGGGCACCCCCGCGTCGGCCAGCTCACCGGCGATGTTCAGGGGGGTCTGTCCCCCGAACTGAACGATCACGCCCTCCGGCTTCTCCTTCTCGTAAATGCTGAGCACGTCCTCCACCGTGAGGGGTTCGAAGTAGAGCTTGTCGGCGGTGTCGTAGTCCGTGGAGACGGTCTCCGGGTTGCAGTTCACCATGATCGACTCGAGGCCTTCGTCGCGAAGCGCAAACGCTGCGTGGACACAGCAGTAGTCGAACTCGATTCCCTGCCCGATCCGGTTCGGCCCTCCGCCCAGGACCATGATCTTCCGGTTGGGACTGCTCTCCACCCGGTCGGGCGCATTGTAGGTCGAGTAGTAGTAGGCCGCGTCCTCCACGCCGCTCACGGGGACGGGCTCCCAGGCCTCGACCAGGCCCAGGCCGGTCCTCCGGTTGCGGATCTCCTCCTCCGGACGCTGCAGGAGCATGGAGAGGTAGCGGTCACTGAACCCGTCCTTCTTGGCCCGCTCCAGGAGAGCGTCCGGGAGGTCGCCGGCGCCTACCCCTCGAATCTCCTCCTCCAATGCCACGAGCTCCTTCATCTGCTCGATGAACCAGGGCTTGATGTGGGTCTTCTCGAAGAGGGCCCGGACCTCCGCCCCCTTCCGGAGCGCCTCGTACATGATGAACTGCCGCTCGCTGCTGGGTTCGGACAAGCGGTCCATGAGGTCCTCCAGCGGGCGCTCGTGGAAGTCCGCTGCAAAGCCCAGCCCGTACCGGCCGGTCTCGAGCGAACGGATCGCCTTCTGGAAGGCCTCCTTGTAGTTCTTCCCGATGCTCATCACCTCGCCCACGGCCCGCATCTGGGTCCCCAGGCGGTCCTCGGCCCCGGGGAACTTCTCGAAGCCCCATCTCGCGAACTTCACCACCACGTAATCCCCCCACGGGGTGTACTTGTCCAGGGTACCCTTTCGCCAGTAGGGAATCTCGTCCAGGGTCATACCGCCCGCCAGCATGGCGGAGATGAGGGCGATGGGGAACCCGGTGGCCTTGGAGGCCAGCGCCGACGAGCGGGACGTCCTCGGGTTGATCTCGATCACCACCACCCGGCCGGTCCCGGGGTCGTGGGCGAACTGGATGTTGGTCCCGCCGATGACCTCGATGGCCTCCACGATGGCGTAAGAGTATTTCTGGAGCCGCTCCTGGAGCTCGGGGGAGATGGTGAGCATGGGGGCCGTGCAGTAGGAGTCCCCGGTGTGAACGCCCATGGCGTCGACGTTCTCGATGAAGCAGACCGTGATGAGCTGGTTCTTGGCGTCCCGGACCACCTCCAGCTCCAGCTCCTCCCACCCGAGGACCGACTCCTCCACCAGGATCTGTCCCACGAGGCTCGCGGCCAGCCCCCGGGCCGCGATGGTCCGGAGCTCCTCCACGTTGTAGACGTGCCCGCCGCCCGTTCCCCCCATGGTGTAGGCCGGGCGGATCACCAGGGGGTAGCCCAGGGTTTCCGCGATCCGCTCGGCCTCCTCCACGCTGTAGGCGGGCTCGCTCCGGGGCATCTCGATGCCGAGCCGATCCATGGTCTCCTTGAAGGCGATGCGGTCCTCCCCCCGCTTGATGGCGTCCACCTGCACGCCGATGATCTTGACGCCGTTCTTGTCGAGCACCCCGGTTCGGGCGAGCTCCGAGGAGAGATTGAGCCCGGACTGCCCTCCGAGGTTCGGCAGGAGCGCGTCCGGCTTCTCCCGCTCCACGATGCGTCGCATGGTGTCCAGGTCCAGCGGCTCGATGTAGGTCACATCGGCCATACCCGGATCGGTCATGATGGTGGCGGGGTTGGAGTTGACCAGCACGATCTCGTACCCGAGCTTGCGCAGGGCCTTGCAGGCCTGGGTGCCGGAGTAGTCGAACTCGCAGGCCTGTCCGATCACGATGGGACCGGAGCCGATGATCATGACCTTGTTGATGTCCTGACGTTTGGGCATGGTGTGGTCTCCTTTCCTGGGGACACCCGGAAAAAAAACGGACTCTCGCGGTCGCGCCTGCCGGCCCGTACGGCAAAAAACCCACGGACCCGCAACCGGGCCTCCGTGGGTCGGCCGCCGCGGTTGCCCGCGGGACATCCAGTTCTGCTCATTTAAAAGGAGTTTCCTTAAGCGGAGCTAATATAGGGAGGTGGTCTCCGGGGTGTCAAGGGGAAACTCAACCTTCACTCCCGGGTCCTCTCCAGAATCCCGTCCACCACGCGCCGGAGCGGGGCGTGCTCCGGCCGCCCGAGCTCCGGGTCGATCCTGAGGATCTCCTCCGCCGCCCGCCTGGCCCCGCGGAGGAGCTGCGGGTGGGCCAGGACCTCCTCCAGGTCGAGATCACCCGGGCCGGCCTGGCGCCAACCGGTGAGCTCGCCCTGCCCCCGCATGAGCAGGTCCTGCTCGGCGATGCGGAAACCGTCGGAGACCTCCACCAGGGTCTTCAAACGGGCAAGCCCCCGCTCCGACAGGCCCGGCGATCGGACCAGGCAGCAGGTTCCCTGGACGTGCCCGCGCCCCACCCGCCCTCGGAGCTGGTGGAGCTGGGCCAGGCCGAACCGCTCCGGGTGCTCGATCACCATGACGGTGGCGTTCGGCACGTGCATGCCCACCTCGATCACCGTGGTGGCCACGAGAAGGTTCAGATCCCCCCGCCGGAATCGCTCCACAACCCTCAGCCGCTCCTCCTCCGGGAGGCGGCCGTGGACCAGGCCCACCCGGTACCGCTCCCCGTAGAGCCGCTCCAACCCCTCCGCCATGGACGCGGCGTCCTTGAGCCCTCTCTCCTCCGAGGCCTCCACCGCCGGGCAGACAACGATCACCTGCTCGCCCGCCTCCATGCGCTCTGCCAGGAAACGGGCAAGGTCCCGCTTCCGGTCCTCCTCGACCAGCCGGGTGGTCACGGGAAGGCGTCCTTCGGGGCGATCTTCGATCAGGGAGATGTCCAGGTCGCCGTAGGCGGTCATGGCCAGGGTGCGCGGAATAGGGGTCGCCGTCAGCACGAGGAGGTGCGGGCTTTCTCCTTTCCCGGCCATGCGCGTGCGTGCCCGCACGCCGAACCGCTGCTGCTCGTCGATCACCGCCAGGCCGAGGTCCTTGAAGGTCACCCCCTCCCGGGCCAGGGTGTGGGTGCCGATCACCAGGTTGATCTCCCCGCTTCGGATCCCGTCCAGGAGACGGCGCCGTTCCGGACCCTTCGTGCCTCCCGTGAAGAGCCCGGGCCGCAGCCCCAGCGCCTCGGACAGACCGTGAAAGGTTTCAGCGTGCTGCTCCGCCAGAAGGCGGGTGGGCGCCATGACGGCCGCCTGGGCTCCTCCTCGAACGCACAGGTGGACCGCAGCCGCGGCCACGGCGGTCTTTCCGCAGCCCACGTCGCCCATCACCAGTCTCTGCATGGGCCGCTCCCGCGCCATGTCCCGCATCAGATCCCTCACGGCGGATCTCTGGCCCGGGGTGAATCGAAACGGCAAACGGTTCTCCAAATCCTCGAGGCCTTCCGCGGGAAACGGGAACGGTCGTGCGGCGTTTGTACGGCGGGACGGCCGAAGCACGGAGAAGGAGAGCATGACCCCCAGGAAGCGGTCGAACAGGAGGCGAAGCTGGGCCGGGGTCTCGAAGCGGTTCAGGACCTCCGGAGACTCGTCCCTCGAAGGCCGGTGCACCCGCTCCAGGGCCTCCGCCAGCGGAGGAAGGCTCAGATTTTCCAGGACGGCCCTTGGGACGGGGTCGACGACCTCGGGTCCGAAGCGATCCAGGGCGGCGTGGACGGCGGACCGGAGCACGCCGTCCGGGATCCCGTCCACGGCGGGGTAGACGGCGTGAATCCCCGGGGGAACCGGGCTCGTACCCGCTCCCACGGGATGGACCTCGGGATGCGCGATCTGCGGAGAACCCCCTACGGACTGCACGCGGCCCCACGCCGTGAGCTCGCCCCCGGGGACGACCAGACGCTCCAGGTGGGCCTTGCGGTAGCGGAACCAGACCAGGCCGAGCTCCCCGGTGCGATCGCGAACCACGATGCGAAAGACCGGTTTCCTCCCCCTTCGGCCGCGAATCTCCCTGCCGGACACCACCGTGCCCCGAACCTGGGCGGCCACGCCGGGTCGAAGCTCGTGTATGGGGGTGAACCGCTTGCGGTCATCGTAGCGCGAAGGAGTGTGGAAGAGGAGGTCTCCCACGGTGAGGATCCCCTTGCGCTCGAAGCGACCGGCCCGCGCCGGACCCACGCCTCGGAGAACGGACAGGGGCCGGTCGACGGTCCGTGCGTCTTTCAGGGGATGATTCCTGTGCGGATTCTTCAGTCCTTCCACCCATGAACGCCGCCGGCGCAGCCGGTCAGAGAGAGGCTCCCCTGATGTCCCTCCCGCAGGCAGGGCAGAAACGGGACCCCGAGGGAATCGATTGCGCGCAGCCGGGACAGGTGGTCCCGGTGGATCCATCCGGCGACCGGCGATCCTTGGCCTCCTTCAGGATCCGATTCACCTGCGTCTGGCTGACGCCCACCTCCTTGGCAAAGGAGATCACCTCCGGCTTTTCCGCGTCCGAAAACCGGCCGTCGCAGACGGCCACGTAGATCATGTCCTCGAGGTTCCGGACACGATCCGAAAAACGGCCCACCGGCGCGATGCTGTGGCTGCCCCGGGCCACGGACTGGAGCGCCTCGGCCAGATCGTCCGCCGGGGCGCCCAACGCCTCCCGCACCCGTTCGATGGCCTCGCCTTCCCGCGGGCTCACCTCGCCGTCGGCCCCGGCCACGTGGACCACGTTCCCCAGGTAAATAATCCGTTCCTCTCTGATCATCCAACGCCTCCTCCCCGGTCCGTCGAATGCGCCTTCCCTTCACTCGACGACGGCCGCAGACACGTATCCCACCACCCGTTCGCGATCCCCGGTCACATCCCCTGAAGTCGCGTGGTCGAGAACGACGCACCGTTCGGCCCCGAGCATTCGGGCCGCCATCAGGGCCGCGGCGGCGGGACCTCCTCCGCACGCCTCGCACTGACCGGCCGCCAGGGCGCGGATCAGGCCCTCCGGGTCGAACGCCGTCAGGTGCCGAATGAAGACGCTGTCGAGGGCGCGTGCGGTTTCGTCGTCGTGGTCGTGGGAAAGATCGGTGCTCGCCACGATCAAGGTCCCCTCCCCGTCCCCCAGCACGCTCGACAGGCTTTCCGCCAGGACCCTGCAGCTGTTCAGGCCCTGCCTGCCCATCACCACCGGCACGACACGGAAGGTCCCCAAAACGACCTGAAGGAACGGGAGCTGGATCTCCAAGGAATGCTCGACGGCGTGGGCCTCGGGCACGAAGCGGATCATGCGGCTCGAGGCGATGAGCCGGTCGGCCGCGCCCCGGTCCACCGGGACGAGCCCCAGCGGCGTCTCGTAGGCCGCGTGGCGAGCCACCGAAACGCCTTCGAATCCCCGGCGGTGGCTGGGACCGATCAGGACCACCCGATCGAACGCCCCTTTCCGAATCAACCGATAGGCACCGGCCGCGACCCCGCCCGAGTAGGCATACCCTGCGTGGGGAACCACCAGGGCGCGGATGCGGCCCTGGATGTCCGGCGGGGTCGCTTCCGAGAGGCGGTTTCGGATCAACCGGTGCAGGGCGCCCGCCTCCGCGGGATACCAGGATCCCTGAAGGATGGACCGGCGGACGTCTTCGTCCCCTGCCCCTTCCGCGTCCGCCCCTTTCGCCTGGAGCCACCACATCAGCGGAGTCCCCAGAAACAGAGCCATCAAGCAGACGATCAGCCTCTGCATGGTCTTCTCCTCGACCTTGGGGGTCCAACCGGGTCTGCGTCCGATCCCGGTTGCCCAAGAGGATAGGGTTTCCCGGGAATTTTCTCAAGACGAAACCCACACGTCCGTTCCACCCCGTGACCCGGCCGCGGCTTGACAACCCTTCCACCCTCCAGTATCCCCGTACGAGGCCCTCTCTTCTGGGCGCAAGACGGGGGAGCCGCGCGAAGGAGCGTCATGAATCCACGAACCGACTTCTGGGAGGCGATCGGGCCGTTTCGACCGCTGGTTCCCATGTTCCGGGAACACGCCGGCCGGCTCGCCGCAGGCCTGTTCTTTCTCCTGCTGGTGGATTTCCTGCAGCTCCAGATCCCGCTCATCCTCCGGTCCGCCGTGGACGCCCTGACCACCCTCGAGGCCACGCGGTCCCTCCTCGTCCGTCACGCCGCCGCCATCCTGGGTCTGGCCGCCGCCATCGCCGTCTTCCGCTGCCTCTGGCGAATCGCCCTGCTGGGCCACTCCCGCATGGTCGAGGAGAAGCTCCGAAACCGCCTCTACGAGCACCTGCAGACCCTCAGCCCCTCCTTTTACCGTTCGGCTCGAACCGGCGACATCATGGCCCGCGCCACCAACGACCTGAACGCCGTCCGGATGGCCGCCGGCATGGGCCTGGTGGCCCTGACCGACTCCCTGGTCCTGGGGACCGCCGCCGTCGGCTTCATGTTCCACATCAGCCCCAGGCTCACCCTGCTCGCCCTCATCCCCATGCCGTTCATCGTCTACTTCTCCCGCAGGCTGACCCGGCGCATGGCATCGGGCTACGAGCGGGTCCAGCAGGTCTTTGCCGACCTCACCGAGCGGGTCCGGGAGGCCGCCTCGGGAATCCGGGTGGTCAAGGCCTATGCCCGGGAGTCCTGGACCCTGGATCGCCTGCGGAGGGAAGGCGAGCGTTACGTGGACGAGAACCTCCGCCTCGCCCGAACCCTCGCCCTGCTCTTTCCTCTGATGGTGGTGTTCACGAACCTGGGTCTCTGCGTGGTGGTCTGGTTCGGCGGCCGCCTGGCCATCCTGGACCGGATCTCCACCGGCGACTTCGTGGCCTTCACCACCTACCTCAACCTGCTGGCCTGGCCCCTCATGGCCATGGGATGGGTGGTCAACCTGATGCAGCGGGGGGCCACCTCCATGAAGCGGATCCGCCGGATCCTCCAGGAGACGCCCGACATCGTCTCGGCCCCGGACCCCGAGCCGCTCCCCGAACCTCTCCGGGGCAGCATCCGGATCGAGGGGCTCACCGTCCGCTACCCCGGGCAGCGGCACCACGCCCTTCGGGACGTCCGCCTGGCCGTCGACGCGGCTTGGACCGCGGCGGTCGTGGGCCGGGTGGGATCCGGCAAGACCTCGCTGCTGCTCTCGATCCCCCGGCTGCTCCCGATCCCGGAGGAGACCGTGTATCTCGACGGCGTGGACGTCACGCGCACCGACCTGGGTGAACTCCGGGGCCGCATCGGTGTGGTGACCCAGGAGACCCTCCTCTTCTCGGACACCTTTCGGAACAACCTGCTCCTCGGGAGGCGGGACATCCCGGACGAGATCCTCGTCGACGCCCTCAGGACCGCCCAGCTCTACGAGGAGCTCCAGGAGCTCGACCGCGGCCTGGACACGCTCGTGGGGGAGCGGGGACTCTCCCTCTCCGGCGGACAGCGGCAGCGGTTGACCATCGCGAGGGCCCTGGTCTCCGACCCGCCCGTGCTCATCCTGGACGACGCGCTGTCCATGGTGGACACGCGCACCGAGGCCCGGATCCTGAACCGCATCCTGGCCCGGCGCGCCGGCCGGACCACCCTGTTCGTCTCCAACCGGCTCTCGACGATCCGCCGGGCGGACCGGATCTTCGTCCTGGAGCGGGGACGGCTCGTGGAGGAGGGAAATCACGCAGACCTGCTGGAAAAAGGCGGCGCGTACGCCGCGCTCTACACCCGGCGCCGTCTGGAGCGCCGGCTGGAGGATGCCGGCTCCTGAGCCGGAATCCAACACCTGAGGGGGGCATGTACGGCGAGTACGGATACATGGAGGAGGGAGAGCTCGGCAAGCCTTACAACCTGAGGCTCCTGAGGCGTCTCCTGCCCTTTGCCCGGCCCTACGCCCGGATCATCCTGTGGGCCCTTCTGCTGACGCTTGCCGTCACGGCCCTGGACCTGGCGCCGCCCTACCTCTCCAAGGTGGCCATCGACCGGTACATCCTGGCCTCCTGGTACCGGATCGAGATCCCACGCGCGCCGGAGCCGGAGTCCCGTCCCGGCCTCGTCGAACCGGGAAGAGACGGCCGTTTCGGCCTGATCTCGGGCGGGTCGCTGGACTCGCTGGACCCCCGGACCGTCAACCGGCTGAGGGAAGCGGGCGTCCTTTCCCGGGAGCGATACTACCGGGTGCCCGCCGAACGGGCCGCCGCGCTGGGGGACACGGACCGCACCGGCCGGGTGTTCGCCCTCGAGGAAGGCGGGGTGGCGGTCCCCCTGGAGGTCCTGAACCGCCTCGAGCCCTCCGAGCTGGCGCGAATCCGGCATGCGGACCTGGACGGCGTGGCCGGGATCGGCCTGCTCATCCTCGTGATCCTCGCCCTGGCCTTCGCCTTCGGCTACGTCCAGCACGTGCTCCTGGAAAGAGCCGGGCAGTTCATCATGCACGGCATCCGTATCCGGCTCTTCGAACGGATGCAGGGCCAGGCCATGCGGTTTTTCGACCGCCACCCCGTGGGTCGTCTCGTCACCCGTGCCACCAACGACATCGAGAACCTGAACGAGCTGTTCAAGTCCGTCCTGGTCACCGTGTTCAAGGACGTGTTTCTCCTGCTGGGCATCGTCGTCATCCTCCTGGCCCTGAACTGGAGGCTGGCCTTGGTCTGCTTCGCCCTGCTGCCCCTGATTTTCGGTCTGACCCTCCTGTTCAGCTCCATGGCGCGGGAGGCCTTCCGGCAGCTGCGGCAGAAGATCTCCAAGCTGAACGCCTTTCTCCAGGAACGGATCGCCGGCATGCGCATCATCCAGCTGTTCTCCCGCGAAGCGGAGCAGATGCGGGCGTTTGCCGCCATCAACCACGAGAACTACCTGGCCGGCATGAGGCAGATCCGGATCTTCGCGGTGTTCATGCCCCTGATGGAGCTGCTCGCCTCCTTCGCCGTCGCCCTCCTCCTGTGGTACGGAGGAGGGCAGGTCCTCCGGGAGCAGCTCTCGCTCGGCTCCCTGGTGGCCTTTGTGAGCTACATGCAGATGTTCTTCAAGCCCATCCGGGATCTGAGCGAGAAGTACAACATCATGCAGGCGGCCATGGCCTCCACCGAACGGATCTTCGAGTTCATGGATCACTCCGGGGAGGAGACGCCCGAACCCGAAGAGGACGTAATGCCCGGCCGCCCGGCCGGTGCCGTGGAGTTCCGGCGGGTGACGTTCGGGTACCGGCCGGAGCAGCCGGTCCTGAAGGAGATCTCCTTCGAGGTGAGCCCTGGGGAGACGATCGCCCTGGTGGGTCCCACGGGGAGCGGGAAGACGACGCTGATCCACCTGATCGAACGGCTCTACGAGACGCAGCAGGGGAAGATCCTGGTCGACGGTGTGGAGTTGAGGCGCTGGCCCAGAGAGGCCCTTCGGAAACAGATCGGCCTGGTCATGCAGGACGTGTTCCTTTTTGCCGGGACCCTTTACGACAACGTGGCCCTGGGCCGGGAGGAGGTGTCGCCGGAAGACGTGGAGCGCTCCCTCCGTGAGGCGAACGCCCACCACTTCGTGGGCCGCCTCCCCGGCGGCATTCACCACGAGATCGGGGAGGGGGGCGCCACGCTCTCCGTGGGAGAGCGGCAGCTCCTCTCCTTTGCCCGCGCCCTGGCCGGGGACCCGGCCCTGCTCATCCTGGACGAGGCCACCTCCAGCGTGGATCCCGAGACGGAACGGCTGATCCAGCAGGCGGTCACGCGGATCTCCCGACGGCGGACCACGATCGTGGTGGCCCACAGGCTCTCCACGATTCGCGAGGCCGACCGGATCCTCGTCATGCAGGCCGGGCGCATCCGGGAGGAGGGGACCCACGAGGAGCTCATGGCCCTGGGCGGGGTCTACGAACGGCTGAACCGGCTTCGGGAAGGGAAAGAGGAGCCCGCTTGAGCCTTCGCACTCCTTCGACAACACGGCGGGGTGGTAAACCCCGCCCTACGAAAAGTTCGGAGGTCCGGGGCGGAGCCGAACGACTTCCCTCTCGCAGGGCTCCAAGAAAAAGTCAAAATTCAAGACCTGACCCCATTCGCTACCCCGTGGCCCTGCCGGCCGAGGCGGAGGTCAGCTCCTCCAGGCGGCCCACGATCCGCCGCCACAGGGCGCGCACCGCGTTCGCGGCCTCGCTCTCCGGTGCGTACTCCTCGATGCTCTGCGTCTGGATCATGGCCCGGGTGAAGTCCTCGTGGAAGGGGATCGCCCCCACGAAGGTGTGGCCCTTTTGCTCTGCGGTCCTGCGGATCGCCTCCGTCGTCTCCGGGTTGATGTCCGCCTTGTTCACGCAGACCATGACCGGGACCCGGAAGAAGGCCGCCAGGTCCGAGACCCGGTCCAGGTCGTGCACGCCGGACACCGTGGGCTCCGCCACCACCAGGGCGGCCGTGGCCCCTCCCAGGGAGGCGATCACCGGACACCCCACACCCGGGGGCCCGTCGGTGAGCAGCAGGGATCGGTCCTCGGTCTCGGCGATCTTGCGGGCTTCCCGGCGCACGAGGGCCACCAGCTTGCCCGAGTTCTCCTCGGCGGGCGCGAGCTTCGCGTGGACCATGGTGCCGAAACGGGTGTCCGAGACGAACCACTCGCCGCAGACGTTCGGGGGGAAGTCGATGGCCTTCTCGGGGCAGAACCAGACGCAGACGCCGCACCCCTCGCAGTCCAGAGGGTCGATCCGGAACGCCTCACCGACGGCGTCCCACCGGCACAACTCCCGGCACAGCCCGCACTCCGTGCAGTCCTCCCGGCGGATCTGCGCCGTGTTTCCGCTCTGAAACGGGCTCTGAGTCCGAATGGAAGGGTCCAGGATCAGGTGCAGATCCGGAGCGTCCACGTCCGCATCGCACAGCACCGCGTCTCCTGCGAGGGCGGCAAAGGCCGCCATCAGGCTCGTTTTCCCGGTTCCCCCCTTGCCGCTGATCACCACGAGTTCGTTCATCGATTCCGCTCCGCCTTCCGATGCTCCACCAGGTTCTCGATGCGTCCATACAGGTCCAGGAACCGCTCCCGCCACTCCGGCATGGCGTCCACCAGGAGTTCGCCGCGCGAGTAGGCCTCGGCGATTTTCCGATCAAAGGGGATCTCCATGAGAATGGGGATGTCCTTCTCCTCGGCAAACGCGTGGACGTCCTCGTACTTCTGGCCGGAACGGTTGATGACCAGGCCGCACGGGATGTCCAGGATGCGGACCACCTCGGCGGCCAGCTTCAGATCGCTCAGCCCGAACGGCGTGGGCTCCGTGACCATCAGCACGAAGTCGGTCCCCTTGACCGCCGCGATCACGGGACAGGAGGTTCCCGGAGGGGCGTCGATGATGACCTTTCTGTCCGGAAGGGCCTCCGATCGAACCCGCCGGATCAAAGGTGGAGCAAAGGCCACCCCCACGTTGAGCTCGGCGTCCGCAAAGGCGAGGCCGTTCCGGTTCCCCGTGCGGATCACCCCCAGGGGCCGGCCCACCTCCGACACGGCGTTCTCCGGGCAGACCCGCACACACCCTCCACAGCTGTGGCAGAGCTCGGGGAAGGTGAGGATGGTGTCCCCGATCAGCGAGATCGCCTTGAACTGACAGAGCTCTGCGCACTGCCCGCACCGGCTGCAGGCGTCCTCGTCCACCTCGGGGACCGTGGCGTAGAAGGTCTCCCGGCTGGTCCACTCCGGCCGGACGAAGAGCGCGCCGTTGGCTTCCTCCACGTCGCAGTCCAGGAGCTGAACGCCGGAGCCCAGCGCCAGGGCCAGGTTGGTCGCCACGGTGGTCTTCCCGGTTCCGCCTTTTCCGCTTGCGATGGAAAGAATCAATTTCGGTCCCTCGTCATGTACGTTCCGCATTCGGGGCACTTGACCTCGAAGCAGGGCACCCCCCGCTCATGCGGCGCTGTGTGCCCGCAGCTCGGGCAAACGCAGTTGCCTCCGGGCCCCAGGGCTCTGCCGCCCCCCATGCCGCGGCCCTGCCCCGGCCTGCCCTGACCTCCACCCGATCCTCTACCTTGTGCCGGCATGACGTTCCTCCCATGCGGTCCCCCGCACCGGGCGACGGAACCCCGTTCACGGCGGTCCACACCGTCCGATGATCGGGGTGTCACCCGCGAAGGCCCGCTCTAATGGTAATCGTGTGTCCCCTTGACCACCCGGAGACCGGTCTTGCTCCGGATGATCTCCACCAGCTCGTCGGCATCGGCATAGGGGCATCCCGGCCTGGCGTTGACCAGGCAGCTGCTCAGATACACGACATCCGGCTTGATCTCCGAAAGCTTCACGGCCATCCCCAGGTTGGGCGCCAGGGACCTGCCCGGGCAGTCGCACTTCACAAAAGACACCACCTGGGACGGGCTCTCGAACGTCCCCTCTCCCAGGGCGGCGGCCTTCAGGCACCGCCACTCGCCGGGACAGCCGTAGCCGCTTTCCATGTAGGCGCCGCACCCCACGATCGCCACCTTTTGCATATCCGTCTCCCCGGTCCGATTCAGTGGTCACAGATGTTTTCCCCGGTCACCAGGACGCCGGACAGGTACTGATTGACCAGCGCCTCCGGCGCGTCCATGGGGGCCCCGATGATCACCTTGATCCCGTTCTCCTCGAACAGCCCCTGGGCCCTTGCGCCCATGCCCCCTGCGATGATGACGTCGGATCCCATCTCGTGGAGCCACTTGGGAAGCACCCCGGGCTCGTGCGGCGGGGGGGTGTGCATCCGGGTCCCCTTGATCTTTCCGTCTTCGGTTTCCACCAGGGCGAACTGCTCGCAATGCCCGAAGTGGGCGCACAGCTTGCCCCCGGCCACCGGAACGGCGAACATCACTTTTTCCATGTCCGTCTCCTTTTCCTCCTCCTTGGATGTCGTTTCCTGAACCCGCGCAGCGGCCGTCTTCTGAAGAACCGCGTCGACGATCTCGTGGAAGGCCCGGGCAAAATGGGACGATTGCACGTCCAGGGTCTTCAGGGCCCCCTGGTCCCCCAGGCGAACCACCTCGGGATCGATGGGCAGGGTGCCCAGAAGGTCGACCTTCTCCTTGCCCGCCAGCAGGGCGGCTCCCTTGGAGCGGAAGAGATCGATCATCTCGTTGCAGTGCGGGCAGGTGAGGCCGCTCATGTTCTCCACCAGCCCCAGGATCTCCATGTGAACCTGCCTGCAGAAGTTGATGGATTTCCGCACGTCCGCCAGCGAGATCTCCTGGGGGGTGGTGACCACCAGCGCCTTCGCATCCGGGATGGTCTGAGCGACGGTCAGAGGCTCGTCCCCCGTGCCGGGCGGGGAGTCGATGACCAGGAAGTCGAGCTCGGGCCACTCGATGTCCGAGATGAACTGGCGAATCACGCCGATCTTGATCGGTCCCCTCCAGATCGTGGCGGCGTCCCGATTCTCTCCCATCAGGAACTCGATGGATATGGCGGTCAGGTTCTCCGTGCAGGCCACCGGCAGGGCCTTGCCCGACGTCTTGGAGAGCTGAATCCCCTCCGTCAGTCCCAGAAGCCTGGGAATGCTCGGTCCGTGCAGGTCCACGTCCATGAGCCCCACCGAGTATCCCCTGCGGGCCAGGAACAGAGCGAGGCATGCAGCCACACTGCTCTTGCCCACGCCTCCCTTGCCGCTCATGACCAGAATCTTGTTCTTGATGTGCGAGAGCCGGTCGCGGATCTCCACATCCTGCTGATCGTGCTGATCCTTGCGGCCGTTTGCGCCGCAGCTGCTTCCATGACCATCCGACATTGGCTTTCTCATGCCTCCTTTTTCGGTGAATTGTCCGGGGATGCGCGTCGTTTTCGTCGGCCGCCGCGGCCTTTCCCCGGGCTGCTCTTCATTTTTCTGCAGGGGGCGCCTTCCGGGCGGGACGACACCTCCGCACCCCACTTGCCCCGCGGGCACCCCGGCAGACGAAAGGCCTCCTGGTACAGGTCGCCCTGCAGGTAGGCCTGCAGGATCTCCTCCTTGGGTCCGGAGATTCCCTGGATCACCTCGATGTTCGCGGCCCTCAACCCCCGGCGGAAAGGATTCGAGATGGCGCTGCAGATCAGCGTCTCCACCCCGAACTCTTTCATGCGGGCGCACCGCCTCCGCAGATCGTCCCCTTCCAGGCTCACGTTGGTTCGTTCCGGGTGCCCGGATCCGGTGTCGACGATCATGAGCTGCGTGGCCGTATCGAACACGGGGGAGATCTTGTCTCCCCACACGGGTATCGCCACCTTCATGACCCAGCCCCATGCCCCGGACGGGGGGCCGCGCGTGGTCCGTCCGCGATCACATCCAGTGGCCCTCTACATTGGCCGTTCCCGCGGTCTGGTAATCCCCCCGGACATATGCCCTGACCGCGTCCTCGACCTTGCCCCGGACATCGACCACCACACCGATCCCCGCGGCCTGAAGCACCTTGAAGGCCTTGGGACCGCAGTTTCCGGTGAGCACCACGTCGGGCTTCCGCTTCGCGAGGTTCTCTGCGGCCTGGATGCCCGCGCCCTGGGGGAGATCCAGGCTCTGGGTGTTCTCCAAAACCTCGTACTCCATGGTCTCCGGATCCACCAGGAGGAATCGGGGAGCCCTCCCGAACCGTGAATCCACCTCACCGCTCAAATCGTTTCCCGCGGATGTGACAGCGATTCTCATCCTCACCTCTGCTTTCCGTCCCGGCCCGCGCTCCGAAAGGGCGCGCCCGGGGCTGATGGTTGAACGCTGGTCGAAAATATAAGCATGAATCACCGGATGTCGATGCCTCGAGATCCGGGACGGCCCGGCCGCAGGTGTCGCTTGTGCATCGGGCGTGCCACGCCGGACCGGAGTCCCGGTTCCGGACCGAACTCATTGGGATATCAGAGGATTCTTCTGACGGGATCTTCCCGGGAGAGGCCCGGGGAGATGCTGGAGTCAACCGGAAACGCAATGATCCAGGCATCCGCACATTGCGAAATCGCAACACACCGATCCTGGTCACGCCGGCCGAATCGCGCGGCAGGAAGGGGTCGGGCGGCGAAGCGGCCATGGGAGGGAAGAGCCTTCGAGGTCCTCAGGCTCCGGTCGGCCACAGGGAGAATCAGAGCCCGCAGTCCTCGGCGTACTCCGGGCAGGCCTCCTTCAGGGAGGCCTCGTACCTGGCCATGCACTCGCTGCACTCCAGCTGGACGTTGGGCACGTCCCCGAACTTTTCCTTGATCTCCTCGGCGCTGAGGTGGGATACGGCGCTGCACCCGCACTGGGGGCATGCAGTCTGGACTCTGTAGCTCTTTTTGTCGCTCATGACATCCTCCTTGGATCCCGCGGGGAGGCCGGTCGGGGCGGCCCGCACCCGTTCACAAAAAAAATCCCGCCCGGAGACCGGGCGGGATTTTGCAGTCGCGCAACGATCTCGGCCCCGGCCTAGAGCCCGACCTCCGCCAGGTCCGGACCCAGGTAGGCCCGCTCGTTCTCCCCGAGGACGCCCATGGAGAGGCAGATCAGGGTCCAGAGGTGGACCACGGGGAACCCGCCCTCGAAGTGCTCCGACAGATCGTGGATCTGGGAGTGGCAGTTGTGGCAGGGCGCGATGCAGTAGCCCGCCCCGGTGGCCATGATCTGGTCGAACTTGATCTTCCCGTACTGCCTTCTCTCTTCGGTGTACCCGCTCTGGAGGTACCCGCCGCCCCCGCCGCAGCAGAAGTTGTTGGAGCGGTTGGGCTGCATGTCGATGAAGTTCTCCTCGCCCACCACCTTCTTGACCACGTACCGGAGGTCCTCGGCCACCGGATCGCCAAAGGATTTCCGCACCAGCTGGCAGGGGTCCTGGACCGTGAACTTGACCTGGAGGTCCTTGTTCCAGTCCGAGCTCACGGGCAGCTTGCCCTCTCGGATCCACTTGGCGTAAAGACGAATGATGCTTTCGATCTCGAAGTTGTGCTCGACGTTGAATTTCTGCAATCCGACCCGGAATGCAAAGAGCTCGTGCCCTCATTCCGTGTTGAGCCAGTACTTGCACCCG
>CAYUBQ010000049.1:0-28756 GCA_964443135.1 uncultured Desulfobacterales bacterium | reverse complement strand
TTCGACTGCGCCCGGTCGTACAGCTCGTCCCTCTTCGCCTTCGACATATTCTCCCAGGGGTGCCGGGATTCCCACCGGCGCTGCTTCTCCCGGAAGAACTTGTCCCTCATCGCTTCGTACTGGCGGGGCATATCCTCCCTCCCTCATGTTCATGCCGTCGATGACGGCCTGGTTGACGGCCTGCGGGTTCAGCCCGTACCGCCGCCCGAACTCCACGGCCTCGTCGATGTAAGGCTGCGGATCCCCCACCGCCTGGGCGATCCCCTGCGTGATCTGCTGGAGCGTCCGGGCCTCCTGGCCCTGGAAAGCCTGGGCGGACTGCCGGGCGGTGTCGAGCGGCTCCTCCCACCCGAACCTATCCTCTTCTGCCGCGAGGTCCCGCCGGAGCCCCTGGGCGGCCTGGGGGGCCGCCGGGATGCCTTGGGCCTGCGGCTGGAACCCCTGCTGCTGGGGCTGGGCCGGGGCGGGGACTCCCGGTGCCGGAATTCCGGCGGGCGTCCCGATGGTGCCCAGGCTCGGCTCCCGGGGGTAGACCCGGCCCTGGATCAGGACCTCGTTCCCGTCCACCACGCCGCCGGAGACGAACTCCCTGTACCTCTGGCCGGTTGCGTCCACCTTGTCGTAGGCGCGCCCAGCCGCCGGCCCCTCCTGCCCCCGCACCACCTTGTGGACATCGACCGGCATCTCCTCCGGCATGTGGCCGTTGAGGATCTGCTCGGCCTGGAACTTCATGGGGTGGCCGTCCGGCAGCTTGTCGTAAACGGCCTTCACCTCGGCCACGCCGATGTGGCCGGCGTTGTAGTCGTCGATCAGGTTCCCGGTGGGCTGGGGGGTGGTGTCCTCGGTGCGCCCGGGCTCCTCCTGGGTTGGGGGTTGGGTAGCCCCCTGCGCGGCCGCACCTGCGCGATCCATCAGGGTGGATGCCACGGCCATGCCTCCGCCCTGGCCCATACCGGCCACCATGCCCATGGCCCCGGCCTGACCCACCCCTTCGTTCCACGGGCGGCCGAGCGCGAGGTTTTCCCAGACCTGCTCGCTCATTTCCTGAGGCAGCTCCTCGACCACGCCTTCCTTGAAGATCGTTTTCGCGATCTCCTTTCCGGCCTCGAGGACCCCCTTCCGACCACCGAAGCCGGCGGTACCGATGGCGGTTTCCGCGTCCTCGAGCCCCGGGATGAAGCTGGAACCAAATGCGATGGCCCCGGTTGTCGCCGCGCTCCCGAGCGAATGAGGCAGGGACTCGCCCCAGCTCTTCCCCGCCTCGCGCTGCGTTTCCTGGAGCAGCCCACCCACGGTAAGGCCCTCTGCGGCACCCCCCGCGGCCCTGATGGCCGCGCGCACCGCCGGGCTCTTGAAATAGGCCTTCGCGAACTCCTGTGCGGCCTTGGTTCCCGAAGCGATTCCGTTCTTGGCAAGGGCCGAGCCCAGCAACCGGGTCGCAACGCCACGGGCCGCAGCCATGCCGCTAAGGGTCAGGGGGGCCGACTCGATGATGGTCTGCAGGGCCACGGATGGATCGTCCACCATGGCGTTGAGCGTGCCCCAGAAGCCCTCCGCATCCTGGACCCGCGACCTGGCCTCCTTCATGGGTTCGGAGTAGAAGGATTCCAGGATTTCGACGGTCTTCTCCGGGTCGTAGCCGATGGCCTCCATGCCCCTGCCGGCAAGATTGCCCGACAGGATGTCAGCCAGGCCGACTGCGGAGCGCCCGAGGTTCACCGTGCCCACGCCGAGGCCGATGGCGGTGTCCTTGGCGAAGTCGCCGATGGAGCGGGACCGCCTTGGCGCAGGAATCCCCGCCGCCGCCACCGGGGCCCTGTTCTGCGTGGCGCCCGCCGGTTCCCACTCGATGTTCGAGAGGTTGCGGCTGGTCGCGGCAGGGGCGGGGGCAGGCGCGGGCGCAGGGGCGGCACTCACCGGGGTCGGCTCCCACGAGATCCGCCCGGCCCCGGGCGAGGGGATGCCCTGCGGGGGCGCGGCAGGCGCAGGGGGAGGGGCGACCGGGGCCTGGGCCTGCGGCTCGTCCTCCCACTGGATGTCTGCGAAGTTGAAGTAGTTCGTCATTGAATCACGTTCCCGAGGGCGTCGATGACGCGCCCGTCAGAGAGCTGGTAGACGTAGTCGCCGGTCTGCCGGTCGACGCCCCTCCGGACCACTTGAGGCGACCACGGGTCGTTTCCGGTGCCGCCCGGGGCTGTATCCATGGTGGGCGGCGCGACCTGTCCCGGGGGAGGTGGAGACGCCACGGCCTGGCCGCCGGCGTCATCGAGTGTGCCCCGAGCCGCCTGCCTCGTTTTCTCTTGCAGGTCCAAAAGCCCGCCGTAGGCCCCCGATACCAGGTTCGCGGCCCCCCGGACCCCGCGACCGGAGGCGGGGTAGGCCTCGCGGTACGGTGTGGGGTCGAATCGGGCCATGCTCTCCCCGCCCCTGGCATCCATGGTGCGCGGCTCCGGCGGCTGATCACCGGGGCGGTAGTCCATGGTGCGCCCCGGGGGCTCCATCGGCCCCGCCATGCTGGTCGGGATCCCCGCGACCTGGGTTTGGGGCTGGGCCCCGGGCCCCTGAAACCCCTGGCCGCCCATGGAGGCCGGGATGCCGGGCTGCCTCACGATGTTGCCCACCGCCACGGGCGTTCCGTCCTGCCTGCGGCCGTACCGGGTTTCCCCGGCCCTGAGGGTCGGCTTCTTGGCCCTGCGGGGCTTGGGCTTCTTCTTCCCCGCAGGCTTCTTCGCGGGCCTTTTCTCCTGCGGAATGCCGGGCGCCCCCGCGTTCTCCTCGCCGAAATTGAACTGATCCATCCGGGGGACGAGGATGCGCCGGCCCTCGGTGTCCGTCGCCCACATGAGGTTCGACTGCTCGGGGGCCGGGGTGCGCTGGGGTTGACCCTGAGAGTAGAGATCCGCACTACCGGGGCCTGCGCCGGGCTGGTATGAAGCGGTCCTCGCCTGTGCGGGGGTGGGGATGCCGCCACCGCCCCCTCCACCGGGAACCCCTCCCCCCTGCACGGCCTGCGTGAAGTCGGCGTAGAAGGTGCCCCAGTCGGGCGGCTCCTGGTTCATGGGCGTGACCTTCACCACCTCCGCGTAGGACTTGGCGGCCTGCTCGAGGAGGTCCTTCTCCGTGACCTGGCCCTCCTTCCCCGCCTTCTCCTGGAGCGCGTTGACGGCCCCCGCCATGACCTGCTGAAACACCTGGTCGCCCCCGGGGACGCCGCGCTGCGGGACATCGGTCCTCTGCTTGCCGACGTTCGTGAGCTTGTACCCGCCGCCGGGCTTCTCGACAGCGTGGATGCCGCTCGTGCGGCTGATCCCGCCCGGGAGGGGAATGCCGCCCTCGGGAATGGCGTACTGAGGCGGGCGCCCAGGGGAGCCGGCCGTGGGGTAGTGGGGTGTGCCTCCCGCACCGCCCCCGCCCTGCTGCTGGCCCGTGACGCCCTGTTGCGCGCTCTCGTACTGGTTGAGCACGCTGTTCAGGTGCTCGCCGAACTGGAGGAGCTTCTCGGCCTGCTCCGGGTACATCTCCCGTAGCTGGGGCAGGATGCCGACCAACCTCCGGGCGTTCTCGTACTCCTGCATGGCCTGGCTCTGCTGCTGCGCTTGCCCCGCGATAGCCTCGGCGTCCCGCTGGATCTGCTCCGGGGTCTTGCCCCTCCTGCCGGTGCTGCCCCCGCTTCGGATCACCTCGGTGGGGGCCGACGAGAGGGCGCGATCGACGCCTCGCTGCACGCCGCGCCATTGGCTCTGCCAGGCGGGGTTGAAGTTGCTCTCGGGGTAGATCGGCATGGCTTGCCTCCTTGGTCTGCCTTCCTAGAAAAGGTTCGGGCTGCCGGGTGCGCCCGCCTTGTACCCGCCGGGCGGCATACTCGAGAGCGGTTGCGGCACCCGCATGGGCGGGATACCGGAGGCGGTGTACTGCCCGCCGTAGCCCGTCGCGCCCGGGGTGTTGATGCTCATGAAGGGGTCGGCGGTCCCGGTCCAGGTGTCGTCCTGCACGCCCTGGCCGTAGTTCTGGGGGAGCGGGATACCGGTGAGCCCGGAAATGGTCTGCGACACCTGCGGGTTGGCGAAGCCTGTGCCGGGGTACTGGAGCCCCATCTGGAGGAGCGACATCCCCTGGCCGAACTTGTTCCCCTGCCGGGCAATGTCGAGGCGCTCCTGCTCCATCCCCATGCGCTCCTCCTCCATCCCGAGCCGCTTCTGGAGGGCCGCGATGTTCTCGTCGAGCTGCCGGAGGTTGGCGTCCAGGGTGCGCTCAGCCCTCTGGCCTGCCTGCTCCTGGAGGCCGAACTCCTTCTCCCACCGCTGGTCCGCCTCGGCGCGGTCCTCCTCCTGCTGCCGGGCCAGCATGTTCATCAGGTTCGAGTTGAGGATCACCTGCGAGAGGTCCTGCGGCGTGGACCGCGGGTCGTCGAGGATCCTCTGGAATGCGTTCAGCGCTCTGATGTCGAGTGGCATGGTTCCTCTCCTTGCCGGGAACCTCCCGGCCTATTTGTCGCCTCACCCGCCCTTGTCGGGGGGCTTCTCGTCCTTTGCTGCCCCCAAAAAATCCTGCCGAAACCAGCTTTCGTCTCCCAGCACATCACGCTGTCTGATATGCTGCCGCCTTCTTTCTTTGTACCGCTCTACGCAGGGCTTCCTTGGGGGAACCCCGTCATTCCAATACCGAAACTGGTTCAACCAGCGAATGGCCCTTTCGTGATTCTCGGCCCATTCTGAGGGGGGGAGGAACTCCTCGGGCTGAAACACCTTTTTCTGCGCCAACCCGTAGAACGTCCCGTCCTCCAGCGACACAAAAGACTGATTGAGCTGGATTCCTTCCCCTTCTTTGGCGTAACGCTTCTCTGCGTACCCAGGGGGCGCAGCGACACAAAGGGTAAGGCAGGCGATGATTGCGAACCGGATAATCATGGGCAAGTCCATCCATCCGCCACTCTGTTGCAGGCTTTTCCTGAGGCACACACTTCGTAGGGGCAGGCAACGTTTCCGTAGCAGCGCTGGCAGCATCCCTCCGACCCGGTAAACCCGATGCAGGAAGTCGAGCCGCCCGAAGAGGCGCAGTTAAACCCCGCCCTACACACCGGATTATCAAAATAAATGTAAAGATATCCCGCACCCGTAGGAGTACAGCCCCCGATTGCCCCGCTGTTGCAAGTGAGCCATCGCCCTTCCGTGCAACGAACATACGTCGTGGTCGTGACTCCACAGGAATCGGTCACGGTGATTTCAGCCGCCCCGCAAGCCGTGGCATCTGTGTAAAGGGTGATGATTTCAAGCTCTTCCTCGGTTTCGCCCGTGGTCGGGCCGGAGGTGGACCCAAAATGAAAGCCGGTCCCCGAAACGCTCCAGGTGAAGGGGCCGCAGGCAAAGCCGGTACCTACCCATAGATCCACCGAAGGGTCAGCCCCACCAGGGCGATCGATGGTCGTGGAGTCTCCGTAAATGTCGGGGGCAACGCCCACGCACTCGCAGTCCTCGCATTGGATGTGGTAGGTCTTTGAGCAAGTGAACGAGGGATAATAGACCCCACCCACCACGGGGGTTTGCTCATAAGCGATTTGAATTTGCTGCCCGTCGTCCGCCCCGGCCATCGCCTGGAACTTGATGTAGTCGTTGTTGACCGCCAGCAGGATGCCGGGACCACCGAAGGCGATCAACTCGATGATGTCGCTGGAGGGCTGGTCGATGTCCCACTGCTCCGTTTCGGCGCAATCGACGTAGTAGCCGCCAACTTCGGGACGGCACACCCGCCAAGCCCCCCCAGCCCCCGGGTCCGCGTCCCACGGGAAGGTGTAGGGCCTCGTGCCGTACTCCCCCGCCGGGTTGTTCCACCAGTCCGGGGCGTCCCAGTCCCACCAGGCGTAGCCCGGTGTGTCGAAGGAGGGGTAGACCGTCTCCTCCATGTCCATGAGGTTGTCCGTGTTCATCGGGTGGACGTCCTCGGAGGCCTTCCGCCGGGCCGGCTCCCTCCGGCTCCGGCTGCTCTGGACATCGGAGGCCCGGACCTGCTCCACCCAGTCCTTCAGGTCCTCGTGCTCCTCGCTCATAGAGGGGAGGCGGAAGGCGTGGGTCAGCTCACCCCAGAGGCTGAAGGCGAGAATCGCCACCAGCAACAGCAGGGCCAGCACCAGCACCGGCTCGATGCGCCCCTTTTTCGGTCTGGGATGGTAGAGCCTCAGCCTCATTGCGCCTCGCGCTCCTTCCGGAACTCGAGCGCCATGCCGTAGATCTCCATGGCCGCGCCCTTGTCCGCGACGCTCACGCCGCTCGAGAGCTTGATCCGGTACGTCTCGAAGGTGCCGCCCCGCAGGTTCTCCCCGCACTCCACGGCCCCGCTCGTGAGGCCGTAGCCGGAGCGGCCCATGTTGATCGCGCCGCCGCCGATGGGCGTGACGCCCGTATCGGCATCGTCCGGGTAAACCAGCACGTTGATGTCCCCGCCGTAATCGGCGTCGGTCTTCATCTTGAGGCTGATCCGCCGGAGGAGGGCGCTGTAGAGGAGGCTCCCTACCGGGATGTCGGACGTCTCGAGCCAGTGGGTGATGCGGGTCCCGTCGTCGTCGTCCCCGTAGTCGGTGCGCCGGACGTACCCGGAGTAATCCCCGATGTAGGCCATCCGCTGGTCGTCCGAGCCGATGAGGTCCAGGCCGCAGGCCGCGGGCTTGTCCCGCACGTAGAGGTCCAGCCACTCGTTCGTGAGGTACGAGTACACCAGCTCCGCATTCAGGGTCGTCTGGGTGGCGCTGGTGTTCTGGAGGTTCACCGGCACGGCGAAATGGACGGTTTTCCTGCGGTAGTTGACCCACGAGTAGCTGAGGTGCGCGTAGTCCGGCTCAATGTACGGGGTCGCGGAGGTGTCCCAGTAGTCCGCAATGGGCTGGCTGATGTTGATCACCACCCGCTCCGCCATGTAGACGCCGTCAGGCGCCAGCAAAACGGCCGCATGGACGCTCTTGGTCGTGGCGAAAATGGCGATCCGGTCCTGCACCACCCGCAGGGTGTTGGGCGCCACCGCCCCCACCACGTCCGAGATCATGTACTCGTCGAACTGCTGCGGCACCTTTCCCTGGAGGAGGTAGAGGCGGTAGGGGTTCGCCGTCGAGACGATGCCGTAGGAGCCGATCCGGGCGAAGGCGTTCACCTCGCCGGGGCCGAAGATGTCCTTGGTGGAGCCGGCGTCCGGGCCGTTCATGACCCAGTGCTTCCCCATGGCCGCGTAGTCCATGCCGTGCCGGTAGTCCTTGCCCGGCCAGTAGAGGGCCCGCCCGTTGTACTCGGCCGCCCCGCTGTAGTGCTCGAACGGGTCCGGGTCGTACCCGGGCTTTTCAAGTTGCGCCGCGCCCCAGACATGAACATCCGCCGGGAGCGTGGCGGACCAACTGAGGCGGTAGTAGTAGAGCGGCAGGAGTTCGCCCGAGATGCTGCGCTTCCCCTCGTCGATCTGCGAGCCGTCCCACTGGATGACCCCGGTGTGGTTGAGGCTTGAGCTGCCCCCTGCGGTCCCATCCGTCACGGTCCCCACGGAGGTCCAGGTTTGGTTCGCGTCGTCCCAGTACTCCACCGTCACCGTAGCGCTGACGGAGTCGTTCACATAGTCCGGATCCACCTGCAGGTAGATGCCGTGGGCCGGATACATAAAACCCAGGTACAGGTACTGCGAGGTCCCGAGGCTCGAGAGGTCGGCGTAATTCGCCTGAGTCCCGTCCGCCACGTCGCCTGAGTAGTCGGCGTAGCCTGTGGCGGTGGAGAGCATGGCCGAGAGCGCGATGTCGAACTGCTTGCTCCAGAGGTTCGTCACGGGCTCGCAGCGGTCGTGGACCCGCACGCGCCGGAGGAGCATCCCGTCCGTCACGTCCGAGTTGACCGCCACCTGGTACCAGAAGAGGTGGTCCTTGGTGTTCGGCAGGAGGTACGGGTCGTCGTCCGCGTCGTAGGTCCAGGAGATCCGCCCGCTATTCTCGTAGAAGGGCGTGGTGCCGGTGGAGTCCGCGGTCCCGTCCGTGAGGGAGGTGACCGGGGTCCAGCTGCCGCCCTGGTAGGCGGAAACCGCCGTGGTGGCGGCCAGGATGTTGGTCGCGCCGGCCACGAAGTCGAGGCTGATCCCCTCGAGCCTCCGGTGATAGCCCACGTAGAAGACGCTGCCGCCCGACTGCCCCGCCTGCAGGAACAGGATGTTGAGGTCCGCGCGGTACTTCTTGAGCACGTCCTTGGCGTCGACGTAGACCTGCGGATCCGTCGTCTCGTGGACCATGTAGGAAGCGTTGGGGAAGTCCGTGCCGCCACTCCAGGCCCAGGGGGACGTGCCGGTGGCCGCGAGCACCAGGTCGTCACCGATCTTCTCCCCGATGGCGGCCGACGCCCCGGAGTCGATGCCGGTGTAGACCGCCGTGCCGAACGTGCTGGTGGTATCGGGCGGGTGGTCGGTCGCGGCGTGGAGCTCGTCATCGCACTGGGCGAACAGGAGCTCGATGTTGTGGTCGGGCCGGACCAGCTGGTAGAGGCCCTTCACCGTGGCCGAGGCGATGGCCGTGGCGTTGAAGACCGATGTACCGCTCCTCCGGGTGTAGCCCGCCGGCACGCCCGGGGCGATCCTCCGCATGTTCCGAAGCTCCGTGATGGCCCCGGACTCGAGGAGGAGGGAGGGCGTGGTGCGGTCGAGCGGCTTGTTGAAGAGAACCTGCTGGGTCTTCGGGGTGACGTCCCGCCCGGGGGAGGCCGGGGGCGGGATCTTGAACATGGGGATGCCGCCGCGGCCCGGACTCTGGGCGGTTTCCTGCGGGATTGCGCCCGGGAAGCCCTCGAAGAAATCCCCCTGCTGCCCCAGGGCCGGGCAGGCCGTGAGGAGGAGGGCAACGAGCGCCCCCGCGAGGAGCGCGGGGCATCTGGTGAAGGGTCGGGGCATCGGCATCCCTACTGCTGGGTCTTGGATTCAGGGGGCGGCTCGCCGATGGAGAGGCGATAGCGCCGGATGTACTGGGCGTACAGGCTCATCATCTGCTGATAGGCCACGAACTGCTTGTCGCGAAAGAAGCACCGCGCCGCCGCGTAGTACACCAGGGCCTGGTCCAGGGATGCAGGGGTCGGGACGTTCTGGGTCCCCGTGAGGGTGTTCTGGACCGGTAGGTAGGTGACGTAGAGGCTCGAGCCGCTGATCCCCGAGTCCTCCACCGGGTGGATCCCCAGGAGGCCCGCCCGGACGTACCACCACGCGGGTTTCTGCTCGCCCCGGATGGCCTGCACCCTCGACGTGTGCTGGAGGAGGGGCTTGGGGGTCGTGGCGCCGGACTCGAGCCAGGAGACGTCCGAGACGTGAAAGAAGCTGACCCCCGTGTCGTACTCCGTCACCCCGGCCGTGACGGTCAGCTGGGCCGTGGACTCCAGGCACTTCGTCTGCCAGATGGCGTCCTGGACCGCGGCGTTCAGGTAGCTCAGGATCTGCGTGGAGGTGAAGTGCGGGTCCTCGTCGACCAGGTACTCCACCTCGTCCACGAGGTCGTTGAGGGTCTTCCCGCTCTCGCTCTGGCTGCCTCCGGCGAGGGCGAAAGCGGGGAGGGCGATGAGTGCGAGCGCGCACAGGAGCGTGATGGGCAGGCGCTTCAGAACCATGGGCTTCGCCCTCCCCGGGGTCGCATGTTGGTGGGCCCGCCATGGCCGAACATCCGCTCCGTCTTGATCTGGGAGCGTTTGATCAGGTACTGGCCCCGGTGGCAGGCCCCGAGCTGCGGGTTGGCCCACGGGTGGTCCTTGGTGGTGGGGATGAGGTGCATCCTCCACCGCACCCCCTCGTCGATCGTGCTGAGGTAGCGCTCGAACACGGCCGGGACGGTCGTGTCCTCTTCGTTGTTCGTGGGCTTGAGCGCGATCTTGGCCTGGAGGCCGATGCCGCTCGTGTCCGGGATGGGGTCGATCCGCACCGTCTCGAGGCCGTCGTAGAGGACCCGGCTGATGGTGCTGCCCTCCCGGTGACGCCAGGTGGAGCGTTGGGCCTTCAGGTTCGAGAGGTTCGTGAGGCCGATCTCGCGCCCCAGGTTGCTCTTGGTGGGCGGGTTGGTGCCGGCCGTGCGGGTCGCGCTCCCGTCATCCGAGTAGGAGTTGGTCCCCGCAGCTTCCAAGCGACCGTAGACGCCCCCGCCCGCCCCGTCGTCGCGGTAGACGTAGTAGTCATCCGCGCCGTCGATGGCATCCCAGGTGAGGCCGATGGTACCGGTCGCCGTCGCGACAGCGGAAACCGCCTCGCACGGCAGGCTCTCGCCGTAGTCGTCCACCGTGGCGGTCACCTGGTAGTAGTAGGTGGTGCCGGCCACGAGCGTCCCGCTCCCGGACGTGGCCGCGGCCGCCGTGGGCTGGGGGCTGTCCACGGTCGTCACCTGGACGGCGTCCGGGAACACGCCGATCACCTCGTCGCCGGCAACCGACGGGCTGATGGTGTACTCGTAGGTCCCGGCCGTGGTGAGCTGCGTCCACCACTGGCTGTAGACCCAGGTGCGGTCGCACAGGTCCTGGATGATCTCCAGGGCCTTGTCCCGCAGGAGCCTCTCGGCGAGCGGTGGAAACTCGGTGTAGCGGGTGTGAAAGCTGCTCCACTTCACGGGAGCCCCCTATCAGGCGTTCGCGGCCTCGAGCTCGTCCATGCGGTTGACGCGGAGCGCCTCGGCCTCTTCCTTGAGCGGGCCCATTTTGGAGCTCTCCGGGTCCTTCACGACGGCGTAGTTCTCCGCCATGTAGTCCGTGACCTCGACCTTGCTCTTGAAGTTGCGGATCCTCTGCACTTCGGTGTCCGCGTCGATCCAGTCCTGCCGGACCTTGGCGGCCTTCTCCTCAGGGGTGAGGTTGTCCTCGTCCTCGGGCCTCTCGCCCCGCTCGAGCGCTTCCTGCTTCTTGCTCGCGGCCTCCGCCTGGACGCGCTGCATCTCCTCCAGGGTGCTGACCATGGAATCGAGCTCCTCCAACTTCTTGGCGCTCTTCTGGGCCTCCACCATCTTGGCGTCGGTCACGCCGTCGTCGGTGAGGTGCTGCGCGGCCTGCCTCTCCTTCAGGGCCTTGATGCGGCCCTTCAGGGCCTCGATGCGGATGTCGGCCTCCTGCTTGCTGTACGGGACCATGTCGGGCCGCACGGCGAGCTGCGGGGTCCAGGCGTAAATGTGCCCGGACACGAGCTGCCGGAGGTACGGGGTGGACTGCACGGGTGCTCTGGGTGCCATGATGTCACTCCTTTCGAAGTGGCCGCCGCCTTTCGGTCGGGTTGGGTCGGAGGGGCGGGCCGTGGCAACCCGCCCCTCCTGGGTGCGGCCCCTACGGTGGCGGCGTACCGATCATCGGGGCCGCCGGCTGAAGGTTGCTACTAGTCCCTGACCATATGGCCGTCGAGCCACAGGTCGGCGACCACAGAGGCGCAGGCGTTGTTGAACGTGAGGTCCACCGTGCCGTCTGTGATGAACACCAGACCCATGTAGTTGTCGGCGCCCGCCTGGGCATCAGCAACCAGGACGGTCTGGCAGGTCGCGCTGTTGAGGTTGAGGGTGTCCATGATGCCGTTGGCATCCGCGGTCAGAAGGTGGGTCTGGGTCGCGGAGTTGCAGCCCAGGTCCCCGGTGCAGACCGAGCCCTCCGCCGTGGTGACCCAAACGCCGGCATGGGTCACGCAGAATCCCTGCGGGATCTCGAACACGCGCAGGATGTCGGCGGACGCGAACCCGGTGGAGGCCAGGGACGCGCTGGCCCCGGCGGTGGTCTGGATGCCCCCGTAGCTGACGATGTTGGGGACGTTGAGGTTGTATCGGAACGGGGCGTACCCGGGAGGCGAAAAGTGAATGCCCGGGCCCCTGTCTGCGAGTTGATAGGTGGCCATGGTGAAGCCCTCCTCTGGTGGTGGTCGTTTGGCGGTTCGTGAAGCCCCGGGGCCTCATGGACCCCGGGACGGAATCAGCCCGTCAGCCCCTGCTTACGTTCCCTTCCGGCAGTAGAGGTCGACGAGGGCCTGGCTCTTGAGCACCTTGTAGCCGTAGACGTTGAGCCCCTTGACCCCCTCCTCGAAGGAGAGGGAGGGCTCGATGTGCTTCACCTTGGTGAACTGCGCGGCGAAGCACAGGGCCTTCTTCTGCCCGAACATCGCGTGCGTGCAGGTGTAGCCCCCGTCCGTGGCCGTGGTGAGCAGGTTCGACTCGTACAGGGTGAACTGCGCGATGATCCCGATCCGGCCGTTCCGCATGATGCTCGTGCCGTCTCCGGCGAGCGAGGCGTCCTTGAGGTCGGACTTCATGATCATGCCGGCCATCCACACCGGGATGACGCCCCACCTCATGTCCTTGGGGGCCTTGTTCTCGGAGAGGACGGTCTTGCAGTCGACGATGGTGTCGAGGATGTCGGCCTTGGTCATGACCACCGGGGAGCCCGTGGCCCCCAGGTCGATGTCCCCGCTCCTCGCGCCGGCGGTCGCGCCCTTGTTCGAGGCGTGCGCGTCGGCGTAGATGTTGGCGAAGACGTCGTTCTCCTCGATCTCCTCGTCCATCTGGGAGCTCGCGTCCTCGGACCAGGCGTTCAGGAGGGGGAGGTCGGTCTGGTAGGCGTCCACGTCGTCGATGGCGAACGCGAAGCCCTTGGCTTTGTTGATCTCCAGCTCGACCGACGGGCTCTCGGGGTGCTGGAGGGAGAAGGTCGCGCCTTTCTCGTGGTCGAAGATGTTGATGTCCGGGACGGTCCGGATCTTGACCACGTCACCTTTCTCTTTGATCTCCCCGGCATAATCGGTGTTACTGATCTCAGAGAGACAGGTGCCCTCGTAGAACTTCACGAGGAGGGTGCCCGACCAAACTTCGGGGATGAAGTCCCCGCTGATCTGCTCGGAATACTGCGGGTATCCGGTTGCGGCGTTCACAGCCATGGTGTGTTACCTCCGGTCGATGACAGGCAACCGGGCCCCCGCAGGAGCGAACCGCTACTGAGGAGGCGCTGCCGCCTGTCTGGCTTGCTGCGTGTATGTTGCGAGGATGTTCTTGAAGTCATCCTCGGTGATTCGTCCTTGGGCCCGATCGAGCGCGGCCTTTTCGAACTCCTGCTTGCTGACGCCCTGCGGCTGAGGCGCACCTGCCGGGCTCGGGCTCGACCCGGCGCTCCCTGCGGGCATGGCCTCAGACTCGAGGCCCCCGGGCTGGGCGTTGGGCTGACCGCCCTGCGGCGAAGCGGCCCCCGCGATCCCCATGTCGGCCTTGAAGTCCTGCACCAGCTGAGCGACGCGTCTGCCGTCACCCCTCCGGTAGGCGTCCTGGAGGATCTGGTCCCGGCTCCAGCCGTGGACCTCCCCGGCCTGCAGCCGGTCGTGGGGCTGCGTGAGCCAGGAGCGCCAGTCGGCGCGCTGGTTGATCGCCTGCCAGTCCGGGGCGTCGTAGTTGAGGTCGCGGTAGAAGTTCTGCTCCGCGACGGTCTGCCCCAGCTCGTTGACGCGCTGCTCGAACCGCTGGCCTTCCTCGCCGAACTGAGTGCGAAACTGGTGGAGCTGCGCGGCCTGGTCGTTGACCAGCCTCACCAACTCCTGGATCTCGTCTCCGTAGCCCTCGAAGTTCGAGGGGTCCACGGCCGTCCCTGCCTGGGGCTGTGTGCCCTGTCCCTGGCCCGCGCTCCCCGGTTGGGGTGCCTGGCCATCGGTGGGCGCCGCGCCCGCATCGACCCGGGCGGTGAGGTCCTGGACCTGCTGCTGGAGCGAGCTCACCATGCCGGTGAGGTCTGAGATGACCCCGCCCTGACGGTCCCGCTCGGCCGTGATCCGCTTGTTGCGGTCGGCCTCAGCCCGCAGGAGTCCCTGCGTGGTTTTGAGCTGCTGCTTGAGCTGGTCCGGGCTCAGGCCTTCGATCTCCTGGTCCTGGTGGGGCTGCGCCGGCGGTTGAGCGGCGGCGGGCTCCTGCGGCTGGGGCTCGGGAGCGGGGGGCGGCTTGAGGTCCGGGTTGTGAACCGTCGGACCCGGCGGCTGCTGCGATGCCTCGGGGTTCTCCGGGGCTGCCGGCGGCTGCTGGTCGCCTCCCTGCATGAGTCTCTCCGCGCGTGCCTGCTGATCTCGCACTGCTTTCGGTAGTGCCATGGTGTTTTCCTCCATCCGCGATCCGTTTCATGTGGAACGGTGCGGGGTTGCTGCCGCTCCGGCGTCCGGTCCCTTGTGGGGTGGTTCGCTGGTGCGGGGTTGAAGGGTGTGCCGCCGTGGCGTCCGTTCCCGGAGGTGGTTCGCGTCTGGCGGCTATTCGTGGCCCGCGGGGGCCTTGGTCTGCTGGTGCGGGGCACAAAAAAGACGGCATGGAGGTGGGTTGGCACCCAACCATGCCGTCTCGTTGTCGTTGCCGTGAGGGTTGGCCGACCCTCAGCGGACCCCGCTATTCAGTTGTGGGTGGTGCTCTAGCTTTCCTCCCCCTTCAAAACGTACACCGCCTCGAGCGCGAACAGGCACACCAGGAGCCAAACCCAGAGCGGATCCCAGATGCTGGTGCCGACCGGCCACCAGGCCGGAGACGGTCCGCTGAAGACGATGAAGTCGAGGCCCAGGCCCATCACGCCCCGCCTTTCCCCGGCGCTGGCACGTTGGTCAGCACCACGAACTCCGTCCGCCCGGGGATCTCGATGTTGTTCCGCCGGTACTTCATCTGCATCGGGCACGAGATGAAGAAGCCGATCTCGTTCTCCTTGTAGAAGTAGAACCCCGCCTTCCAGATGTCGTCCGGGTTGTTCCGCTTGTACATCTGGGGGCTCCGGTACTCGCTCTTGACCCCGCGCTTTCGCATTTCGGTGTCGAGGAGCTTCCCCAGGAACTCGTTGCTCCCGGGCCGGAAGCCCTTGCCCTTGCGCCGGATCTTGGCCTCGAGGGTGTCGAGCGCCGTGATCCCGAACTTGCCCATGACCACGCGCTGCCGCTCGCGGATGAACCCCCAGGCATCGTTCAGCGAGTCGCCCCGGAACTCCTTGAGGTTGTTGTAGACGGACAGGTTGATGTTGTCCGTGTCGCGGCTCCGCATCTCCTCGAGGGTCATGGCGTCGGTCGGGTCCTTCGAGAGCTTCGCCCCGGCCTCCATGATGGCCTCGCGCTCCTTCATGGGGAGGGCTTCCCAGTCGCTGAGCTTCATGATTTCAGCCATGGGCGGGGCCTCCTCCGATGCACCCGGGGTCAGGGTAGCCGCCGGGCATGGTGCGCCGCAGGGCCTCGTTCCGTTGCCGCTCAACCTCTTCCCTGTTGATGACCAAGCCCGGGTACTGTTCGCGAAGTTGGTCTTCGGGTTTGGGTTGCTCCCTCACCAGGGCGTCATGCAGCCGCACCCGGCACTCATGAACCCGCTTCTCGAGCTCCGCGATGCGGCTGGGGAGCGCTGACAGGAACACCTCCAGGGCCGGTCCGTCCGCATAGCCCACGGGACGCCCCTCAGCCTTGGGCGGGGTGTCGTCGCCCGTGACGTTGACCAGGACGAAGCCCTCGAGGCTCGCGACGGCCGATGCGAGGCCCTCCAGGGCGCTGTTCACCACGTCGGCCTTGGTGCGCTCGCGCTGTGCGCCACCCAAAGCCGCCCCGGCCTGCTGTTGCGTAAGTGATGGCATTGCCGCCTCCTTCCATCAGGTTGAGCCCGTCGCCCCGGCCCGCACGAGGCGGACCGAGGCTATCGGGCGGGTTGTTACTGGATGTAGCGACCGGTCTGGTAGACCGAATCGCCGGATCCACCGTCTCCGTTCTTGGCGAAGAACTCCAGATAGTCACCCACGGCGTCGATTTCGTCTATTTCACACGGCAGCTTGCCGCTGGACTCATGGGTGACGCCAGTCGTGACGTTCCAGAACTGAACCGTGACGCCGGAGCTCCATGCAGCAGCAGAAACCACGATGTCGGTCGTACCGGAGAAGGCGGTCACGCCGGCTGTAGAGTCGATGCCGCTGATGGACGTCATCTTCTGGATGCGGTAGTAGCCCTCGTAGGCATCGGTGATGTCATTCGGGAACAAGATGGAAACCCCGCTCCCGGACCCCCTGGACCCATCGGTGCTCAGGTAGTCATCAATCCAATAGATGCCTGGGCCGGTCAAGGTGTAGACGGATGTACCCCCCAGGTCCACGATGGTCGGCTGGCTCTGGTCGCTCAGCGTGCCTTTGAAGTTGGGGCTCGTGATGTCGAGCGTGTAGTTCTCGCTCAGGGCTGCGATGTCATCGACGTACAAATCCCCCACGGTGAGGCTTTCGTACCTCGCGGCGATGGCCGTGACGGCGAAGAGCATGAGCGCGATCACCAGCACGGCGGTCTTGACCGAAACCTTCCTGGACCCGATTCGTCTGAATTTGGAAAACATGATCAACCCTCCCATTTCGTTGATGGTTTCTTCATGGCCTCGACGATGCGGGACCAGTTGTCGTGCGCTCCCTTGCTCATGCCGATGAGGTCGTCGATCACCTGGAGCACCGTGCTCCACTTGATCAGGATCTCGTGGTCGAGCTTCCCCCGGAACTGCTGGATGGCATGGGGCCTCACGTCCTCCTCGAGCCACCGGAGGAACGCCTGGAAGTCCGGGTGCTCCTGGAGCCGGCCGAACTCGCGGGCGAGCCTCTCGTTCTCGATCATCGGGAGATAGCGCTTCTCCGTCATGCCGCCATACCTCGCACCTGCTCACCGCCCGCCGGGTTGCCGTCGGGTCCGACCTCCGGACCTGCAGCCCCCGGCGGCATCGGGATCCCCTGGGGCATCATGCCGGGACCGGTCATGCCGGCGCCGGGTCCGCCCATGGGGTTGAGCTTCTGCTGGAGGTCCTCGTCGGACGGCACGATGTCGTCGTCCATCTTGAGGGTCTTGACCTGCTCGCGGAGGACCTTGGCCCGCCCCTCGAGCCCGATGATGGCGAGGTCCACCGGGTTGTTGGTGTTCTCCAGGAACTCCTTCCGGCGCATGGCGAGCTGCTCCGCGATGATGAGGTGGTCCGAGGCCCGGCAGATCACCTGCACGTCCCCGCACTTGATCTCGTTGTCCTCGTCGTGGAGCATGAGGTGGGTCCAGTGTTCCTTGATCGAGGGCCGCACCACGTCATCGTCGATGTGGGAAACCACGTCCTTGAGGGTCTTCGCCGCGGCGTTCATGAGCATCGAGAGGCCGGACGCCGTCTTCCCCGCGCCGCTGATGTCCTCGTCGCCGTAGATGTAGCCCGGGATGCCGGTCTGCTCGCTCGCCTGCTTGAAGAAGTAGTCGTAGACGCTGCGGAGGACGTCCGTCATGGGGTTGGGCTGGAAGAAGCGGACCGCCGGGTGGCCTGTACCGCGCTCGTCCTGCTGGGTGCGCCAGATGCGCCACGGCCACATATCGTCCGCCGTCTCCCCCGGGGCGAGCCGATCGGTCTGGACCTCCACCTGGGGCCCAGAGGCCATGGCGAGGTTGTTCACGATGGCCCTGGCCGCGCTGTTGCACACGTCCTGGAGGTCGCGCATGAGCTCGGGCGGGCACTTCCCCCAGATCGAGTCGGGGTTTTTGTCCCAGCTCGTGCTGTAGACCGGCCGGCGGTTGAGCGGGTGGGGGTTGAGCCTGGCCATGATCACGTACTCGCCGATCAGGATGGCGACGATCTCGTAATCGTTCTCCGGGTGCGGGACCTGCTTGGGGTCCATGCCCCACTCGAGGAGGTCCTTTCCCTGCGCCGAGCCCCAGTACCGGAGCGCGTGAATGGGCGGATCGGGATCCTGCTCCTCGTTGGGCCGGTTCTCGAGTTCCTCCCGGCTCTTGTCCATGGCCGAAGACCACTCGTTGGCCCCGCCCTTGCCGTAGCGGAAGAGGGCCGCCGTGACGGAGTTGTCGTCGACCCCCGGGGCCCCCATCATGTTCATGAGGTCCCGGCGGCGGAGCCGAAGCCGCTCGATGAAGTACCCGTCCTGGACGCTCTTGCTGCCGGGCGAGGGGAAGGCGTCGAAGGGTGAGAGCCGGTAGTACCGGCGCTGCATCTTCTTCGCCACCTCGGGCTTCCATGTACCGCCTTCCTCGGCCCACTGGAGCACCTTGCTCCCGGTCACCACGGGCCCCACCATGAACGCCGCGGGGTAGGTCACGAGGTCGTCGATGAACTGGTCCATGGCCTCGTAGTACCCGCCGGCCAGGAGGTCGTCCTCGATCCGCTTCTCGGCCCAGCGGGTGGCCTTCTTCGCCTTCTCGGTCTTGTGCCGCGTCACCTTCTCCCGCACCTCGAGGATGCGGTCGCGGATGGCTTCCGGTCGTGCGATGCCCTGCGTGGGGGATTCGAGGTACATCTGGCGGGCCATCTCGTAGGTGACGAGTTCACCGATGGCCTGCTCGTCCTCGGCGGGGAGCTCGGGGATGGGGGAGGGGCGGAGTGACCAGGGGACTTCACCGGGCGGGAGCATCACGTCGCGGATCCAGGCGCGGGCGGCGCGGACCTTGACGTTCGTGAGGAGCATGTAGAGTTTGGAGCCGCCGAAGTTCTTGATCTCCTGGAGCTTCTGCGGGTCGTAGATCCCGAGGCGCTGCCGGAGGCACTTGAACAGGCGCTCCTCGATGTCGTTTCGCTTCGAGGTGTCGGCGGCCGTAAACGCTTGCCGGATGCGGCCCGCCAGGTTGACCATCACCGTGTTCTGCGCGGTCCGGTCGGCCTGTTCCTGCTGCTCCTTCTCGCGCGCTCGCTGAATATCCTCGTTCGTGGCCACGGCGATCATGGGCCGGTTGGCGGGGTGCGGGACTGGGATTCCGACGGGCATCGGCGCCTCGTGGTCGGTGGTGGGTGCCCCCGCCGGAGAGGGTGAGGCTCCGACGGGGGCTGCTCAAGGGGTTGACACGGATAGCGCAAAGGATTTCAGGCGGGAGGGGTTTTGGCAAACACGGTTGTCAACAGTTGTCAACAGTTGTCACAATTTTCAGGCACGAGAGCGGATTTCTGCCGGTCTTCGTAGGCGGTGAGGGCCTCAGCCGTGACCCGGAGGGCTGAATTGCCCGTCGAAACACGGAACGCCTCGAGGAACCCCTCGTCGATCAGGCGGTAGACCGTTCGACAGGACACCTGCAGGTACTCGGCCACCTCATCGACTCGAAGAATGCGTTTGATCGGGGTCATGCGGCACACCCTCCCCTCACATTGAATAATCCCCGTAGGGCTTGTCGAACATAGCTGCGTTCATTCGACACATATCTTCGCGCGAAGTGACGCCAAGGCCATCGCCAAAAAGGAAAAACATGAAGGGGGTGTCGCTCAGGCAATCATTCATGCGGTCCATTAGTGGCCTGAACTCGCTTAACTTCATGCGACCAAAGGCATCGACGAGCGCCTCCAGCGTAGAAAGAATGGTTGCGTTTCTGATCTCCTTGAGCAGTTTAGGGTCTATCTTTTCCAGTTCTTCGATGTTCATCATGCTCACCTCGTCTCGTAAATGGTGAATCCGCTGTACTGCCCGAAGGCCCCGGTGCGGAGGCACTTCGATATGCACTCCAGGGTGGCGGGGAAGGAGCGCTCGAAGCGCCGGAGGGTCTGCCGGCGTAGCCACCTCGACTTGGCCGTGTCGTGATAGTCCGGCGGCGGGCCCAGGGCCTTGAAGTATCGCCTTGGGAATTTCGGGGTCCGTATCCAGCCGCCGTTGATCATCTCGTCTTTCAGGTTCACTTCACCACCTCCAGGTGCGGCGGACGGCGTATTTCAATGCGGGCCGGCCGCATGTATTCCCTTCGAAACTCGTCATTGTCAACAAGGAGCCGCATGAGAGCGGAGTCGCTCATGTCCTTCACGTACCGGTTGATCCACTCCGCATGCCACGCCCTGTCAAGTGGCGAAGGGGCTTGTCTCGCCAAGAGCATGGGCTCGACCCCCTGCGGCACGCGCTTCGGCGTGAAGATGACCGTCGCGCCGTTGGTGGTGTAGGCGATGCCCTCCAGCTGGCAGTTTCTCGAGAAGTCATGCCATTGCCCGTTCTTGAAGCGCTCGTAGGCGGCATCGTACCCGAGGTTGCAATGGCTGCCGTACTCGTAGTCCTCGTTCAGGCAAGGACATCCGTCGCAAAAGACTTTCATTTCACCACCTCTGGGGCAAAAAGGGCCACACGCTCTGGCTGCGGCGTGTCGCCCTTGCCTGGCAAGCAGTAGCTGACACCATCGGGCTCGGCCCTGTAGTCCAGGTGCCCGGCAACGACCATGAGCTGCGCCAACTCAATCCATTTCGCGTGCTCGCCCTGGAACATCCCTCCGAGCATGAAGGCGCCGCGGCGATAAGAGCCCAAAAAGCGCAACTTGGGCCTCCGCAACTCACATACCGTTTCGCCGCTTGGTAGGGTGCGATACCTAAATCCCTCGAATACGCGGTCGAACTCCTCCTGGTGCAAGCATCCGCCTTTCATGCGAATGAGCCGCAGAAGCGTTTTTTGTTCTTTTTCGTAGGGTTTAATGCCTTTTGCGGCCTGCTTTTTGGTTATCACGTCCACCCCCCTGGATTCTGCCGCCGTGCATTCTGCCCGCTCATCATCTGCCGCTGCTCCGCCGGCCGCCGATCCCGCCTGAACCCCGCGAGGATGAACCTTAGGGCGTGGAAGGCGTAATACTCCACTCCCGGCTCCACCGTCTGCGCGATGGTCCGCATCTGGCTCCGGAGCGCGTGGTTCCCCTCGAGGAGCACCAGCCGCTTGTCCTTGTGGGCATCCACGGCGAGGTTGATGCCGTAGCTCAGGTCCTTGACGCTGGCCGCCGCCTTGAGCTTCACCTGTTTCCGGGTCCGCATCGCCCGCACCAGCTCACCCCAGAACCCGGCGGGCAGGCCCTGGTCCGGCTGCTCGGCGTACAGGATCGACACGCGGAGCCGGATCACCTCGTCGAGGATCCGGGTGATCAGCTCCTCCTGGCTGTGCTCGCTCGATTCCGAGAGCATGAGGAGCGGCTTCGCGCCCCGGTCGTCGGTCCGCTTCGTCCGGGCGAGCCAGAGGCAGTACCCAGGCTGCCCTTCGGTCGGTGGGACCGCGGCCCCCCGGACTTCCTCGAGGTCGATCCGCTCAATGCCGCCCGTGGTGCGGGTGGCGACGGCCATGAGGGTCGCATCGAACGGCTCGTCGACGCTGGAGACTGAGATCAGATCGAGGTTCATGGGTTCATGGCCCCCTTTCGGTTGTTCCAGATCCCCCGAAGGTGATTCAGGGTGAACCAGATCGACAAGATGAAAATTCCCCATTGCCCATGCGCCCATGAGGTGTGCCACCAGAACGGCTGACCACAGACCGCAATGATGAAGCCGATGAAGCGGTGCTTGCGGTTTCTGGAAGCAAACAGGAAGATCGACACGCCGCTACATATCAGGATTATGGCTTGTTCAAGGTCGCCCACTTTCCCTCCCCTCAAATATCCGGAAACAGCAGGTCCGGCTTGAAAAACGTGAGCATCAGCGACTCCATCCGGTCCGGGCTGCGCTGCAGCATCTCCCGCATGGTGTCCTTATCCATGATCCGCACCTTGCGCGTGCGGGTGTCCTCGGAGTACGTCGGCGTGTGGAGCTCCTCGAGGAGCTGCTCGTCCGGCGGGAGCATGGCCCCGGGGTCCGTGCGGAGCCACTCGCGCATCCGCCAGTAGAGCTGGTCCCGCAGCTGGTAGAACTCGCCGTGCACCTCCTCCCCGGTCTTCCACGGCTCGGTCGGTGAGTTGGCCACCTTCACGCCGGAAGCCGGGAGCCTGTGGTCCCGCTGGATCAGGGGCGCGACGCCGGCCCCGAGGCCCGTGGCGTCGATGTTGACCTGCGCGATCCTCGCGAGGCCCTTCGCCTCTTTCGCCGCCAGGTCCGCCGTCACGACCGTGTCCACGCCGCCCCAGCTGGAGAGCCGCCCCACGTATCCGCCGTATCGAGGGCAGAAGCTGTTCGCATCGGACCCGAACTCCGCCACGTCGAGTCCCGCGATCCCGGACGACGCCTCGGGTGGGACCTCGCCGTGCACCTGAACATGGGCGTCCCACCTCGAGCGGGCCTTCGCGGTCCACTCCCTCGAGATCAGCTGGTTCTCGGCCTGCGCCGGATACTGGCCCAGGACCATGTACGCGAACGCGGGTTGCATGATCCGGTAGTGCCCGGCCTGGAGCGGAGGGTAGAGCCTGCCGCTCTGGCTGAGGGCCGTCTCGCCCACCAGATACTCGGGGATCTCGAACGTCTCGTGACCGGGTTTCTCGCTGGGCGCCAGGGGCCGGCACCACTCGTTGATCCTCCGGACCGTGGTTTCCCTCGTGACCGCCCCGGGGATCCGGTCCTCGCCCGTGATGACATTCGGGTGGCTGAAGGCGCTCAGGCTCACGACGTTGGCCTGGCCATCCCGCTCCATCCGGTAGACTTCGCCCAGCTCCGCCCTCGGGTTGAACATGCAGAGCATCCGGGCGTGACCGCCGGACATGCAGCCCCAGATCCCGCGGAACACCTCGTCCGGGATGGCGTCGGCCTCGTCCAGGATGAAGAGGAGGTGGGGCGCGTGCTTCCCGCTGAACTTGGCCTCCCGTTGGGCCGTGGTCCCGCTCGAGGGGATCGTGACGCCGGCCACGAACTCGAGCGGGGAGCGGGAGAGCTGAATCCCCGCCACCTTGTCGCCGTCGAACACCTTGGGGTGCCGGTGCATAATCGCCATGATCTCACCCCAGAGCAGGCGCCGGAGGTTGTCCTCGGGGGGCGCTGCGGCCACGTAGACCTGCGAGCCCTCGAACGCCTTGTACCACCAGGCGGCCACGCGGGCGGCCCCATGGGTCTTCCCGGTTGCATTCGCTGACTTCGCGATGGTCACGGGATAGTCCCGGACGGACTCCATCACGGCCCGCACCTCGTCGGTGTAGGACTCGCCCAGCACCTGCTCGCCGAAGCCCACGGGGTCGTCGCGGTAGTCGGCGTAGGCGCCGCTACTCCCCGTCAGGCTTTGGTGGATCGAGCTGAATAGCTGCTCGAAGTGCCTGGCGACTTTGGAGCTCACGGACGATCTTGTCTCTAGTCTCTGGGTCAACGCTTCCTATCGCCTCGATCACGATTTGCTGGAACTCGGCGGCCGCCTCCTGGTCGAACAGCATCTGCCGGATGTCGGCCAGGAGCTTTACGGACTGCCGGATCTCCGCCATGGCCCGGAGCGCGATGTCCCGGGGGTCCTTGAACTTGTACTCGCTGACCTCCTCCGCGTCCTCGCCTCGGCCGACCCGCACCTTGCGGACCTGGCTCTCCATGACCTGAATGGCCACGTTGTCGCCGCGGGCCCAGGCCATGCAGATGTCGAGGAGCTCGTTGGCGTCCCGGAAAACCTTCGCCATCTGCCCCTCGACGTTGATGTTGCTTTCCTGTACGGCCCGGTGCGCGTTCTCCATCATCGTGTTGCGGGTGTTCCCGATCTTGAGTTTTCGCTTGGCGTTCGATATGGCCCCGGCGGTCACACCAAAATGCTCCTGGCACTCTTTCGGGGTCTTCCCCTCATCCAATAATCGCTTTAACTCAACCAGCGGGATTTTCGCTTTTCTGCCCATGGCTCGCTTTCACTTTTTTAAATAAATATATTTTAAAAATTTAACTTTGGCTGCTGGCCCAAACCGCGTTCTCCAGAATCCGTATCACCTGGTGTGCCGCCTCGCCAAAGTCGTCCTCGCCGATGAACCGGGTTCTGGCCAAGGTCGTCATCGGGCCGAGCAGCACCTCGCACACCTCGTGGAAGGCGGATTTTCTGACCTGCTCATTGGTGATGGGGATGTTCTCCCAGTCTTTACCGAGGCTCAGCGTGCAGTTTCTTCCAGTTATGCTCCACTCCGCTTGCGCGTATAGTCCCGGCAGCTCAACATGCTCGAAGTGCCAGTCCCAGTTCAGCAGCCCGAACCGCCGAATCCACTTCCATGCCTCTTTCTGGAACAAATCAAAGTGTTTCGCGGTTGTCTTGTTTGCCTTTCCCTTCACCCCACAAACCTCCTCACCTCGACCACGGTGCGCTCGTCGTCCTTCACCCGGATCTTCCGGCTACCATCCCATGACACGATCTGGCGGTCGTCCTCCCATAAAAGTGACTGCATTGCATCCCCCACGCTCTCCAGGATCCCGCTCAAATCGGGCTCCGGCCCGCTGTAGTAGGCCAAAACCCGCACGGCGATGAGGTCCATAATCGGCCAACCTTTCGCATGAACCCGGTACATGAAAAGCACATGCGCCCTGGCCTGCTGCTCCCACCGCTCGTAGGCGACGGAGGGTAGCACCTTCTTTTTCCGGCCGCTCCCGACGTGTCGCCGGCTGTTCTTCTTGATCCTGCAGGTCCCCGGGAGGACCACGCGGGCCCGGAGGTCCTGGTCCTCGGCTTCAGCGCTGTAGAGCGTGGGCTGTCCCATCATGAACCCCCTGCGCATGCGGTTTGCTTTTCGAGTGCCGTACCGCAGGCCGGGCACTTCCCGCCTTCCCTCTCCACGACATGGGGCTCGTGCCGTTGGCCGCAGTACTGGCATTCGATCTTTGGTTTCTCGGGAGATGTCGGCTTCCCGCCGCTATCCCGGTAGACCCACTCGGGGTTGATGGCCTTCCAGCCCTTCTCGATCGTCTCGTTCACCAGGAACACGGGGTCGTATCCCTGGCTGGCGAATTGGGCCAGTTTTTTCGCCATGAGTTCCTCGGCGTGCTCCGTCATCCCGCCCTTGGTTTTTCGCCGATGCTTGCGGTACTCGACCCACAGATTCCAGGGCAGGGAATCGGGCAAAATCGACCTGATTTTTTCGGTGTGAGAAGAGGGGGGAGGGGGGGTGTTACTCTTTGAAGAAGAAGAAGAAGAAGAAGAAGGGGGCGTTACGTCCGCGTTACATTCGGCGTTACACCCTCGTTTCTGTTTCTCACGATGGCGGGAAACCCTGTTGGCCGTGGCTTTCCGCTTTTTCTCGTCCCTGACCATGCGCCTGCAGGCAACCGTTACTTTTTTGTTACAGACCGTTACATCCCCAATTTTCTCTTCACTGATGTACTCGATCATCTCCATCGCTTTGGCCGGATCCACCCTCAAGATTCGGGCCCATTGTTCGGAGGATTTTGTGGCCTCTCCCCGGGTCTCTGAGAACCAAAGTTTGCAGCAAATTCGTATCCAGGCCCCCTCGATTTCCAGGGGGTGCTCCTCCAGGTCCCGAGCCCAATCCTGCCAGTAAAACTGGTCCGCCGGCGCCTTCCCCATTTATGCCCCCCCGCCGCCCTGCTCGGAAAACCGCATCCTGTACCGGTCGAAATGGAGCGTGGTCCTCCAGAGCCCGGAGTCCTTCCCCTTCGTGCAGATCAGCTTCGCCTCCTCGCTCTCCCGGTCCTCCCGCTCAATCCTCCACTCATTGTCAGCGTTCGCGTACACCATCCGGGAGCCGCGGGCCTCGCCGTCCTCGTTCACCTGGGACAGAACCAAAACCGGAACCTGAAGGTTCTTCGCTAAGTCATTCAGCCTACTTGAGATATCATCCCACATGATGTCATCCCGCTTGTAGTTCCCAGCAAGCCGCAGCTTCTGGAGGTGGTCCACCACCAGGAGCGAGACGTCGCGCTTGAGCGCCTGGGCCTCGCAGAAGCCCGTGAGGTGGCTGTAGTCGCAGAGGGCCGTGTCGTCCACGATCCAGAGGTTGTCCTGCTGGAGGGTGTCCATCGCCCTGTTGAGCTGTTCCCACTCCCAATCGTCCCGGATGTTGGCAAGCCGGATCCGGGTGAGGCTGATGCCGCTCATTCGGGCCATGCGGCGACGCGTCAGGATGATGGCTTGGCTTTCGAGGGTGAGGTAGAGCGTGAGGGCCCCTGGGTTTGCGGCCGCCACGTTGTCGGCCAGGTGGAGCGCCAGGGCGGATTTCCCGCTGTGGCTCCTGCCCGTGAGGTAGTAGGTGCAGCCGGGCTCCAGCCCCCCGGTGTGCTGATCCACGACGCTGAACCCGGTCTGAACCCCCATGGTCTGATTCTGGGTCTGCATCCGGCGCTCAAGGTCGTTCCACACCTCGTCCGCGATCTGCCGGGGCGTCGGGTGGGCCTCCCGGCGGTCCAGCGAGAGGATCCCCTCCCGGAGCACCATCACGGCCTCATCCAGGTCGGCTGCCGGGTGACGCAGAAGGTCGGCCGCCCGCTGCGCCTCCTGGAGGATCTTCCGCTTGTTGCTCAGGTCCTTCACGATGTTGGCCCAATGGCGCCACCCGGCCGTGGTGGACACCTGATCCGCCAGCTGGGCGATCAGCATCACCAGTTCGGCCGCAAGCCCCTCGCTTTGGCTCTGGAGGAGAAGCCGCTTGAGCGTAACGAAATCCGCGTCCTCTCCGAGCTCCATCAGGGCCTCGGCCAGAATCCCGTGATTGTCGATATAGAAATCCGCAGGCTCCAGGATCTCCCGGATCTGCGGGATCACGGCCCCCTGCCCCATCATCATGGTCCCCAGGAGGGCCTTCTCCGCCTGCGCGTCATGCGGCAGGGGGCGAATCGGGATGACGTTATCCGGTTGCCCTGTTCTCATCGTCGCCTGTACCATAGACAAACCCCATCACGTCGCAGGTTGTGTTGGTGAGCATCCGGCAGATGTTCCGCAGCTCCCGGCGCTTTTCCCGGGCCTTGTGGCCCTTCCCGGCGGTTTCCAGCACCTCCACGGACTGCGCCTGGTTGCTCAGCCAGTTGCAGAACTCCATGGTTCTCTTGGTCGCCTCACCCATTTTCTTCCTCCATCGGGACCGCAGTCCCATGCGTCTCGTTCCACTCCCGCCGGATCTCGTCCCGGCCCTCCGGTGTCTCCAGGAGCGCCCAAAACGCGTCGCTACACTCCAGTTCCCGGCGGAGGCGGTCGGATGATTCCTGCATGGCTTCACTGAATTCCTTCATCTGCCTCAACCTTTTCCTGAAGTATCTCCTCCACCATCTGAATCCTCTCCCCCAACCACCGCATGACATTCACGGCCATGGAGTTCCCGAGGGCCTTGTACCGTGGTCCATCAGGGCATTGCTCATGCGGCTTGTTCTTCCAGGGGATGCGGGTGAAGTCATCGGGGAAACCTTGGAGCCTTTCCGCCTCTCTGGGGGTGAGCCGGCGGACTTGCATTTGCTGGAAAACCGCCCCCGGCCCTTCGGATGTCAATGAGTCCGTCACTTCCGCATCCGGCTTGATGCCCACCTGATTGCTGGACTGACTGTTTCGGCATTGGCGGGGATGAATGTAGCCCGGAGAGGTCGCCCTCACCACCGCCTCGACCTGCTGCGTGATCTCCGATGACTGCGGGGAGCGGGATGGGTCGTTGGTGTGGGTTAGGGTGGGGGCGCAGACCGCCGAATACCCCTCCCCCGGCTTTCCTCCCCCCGTGGTGAGTTGAGGGGCGATGTCGGAGGTGCGGAGCTCGCCGCGCTGGTTTTGGGCGAAGGCGATGGCAGGGGGGTTGCCACCGCTTCCACTCCCCACCTTGACCGAAGGTGACACCTCTTCATAGTTCCCAAATTCCGGTTGCCGATTGGTATGATAGAATCCGATCAACGGCGTCCCCCGTCCCGTGCCGTCCTCGCTCGAATCCATGCGCTTGGTGAGGGTGTGGGCGACAAACGTGTCCTGGCTCTCTCTCCCGCTCCCGAAAACCCCGCCGCCGCTCTGCTTGCCGGCACTCAGGCAGTAGGCCGGGTCGGTCAGGGGAATCAACCTCTCGAGGTGTTGACTGTCGCCTCGGTCCACCTTCATCCTGGCATCACAGGAAGAAACCTCTGGAAGCCCACCTACAAGCCCTCCTCCGTTTCCATCGGAGGGGTCTGGGTAGCCACGCTCTCCAGCGCCGCCTTTAAGAGTTCCGGCAACGCCTTCCCCCGTTTGGCGGCTCGGCGGAGGATACCCCTGCATGCTCTCGCGCTCAAAAAGTACCGCTGCGGCACGGGTCCAGTCTCCAAGATATCCGACAACGAACACACGCCGGCGTCTCTGGGGGACCGCTCGGGGATGGCTGTCCACTCGGACAAACTGAGCGTCAAGCACTCTCCAGCATGCAGAATACCCGAGTTCATCCAGGCCCCGGAGAAAGGCTCCAAAATCCCGTCCTCCGTCATTCGACAGGACGCCGGGGACGTTTTCCCATACCAACCAACGGGGGCGGTATCTTGCAGCAATGGCAAGATAGGTGAGCATGAGGTTTCCCCGCGGGTCAGCCAAGCCCTTGCGAAGTCCCGCGACTGAGAACGATTGACAAGGCGTTCCTCCGACGAGAACATCGACATCTGCATCAGGCCACTCCTCGAATTTGGTCATGTCGCCCCAGTTGGGCGTATCATAATGGTGGGCGAGGACAGCCGCCGGAAACGGCTCGATCTCTGAGTATGCAAGGCACTCCCACCCCAGCGGCCCCCATGCCGCCGTGGGGGCTGAGATGCCAGAGCATACGTCGAGGTATCTCACTCCCCCACCCCCGCAATGATGCTCACATGCCCACCGTCCCCGACCTTCACCAAGGGCCTCGCGCTGCCCTCCAGGTACGCCACCTGCCGCTCCAACCGCTGGACCCTTGCCGTGGTATTCGCATGGGCCTCGAACCAGCAGGAGAGCAGCCACACGCTCACGATGGCGGCTACGAGCCCACCGATGAGGGCGACCGCGAGGGCCCGGAGCCAGAACGCGAGGCTTTCGTGGTAGGGGCCGCAGGTCAGGTAATGGATCACCGCTTGTCCCTCCCCGTCCTCCGATACACCGTGTACCGGGCCATGCCGTTCTCGACCCCCTCGTACCGCAGGGCCGCGCCGCCGGCACACCCCTTGGCGGTCGAACTGTCCTCGTTCTCCTTCAGGTCGAACCCGGCCTCGAGGGCCTTCCGGTAGAGGCCCGCGGCCATGAGGCCA
>CAYUBQ010000048.1:0-29209 GCA_964443135.1 uncultured Desulfobacterales bacterium | reverse complement strand
CCGTGTGCAAGGAGTTCTGCCACATGAACGACCTGTACATCACCTTCATGGGGCGCCCGAAGGACGAGATGGGAGGCAGCGGCCACCACCTGCACTTCTCCATGGAAGACCCGGTGAGCGGTGAAAACCTGTTCTTCGACCCGGACGGGCCCGAGCAGATGTCCGAGCTCATGCGCCAGTGCATTGCCGGGCAGATGGCCCACGCCAAGGGAATGACTCTCTTCTTCGCACCCACCATCAACTCCTACAAGCGTTTTCAGCTGAATAACTTCGCACCCTACTACCTGGCCTGGGGACTGGACAACCGGACCACCTACATCCGGGTTCCCAAGGAGCGGAAACGCGCCACGCGCATCGAAAACCGGGCCCCCTGCGCATCGGCCAACCCCTACCTCGCCCTGGCCGTGGGCCTGCTCGCCTGCCTGGACGGAATCGACAGCCGGATGGATCCGGGAGACCACTATGTGGGCGATGTCTACGGGGAAGAACCGGGAACCTACGACACGGTCCCCCTGTACATGCACGACGCCATCGAGGCGCTGGAAAACGACGCCTACCTGTGCGAAGCCGTCGGCCCGCAGATCATCCGGAACTACCTCGCGTTGAAACGAAACGAGGTGGAGCGTTTCCGGACCGCCGTGACCGACTGGGAGTTCAACGAGTACTTCTACCACCTGTAGCCGCGGAGGGAGGTTGTGCGAACGCCGGCACCCTACTCATGAACCCTGTCACAAAAAACGAGAACTCTTTCACACCGAGACCGCAGGCGGCGGAGACCGGGGTTTTCCGGAGCGGACATCAGCGGGAGGCCTTCGTCATTGCGGGCGTCAGCCCGCCTTAGAGAGACAGAAGAGAGACAGAAGGGGGGAGCATCGTGTGCGGGATCGCAGGAATCATTGCCAGGCAGGCGCCCGACCTCGGGGGGGATCTTCTGAGCATGCTCAGGGAGCTCCTCCACCGGGGGAGGGATGCCACGGGGTTCGCCGTCTATGAGATGCGGGACGACGTCCAGGTACGGGTCGCCTTGACCGGGCCCGGGTTCGAGAAGGACCTGGTGGAGATCATCGGCCGGTACGGCGGCATCAGGGACTCGAGGATCTACCAGGGAGGCGGCGTGTTCACGTTTTACGAGGCCTCGGTCGACGTCGAACCCGCCAAGCTGTTCCTCCTCCACTGGGACATCGACACCCACCCGGACCTCTGCGTCCACTCCCTCGGGCAGCATCTCACCGTGTTCAAGGACCAGGGATCGGCCGAGGATCTGCAGGTCCGTCACCAGATCCCGCCTCTGAAGGCCACCCACGGCATCGGGCACGTCCGGCTCGCCACGGAAAGCGTCGAGAACATCAACTTCGCCCACCCGTTCGTCTCCTACATCGACCCGGAGCTGGCCATCGTTCACAACGGTCAGTTCACCAACTACTTCAACACCCGAAGGAAGCTGGAGGCCCAGGGGGTCCGTTTCAAGACGAACAACGACTCCGAGATGGCCGCTCACTTCCTGGCCTTTCAGATGAAGGAGAACAACCTGGACCTGGAGGAGGCCCTTCATCTGGCCCTGGACGAGTTCGACGGGGTGTTCACCCTGCTGGTGAGCACGCCCACGCAGGTCGGCGCCCTCCGGGACAGGCTCGGAATCAAGCCCATGCTCTACTTCGAAAAGGACGAGGACACCGTGCTCTTCGGTTCGGAGCAGATCTGTCTCACCCCCATCGTTTCCGACGTGTACGCCACGGAGATGGAACCCGGAGGTGTCATGACATGGTCCGTCTAGACTTGACTGGAATGGTCTCCACGGAGGTCAATCGACGGCTCAAGGAGCTGATCCAGACCGAGGATGAGATCGAGGTCGTCCACACCCACTCCATCCACAACTTCGCCACGGGCCTCAAGGGCACCGGGCGGATCACCCTTCACGGGAGCACCGGCTTCTACACGGGAGGGTTTCTCCAGGGTCCCACCCTGGTGATCCAGGGCAACACGGGATGGTACACCGGCGACAACATGTCGGACGGCGAGATCATCGTGGAGATGAACACGGGCAGCAATGCCGCCCCCTCCATCCTGGGAGGCACCGTCTTGATCCGGGGAAACAGCGGTAGCCGGGCGGGGTTCGGCATGAAGGGGGGAAACCTGATCGTCTGCGGCAACGTGGGACGATGGACGGGCAAGATGACTCTGGGGGGTCGCATCGTCGTCCTCGGCACGGTGGGGGAAGGCATCGGGGAGTCCATGTACAACGGCGTCATTCACGTCCTCGACCCCGACGTGGAGAGCAAGCTGGGCGGCAATGTGAAGGTGGTCCCCATCGACGAGCAGGAGAAGGAGGCCCTGGCGTCCCTCTTCTCGAGGTACGGGATCGAGCGGGGAGTGGACGATTTCATGAGCATCGTGCCCAAGGTCTACGGCCGCCACGAGTACAGGCTCTTCACGCCCGGCCACAAGAAGGGGGTACAGGCGCAATGACCAAGGAAGCCGGAAAGCCCAAGGCCAGAGACGTTCAGAGGGGTGTCTGGACCCAGGACACCATCGCGGAGATCAAGGACAAGGCCGAGAGCGGCAAGCACCGCATTCGAGGCTGCGGCACGCCGCGGAGGTTCCCGAGCTTCGACGACCTCCTGTTTCTGCCCTCCCAGCTGACCCGCATGTCCATCGACACCTACCGGGAGAACTGCGAAACCCGGACGGTCCTCGGAAAGCGGTTCGCGAAGAACCCCCTGGTGATCGAAACGCCGATCATGATCTCCGGCATGTCTTACGGAGCGATCAGCAAGGAAGCCAAGACCGCCCTGGCCAAGGCGACCGACATCGTCGGGACGTCCATCAACAACGGAGAGGGCGGACTGCTGCCGGAGGAGCGGGACAACTCCTACAAGCAGGTGGTCCAGATCCTCCCGAGCCGGATCGGCTTCTCGCTCCGCAACATCGAGGTGGCGGACGCCCTGGAGATCATCGTGGGGATCGGCGCCAAGCCGGGGCTGTCCGGCCACCTGATGGGCAGCAAGATCACCGAGGAGATCGCGAAGTTCCGCCAGCTTCCCCAGGGAATCGATCTTCACAGCCATCCCCGGCACGGGGACATCTTCGGCGCGGACGACCTCTGCCTGAAGATGGAAGAGCTCCGGGACGTGACCGACTGCCGGACTCCCATCTTCATCAAGATTGCGGCCGGCCGTGTCTGGGAGGACGTGAAGATCGCCGTCAAGGCCGGCGTGGACGGGATCGTGATCGACGGGGCCGAAGGCGGAACCGGCGCCGCGCCCGTGGTCGCCTCCAACAACCTCGGCATCCCTTCCCTGCCCGCGCTGGTTCAGGCGGTGCGGGCGCTGGAGGACGCCGGGGTCAAGGACGAGGTCAGCCTGGTGGTCTCCGGGGGCATCAAGGACGGCGCGGACGTGGCCAAGGCCCTGGCGCTCGGCGCCGACGCCGTGGCCATCGGCACGGGCGCCATGGTGGCCATGGGCTGCGTGGTCTGCATGCGCTGCCACGAGGGGAAGTGCGCCTTCGGCATCGGGACGCAGGACCCGGAGCGGAGGGCCCGGCTGGACATCGAAGCGGCGGCGCAGCGCGTGGCGAACTACATCCAGGGGATGACCTACGAGGCCGTGATCCTGGCCAAGGCGGCGGGCAAGACCAAGCTCCGCAGCCTCGAACGGGAGGACCTGCGTTCTCTGACCCTGGAGTCGTGCGCCATGACCGGTATTCCTCTGGTGGGGTCCAACTTCACCTTCGGCGAGCGTTTCGGTTTTTGCTGAGAGTGCAACGCCGGTCGAACCCTGACCATCACAGCAGGCGGGACCAACCATGACGCGAATCGCGGAGCACCCCGTTCTCGGGGTTTTCGAAAAGGGGCCCAAGGTCCGGTTCACCTTCGACGGCCGGCCCATGGAAGGTTTCGAGGGAGAACCCATCGCCGTGGCCCTCAAGAGCAACGGCGTGATGATCCACCGCTACACCATCAAGCGGAACGAGCCCCGCGGCGTGTTCTGTGCCATCGGCCGCTGCACGGACTGCATCATGGTCGTGGACGGGGTGCCGAACGTCCGAACCTGCGTCGAACCGCTCAGGGACGGAATGGCGATTCAGACCCAAGTCGGAAAAGGGCCGGGAAAGGCCTCGGAGTGAGCCGTGCAGAGACGTGAGATGGTCAGCGTGGGGGCGGGACCGGCCGGTTTGGCGGCCGCGGTCGAGGCGGCCCGCAACGGGGTTCAGGTCGCCGTCTTCGACGAGAACGACAGGCCCGGGGGCCAGCTCTTCAAGCAGATCCACAAGTTCTTCGGCTCCCGGGAGCACTACGCGCGGGAGCGCGGGTTCCGCATCGGCCGGCGGTTCCTGGAGGAGGCGGACAAGCTGGGCGTCGAGGTCTCTCTGAGCTCCACCGTCCTCGGAATTTACGAAAACGGGGCCATGAACGTGATGATGGGGGATCGGATCGAGCAGGTGAAGGCGGAACGGATCCTCGTGGCCACGGGGGCCTCCGAAAACATGATCCCGTTTCCGGGCTGGACCCTTCCGGGCGTCATCGGGGCCGGCGCCGCCCAGACCATGGCCAACATCCACGGCATTAAGCCCGGGGAGAACCTTCTCATGGTGGGGTCCGGGAACGTCGGGGTCGTGGTCGCCTACCAGATGCTCCAGGCCGGATGCCGCGTGGCGGCCGTCATCGACGCCGCGCCGCAGATCGGAGGCTACGGCGTACACGCCGCCAAGGTGGCCCGCTACGGGGTGCCCTTTCGCATGTCCCACACCATCAAGGCGGTCCACGGGAGGGAGCGCGTGGAAGGGGCCACCATCGTCCAGGTGGACGACCGCTGGCAGCCGGTGCCCGGTACGGAGCAGGATCTGGACGTGGACACGGTCTGCCTGGCCGTGGGGCTCAACCCCACGACCCAGCTTCTTCAGATGAACGGATGCAGAACCGCGTTCGTGGCAAAGCTCGGCGGACGCGTGCCCGTTCACGACGAGAACCAGGAGACCACCGTTCCCGGGGTGTTCGTGGCCGGCGACGCATCCGGCATCGAGGAGGCGAGCACCGCGATCATCGAGGGTCGCATCGCCGGGCTGGCCGTTGCACGAAGCCTCGGCTACCTGGAGGAGTCCGCGTTCCTGGAGCAGAGGAATCAACAGCTCGAGAGCATGAAGGGCCTTCGAAGCGGGACCCACGGGGATGCGCGCGGGGTCGCCAAGGAGTACTTGAACGCGCTGATGAAAGGGTGAACCATGCCTGAAGGACTGTCCCGGAAGGGATACCTCTCGGAGGAGGACCTCGAAAACAGCCCGGGTGTCCCCTCCAGGGAGAGGCGGGAGCGGGGACCCGTGGCCGTCATCGAATGCGTCCAGGACATTCCCTGCAACCCCTGTGAGACCAGCTGCAAGGCGGAGGCGATCACCGTCGGCGAGGATATCACCGCCCTTCCCCGCCTGGACGGGGACAACTGCATCGGGTGCCGCACCTGCCTCCCCATCTGCCCCGGCCAGGCCATCTTCATGGTGGACGAAAGCCTTCCGAACGGCAGGGCCGCCGTCACCATGCCCTACGAGTTTCTGCCGCTGCCCGAGGAGGGCGAGGTCGTCACGGCGCTCGACCGATCGGGGGCGGAGCTGGGCGATGCCACGGTCACGGAGGCGAGGAAAACGGATCGGATGGATTCCACGGCCCTCGTCACCATCGAGGTGCCGAAGGACTGGTCCATGCGGGCCAGGGCTTTTCGATTGAAGCGTTAACTCTATCAAGGAACCAGGAGGACACAAAGGATGGCTGAGCAAGCGTTGGGTATGGTTGAAACCAGGGGATTGGTGGGCGCCATCGAGGCGGCCGACGCCATGGTCAAGGCGGCCAAGGTGAGGTTCGTGGGGAGGGAGTTCGTCGGCGGAGGGCTCGTGACGATCTTCGTGCGCGGAGACGTGGGCGCCGTGAAGGCGGCGACGGACGCCGGCGGAGCGGCGGCCGAGCGCATCGGAGAGCTCGTGTCCGTTCACGTGATTCCCAGGCCCCACGGCGACGTGGAGCAGATCATTCCGAAGTCGGAAGAGTAGTCGATCGGGAAACGTTCACCCGGGTGCCCCGTTCGATCGGTTTCAAGCATGCGGTGAGTCCTCTCCCGCACGCACGCCGCCGGCCGCACGGAGCTCTTTCGCCGCGAAGCCCCGTGGAAAGGGGAGAAACGGATAAGGCATGGCACTGAACATCCAGTTCATCACCCATCCGGGACAGGGGGTGATCGAGATGCTCTCGACCCGGATGGGGGCGACGGGCAAGAAATCCCTGGAGATCATCGACTTCAGCGCGGTGGGTCTCGTCCAGGGCCGGCTGGTGGACATGATGTACGCCGCCGATGTCGCCGAGAAGACCGCCGACGTCCATGTCTTTGATCTCAAGGGGACATGTCCCCAGCACCTGACCATGATCGGGATCTTCGGCGACATCGCGGCGGTCAAGGCCAGCCTGGACGCCATCCAGGCGGAGGACAAGCTGTGAGCGTTTCCAGCATCGTAACGAAGGGCGGTCACCAATGATACTCGGCAAGGTCGTCGGGGATGTCTGGTCCACGAAAAAGAGCGACAAGATCCACGCCCTGCGGTTTCTTTTCATCCAGCCCCTGGGCAGGGATCTGTCTCCGAGCGGGAGCATCATCATCGCAGCCGACGAGATGGGAGCCGGGGAAGGCGAGATGGTGATGGTCACCCAGGGCGCGCCGGCCATGCAGGCCATCCACAGGGATCATCCCGTTCCGGTGGACGCGGTGGTGGTCGGGATCGTGGACAACCTCTACATGAGTGAAGAGGACCCTCGGGCGTAGCGCATGAACAGGGATATCGCCGACAAGGTGCGCGCCGCCGGGGTCGTAGGCGCGGGAGGGGCCGGGTTTCCGACCCACGTGAAGCTCGAGGCCGAGGCGGACCGGGTCCTCGGAAACGGGGCGTCGTGCGAGCCGCTCCTGGCAGGCGACCCGTATCTGATGGAGCACGAGACCGGGGACGTCCTGAAGGGCCTGTTGCACGTCATGACGGCCACGGGCGCCTCGAAAGGCTCGGTCTGCATCAAGGCCAAGCACTCGGGGGCGGTCCGGGCCCTCCGGGAAGCGCTTCGCACCGGCGAGTATCCCGGGGTGGACCTCGTGGAGCTGGGCGACTTCTACCCGGCCGGGGACGAGCAGGTCCTGGTCTACGACGTGCTGAAGCGCATCGTCCCGGAGGGAGGAATCCCCCTCCAGGTGGGGGCGGTGGTGAGCAACGTCGAGTCCCTCCTGAATGTGGCGCGGGCCGTGGATCGGGGTGAGCCCGTCACCGAGCGCTACCTCACGGTGTGCGGCGAGGTGGCCCGGCCGCTCGTGTTGAAGGTGCCCGTCGGAACCCGGGTGGAGGACGTCCTCCGCCTGGCCGGGGGCGTCACGACGAATCCCCACCGGGTCCTCCTGGGCGGCCCCATGATGGGCACGACCGTGGACGATCCGAACACCCCCGTGACCAAGACCACCAGTGGGGTGATCGTGCTTCCTGCGGGCCACAACGTGGTCGTGGGAAAGACGGGCGACCCGGATCGGGTCCGTCGGATCACCAAAATGGTCTGCTGCCAGTGCACGCGGTGTACCGACCTCTGCCCGAGGCGCCTCCTGGGACACTCCCTGGAGCCCCACAAGATCATGCGGCAGCTGGGCGCCGCGGGAGCGCCCTCCCCGAGCGTGATGGAGGACGCCCTCATCTGCTCCGAGTGCGGCATCTGCGAGAAGTACGCCTGCCCCATGATGATCTCGCCCCGGGAGGTGAACGCGCAGATCAAGCGGGAGCTCCTCGCAGGCGGCGTGCGTCGCAGCCCCCGGCGGGAGGAATACCGACCCTCCTCCTTCCGGGACGTCAGGAAGATCCCCACCGGCCGGCTGATGGACCGGCTTCGGATCCGGAAATACGACGTGCATCCGGAGTTCTTCACCGGACCCGTCGACGTGGGCGACGTTTCCATCGTCCTGAGCCAGCACATCGGGGCACCGGCCGTACCGGCGGTCGAGGCGGGGGACCGGGTCAGGAGAGGGGACCTGATCGGAAGCATACCGGAGGGATCCCTCGGCGCCGCAATCCACGCCAGCATCGACGGGACGGTCACCGGCGTCGATGATGCCGTTCACATCAAGACATAGGACCTGGACTCACCATGGACATCAGATCGATCGGGCTTTTGGAGACCAACAGCGTGGCCAAGGGCGTGGAGAGCGCCGACGAGATGATCAAGACGGCGGACGTCGAGCTCCTCATGGCCCGCACCACCTGTCCGGGGCGCTACATGGTGATGATCGCCGGCGACGTGGCCGCGGTGCAGAACGCCGTGGACGCGGGGAAGGAGACGGCGGATGAGTTCCTGGTGGACACCTTCGTCATCGCCAACGTTCACGGCGCCGTGTTCCCCGCCCTGAACTGCTCCGGCCCCGCCGTCGAGCTTCGTTCCCTGGGGATCATCGAGACCTACACGGTGGCCTCCTGCATCCTGGCGGCCGACGCCGCGGCCAAGTCCGCCGACGTCGACCTCATCGAGATCCGCTGCGCCACCGGCCTCGCAGGAAAGAGCTTCGTGACCCTCACCGGGGACGTGGGATCGGTCCGGGCGGCCGTGGACGCCGGCGTGGGCGAGCTCGAGCACGAAGGTCTGATTCAGAGCTGGGTGGTCATTCCCTCCCCGAGCCCGGAGCTGTACGAGAGCCTCGTATGACGAAACGACTGGAAACCGTCCGCCGCTTGATGAACCGCCCCGATCGCTGGGACTTCAGCGACGCCGGAACCCTGTACGCCGGCGTGGACCTGGGAACCTGGAAGGCGATCGTGGTGGTGGTGGACGAAAGCGGGCGGCCGCGCGCCGTTTCCATGAGACGCGCCGAGGTGGTTCGAAGCGGCATGATCCTCGACTACCTCGGGGCGCTTCGGGTCCTCCGGGAGATGCTCGAGGAGATCCGGGCTGCATCCCCGCTGCCCGTGGAGCTGGGGGCCACCTCCTACCCGCCCCGGACGAGCTCCGCCAACGTGGACACCACCTCCTACATCCTGGAAGGCGCGGGGTTGGAGGTCCTCAACGTCCTGGACGAGCCCACGGCGGCCAACCGGGTGCTGGGACTCCGCGACGGGGTCATTGTGGACGTAGGGGGAGGCACCACGGGCATCGCCGTCATGGAGAAAGGACGCGTGATCTACACCAACGACGAAGCCACGGGAGGGATCCATCTGTCGCTCGTCCTGGCGGGTCACCTGGGTACGAGCGTCGAGGAGGCCGACGCACTCAAGTCCGATCCCCGGAAAATCGGGGACACCCTCCCGATCGTGAAACCGGTGATCGAGAAGATGGCGAGCATCGTGGACACCTGCCTGGCGGAGTGCGGGCGGCGGCATCCCGTCTGGCTGGTCGGCGGCACCTGCGAGCTGGCCGGCTTTGACCGGATCTTCGGCCGCTCCATCGGCGTGGAGGTCTCTCTGCCGCCCTTTTCCCAGGGCGTCACGCCCCTGGGAATCTCCCTGTCCTGCCTGGCGGAAATAGACGAGGAGGAGGCACCCCGCGAGGCGCCTCCCCTGAGGATCGTTTCCTGAGATGAAAGAACCGGATCGAGCAGAGATTCGACGGGTGGTCCTGGAGGTCCTGAGGGATCTCGAGGCCTCCTTGCGCCCCCGGTCCGGCAGGGTACCCTCCGGGACCGGCAAGGAGCCGGCGACCCGGGTGCTGTTCCTGTTCAACGCCGGCGTGCGGAACCTGGACGAAGCGCTCGAGCAGGTCCGCCTCATCGAGGAGTCCGGCGTGAAGTCCGGCGTGTACACCGGACCTTCGGCACGCGGATGGGTTTGCGGAGGGGACGTCCGGGATGCAACCGGGGCAAGGTGCATCCTGGACACGGTTTCGCCGGACGGGGTCGACACGGTGCTGCAGCGGGCGGACGTGCTCGTCCTTCCGACCCTCTGCCTCACCGTGGCGGCCAAGGTCGCGGGGCTCACCTGCGACGATCAGGAGTCCAGGCTGGTGCTCTCGGCCCTGCTCCGGGGCAAGAAGGTCCTGGCCGCCCGGGACGGGTTCCTGGTCTGCGACCTGCCGGCCAACGACCGGATCCGGGACGAGATCGACCGGGTCCTCGCCAGGCTGGAGGCGTTCGGGGCGGTCTTCTCGTCGACCTCGCAGCTGAACGAAACCTTCCGGCGGCTCGTATCCCCGGGACCGGGGGTGAAGGAGCCGGACGAAGAACCGAAGACCGGGGAGGCAGGAAACGCCGGCGCTCCGCTTCGGCTGATCACGGCGAAGGTGATCGCGAACGCAGTCAACCATCGACAGCACACCGTCCTCCTGGCGCCGGGCGGCCTGGTCACGCCGCTTGCCCGGGACCTGGCCAAGGAGCGCGGGATCAACATTATAAGGGATCGGAAGTCCGACCCCGGCGGTCCGGACACCGGCAAATGACACGCCGGTAAGCGAGGAGAAGAGTACATGGCTGAGCTCAGAGCATACTGTCACCTGGATCGGATGCAACCGCAGTTCGCCTCCCTGTTCGCCACCCGGTGCCGCGGGTTCCTCTCCGTGGAGGGAATGGCGTCGCTCTTCGTGGAGGTGGTGCCGGGGATCGAGATCAACCGGCTGACCGACACCTCGCTGAAGCTGACCAACTCCCGTCCCGGTGAGATGATCGTCGAGAGGCGGTACGGCATGTTGGAGATCCACTCGTTCGACCAGGAGGAGATCCTTCACGCCGGCCGCATGATCCTGGAGGAGCTGGGCCTCGAGGAGGAGGACCGGCTGGCCCCCAGCATCCTGGCCACGAGCGTCATCAACAAGGTCGACTCCTACCAGGCGGTCATCATCAACCGGAACAGCAAGGGCATGCTCATTCTCGGCGGGGACGACGTCTACCTCCTGGAGGTCACGCCCGCGGCCTACTCCTCCATCGCGGCCAACGAGGCCGAAAAACACTGCAACGTCAAGCTGGTGGACATCCGTTTCTTCGGCGCGGCAGGGCGCGTCTACCTGGCCGGGAGCCAGGCCGAGGTCCAGGCGGCGGCCAAGGTGGTGGAGGACGCGCTGGCAAACGTCAAGGGCAGAGCATCCTGAGGAAAGGAGCGGGAACGCCATGCAACAGGCACTGGGAATGATCGAGACCCGGGGGCTGGTGGCGGCGATCGAGGCCGCGGACGCCATGGTCAAGGCGGCCCGGGTGCAGCTGCTGGGGCTTCAGAGGGCCAAGGCGGGCCTGATCACGGTCATGGTGGCCGGAGACGTGGGGGCCGTGAAGGCGGCGACCGACGCCGGCGCGGCGGCCTGCGAACGGGTGGGCAGGATGATCTCCGCCCACGTGATCCCGCGCCCTCACGGGGAGATCGACATGGTGATTCCACAGCCGCCCGACGAGGCCGCCGGAAATGCACCGCCGGCGAAGAAGAAGGCGGGCTCCGGCCGAAGCGGAAAGACGAAGGGCAAGGGGAAGAAGCAGCCCGCCTCTAAGTAGGGCGACTCGAGGATCACGACACAGGAGCAGGGAATGCCCGTTTTCGTGTTTGTCAAGGATGTGGAAGCGATCCTGCGGGAGGGGAAGCAGGAGATCCTGGTGCCGGAGGGTGCCAAGATCTCGCCCGCTGCGCTCGATCTCATTCAGGAGCGCGGGGTCCGCGTGGTTCGGACCGGGGCAAGCGAACCTCTGCCCGAGCCGGAGGCTCCCGAACCCGCCGGGGAGGCCGCGGCCGAACCGGTCGAAGCGCAGGGCCCGAGCGGCGATCAGGGCGACACCGTATCCGAGGAGGAGCTGGAGGCCATTGTCGACCGGGTCATCACCCGTCTCCGCCGGATCAAGGGAGAGACGGTCCGCCCGACCCGGGAGGATCGATCTCCGGCTGACGACGACGACATGATCATCTGCCGCTGCGAGGAGATCACCCGGGGAGAGATCAAGGAGGCCATCCGGAACGGGATGACCACCCTGAACGGAATCAAGAGGGTGACCCGCGCCGGGATGGGACTGTGCCAGGGTCAGACCTGCCAGGGACTGGTGAGCCGGATCCTGGCCGGCGAGCTGGGCCTCGCCCCGGCGGAGGTCGAGCCGTCCACGGCCCGGGCGCCGGTGAGGCCCGTCCGACTGTCGGTCTTTGCAACCGGTTGAGTGAAGGAGACGAGATGCCCGAATCTGCAGACGTGGTCATTGTCGGCGGCGGCGTGATGGGCTGCGCCATCGCGTACAACCTGGCCAAGGAGGGCCTCAAACCGGTGGTCGTCGAGAAGTCGGACATCGGCGGTGAGGCCTCCGGCAGCAACGGAGGCGGTGTCAGGCAGTCCGCGAGGAACCTCAAGGAGATGCCCCTGGCCATGGAGAGCGTCCGGATGTACGGCGAGCTCCACGAGGAGCTGGGCATGGACGTGGAGTACGTCCGAAAGGGAAACCTGCGGCTCTGCACGAACGAGGACGAGTTCGAGACCCTCCGCAAGTCCGTGGAGAACCAGAAAGCCGTCGGGCTCGAGCTGGAGATGCTCGACCGCAAACAGGTGCTCGAGATCAATCCCTACATCGGCGACATGGTCGTCGGCGCCAGCTACTGCCCGACCGACGGGCACGTCAACCCCTTTCTCGTCACGTACGGCTTCTTCAAGCGCGCCCAGGAACGCGGCGCCCGGTTTTGTACGGGAGAGCGGGTACGGGAGATCCGTCTTCAAAAGGGACGGGTCACGGGCGTGATCACCGACAAGCGGACCCTGGAGTCCGACACCGTGATCAACGCAGCCGGCGTGGCCGGCCGGGAGATCTGCAACATGGTGGGCCTGGACCTTCCCATGCGCCCCGTGTTCTCCGAGGCCTTGATCACCGAACCCTACCCTCCCCTCTTTCCCCAGATGTTCGGTCACGCCCGCGGACTTTTCTACGGGAGGCAGACCGTTCACGGCCCCTTCTTCTGGGGAGGCTTCGTGGGTACGGAGCAGTACATCCACCGGGGGGGGAAGCCATTGTTCCACTACATCGGCCCCGCCATCTCCAAGGCGGTGATCGACTACTTCCCCGTGCTGAAGGACCTCCACGTCATTCGAATGTGGTCCGGCCTCATCGCCGCCATGTCCGACGGGCTTCCGGTCCTGGGGTTCACGGAGGAGGTCCCCGGCTTCATCCTCTGCACGGGGTTCAGCGGGCACGGCTTCGGGCTGGCGCCCGTCATCGGGCGCCTCATGTCGGAGCTGATCATGGACTGCGAGGTCTCCATGCCGATCAACGACTTCTGCTTTTCGAGGTTCGGCAAAGGCAAGGACTGTGAGTGCACCTGTTCCGGGAACGCCACCTGCACCATCAACACGGCGGTCTGTCCCAACAAGCGGGCGTTCCTGAAGAACATCTAAAGGAAGCGAGATGCCATGATCGACCTTCGGGCCTTCGCCATCATCGATCGACTGCAACGCCAGTTCGTGGGGTTCATCGGCAGCACCGCCCTGGGGTACTACCCCGTGGCGGGGCAGTCCGCCTTTTTCGTGGAAATCGCCCCCGGCATCGAGATCAACTCCATCACCAACGTCGTGCTCAAGAGGGCGAACGTCAAGCCCGGAGCCATGGTGGTGGAAAGGACCTTCGGCATGCTGGAGGTCCACGGGGACACGCCTGCGGACGTACGTGAGGCCGCGGACGAGGTCCTGGACTACCTCCAGTTGAAGGAGGAGGACCGCCTCAAGCCCAAGATCGTGGCCTCGGACATGATCGACCGCATGGACGGTCACATGACCCAGATCGTGAACCGGTTCAGGAACGCCAGCATGATCCTGGAAGACGACGCCCTTTACGTCCTGGAGATGGTCCCGGCCGGGTATGCCGGCTTCGCCGCCAACGAGGCGGAGAAGGCGGCCGACGTGAAGCTGATCCACGTCACGGTCTTCGGGGCGAGCGGACGCTTGTACCTGGCGGGCGAGCGTTCGGACGTGCTGGCGGCCCGGGAGGCCGCTCAGGAAGCTTTGGCATCGCTTAAGGGAAGAGAGGAGTAAGACAGGCCTCCATGAGCTCGGCAAAGCAAGATCTTCAGGAGAAAATCGTCACCGCCTACCCCTCCCTCTCTCCCAAGAAGAAACGGGTGGCGGACCTGATCATGAAGGACTACAAGACGATTTTCTTCATGACGGCGAAGGAGCTCGCTCGCGCCTGCGACGTGAGCGAGCCGACCATCGTCCGATTCGCGGCCGACCTCGGCTTCTCCGGGTACACCGACCTCCTCGATCACATGAAGGGACTTCTGCACACCGAGCTCACCAGCGTGGAGCGGCTCCAGAGCACCCAGCACCGCTTCGAGCAGGGCTCCACCCTGGAGAAGTACTGCCGGAACGCCATCCGGAACCTGGAGAACCTGATCGACCACTACCCGGTCGAGGAGATGAAACGGATCGCCAGGGTCGTCAGCGACGCCGAGGTCGTCTACGTGGCCGCCTACCGGGCCTCCGCGACCCTTGCACACCACTTCGGATACCTCCTCAAGAAGGTGCGGGGCAACGTGTTCGTCGACACCCGTCTTTCCTGGGAGCTGATCGACTCCCTGTACACGGCCCCGCCGGGGGCCCTTCTCTTTGCCATTGCCTTCCCCCGTTACCCCAGGAAGACCATCGAGCTCATCGAGTACGCCCGGAAGTGCGACGTCCGGGTCGTCGGCTTCAGCGATCACCTGCGGTCTCCCATCGTCACCGCGGCGGACCAGCACCTCATCGTGGACATCGAGGGGGTCTCCTTCATCGACCCCTTCGCCCACATCGTCACGTTTCTCGGCGCCCTGGTTCACGAGATCACCGCGTGCGCCAGCGAAAGGGCCCTGAACGGGCTGTCCAGCTTCGACCGGGGCGTCAAGGTGGCAAACGAGTTCTACTCGGAAAGCGTCCCTTACGAGAGGCTCGAGTACCAGCTGGAAGGGCCTCGGGTCACCTCGCTCTGGCCACAGAAGGAAAACGACCGGAAGTAGCACCCAGGACGGGGAGATCCCGTCGAAACAGCACTCTGAGAGGATGCCCATGAATCTCGACGAAAAGACGGTCACTCAAATCGTGGAGGCGGTGGTCCAGCGGCTCACCGAGCAGCCGGGCGTAGCCGAGCCCCCGAAGACCGGCGGATCGCCGTCACCCGCACCCCACGTCCGGGACGGCGTGTTTCAGGACATCGACGACGCCATCAATGCGGCCGAGGACGCGCAGCTCGCCCTGGTCGCCCTGCCCCTGGCGGTCCGGGAGCGGATCATCCAGGCCGTCCGCGACCTGGCTCTCGCGCACGCGGAGGAGTACGGCCGGATCGAGTACGAGGACACGGACCTCGGCTCCGCCGAGGACAACGCCAAAAAAATCGTCGCTGCGGCCCAGGTCCTCGGAATGGAGGACCTCGAACCGGAGGTCTTCTCGGGCGACCAGGGCCTCACGCTCATCGAGAGGACCCCCATGGGCGTGATCGCCTCGGTGAACCCGGTCACCAACGGTGGGCCCACCATCGTTTTCAACGCCATCATGATGATGGCGGGCGGCAACACGGTGGTCAACAACCCGCATCCCAAGACCGCCTCGATCTCCGCCCGGGTGATCCGGGACCTCAACCGAACCATCGTGGAGGCAGGCGGTCCGGCCAACTGCATCTGCTGCCTGGAGGAACCCTCGGTGCCCTCGGCGCAGGCCCTCATGACCCACCCCAAGGTCCGCTTGATCGCCGTGACCGGCGGACACGGGGTGGTGGCCTTTGCGAACCAGACGGGAAAGCGGGTGATCGCGGGCGGACCGGGAAACCCGCCCGTGGTGGTGGACGAGACGGCCGACCTGGATCGGGCCGCGAGGTCCATCCTGGAGGGGGCGGCCTTTTCCAACTGCATGGCCTGCGCCAGCGAAAAGGAAATCTTCGTGGTGGACTCCGTGGCCGACCGGCTCAAGGAACGCCTCGCGGCCCACGGCGCCTTCGAGCTGAGCCGGGAGCAGGGCGAGGCCCTCGTCCGGCACATCTTCAAGGAGGTCAAGGGTCCCGGCGAGCCGAGCGTCATCAACATGGACTACATCGGGCGCTCGCCCGGCTTCATCCTTCGTTCCATCGGCCTGGAGGTGGGCCCCGAGGCCCGCATCGCCGTGCTGGAGACGGACAAGGATCACCCCCTGGTCTGGACGGAGCAGATCATGCCCGTGCTCCCCATCGTCCGCTGCCGCGATGCGGACCAGGCCATCGACTGGGCGATCCAGGCCGAGCAGGGAAACGGCCACACCATGGCCATCCACTCCAACAACATCGACAACATCCAGAAGATGGCCAGCCGGGCCAGATGCGCCGCTTTCGTGAAAAACGGGTCCACCGGGCTGGCCAGCGTCGGAGTCGCCGGGGAAGGATACATCTCCTTTCACATCGCCACCAACGGGGAGGGGCACACCCGCCCGCGCATGTTCACGCTGACGCGCCGTTGCGTGCACAAGGACGATTTCCGCTACCGTTTCGGCGCCAAAATCGAAACGTAAAGAGGAACCCGCCATGGAACTGCTGAGAAGAGACAACTTCGCCTCCGGGGCGCCGTTCGAGGAGAAGGCGGGATACAGCCGGGCGGTCCGCGTGGGGAACTGGGTGCTGGTGGGAGGAACCACCTCCACGAACCCCGAGGGGGTCGTGGAGGGTGCGGGCGATCCCTATCAGCAGACCCGAATCGTGCTCGGGAAGATCGAGGAGGCCCTCACCCGGGCCGGAGCCCGGATATCGGAGGTAGTGCGCGTGCGCATGTACGTCACCGACATCAGCCAGGGTCAGAAGATCCTCGGGGCGTACTCCGAGTGGTTCAAGGACGTCAAGCCCGTTCTCACCGTGGCCGGGGTGTCCGGTCTTGCCCGCCCGGAGCATCTGGTGGAGATCGAAGCGGAGGCCGTCGTGGGCTCGTACACCCCGAAACAGCGTTGAGAGTTTCCGAGGCCCTGTTCTTGCCTTGAGACGACAGTCCTGTATCCTGTAAGAGTCCCGGAGTGACTCACAGTCGTTCGAGCTCCGGGCTCGCTTTCCGACTGCTGCGCTGATCCACAACCACCGAGCGTCGAGAGGCCGTCATCCCCAGGAAGGCATTTCCGCAGAGGAACAGCGAACGAACCCGGTCCCAATCTGAAGCTCGAAGGCCTTTGGCGGCATGATTTCATACGAATCCGGTCAGAGATCGCACCAGGGCCTCGGCCCGTGTTCCCGGACTGTCCGTCTCGTAGTGTGGAAAGGAAAAGAGCGGCCCAGCCGCTCGGAGCACGACAGCGTGAGGATTGCCGCGGGATGCCCCTGCGGCAGGGATCATATTCACGGCACCCCAATCAAAGGAGGCAGTTTGATGAAAGGGAAACGTTTTTCCTGGATGGGTTCGATGGCGGTCGTGGCTCTCCTGGCGGTCACCTTTTTCGCGGGTCCCTTCTGCGGTGCGGCGAGCGCCGAGGTGTACCGGATGAAGATTCAGTCCGCTTTTCCGCGTGGAGACATCTCCATGGAGCTTTTGAAGGAGATGGCCAAGTGGGCGGACGAGAAGAGCGACGGGCAGATCAAGATCCGCGTGTTCGCAGAGCCCGAGATCGTGCCGGCGGAGCAGCTGTTCGAGGCGACCCAGAAGGGAACGCTCGACATGCTCCACACCGTGGCCGCCATGTGGGGCGGGATCGTGCCCGTGAGCGAGGTGGAGTTCGGGCTTCCTTACGCCTACAACATTCCGGGCGACATGCCCATCGACAAGACCTCGGCCGAGGTGAGGGAGTTCTTCCTGGAGACCGGTTTTTCCGACCTGCTTCGGAAGGAGTACGGGAAGCACGGCCTCTACTGGCTCGACATGCACTCCTACGGCCGGATCTTCACCCTCTCCACCAAGCCGGTAGAGGACTGTGAAGACCTCCAGGGCATGAAGATCCGGGTGGAGGGCTCCTGGGCCACCTACTACGACATGCTCGGCGCCCGCGGGACATTCATCCCCGGCACCGAGGCCTACATGGGGCTCAAGCTGGGCACCATCGACGCGTCCCAGTGGGACGTCAGCGCCATCACGGCCCTCAAGTGGCACGAGGTGGCACCCTACTGGCTCATCGGCGGTCAGAACGACGTGGTGCCGGGACAGATCCTGGTGAACCAGAAGACCTGGAACAGCCTTCCCGACGACCTGAAGCAGGTGATGCGGGACGTGGCCGAGCAGTACTATCACGAGCTGCTCGACATCCACCTGGAGGAGATGGACAAGGTGGCCGAGCTCGTGGACAAGGGTGAGGTGAAGAAAACCCACCTGAGCGATTCCTGCGAGAAGAAGCACCGGGAAGCGGCCTACAAGCTGTGGGACTCCATCGCCGAGCGGGACGAGGCCGCGGCCAAGGCCATCGAGATGATCAAGGAGTGGCGGAAGACGCTGGAGTAGTTGGAACGCCCCATCTCTTTCGTGAACTCTCCGGGCAGGCGGGGTTGCCCGAGAACGTCCGACGGGAAGGGCGTTCGGCAACCCCGCTCCGTTGGAGGCGGGAAGAGACGATTCTCATTCCAAGGGAAAGGAGGGCGGATCATGGCGCGGGTTTTCAAGCGGGTTGCGGATTTCATCGACGCCGCAAGCGATCGCATGGGGCACATCTTCTGCTACCTGATCTTCGTCATCATGACGATCACCACCATCGACGTGGTCGCCAGGTACGCCTTCAATCAACCCCTCCTCTGGGGATGGACCCTCAACCGCCTGCTCTTCGGCGTGTTCATCCTCTTTGCCGGCATCTTCACCATGAGCAAGCGCGAGCACATCCGCATCGAGATCGTCTACGACCACTTTCCTCCGAGGCTCAAGCTCCTGGCGCGACTCATCGCCCTGGGGTGCTTCGTGATCTTCATGGGCGTGCTGGTCTGGCAGTCGGCATGGATGGGCTGGAACTCCATGATGATCGCGGAGAAGGCGGCCGGCACCTTTCGGATCCCCATCTACCCGTTCAAGATGCTCATCCCGATCCTCTCGTTCTTCTTTCTGCTCGAGGGGATCGTCATCCTCTTGCGACCCGAGGACGAGTGAAGCCGCCCCAAGTGCGACCGAGGAGATGGTAGCATATGAGTATCGAGCTGGTAACGGTTCTCCTGTTCAGCGGTCTCCTGTTTCTTCTCGCCATCGGCGTCCCCGTGGTCTTCGCCCTGGGCGGCATCAGCGTGATCATCACCTTCCTGATCGGCGGGACCACGGACCTCTTCATCATCGCCACCACGACCTACCGGCAGATCACGGATCCCAGCCTGATCGTGATTCCCCTGTTTCTGCTCATGGGGAACTTTCTCATTCACTCGGGGATCTCGGACCGGCTCTTCACGGCCCTGAACCACTGGCTTTCCGGTCTCCGGGGAGGCCTGGCGATCGTGTCCATCGGCGTCTGCGTGGCCCTGGCCATGTGCGGGGGGTTCGGCCCCGGGATTCTCACCATGGGGCTCATCGCGGTTCCGGCCATGCTGAAGAACCGCTACAACAAGTCTCTGGCCCTGGGCAGCGTCATGGCGGGAGGCGTGCTGGGCGAGATCATTCCCCCCAGCATCATCATGATCATCTTCGCCTACATCTCCCGGATCTCCATCGGCAAGATCTTCTTCGGCGGCGCCATTCCCGGACTCATCACGGCGTCTCTGTACATCCTCTACGTCACAGCCCGCTGCTACTTCCAGCCCCACCTGGCCCCCCGGGCCAAGGAGGAGGTCACCTGGAGCATTCGGTGGCGGTCCCTCAAGGACATCGTCCTGCCGGTGCTTCTCGTGGTCCTGGTCCTCGGGTCCATCTTCACGGGAATGGCCACACCGACGGAGGCCTCGGGTATAGGCGCAGCGGGCGCCTTCCTGATCTGCATCCTCTACCGCCGCCTGACCTTTCAGGTCGTCAAGGACTCCTGCCTCGAAACCATGAAGATCAGCGGGATGGCCCTGTGGATCCTGGTCACCGCCACCCTGTTCGGGGTGGTTTACACGAGCGCCGGGGCCCAGGACATGATCATGGAGATCGTGGAGTCCGTGTCCGTCAACCGGTGGGTCATCCTCATCGTCATGCAGTTCATCCTGCTTCTCTTCGGCATGTTCATGGACGACTACGCGGTGCTGACCATCTGCGCCCCCATCTTCGTGCCCATCGCCGTTTTTCTGGGATTCGATCCCACCTGGTTCGCCATCGTGTTCATCCTGAACATGCAGGTGGCCTACCTGACGCCGCCCTTCGGATGGGCGCTCATCCTCATGCGGGGCGTGTCCCCGCCGGAGATCCACACCAAGGACATCTGGCGTGCGGTACCGCCTTTCGTGCTGATCCAGCTGCTCGTCCTGATTTTGACCATGGTGTTCCCCAAGCTGGCGACCTGGCTTCCCCAGCTGATGCTGTGAGGCGTTCCCCCTGTACGGCCGCAATGACGCGGCAACACGAACTCGAGGGGCAACGAGGCCCCGACTCCTGGAGAGGTTCGAATGTCTGAGACCAACCGGCTGGAAGGCAAGCACATCCTCATCGTGGACGACGAACCCGACGTGCTGGAAACCCTGAAGGAGCTCCTGTCCATGTGCCGGCTCGAAGTGGCGGGCAGCTTCGAAGAGGCCCGGGACAAGCTGGAGACCCACTACTTCGACATCGCCATCCTCGACATCATGGGGGTCAAGGGGTACGACCTGCTGAAGCTCGCGTCCGATAAGGACGTCATCGCCGTCATGCTGACGGCCAACGCCATGACGCCCCGGGACCTGGAAAAGTCCTACCAGGAGGGGGCCGCATCGTTTCTTCCCAAGGAGAAGATGGGGGACATCCAGATGTTCCTGACTGACGTGCTGGAGGCTCGGGCAAAGGGCAAGAGCCTCTGGTGGCGCTGGTTCGACCGGCTGGCCGACTACTTCGAGCACAAGTTCGGCCCGGACTGGCAGAAGAAGCATCGCATCACGGTGAAGTAGTTTTCACGCCCGGCGCCGCGGCGCGATTCTCCGACTCACCCCTCGAGAAAGGAAGGGCATCATGGCGGCAGACCTGGTTCTGATCAACGGCAGGGTGATCACCGTCGACCCGGGCTTCACCATTCAGGAAGCCATCGCGGTTCAAAACGGCCGGATCGCGGCGGTGGGGACCACGGAGGAGATGCAATCCCACGTGGGACCCGGCACCAGGGTCCTGGACCTCCGGGGCAACCCCGTGCTCCCGGGCATCAACGAGGCCCACATGCACGCGCCCTTTTTCGGGGCGAGCCGCCCTCCCCTCTCCCTGGACCTGGCCTACCCGGCGGTCCAGTCCATTCCGGGCATGGTGGATGCCCTTCGGGCCCGGGTTGCGGAAACCCCTGCGGGGGAGTGGATCCGCGGGTTCGGGTGGGACCAGAGCTCGCTGGAGGAATGCCGGAGCGATCCCTCCCGCCTTCCGCGGAAACAGGACCTCGATCCGGTCTCCCCGGACCATCCGGTGGCTTTCACGGACTTCTCCTGCCACACCCTGCTCGTCAACAGCAAGGCCCTGGAGCTGGCCGGCATCACCAGGGACACCCCGGATCCGGAATCCGGCGAGATGGAGCGCGACCCCGAGACCGGCGAGCCCACGGGGATCTTCAAGGAGCCCAAGGCCCAGGAGCTGGTGTCGCGCCATGTTCCCCTCCTCACGCGGGAGGAGAAGAAGCAGGCCGTGGTCACCGCGCTCGAGCACTTGAACGCCAACGGGGTCACCAGCTTCACGGACGCGGCCATCGGCCCCGGCGGAGAAGCCTTTCTCTACGGCGTCATGAGCGGGGAGTTCGTGGACATCTACCGCGAGCTCCTCCAGGAGGGACGTCTCACCGCTCGGGCCAACGTCCTTCTGCTGTACGGCGACTACGGCGCCCTCACCCTGGAGGACATCAAGCGGAACATCGAGTCGTTCGAGGTCCCCTCGGATGTGGACGGCGACTGGCTGCGCTTCCCCGGGGTCAAGATCTTCGCGGACGGGGTTCCCCTCACCTACACGTCCTGGATGAACGAGGACTACGTCGGGGGTGATTTCGGTCACGGACGATCCGTGATCCCCGGGAAAACGGACGGGGAGCAGCGGGACAACCTGATCGACATGATCCGGTTCATCCACTCCAAGGGATACCAGATCGGCCTGCACGCCACGGGGGATCGGGCCATTGACGCGGCGGTGGAGGGATTTGCCGAGGCCATGCAGGAGATGCCCGGAGGGGACCCGCGCCACTACGTCATTCACGGGGATTTCATCAGCCGGGACAAGGCCGAGACCCTGAAGAGGCTGAACTGCGGCGTGGCCATGCAGCCGTTCATCAGCGCCATGATCGCGGACTTCGAACCCCACGTGGTGGGTGAGGAGCGGGCCGCCTACGAGTGGCCCACCCGCACCGTCCTGGACGCCGGCGCCAACCTCACGAGCAGCTCCGACGCGCCGGTGACCTACCCCAACTGGAGGCTGGGCGTCCAGGCTGCGATCCTCCGGGAAGGGCTGATCTCGGGCGAGGTGAGCGGACCCGAGGAGTGCATTACCGTGGAGGAGGCGATTCGGACCTACACCATCAACGGGGCGTGGCAGGACCACATGGAGACGGTCAAGGGCTCCATCGAGCCGGGAAAACTCGCCGACCTGTGCGTCATCGGCGGGGACATCCTGAGCGTGGACCCCCACGAAATCGGCGCCATTCCCGTCCTGATGACGGTTGTCGGCGGCCGGATCGTTTTCGATGCAAGCGAAGGGGCATTCGACTGATTCCCTCGAGCTCGGAGGGCGTTTCTTGAGGCTTCACCTCCTGGAGCACGACGCCCTGGACATCCCGGGGACCAACATCGACCGCTGGGCGCGAGCCCGGGGGCACACGGTCGCTCGGACCTACGTCTGCAGCGGCGAGCCCCTTCCCGACCCGGCCGACCTGGACTGGCTCATGGTGATGGGAGGCTCACCCCACGCCTACGACACCGCCTCCAATCCCTGGCTGCCGGCGGAGAAGGCCTTTGTCGCGGAGGCCCTGGAAAGGGGCCTCCCAACCCTTGGAATCTGCTTCGGCGCACAGGTCCTGGCCGAGGCCCTGGGCGGGGAGGTCTTCCCGGCGGAGTTGGGAGAGATCGGCTGGCACGAGGTGCGCCTGACCTCGGAGGGAAGACGGAGCGACCTCTTCCGGGGCGTGCCCGACGCCTTCGAGACCTTTCACTGGCACGTGGACCGGTTCTCCCTGCCGCCCGGTTGCACGAGGCTGGCCTCGAGCCGGGCCACGCCCGATCAGGCCTTCCTGTGCGGTGAACGCCCTGCGGCGGGTTTTCAGTTCCACCCCGAGTACACGCTGGAGCTGGTGGACACCTTCGCCCGAGAGCACAGCGAGACCTGGGTCCCGGACGCCTTCGTGTGGGGGAAGGACGCGGTCCTGGCCCGCAACCGCACCATGAGGGACACCTACCGGCTCATGGAAGCGATTCTCGACAATCTGGCTCGACGATTTCTCATCAACCTTCGCTGACGTCCATCCGGGCAACCACGGCCACCTCCGGACCGTCGGCGGCCTCGCGCATCCGGCCCGCCCCCACGAATCCCTGGACAAGCGGCCTCGGAAGCGATATAGCCGTTCCCGGCATGCTCGAACGGGCACGACGCCCCCTTTCGTACTTCCACGACTCGACCCGCAAAGGCCGTCTCGATGATCGTCTACGCAAAGCTCGTCTTCACCGCCGTCTTCTGGGGAGGGACGTTCGTGGCCGGGCGGATCGTGGCCCGGGAGGTGGAACCGTTCTCAGCGGCCTTTCTCCGCTTTCTCACGGCCTCGATCTGTCTCCTGCTGATCACCTGGCGCACGGAGGGCCGGCTGCCGCTTCCGCGGGGGAACCTGATCCTGCCGTTGATCCTGCTGGGGCTCACCGGGGTGTTTTCCTACAACGTGTTCTTCTTCATGGGGCTCGAGCGGATCGAGGCGGGCCGCGCCTCGCTCATCATCGCGAACAACCCCATATTCATCACCCTCTTTTCCGCGCTGATCTTTCGGGAACGCCTCCGGCCGCTCGCCGTCCTGGGTGTTTTCCTCTCCCTGAGCGGCGCTGTGGTGGTCATCACCCGCGGTGACCCGTCCTCCGCCCTCCGGGGCGGGGTGGGATGGGGGGAGCTGTTCATCTTCTTTTGCGTCCTGAGCTGGGTGGCCTACTCCCTGATCGGGAAGACCGTGCTGGCTTCGCTCTCTCCCCTCGTCTCCGTCACCTGGGCCTCCCTCCTGGGCATGGCTTTCCTGGCGGCGCCCGCCTGCGGGGAAGGGCTCCTTCCGGCGATCTTTCACTACTCCGCCGGCAGCTGGGCGGGGATTCTCTACCTGGGGGTGTTCGGGACCGTGGCGGGGTTCGTCTGGTACTACCGGGGCATCCGGGAGATCGGCCCGGCGCGGGCGAGCCAGTTCATCAACCTGGTACCCGTGAGTGCGGTGCTTCTCGCGGCCCTGGTCCTGGAAGAGCCCCTCACGCTCTCCCTGCTCGCCGGGGGGGTGCTGGTCCTGACCGGGATCACCCTGACCAACCGGTCCGCGGCGCGGGGATGAGCCCTGGAATCGCCTCGGGTCAGTGCAGGATCTGGCTGAGGAACAGCTTGGTCCGCTCGTGCTGCGGGTTGTGAAAGAACTCCTCGGGGGAGTTTCCCTCCACGATCCGACCGAAGTCCATGAAGAGCACCCGGTGGGCCACGCTCCGGGCGAAGCCCATCTCGTGGGAGACCACGATCATGGTCATGCCCTCGCGGGCGAGCTCGATCATCACGTCCAGGACCTCCTTGATCATCTCCGGGTCCAGGGCGGAGGTGGGCTCGTCGAAGAGCATGAGCTTGGGCTTCATGCAGAGGCTGCGCGCGATGGCCACCCGCTGCTGCTGTCCCCCCGAGAGCTGTCCCGGGTACTTCCGCGCCTGCTCGGCGATCTGGACCTTCTCCAGGTAGTACATGGCCGTCTCCTCGGCCTCCCGTCTGGGAACCTTGCGCACCCAGATCGGTCCGAGGGTCAGGTTGTCGATGATGGTCAGGTGGGGAAAGAGGTTGAAGTGCTGGAAGACCATGCCCACCTCGGCGCGGACCTTTTCGATCTTCTTGATGTTGTTGGTGAGCTCCATGCCGTCCACGACGATCTTCCCGCGCTGGTGCTCCTCCAGGCGGTTGATGCAGCGGATGAGGGTGGACTTCCCCGAACCCGAGGGGCCGCACACCACGATCCGCTCCTGTTTGTGCACGGTCAGGTTGATGCCGCGGAGCACGTGAAACTCCCCGAACCACTTGTGCAGGTCCGAGATCTCCACGATGACCTCGCTGGAGGGTCTGGCGACGTCGGCCGCCGCTTCCTGCTCGTTCATGGACTGTTCCTTTTTTTTTACAGGATCCTCGTTCCTTGATTATCGGGCCTGTCGCCCGCCCGTTCAGTCCGTCTTCAGCTCCCGCTCCAGCCGCCGGCTGTAGTGGGACATGGAGAAGCACCCCAGGAAGTAGAGGAGCGCCACGAAGAGGTAGGCCTCGCGGCTGAACCCCAGCCACTCGGGGTCCGATATGACCGACTTGGTGGTCTTCAGAACGTCGTAGAGGGCGATGATCACCACCAGGGAGGTGTCCTTGAACGCCGAGATCAGGATGCTCACCGTGGGCGGGATCACGATCTTGAGCGCCTGGGGCAGGATCACCAGCCGCATGGTCTGGTAGTAGTTGAGCCCCATGGAGTGGGCGGCCTCGTACTGGCCCCGGCTCATGCCCTGGAGCCCCCCCCGCACCACCTCCGCGATGTAGGCCGCCGTGAACAGGATGATGGCGGCCTGGGCCCGGAGGATCTTGTTGATGCTCACCCCCTCGGGGAGAAACAGCGGGAAGATGATGGCGGACATGAAGAGCAGGCTGATGAGGGGCACCCCTCGAATCGCCTCGATATAGACGATGCAGATCCAGCGCACGCCCGGAAGGTTGGACTGCCGGCCCAGGGCGAGGACGACGCCCAGGGGGTAGGCTGCGGCCAGGCCGAACACCGAGAGGAGGAGGGTCAGGGGCAGTCCTCCCCACTTGTTGCTGTCCACCGGCTCCAGCCCGAGGAGCCCGCCCCGCATGAGCAGTCCCATGGCGAAGAGGCCCAGGATCCAGGCGTAGAGCAGGCGCTTCTTCCAGTGGGTCCGGTCCTGGCTGTAGTAGAGAAGCCCGAACAGGACGAACATGGCGATGAGCGGGCGCCACTGGAGATCATAGGGGAAAAAGCCGAACAGGATGAACCGGATGTTCTCCGTGATCACGGACCAGCAGGCCCCGGGGGCGTCGCGGCAGGCCTCGCTTCCCGCGGTCCAGACCGCGTCCAGGAAGAGCCACCGGACCATGGGGGGGACCACCTCCCACAGGAACCAGAGGGTCGTCACGGTCAGGATGGAGTTGAACCAGCTGTTGAAGAGATTGGCGCGCACCCATCCCACGATCCCGATGTTGGTCACGGGCGGTTTCAGGATGCCGGCCTCGGGGTTGTATCCGGTCTCTTCCACGGCTTCGCTCATCGCTCCACCAGGGCGGCCCGCTTGTTGTACCAGTTCATGAAGGCCGAGGTGGACAGGCTGAAGATCAGGTAGAGGGTCATGATCAGGGCCACCCCCTCGATGGCCTGCCCGGTCTGGTTGATGGTCGTGTTGGCCACGGACACGAAGTCCGGGTAGCCGATGGCCACGGCCAGGGAGCTGTTCTTGGTCAGGTTGAGCATCTGGCTCGTGAGGGGCGGGATGATCACCCGGAGCGCCTGGGGGAGAATGACCAGGTTGAGCACCATGGTGGGCCGCAGGCCGATGCTCATGGCCGCCTCGGTCTGCCCCTTGCTCACGGACTGGATGCCCGCGCGCACCACCTCCGCCACGAACGCGGCCGTGTAGAGCACCAGCCCCATGACGACCGCGAAGAACTCCGGGCTCATGGTGAGACCGCCCTTGAAGTTGAACCCTTGGAGCTCGGGCACGTCCATGGCCGTGGGCGCGCCGCCCAGCCACCAGGCCAGGAGGGGAAATCCGACGATCATGGCCAGGGACACCCGGAACGTGGGAAAGGGTTGACCGGTCCGGTCCTGCCGCTTTCTCGCCCACCGGCGCACGATCCAGGCGGCCACGCAGGCCAGAACCAAGGCCCCGCCCATGTATGCATGGGCCAAGTGGGCCTCGGGTACCGTGAACATCACCCCCCGGTTGCACAGGAACACGCCGCTCACCGGGTTGAGGGCCTGCCTGGGCGACGGCATGGTCTCGTAGAAGATGGCGTACCAGAAGAAGAGCTGCAGGAGCACGGGGATGTCCTGCATGACCTCGATGTAGACGGCGGCGATCTTGGAAACCAGCCAGTTGGAGGAGAGCCTGGCGATACCGATGATCGTTCCCAGGATGATGGTGACGAGGTTCCCCACGAACGCCACGAGCAGGGTGTTCAGGGCGCCCACCGCCAGGGCTCGAAGGTAGCTGCTCGCCGCGGAGTAGGGAATCATGGACTCCCCGATCTCGAAGGAGGCCTCCTTCCCCAGGAATCCCCACCCCGTGGCGATGGACTGGCGTTCCAGGTTGGTCAGAACGTTCGAGACGAGGTAGTAGCCCAGCAGGCCGACCCCGCAGAGCGTCGCGGCCTGGAACAGGACCGCGCGCTTCTTGGCGTCGAGCCAGAACGGGACCTTTTCCGTGGCGGCGGTACCGGGTTCCGTGTCCACCGGGTTCATGCCTGGGTCCTTGCCGGAAAGGGGTCCATGGATCGAGCGATCCGGGGGTCACGAAAGGCCCGGCCCGGGCGTCCCGGGCCGGGCAAAGGCACAAGAGGCAGAAGCTCCGCTCAGGCGGCGCCTCTTGGGATCGGGTATCACCTGAACGGGGAGGCGTACATCAGGCCGCCCTCGGTCCAGAGGGCGTTCAGCCCGCGCTGAAGCCCGAGCTTCGTGTCGGGGCCCACGTTGCGCTCGAAGACTTCTCCGTAGTTTCCCACCATCTTGATGACGTTGTAGAAGCATTTGTCGTTCAAACCCAACGCCTTGCCCATCCCTTCGGTCACGCCCAGGAGACGCTTGATCTTGGGGTTGTCGCTCTCGAGCATCTTGTCCACGTTCATCGAGGTGATTCCCAGCTCCTCGGCCTCGATGAGGGACATGGTCACCCAGTTCACGATGTCGTACCACTGGTCGTCGCCGTGGCGCACCACCGGCGCCAGGGGCTCCTTGGAGATGATCTCGGGCAGAAGCACGTAGTCGTCCGGGTTCGGGGCCACGGAGCGGTGTGCGGCCAGCTGGGAGGCATCCGAGGTCAGGGCGTCGCAGCGACCCGCGAAAAAGGCCTTGTTGAGCTCGGAGGCCTGCTCGATGACCACGGGCTTCCAGGAGAGCTTGTTGGCGCGGAAGAAGTCCGCGGCGTTCATCTCGGTGGTGGTCCCGGGGAGCACGCAGACCGCCGCGCCGTCGAGGTCCCTGGCGCTCTCCACGCCCAGCTTCTCGCGCACCAGGAAGCCCTGGCCGTCGTAGTAGTTCACCTGGCAGAAGTTGAGGCCGTTGGTGGTTTCCCGGGTGAGGGTCTGGGTGGTGTTCCGGCAGAGGACGTCGATCTCCTTGCTCTGGAGCGCCGGGAGCCGCTGGACCGCCGTGAGCGCGGTGAACTCCACCTTGGTCGGATCGCCGAAAACCGCGGCGGCCACGGCCCGCGCCGTGTCCACGTCCAATCCCTTCCACACGCCCTTCTCGTCCGGCATGCTGAAGCCGTACACGTCGCCGTTCACACCGGCCTTGAGAAAGCCCCGGGCCTTGACCGCGTCGAGCGTCTCACCCGCCGTGGCCGTTCCGGTCGCGATGAACAGGACGGCGGCCGCCAAAACCAGACACAGTTTCAGGGTCTTCATCATTCCCTCCTCTCAGTCTTGGTTGACACTGCCTGTCCGGGAAGCCGGACAGTCTCCGCTATCCACCGGACCCGCCTGGATCGGAAGGCCCGAATGACCTGAGAACCGATGGTGTCGCAAAAAGCCCTGAGCCTCGAGGTCCGCCCCCCGAGTATCAACACGTTATAGCGTTTCCAGCGGCGGGTGAGCGGGTTTTTGGCGAATCCGTCATCACGGGGTGGGTGTCCTGTTGCGTTCGGGGTGTGCGCGATCCCACCGGTCGGGAGCTCGGGAGCATGGGAAAATGTCTCATTCTTTCTGATAGCACAGCAGATCACGCCTTTTCAAGACAAAATCATCCACGAGGAAAAGGCGTTTCGAGGGCAAGTTCCTCGAATCCCCTGTCAGGCCGTTGCTTTTCCATTGCGAATGCAGCAGGTTTGATCTATACTCCGCCCCTTTTACCGTGAAA
>CAYUBQ010000047.1:0-29243 GCA_964443135.1 uncultured Desulfobacterales bacterium | reverse complement strand
GCACCATCTACGGCAACCTGAGCGAGAAGGAGAAGGTGATCCAGGCGCTCGGGCTCTGGGGAGCGGAATAGTGGGACGTGCAGACCCCTCCTACGAGACAACCGGGAAGGCGGCTACGAGCGGGAGGATCAGGCCTGCCTGGAGGCACTGGCTTCGGCCGCGGTCCAGGCCTACCTGAAGAAGCGGGGAGAGCAAGAGGTCCGGCATCTCCTGGAGGAGCCGGAGGCCGAGGTGCACATCCAGGCAGAGGAGCCGCGGCCCCCGCCATACGCTTCCACACCAGCCACTGCTCGGAGCGGTTCGACCCGAAGACGGAGCTGACGCTGTTCCGCATCGCCCAGAAGAGCCTGGTCAACATCATCAAACATGCCCGGGCGGGCAGCATCAGCCTGGGCCTCATCCGGGTCGGAGACGAGATCCAGCTGACCGTCGAGGACGACGGCGCCGGCTTCGACCTGAACGATCCGGACCTCACCCCCCACGGCATCTTCATCATGGAAGAGCGGACGCGCCTGTGCAACGGGGAGTTCCAGATCGACTCGCGCGAAGGTCGGGGTACGGTGGTGGTGGCCAGGATTCCCGTGGATGGAGGCCGCGACCGTTAAAACCCCACCTCCGCGCCTCCCTCACTCCCGAGGCGTATCCCTCGACCAGGGTTCTCCCAGGCGCCGCCTAGCCCTTGCCCGCCTTCTTGTAGAGGGGTGAGAGGTTCCGAAGGGTCTTCACGGCCTGCTTCAGGGCCGTGAGGAACCGGGTGACGTCCTCTTCCGTATTGTCCACCCCGAAGGTGACCACCAGCGTTCCCTGGGCGTCCGCGAACTCCAGGCCCGTGGAGAGCAGGACGTGGGAGGCACGGAGGGAGCCGGACGCGCAGGCGGACCGTGTGGAGACGGCGATGCCGTCCTCGTCCAGCATCAGCACCACGCTCTCCCCCTCGATGTACTTGAGGGAGATCGAGACCAGGTTGGGCAGACACTCCTCCGGGTGGCCGTTGATCAAGTACTCGTCGATGTGAGCGGGAAGATCCTGAAGGAGCTTTTCCCGGAGGCCTCTCAGGTGGGCGAGCCGGGCGTCCATGTCCCGGTGTGCCAGCTCCGCGGCCACACCCATGCCGACGATGCCCACGAGGTTCTCCGTCCCGGCCCGCTTGTTGTGCTCCTGAACGCCGCCGTCCAGCAGCGACTGGATCTTGACTCCCTTTCGAACGAACAGGCCGCCCACGCCCGTGGGCCCGTAGAACGGATTGGAGGCGAAGCTCACGGCATCGGCCCCCAGGGCCTGTACGTCCACGGGGACCACCCCCACGGAGTCCACCGCGTCCGTGTGGAAAAGCACCCCCCGGTCCCGAGCGATCCCGGCGATCTCCTCGACGGGTTGAACGGTCCCGATCTCGTTGTTGCCGTGCATCACCGTCACCAGGACGGTGTCCTCCCGCAGGGCCCGGGCCACCTGGGCGGGGTCCACGCGCCCGCGGGCGTCCACGGGCACGGAGGTCACTCGAAAGTCCATGGTCTTCAGCCACCGGAGGCTCCGAATGACCGACTTGTGCTCGACGTTGGAGGTCACGATGTGCCTGCCCTTGCCCGCGTTGGCCAGGGCCAGGCCCTTGACCCCCTGATTGACCGACTCCGTACCGCAGGAGGTGAACACCACCTCCTTGGGGGCCGGGGCGTTGATGAGCCTTGCCACCGACTCCCGCGCGCCCGCCAGGGCTTCCGCCGCCCGCTCCCCCATGGCGTGCTGGCTGGACGGGTTGCCCTGGGGCTCCCGGATGGCCTTGATCATGGCCTCCTGGACCTCGGGGAGGAGCGGGTTGGCCGATATGTGGTCCAGATTGATCATGATGTCTCCTCCATGGATTCGCCCAGGGTGACCGGCCTGTCGGGCTGCAGCCCGCAGTCCCTGCACACGGTCTGCCCTTCACCGATCTCGGTGTCGCAGTAAGGGCAGTAGCACTTCTCGTCCTCTCCGTGCTCGTGCTTCTCGATGCGTTTCATCTCCTTGCGAGGCTTCCCGGACTTCCGGTCCTCGTAGTCCTGAATCGCCGCCTTCAAGGCGTCCGCCCCCAGGTTGGAGCAGTGGAGCTTGTTCTTGGGAAGGCCCTCCAGGGCCTCGGCCACGTCCTTGTTGGTGATCTGCTTGGCCTCCTCGAGCGTCTTGCCCTTGGCGATCTCGGTCAGCATGCTGGAGACGGCGATGGCCGCGCCGCAGCCGAAGGTCTGGAACTTGATGTCCTCGATGCGATCGTCCTCCACCTGGAGGTAGATGCTCATCATGTCCCCGCAGAGGGGGTTCCCGATCTCTCCCACCCCGTCGGGGTTCTCCAGCGTTCCGACGTTTCTCGGGTTCTTGAAATGGTCCATCACGGTTTTCGAGTACATGTCGACGGCCTCCCGGCTCCACGCCGGATGCATGGCGTGAGCCTGTTTGGGGAAAGGGTTCCCTCGTGATTCGGAACGCCCGGCTGCTGTGCGTGATGAGGCGTCCCTGCAGCTGCACATACCCACAGAGTCAATTTAACCACTCACCGCGATGATGCCAGTCGGAACGACTCCCGGAACGTAGAATGACCGCAAAAACAGGGTTTACCCTACAGACACCCCTCCACGGACACGGCACCATGTGGCACCTATGTACACGTCTCAAGGGCCTGAAAACGCCGTTCTCCAAAGGAGTACCCCGTTGCCCGACGGCGGTCGAGCGACGAGGAAAGCCCGTATGCTCGGTCTGTAGCGTAGATGGCGCCCTTGCCACGAAAAGAGCAGGCCGGATCGTGATGCTTCATGGAAAGGGCTATCTGAGCCCGGAGATCTCCGGGCGGACCGGTGGAACGTGCAAGGAGACCACCGGCAGATCCGCTCCTCCCGGAGGGCTTTGACGGGGAGGGGACGGGAAATCCTCGAGCCGGTGGCCGAAAGGTACAGCAGCAGAGGCACACCGGCTGCGGGAGGAGAGGCCCGGGCCGGTCCTCACCGGACCACCAGCACCGGGCAGGACGCCGCCTCGAGGACGCGGTGGGTGACGCTGCCCAGCAGGAGCCCCTCCAGGTTGTTCCGGCCTCGAGACCCCATGACCACCAGGTCGCACCCCTCGGTTCCGGCCACCTCCAGGATCGCCGCTCCGGCCGGCCGCTCCAGGATCTTCTCGGTGAAGGCTACCCCGGCGTCCCGGAGGATCCGCCGATAGGGCTCCAGGAGCTCGTTGGCGCCCTCGAGGATCTCGTCCACCACCTTCTGGTAGTAGGGCTCCCCCAGCACGGATGGAAACCGCCGGTGGCAGTGCATCAGGATGATCTCGGCCCCCACGGATTTCGCGAGATCCGCGGCGTAGGCGGTCGAGCGCTCGGAGTGATCGGATCCGTCCACCGGCACCAGGATGGTCTTGATGTTCATCGTCCGCTTCTCTCTCTCTTGACGCCCCGCACCGGCCTCACTTGGCGAAATCCAGCCTGTGGTCGCCCGGAGGCAGGCTCGGATCGGCGTTCAGAACGATCTTCACGTTGTATCGATCCTCGAGATCCAGCAGCTCCTTCCGCTTCCGGTTCTGCAGGTAGGACGCCACCTCCACGCAGAGCCGCCCGTTGACCTGCGTGACGTCCCCCTTGGAGAGCCCCATCCAGATCCTGCGCATCACGGAGACGGCGGCGGACTCCACGGACATCACCATGCCCCGTCCCTGGCAGTTCGGGCAGACCTGGTAGGTCTTGGACTCGATGGAGGGGCGCAGGCGCTGGCGGGAGAGCTCCAGGATCCCGAACTTGGAAAGGGGGGAGGTGTCGGTCTTGGCCCGGTCCTTCTTCATCTCCTCCCGCAGGGTCTTCTCCACCTCCCGGTTGTGCTTGCGGTCCCTCATGTCGATGAAGTCCACGACCACGAGCCCGCCGATGTCCCGGAGCCTGAGCTGCCTGGCGATCTCCCGTGCCGCCTCCATGTTGGTCCGGAACGCCATGCTCTCCACGTCCTTGCCCACCTTCCCCTTGCCGGAGTTGACGTCGACCGCGATGAGCGCCTCCGTGGGGTCGATCACGATGGTGCCGCCCGACTTCAGGTTCACCCGGTTGCGGTAGATGCTCTCGATCTGCGCCTCGATCTCGTATCGGTCGAAGATGGGCACCGTGTGCTTGTACAGCTTCACCCTGCGCTGGTGCAGGGGGCTGATGATCTTCATGTACTCCCTGATCTTGTCGTAGGTCTCCTTGTCGTCGACCAGGACCTCGGAGACGTCGCTGTTGAAGTAGTCCCGGAGGGTCCGCAGGCTGAGGTCCTGCTCCTTGTGGAGCAGGGAGAAGGAAGGCGCCCGGGCCACACGCTTCTTGATGTCCCGCCACATGCGGAGCAGCCGGTTGAGGTCCTTGGAAAGCTCCCGCTTGTTCTGGCCCACGGCCACGGTCCGCACGATGTACCCGATCTCCTCGGGGAGGGTCATCTGGCTCATGATCTCCTTGAGGCGCGTCCGCTCCTCCTCGTCCTCGATCTTCCTGGAGACGCCGTTGATGGTGCGCCCCGGCGTGAGCACGATGTACCGTCCGGCGATGGAGATGTAGGTGGTCAGGTGTGCGCCTTTCCGGCCGGGCATCTCCTTGGTCACCTGGACCAGGAGCTCCTGCCCTTTCCGGATCACCTTTTCGACGGGCGGAACGGCCTTCCCTTCGGTCGCGTCCCCCTGAAAGTACTCGGGGTGGATGTCCCCGGCCGGGAGAAAGCCGTTTTTCTCCACGCCGAAGTTCACGAAACAGGCCTGGAGGCTGGGCTCGACGCGCTCCACCACGGCCTTGTAAATGTTCCCGACACGCTGCTCGGCCGTGATGGTCTCGATGTGAAAACCGTCCAGCATGCCGTCCTTGGTAAAGGCGACCCGGAACTCCTCCGGGTCCACCGCGTTGATCAGCATCTTGGTCGTCATAGGGTTCCTTTGTTCGGTTCAGGCCGCACCGGCGGCGCCGTTCGATGCGCGGTCCCGGTGCTGGTGGGCCTGGTACATGAAGGTTCGAATGGCCGCTTCCCGTCCCGGCTGGTAGGTCCCGTCGCAGGGCGTGTCCAGGTACGGGAGGCGGCGGCGGTCCACGATGGGTCGGACCACGGCCGAGGTGATGGTGCTGGGCATGCAGGTGAAGGGGTAGACGTTCACCACCCCGTTGAATCCCTCGCGCATGTACTCCATGATCCCCGCGATGCTCAGGCAGGCCTCGGTGCCCACCTCGAAGGAGAAGAGGTCCTTCTGGATCAACACCTCCTCGAGGCGGCCGACGCGGTGGTCCCCGGGAAGGTCCAGGATGGGCCTCAACCGCTTGTAGGCCTGGTTCTGCTTGGACTGCTGGTACCAGAGATCGAGACCGTAGGAGACGATCTTGGAGGCGTAGTCGCGGATCTCGCGGAATCTGAGCAGCCTCAGGTTCCTCCGCAGCCCGAGACGGGCCTCGCGCATGCGGTCGTAGGCCGTGTAGTTCACCCACTCGGCGATGGAGGCGTTGACCACCTCGGCTCCGTAGCGTTCCAGGACGCGGATCACGTCCTGGTTGGACTGGGTGTGGGTCCGCAGGTAGATCTCCCCCACGATGCCGATCAGGGGTTTGCGCGGAACGGCGGGATCCATGATCTCCCGGCCCCGGCGCACGAAATCCTCCAGTCGATCCAGGACGGCGTCGAACGCCTTCTTCTCCGAGTGGCGCAGAAAGGCCTCGGACATGCCGGTCACGGCCTCGTCGATCAGGGCGTCGGCCAGGCCCGGCTCCCGCTCGTAAGGGCGTATCCGCCACAGCAGCCGGTCCAGGATGTCGGCCACCACCACGGAGACGTAGGCCGACTTCCGGAAGTCCGTCGCCTTGTCCTCGTCGATCATGCCCACGGGCGAGTAGGCGTTGTCCGACGTCAGGGACCCGATCTTCAGGTTCTCGAGACCCGGCAGGGAGTCGAGCACGATCCGCTGGAACTTGTTGTACATGCCGAAGCGGCACGGTCCCCCGGCCTCGGGCATGAAGTAGATGTACTCCTCCGGGTCGAACGCCTCCCCCAGACGCTCTTTCTCCTCCTCCATGAACAGCAGGATGTCGCCCGTGGTCACCTGGCAGGGGAAGCACTCCTTGCCGGAGGTGAACTCACGGCCGAGGTCGAGACCCCGGTAGGTGTCCATGACCCTGGCGCGCACGCCGAAGGCCTGAAACACGGACGCCAGGAGATGACACCCGATCCGGTTCATCTGGGGAATCAGAAAGGTCTTGTCCCTTGCGCTGAAGGCGCCGACCTTCTGGGACAGGCTTTGGAACGTGGGCGGCGGTCGGGATTCCATGGTCTCCTCAGTTGGACACCTTCCGGTCGCCCTCGAGGCTTCGGTTCTCCTCCTCCACGGCGTTCCGGATCACGTTTCGAAAGGCCTCGAGCCGGGTCATGGCTCCGGCCACGGCGCTGTGCTCGTCCAGCTCCAGGATGAGGTAGGGCTTCCCGCCCATGACGTGCTTGAAGAAGTGCTCCACGAAGCTGTCGGCGCCGCAGCTGAAGTTGGTGATGTGGAGCCCGAACGCCCCCGGGTGCCGGCGGACGAACTTGGCCGTTCTGAGAATGCGGGCGCCCAGGCCCCAGTACATGGAAGGGAAGTCCGAGAGATCCACCTCGTCCACGCCCACGAAATCCATGGGCAGGGCCGGGACCCCGATCTTGGCCAGGTTCCGGCCCAGCCGCAGGTTCAGCCGTTCGTCGTAGAGGTTGTAGGGCCGTCCCGTCACGATGACGAGCGGATCGGACGGATCGTGCGCCTCCAGCCTCTCCCGCCCGATCCGCATCAGCTCCCCGGCGAACGACTCGTTCGCCTCGATGCCGGCCCGGAGCGCCTCGAGGATCTCGGAGCGGCTTCGGCCGAGGGCCGGGGACAGCTGGTCCGCCAGCTCCAGGGCGACCATCACGGGGTCCTCTTTCATGTGGAGAATGGCGTGCAGCACGCTCTGCCCGCCCAGGTCCAGGGCCGTCTGAAGCATGTACCGGTTGGCCTGGACCAGGGGGCAGAGGAAGCCCCGCTCCGAGGGGCTCGGTGTGGGCATGTCCACGATGCTCGGCAGGAACAGGTGGGCGGTCCGTCCCAGCAGCTCCTTGACGTGGCCGTGGGACACCTTGACCGGGTAGCAGGTCTCCGCCGTCACGCTCTCGATCCCGGCGCTGGAGATGGTTCCGTTCGTGGGCGGCGTGATCACCAGCCGGTAGCCCAACCGGTCGAAGAAGTGCGCCCAGAGGACGCCGGTCTGATAAAAGTAGAGGCTTCTCTGCATGCCCACGGTGGGCCGTCCGTCCAGCTCGTGGAGCGTCTCCCCCGGAGACAGCTTCCGGCAGAGGCCCTCCATGGCGCTTTCCCAGAGGTCGTTCCGGAGGCGGAACAGGTTCTCCTTGGGCTCCGTGCGGAGCCCGCTCGTCTCGTAGCGGCCGCAGTCGCCTCCCCAGACGGTCTTTTTCCCGCCGAAGTCGTAGATCTTCAGCTTGCACTCGTTGTGGCAGTTGGGGTCGGCGTGGCAGACCTTCTCCTCGTACGCCATGCGGTCGGAGATCACGCTCTCGAGCCCCCGGAACCGGCTCTCCCGGATGTTGTCCGCGCGCATCCGCTCCTGCACGCTGATCGCCGCCCCGCAGGCGCCCAGGACCTCCCGGTGCACGGGGACCGTCAGCCCCCGCCCGAGCACGTTCTCGAAGGCGCCGACCACCCCCTTGTTCAAGGAAGGACCTCCGAGAAACATGATCCTCCGTCCGATCTTCCGCTTCCCCACCACCCGGTTCAGGTAGTTGTGAACCACGGCGTAGCACAACCCGGCGATCAAATCCTTCGTGTCCACCCCCTGCTGGTGGTAGGAGACCAGGTCCGACTCCATGAACACCGTGCACCGTTCCGCCAGCTTCACCGGCCTCTCCGAGGAGAGCGCGATCTCCTGGAACTCGTCCACGATGCTGATGCCGTACTTGTTGGCCAGCTCGTGGAGAAAGCTCCCGGTCCCGGCGGCGCACACCTTGTTCATGTCGAAGTCCAGGGGGTAGCGGTTCTCGATGGAAATGTACTTGGAGTCCTGTCCCCCGATCTCGAAGATGGTGTCCACCTCGGGGTCCATCTCCGCGGCCCCCCTGGCGTGGGCCGTGATCTCGTCGATGATGAGGTCCGCATTGATGAAGGTGCCCACCACGTTCCGGCCAGAGCCCGTGGTGGCGGTGCCCCGGATGCGGATCCGGTCCCCCAGGGCGTCCCGGACGGTGGCGAGCAGCGACTGGGTCACCTCGATGGGCTTTCCCCGGGTGTGGACGTAGCTCTTGTGGAGGATGTTGCGGTCCTCGTCGATGACCGCGTACTTGGTGGTCGTGGACCCGACGTCGATCCCCAGGTAGACCGGGGTCTCCCGTCCCAGGGCCCGTTCGTCGATCTCGTTGGTCTCGGGGAAACGGGTCTCCCGGAGAATCAGGGGCCGGCCCAGGGGAAGATCCGCCACGGCCCGCTCGCCGGCGTTCCGGCAGGCCTCCAGGTCGGGGACTCCCCGCACCCCCTGCCTCGAGGCCTGGAGGGCGACCCCGAGGGCGCCGAGGGACGTGTTCCGGGGAGGGACCTCCAGCCCGGGGACATACGTCCTGAGGGCACGGACCTGCAGCTCGTTCAGGGAGAGCCCCCCCACGAACAGGACGGGGTCCTGGAGCACGCGGTTGGAGACGATGGTGCTCATGTAGTTGCGGGCGTTTCCCACGTGAAGCCCGTAGATGATGTCCTCCAGCCGCTCTCCCTTGTTCTGGAGGTGGATCATGTCGGACTTGGTGAACACGGTGCAGCGGCAGGCGACGTTCGCCGGCTGACCGCTCGTCAGTCCCAGCCGGATGAAGTCCTCCAGGATGCGGTCCACCTGGTCCTGGGAGATCATCTCCTCGCGGCGGTAAAGGGCCGTGGCCAGACGCTGGGCCTGCTGGTCGATGAAGGATCCCGTTCCCGAGGCGCAGGGACCGTTCGTGTTGAAGTTCTCGAGCTCCCAGCCGTCCGATCCGTGGTTGACCTGGAACAGGGAGGTGTCCTGCCCCCCCATGCTGACGATCGTGCGGACGTCCGGCCGCACGTGGACCGCGCCCAGGACCTGGCTGATGGTCTCGAACTCGAAGAAGCCGTTCAAGCGCTCGCTGAAGCCCCGGCCGTGGCTGCCGGTGAAAGCCGCCGCCCGGATGTTCTCCGCTCCCAGCCTCCGGTAGATCTCATCCAGCGCCTTCCGGATCTCCTGCTCGGGCCTCCCCAGGTGGCGCCGGTAGGGAAGCTCGTGGACGATCTCCTCCCGCTCGTCGATCACGATGCCGTTGAGGCTGACCGAGCCCGCGTCGATTCCCACCACGTATCGATCCCGTCCGGTCTTCTTTCCCATATCCGCCATGTCCGCGTCGAATCTCCTCGATCGTGTCCCGCCGCTTCGGGAAACCGGAGTGACGACAACCGATCCCGCCTGTTCCATTCAGGTCGCGCTGAAGTAGGTCTCTCCCTCGTGCTCTCTCGAATGGAGCGCCCCCCGGTTCACGAGGGCCTGCACGATCGCGCCTGCTTCCTTCATGGGGATGGAGAGCGAATCGGCCGCGTCCCGAACCCGGATGGGTCGGCGCTCGGCCATTTCCCGCACGGACCGGAACAGGTCCGCCCGGTCCGCCTCTCCCTTGCCCAGGCGGGGATCTGCAATGATCTCCGCCCTCTCGCCCATCAAACCTCTTATCTCTTCCAGCCGCGTCCTGTCAAGGGGCACGGCCTCGCTCGACGAAGGGGGGCGCACCACGGTGTTGAGCTGGATCCGGTCGGGAGCGATCCGGTCGAAGGCCTCGATCAGCCCCTGGATCTCCTCCCCGGTGTCGTTGATCCCCTTCATCAGCAGGACCTCCACGGCCAGCTCTCCCGGAAACATTTCCCTGAACCGCTCCATCCCCTCCATGACGGCGGCCAGGCGGAGATCCGCATGGGGCCTGTGGATCCGCTGGAAGGTCTCCTCCGACGTCGTGCAGAGCGTGGGCATCACCAGGTCGGCCGCGAGAAGCCGCTCGCGCACCTCCGGCCGGAACAGGAGGGAGCCGTTGGTGAGGACCGCCACCCGGGTGTCGGTGAGCTCCTTCACCCGCTCGATCACCCGGTGGATCTCCGAGTGGAGGGTGGGCTCGCCGGAGCCGGAAAAGGTCACCACGTCGGGCGAGGTCGTCCGCAGTCGCTCCTCCAGGTCCCGGAGCACCTCGCCCACCGGGTTGAACCCGGCGGGCACGGCGGTCTGGTTCGTGGTCCGGCCCACCTGGCAGTAGATGCAGTCGTAGCTGCAGGTCTTGAGCGGCACCAGGTCCACGCCCAGCGAGCGCCCCAGCCTTCTGGAAGGCACCGGTCCGAACACGTATCCCATGGTCACGTCCTTTCGCATGGGCACCTTACGGTGCCGTGGTTCGTGGTTCGTGTCTGTGCCCGCGAAAACCCCTTGACCCGCCCCGGTTCCCCGTTCGCACTCCGGTCACGAACCACGGATGACTGATCCCTTCCTACTCGACGATCAGACCATCTTGTACATTAACCAGGATTTGACGCATTCGCAAAAACCCGCTCACGCGCCGCTGGGGACGATATCACCTCTTGGAATCCCAGGGGCAGATCTCGAGGATTCGGGCTTTTTACGACGCCGTCACGAATTCTCTCTACGTCATGCGCCTTGGTGCAGCGGTGTCGAGTTTCCGAGGCGGAAAGAGGGCATTTTTTCCAAGGTCAAGGAGGGCGAGGGGTCGGGAGGAGGCGTACGATCCGTACGTTGCACGACCGGACCCCGAAGACCGACGAAGAGATTGGGAAAAAGGACCCTTTCCGGCCGGAAACTCCACCTAGTGGGCTTCGGCCCAGTTCTGCCCCGAACCCGTGTCCACCTTCAGCGGGACGTTCAGCTCGTGCACGCCCTCCATCTCCTCGCATGCCAGCCGCCTCACCCGGTCCAGCTCGTCCTCCGGCAGCTCGAACACCAGCTCGTCGTGCACCTGGAGGATCATTCGAGCCTCGAGGCCTTCCCGTTCCAGGCGGCGGTGAATCCGGATCATGGCCTTCTTGATGAGATCGGCGGCGGTGCCCTGGATGGGCGTGTTCACGGCCATGCGCTCCGCCTCGCCGCGCACGAAACGGTTCCGGTGGTGGATGTCCGGGAGGTATCTCCTCCGGTTGAAGAGCGTGGTCACGTACCCTTCCTTCCGGGCCTGCTCGATCATGGCCTCCCGGAAACGAAGCACCCCCCCGTGCTTCCGGTAGTAGGCCTCGATGTACCCCTTGGCGGTCTTGTGATCCACGCCCAGCTCGTCGCTCAGCTTGCTCGCCCCCATGCCGTAGATGATGCCGAAGTTGATCGCCTTGGCGATCCGCCTCATCTCCGGGGAGGGCCGGCCCCCTTCGGGCTCGAACAGCTCCGACGCGGTCCGGGCGTGCACGTCCTCGCCCCGTTGAAACGCGTCGACCAGGGCGGCGTCCCCGGAGTAGTGGGCGAAGACGCGCAGCTCGATCTGGCTGTAGTCGGCGGAGAGGAGCAGGTGACCCGGCTCGGCCGTGAACCCCTTCCGGATATCGCGTCCTTCCGGAGACCGGATCGGGATGTTCTGCAGGTTCGGGTTGCTGCTGCTGAGCCGCCCGGTCGCGGCCACGGCCTGGTTGAAGGTGGTGTGGATCCGCCCCGTCTCCGGGTTGACCATCTTGACCAGCGCATCCAGGTAGGTGGACTTGAGCTTGGCGAGGCTCCGGTAGCTCAGGAGCATCTCCGGGATGCGGAACGCCATGGCCGCCAGCTTCTTCAGGGCGCGGATGTCCGTGGCGTAGGCCCGGCTCCTGGATGTCTTCCCCTGGGTCGGAAGGCCCAGCTTCTCGAACAGCACGAACCCGAGCTGCTGGGGGGAGTTGAGGTTGAACTCCATGCCCGCCTCCTCGAAGATGGCGGCCCGGATCCGTTCGAGCTCCTCCGAGAAACGCTCGGACATGCGACGAAACACCTCCGTGTCCACGCCGACGCCCGCCGCCTCCATCTCCACCAGGACCGGGAGCAGGGGCATCTCCAGGTCGAAAAACAGATCGTGGTTCCCATCCTCGTCCAGCCTCTTCTCCAACAGCCCCGCGAGACGAAGGGTGATCTCGGCATCCTCGCCCGCATACTCCGCAGCCTTCTCCACCGGCACCCTGGAGAAGGGGATCTCCTTTTTCCCCCGGCCGACCACGTCGCGGTAGGGGATCATCCGGTGGTTCAAGTGGTGCTGCGCCAGGGCGTCCAGGTTGTGCTGCCGGAGCCCGGGGTTGATCACGTACGAGGCGACCATGGTGTCGAACCGGATCCCCTGCAGGCGAACCCCGTGGCGCTTCAGGATCAGGGCGTCGTACTTGATGTTCTGACCGATCTTCTCCACGTCCGGGTCTTCCAGGACCTCCCGCAGGATCCCCCGGGCGCGCGTCCACCCCACCTGCCCCCCCGGCCCCGGGTCCTCGTGGCCCACGGGGACGTAGAACGCCGTCCCTTCCCTGCAGGAGAAGGAGAGTCCCACGAGATCGGCCGCATGGGGATCCCGGCTGGTGGTCTCGGTGTCCAGGCTGACCCGGCCGGCCTCCCGGATCTCGCGGACCCGTCTCTCCAGCTCCTCCTCGGTCGAGCAGAGCCCGGTATCCCGGCCGCACGGGGGGGTCCGGGGGGCGAACCGGTCCCATAGCTCCCGGAACTCCAGCTCCTGAAACACGGCGGCCAGCGCCTCCGCGTCCGGCTCCCCGACCGCCAGCTCCTCCAGGGGGAGGTCCAGGGGAACCCCGCAGTCGATGGTCACGAGACGCCGGCTGAGAAAGGCCTCCTCCCGGTGGGCGGACAGGTTCTCCTTCAGCTTCTTCTGTTTCATGCCGCCCAGGTGCTCGTACACCCCTTCGATGCTGCCGTGGTCGCGGATCAGGTTCAGGGCGGTCTTCTCCCCCACCCCGGGCACGCCGGGGATGTTGTCCGAGCTGTCCCCTGCGAGCCCCATCAGCTCCACGATCTGACCGGGCTCCAGTCCCCCGTAGGCCTCTTTGAACGCTTCGTAGTCCGTGGTCTTGTCCCGCATGGAGTCCCACAGGGAGACCCGCGGGGACACGATCTGGCGAAAATCCTTGTCCCCGGTCACCACCACGACCCGCCGGCCCTGCTCCTCGGCCCGCCTGGCGAGCGTCCCGATGAGATCGTCGGCCTCGTACCCCTCCATCTCGAGCATCCTCACGTTCAACCCTCGAACGATGCGCTTGATGTAGGGGATCTGGGCCACCAGGTCGTCGGGCGCAGGCGGTCGATTGGCCTTGTAGTCCTCGTAGATGTCGTGCCGGAAGGTCTTTCCCCTGGCGTCGAACACCACGGCGAGGTATCTCGGATCCTGGTCCTTCACGAGCTTCAGCAGCATTCGGACGAACCCGTACACCGCATTGGTGGGAACACCGCTGGAGTTGGCCAGGTTTCGGATGGCGTGGTAGGCCCGGTGAATGTAGGAGCTGCCGTCGATGAGATAGATCGCTTCGCTTTCGCTCATAGGTACCCCGGCGCCCCTGTCCCCAAGAAAGGCAGCGGGCGGGTCGGAGAAAAGGAGACCGTCCCGGGCGGAGCGCTCGCGCCGAACGAAGCGAGAAGCAGTCGATGAAGCCGGTTCACCGGAGGAGCCGGCGGCGGGCCGGGCGGACCGCCCGCTTTCCCCTCAGGTGGCCGTATCCCCCCCGACTGCATTCAGGGGAGGGACACCGCCTTCCGCAAGGAACCCGGCCAGGTCGCGCTCGGAGAGCTGATATCCGAGCTTCGGCGTGGGGGGGGCCTTCCATCGCGGTCGAATCCGGTCCACCGGCCTTCGCTCCGTCTTGGCCGGCTCCCGTCCCACCGGCACCGGGCAGGTCACGGCGGTGAATCCGATGCGATCCCCTTCGTTCGTGTAGAGCACGTCGTCGATGAAAAAACCCAGGTGCTTTCCGTTGAAACCGTAAACATGCGCGTCTTCGAAGAGGTATGCCACGGCGTGCCCGTCCCAGAGGTAGATGCTGCCGTGGTAGTCGTCGTGAAGATAGGCAGCCGGTCTGCCCTCGCGGTCAAACAGGGTTCGATCCATCCCTCCCCCCTGGATCCCGGTTTCCGTCGGACCTCGGACCGCGCTACTTCGCGTAGTCCACGGCCCGAACCTCCCGGATCACCGTGACCTTGATCTGCCCCGGGTAGGTGAGCTCCTTCTCGATCTTCTTGGCGATGTCGGAGCAGAGGACAAAGGCCCCGTCATCGTTGACGGCATCGCCTTCGACGAGGATGCGGATCTCCCGTCCGGCCTGAATCGCATAGGACTTGCTGACTCCCTTGAAGGACAGGGCGATCTTTTCCAAATCCACGAGCCTTCTCACGTAGGACTCGAGCATCTCCTGACGGGCCCCGGGCCTGGCGCCGGAGAGGGTGTCCGCCGCCTGCACCAGAACGGCCAGCGTCGTCTCGGGCGCGATCTCCTCGTGGTGGGCGGCGAGGGCGTGGATCACCTCGGGGTCCTCCCCGTACTTCTTGGCGAGCTCCGCTCCGATCCGGGCGTGGGGCCCTTCCACCTCGTGGTCCACCGCCTTGCCGATGTCGTGCAGCAGGCCGGCCCGGCGCGCCTTCTTGACATTTCCGCCCAGCTCCGCCGCCATCATTCCGCAGATGAAGCTGACCTCCCTGGAGTGCTGGAGCACGTTCTGGGCGTAGCTCGAGCGGTACTTCAGCCGGCCGATCAGCTTGACCACCTCCGGGTGAATGCCGTGAACGCCGACGTCGAAGGTGGCCTGCTCCCCGGCCTCCTTGATGCTCGACTCGATCTCCTCGTTCACCTTCTGGACGATCTCTTCGATCCGGGCCGGGTGGATCCGCCCGTCCTCGATCAGCCGCTGGAGGGCGATCTTGGCCACCTCGCGCCGGACCGGGTTGAACCCGGACAGGATGACCGCCTCGGGCGTGTCGTCGATGATCAGGTCGATGCCCGTCGCCGCCTCGAGGGCGCGGATGTTCCGGCCCTCCCGGCCGATGATCCGGCCCTTCATCTCCTCGTTCGGCAGGTTCACCACCGAAACGGTCTTCTCGGCGACGTAGTCCCCGGCGTACCGCTTGATGGCGAGGGCCATGACCTCCTCGGACTTGCGCTTGGCCGTCTCCTTGGCCTCCGTGTCGATCCGGCGAATGAACTTGACGGCCTCGTGCTTGGCCTCCTCCTCCATGGACTTCAGGAGGAGCTCCTTGGCCTCCTGGGAGGACATCGCCGCGAGCTGCTCCAACCGCTCCCGCTGCTCGGCAATCATCTGGTCGTACCGGCCCTCCTTGCCCTTCAGGTCCTGCTCCAGCTGCTCCAGCCGGCTCTCCTGGCTCGACAGCTTTTTTTCCTTTCTGTCGTAGTGCTCGATCTTCTTGTCCAGGTTTTCTTCCTTGTTGAAGAGGCGCTTTTCCAGGAGCTGGAGCTGTTCCTTCTTTTCGTTGGTCTCCTTCTCGAAGTCCCGCTTCATCTGATAAAGCGTGTCTTTGGCCCGGAGCATCGCCTCCTTCTTGACGGTCTTTGCTTTCTTGTGGGCATCGTTGATGATCTTCTTGGAGTAATTGTTGATGGATTCGATCTGGTTTTCAACAATTCTCTTTCGCGTCCAAAATCCGATCGCAAATCCGAGGATCACCCCGGCTGCACCGCCCAGGATCAACGGAATGGTTGACATACCTGGCCACCTCGCTATGTGTTTCAGTCATGCCGCCTTTGGTGTCGAGGCCGAACGGCCCGGCGGCCTTCCGGTTTTCCGGTTGTTCGGATCCTATGCCGTCGCAAAAAAACCAAGAGGTCTGTCCTTCTGCGGTGCGTCGAGGCGGGGCAGTGGAGGAGGGGCGAGAACGAAGCCGGAAGGGTTCTCCCGGGGGAGAACCCCTTTTGCGGGTCGAACGCCGCAAACAGTGCTGAAACGATCTTGATCCCCGGTGCCGGACATGGGCCGTTTCTTCGGGATCCGGTCCCGGAACCCGCGCCACGGCATCGGGAACCGGTTGGTACGCTAACCCATGGCGGAATCAATATCGTATATCATGGCCTTGATCCGCTGGCTCTCTCTGCCGGTCTTGTCGTCCAACTCCGCAAGCGCCTGAAAGTACTCCCCCGCGATGTGCATGGCGGCCAGTATCGCCGTCTGGCGCTCGCTCAGTCCCTCCGTGGCGTTGCGAATCTCTCCGGCGACTCGATCGACGTACTCCGCAATCCTTCTCACGTCATCGGCGCTGTCCTGACTTCGAACAAGGTACTCCCGATCAAGGATATTGACTCGTACTGTTTGCATGATCGCCCGTCCGCACCCCTGAAGACAACCACTCCGCCCCTTGCGAACGTCACCCCTCAGGCGTCTGCCGTTCCTCGAGCTACACGCTCGCTTGCTCGATCTTCTCGAGCAGGGAAATGATCTTCTGCTTGGCCTGGTCCCTGGCCGAACGCAGGCTCTCGATCTCGATCGTCAGATCGGCGATCTTTTCTTCCTGGATCTGAACCTTTTCCGCCAGGGCATCCTTTTCCTTCTTCAGAGACTGCACGTACCCGATCAGGGTATCCAGCTTCTCTTCAAGCACATGAAACTGGTCCAGCTCCTCTCCCGTTTCCATCGCGCTCTCCCAATCGCCCCCCGTGTGTGAGCGTCTGCTGCGCACACCGATCGCCCGTTTCTCGATCCCCCGCCGGACAGACGATATGCCTCGATTTCATTGAAATTCTTATCCTATCCCGTGATGGTGAAAAGTCAATAAAAAAGGCGGGCTCGCGGAGGAGCCCGCCTTTCTCTTCCCGTCGATTGATTTCGAGCCGACGATGCGATCAGGCCTTTTCCGCGACCTTGATCCGGATCAGCGCCCTCCTGAGGGCCGCCTCCGCCCGCAAAAAGTCCACGTCCTCGGCGCCGCGCTCGCGGGCGAGCCGCTCCCTGGCCCGCTCCAGTGCGCTTTGCGCCCGCTCCAGGTCGATGTCGGTGGCCCGTTCCGCGGAATCCACCAGAACGGACACCCGATCGTCGGACACCTCTGAGAAGCCCTCCGCAACGGCGACGAACTCCTTTTTGCCTTCGGCCTCGTACCGGAGCTCCCCGGGGAGGATCCCGGAGAGAAACGGGATGTGGCCGGGCAGGATCCCGAACTCCCCCTCGGCTCCGGGGGCCACGACCGTGTCGACCTCCCGGCTCACCAGCACCTTCTCGGGGGTCACCACCTCCAGATGTAAAACTGCCATTCGGTCACCTCTGCTTATGATGAACGGCCTCGCAAAAACCCGCTCGGCCGATGCGGAAAACGAACCAACCTCTCCCAATCACCGGGGCAGACCGGCTGCATCGCATCCTGTCACGACACCATTACGACTCCGAGGCCATCCTCTCGGCCTTCTCCCGGGCCTCGTCGATGCCGCCGACCATGTAGAACGCCCCCTCGGGCAGCTCGTCGTGCTTGCCCTCGATGATCTCCTTGAACCCGCGGATGGTGTCCTGCACGGACACGTACTTTCCGGCCATCCCGGTGAAGGTCTCCGCCACGTGAAAGGGCTGGGACAGAAAGCGCTGGATCCGGCGCGCGCGGGCCACGGTCAGCTTGTCCTCGTCCGACAGCTCGTCCATGCCGAGGATGGCGATGATGTCCTGGAGATCCTTGTACTTCTGAAGGATCTGCTGCACCTGCCGCGACACGTGGTAGTGCTCCTCGCCCAGGACGTTCGGGTCCAGGATCCGGGACGTGGAGTCCAGCGGGTCCACGGCGGGGTAGATGCCCAGCTCCGCAATGGGGCGCGAGAGCACGACCGTCCCGTCGAGGTGCGCGAAGGTCGTGGCCGGCGCCGGGTCGGTCAGGTCGTCCGCCGGCACGTACACGCACTGCACCGAGGTGATGGAGCCCTTCTTCGTGGAGGTGATCCGCTCCTGAAGCTCGCCGAGGTCCGTTCCCAGGGTCGGCTGGTACCCGACCGCCGACGGGATCCGTCCCAGGGTGGCCGACACCTCCTGGCCCGCCTGGGTGAACCGGAAGATGTTGTCGATGAACAGGAGCACGTCCTGTCCCTTGTCGTCCCGGTAGTACTCCGCAGCGGTCAGCGCCGAAAGCGCAACGCGCGCCCGGGCGCCCGGGGGCTCGGTCATCTGCCCGTAGATCAGGGCCGCCTTTTCGACGACGCCGGACTCCTTCATCTCCAGGTAGAGGTCGTTCCCCTCGCGGGTCCGCTCCCCCACGCCGGCGAAGACGGAGATACCGCCGTGCTGCATGGCGATGTTGTGGATCATCTCCATCATGATGACCGTCTTGCCGACGCCCGCCCCGCCGAACATCCCCATCTTGCCGCCGCGGGGGAACGGGACGAGGAGATCGATCACCTTGACGCCCGTCTCGAGCACATTCACCGACGTGTCCTGGTCCACGAACGATGGAGCGTGCCGGTGGATCGGCCTGAACTCCGTGGCGTTGATCGGGCCCAGTCCGTCCACGGGCCGCCCCACGACGTTGATCACGCGCCCCAGCACCGGATCGCCGGCGGGCATCATGATGGGATTGCCCGTGTTCTTGGCCGGCATGCCGCGCACGAGACCGTCGGTCACGTCCATGGCGATACAGCGGACAACGTTGTCGCCCAGGTGCTGGGCCACTTCCACCACCAGGTTGTCTTCCTTGTCGTCGATGGCCGGGTTCGTGATGAAGAGCGCGGTGAGAATCTCCGGCAGCTCCCCTTCTGGAAACTCCACGTCCACAATGGGACCCATGACCTGAATTACTTTGCCCTCATTCATGATATGTTCAAGACCTCCTTCTCCTTGGATGCGTTTAGGCCGTCTTGATCGCCTCGGCGCCACCGACGATGTCCATCAGCTCCGCCGTGATGGCCGCCTGCCTGGCCTTGTTGTAGGCCAGCGTCAGATTCTGGATCAACTCCTTACAGTTCTTCGTCGCATTGTCCATGGCCGCCATCCTGGCCGCGTGCTCGCTCACCTCGTTCTGCAGGAACGCGTTGTAGATCTGCACGCTGATGTGCTTGGGCAGCAGGTCGATCATGAGCTCCTCGGCACTGGGCTCGCAGAGGTACTCGGACTGCGCCGCCCCCTCCTGCTCCTCCACCTGAGGGGGCTCGACCGGCAGCAGCTTCACCAGCATAATCTCCTGCCGCGCCATGCTGACAAAACGGGTGTACATCATATACACTTCGTCGAGCTCATCGTTCAGGAATCGATCCGTGAGCTGACGCGTCATCTGGTTCACGAACGACATGTCGATCTTGCCGTACACCTGCACGTGGGACTCGGTGACCGCAACATCCCGTTTCTTGAAGTAATCCCGGCCTTTCCGCCCCACCAGGGTCATGGAGGCCTCGTTCCCCCGATCCCGCTGCTCGCTGAGCCACCGCTCCGCCCGGTTGAGGAGCTGGGCGTTGAAGCTGCCGCAGAGACCGCGATCCGCCGTGAAGTGGAGGAGCTCGACCCGGCTGACAGTCTCCTTCCTCACCAGAAGGGGATGAATGTCCGGGTCGATCCGGCTCGCCAGGTTCTCCAGGACCTCGGCGAACTTGGCGGCATACGGATCAAAGGCCTCCACCTTTGCCTGGGTGCTCCGCAGCCTGGCCGCCGCCACCATGTTCATGGCCCGCGTGATCTGCTGCGTCTTCTTGACGGCACCGATTTTCCGCAGAATATCCTTTAACGTCGCCATTGATTCTTTCTCTGCCTTCCACTGAATCGGTTGAGCGGTTCGTCGTCTGTCGCATCCCGGTCAAGGCGACGGCCCGCCTCGTGCGGCGGGCCGTCGCGATTCGGGCCTCAGGCGGAGGGTTGAAAGACGTTCTTGAACTCGTCCAGGGCCTTTTTCATTTTCCCGCTCAGCTCGTCGCTGATGTCACCCTTGTCCTTGATCTCGGCGAGCACCTCGGGATGCTTGCTGTCCATGAACTCGAGCATCTGGCTCTCGTACTCGAGGACCGAGGCCTCGGGGACCTCGTCGAGGTATCCGTTGGCGCCGGCGAAGAGGATCATCACCTCCCGCTCGGCGTCCATGGGCTGGTACTGGGGCTGCTTGAGGACCTCGACCAGCCGGCGCCCCCGGTTGAGCTGTCTCTGGGTGGCCTTGTCCAGGTCGCTGCCGAACTGGGCGAAGGCCTCCAGCTCCCGGAACTGGGCCATGTCGATCCGCAGGGTTCCGGCCACCTTCCGCATCGCTTTGGTCTGGGCCGCGCCGCCCACCCGGGAGACCGAGAGGCCCACGTTGATGGCGGGCCGTACGCCGGAGAAGAACAGGTTCGGCTCCAGGTAGACCTGACCGTCGGTGATGGAGATCACGTTGGTGGGGATGTAGGCGGAGACGTCGCCGGCCTGGGTCTCGATGATGGGAAGCGCCGTGAGGGACCCCGCGCCGAGCTCGTCGTTCAGCTTGGCCGCCCGCTCGAGCAGCCGCGAGTGGTTGTAGAAGATGTCGCCCGGGAAGGCCTCCCGCCCGGGCGGACGCCGCAGGAGCAGGGACACCTGCCGGTAGGCCGTGGCCTGCTTGGAGAGGTCGTCGTAGATGATCAGGGCGTGCTTGCCGCTGTCCCGGTAGTACTCGCCGATGGAGCACCCGGCGTAGGGGGCCAGATACTGCTGGGTCGCCGGGTCGCTGGCGCAGGCCGCCACGACGGTGGTGTACTCCATGGCGCCGTGCCGCTCGAGCACGTCCACCACCTGGGCCACCGTGGACTTCTTCTGCCCGACGGCCACGTAGATGCAGAAGATGTCCGTGTTCTTCTGGTTGAGGATCGCGTCCACGCAGATGGCGGTCTTTCCGATCTGCCGGTCGCCGATGATCAGCTCGCGCTGACCGCGGCCGATGGGCGTCATGGCGTCGATCGCCTTGATCCCGGTGTACATGGGCTCGCCCACCGGCTGGCGCGCGATCACGCCCGGCGCCACCATCTCGATCCGCCTGGACTCACTCGCGTCGATGGGCCCTTTCCCGTCCAGGGGGTTGCCGACCGCATCGAGCACGCGTCCGAGGACGGCGTCGCCGACCGGGATCTCCGCGATCCGGCCGGTCCGCTTCACCACGTCCCCTTCGCGGATCCGGGTGTCGTCGCCCATGATGGCCACACCCACGTTGTCCTCTTCCAGATTGAGGCACAGGCCGAAGATCCCGCCCGGAAACTCGAGCATCTCCATGGCCATGGCCTTCTCGACGCCGTGTACGCGGGCGACGCCGTCGCCTACGGACAGCACGACTCCGGTCTCGGAGACCTCGACCTTCTTGTCGTACTCCTTAATCTGGCCCCTGATCACCTGACTTATTTCTTCCGCTCGTATTTCCATCAGTCGATCCCACCCCTTTTCAAAGATTCTTTGAGCCCCTCGAGTTGGGCCTTCACACTGCCGTCCAGAACCACGTCCCCGATCTTCACCACGACCCCGCCGATCAGGGACGGATCCTCGTCCACCTCGGACCGGATCCTCTTCGAGGTCAGCTCCGCCAGCGAGGATTCCAGGGCCTTCAGCGCCTTTTCCTTCAAGGGCCTGGCCGTGACGATCCGGGCCCTTGCCACGTTCGCCGCCTCGTCCCAAAGTTTCTCGTAGTAGCCCGCGATCTCCTCCACGGCGTCCATGCGGTCCTTGTCGAGCAGGAGCTTCAGGAACCGCTGCACCGTGCCGGAAAAGCCGCTTTTGTCGAGCACCGCCAGGAGGACGTTCTTGCGGTCTTCCAGCGCGAAGACCGGGTTGGCCAGCGCGTTCCCGAGCTCCGGGTGCTCGCGGCAGACCGCGGCGAACTCCTCGAGCTCCATCCCGTACTGCTCGAACTGCCCTTCCTCCTGACCCAGGCTGAACAGGGCCTTGGCGTACCTTTTCGCAATCCTTGAACTGCTCAATGTACTTTCCCCACCCTTTCTATGAATTCGTTCACCAGCCGGTCCTGGTCGTCCTCACCCAGTTCCTTGGAGATGATCTCCCGGGCCTTTTCGGCGGCCAGCTCGGCCACCTCCTCCCTCAGGCGGCCCTTCGCGTCCTCGACCTCCTGCTCGACGGTCGACTGGACCTGCTCGAGCATCTGTGCGACGCGTCTCTCCGCCTCGGAGATGATCTTCGCCTTCTCGGCCTCGCCGTCCTTGCGGGCCTCCGCGAGGATGTCTTCCTTCTCCGACTCGAAGTCCGTCAGCTTCTGCTGGACCTCCCTGTACTTGGACTCCGCTTCTTCCTTCTCCCGCTGGAGCCGTTCCATGCGCTTCTTGATCTCATCCACGCGATCGGAGAAGAACCCCAGCGCATTGGACTTCTTGAAGACCACGGCCAGGATGATCACCAGCAGGGCGAAGTTGATGAATCGCGCGAGGAGATCCAGCATCGCCCCGGCGTCGCCGTGGGCGGCCTCCTCCGCAGCAAAGGCCTGGGAGCCCCCCGCGAGACCGATCAGGAAGAGGAACGCGAGCAGCAGCGTCAGGCGGACGTGTTTCCCTTGGCAGCGTTCAACCCGTGCGAACATCAGAAGCTCCTCCCCAGAATCTTCTCCGCAACCTCCTGCGAGAATGCGTCCACCTCTCCCTGAAGGGACTGACGGACGCCTGCGACCATCTGCTCGATCTCCGCGCGGGCCTTGCCGAGCTGCTCCTCGGTCTTGGAGGAGGCCTCCTGCAGCATGCTCTTCTCCGTCTCGCTCCCCTGCCGCTTGATCTGCTCCTTGAGGCCGAAACCCTCCTTCCGCGCGCCGATCACGTTCTCCTGAAGGGCCTTCTCGTCCTGCACGTATTTCTCCTGGAGCGTTTCGGCCCGCTCTTTCAGGCCCGACATCTCCTCGTGCCTTTCGCTCATGATCTTCCGGATGGGGCGGTATGCGACCGCATTGAGGGCGAACAGGAGGACGAGGAAGTTGGCGATCTGGATCCAGAGAACGCCGATGGGCCATATCGAGAAGTCGATGTTCAACATGGTCGCGCTATCCTTCCCTTTGTGAATGAATGATCAAGGGTATCGCCTTTTATAAAAAAAAAATCACCTTGTCAAAACATTTCTCGGAGAAACGACGGACTGTTTCAGCTCACAAATCAGCGGGTTTCAGCGCACGGCCGCGAGCTTCTCGGCCTCGTCGCGCTCGGCGTCCTCGTCCCGGTCCCGTCGCATCCTGCAGTGCCCTTCGAACACCACGCCCTCGTCGATGACCACCGTGGGCGCGTGGATGTTCCCGTACACCTTGCCGGGGGCGTGGATCTCGATGCGGTCGTCGGCAACGATGTTCCCGCGGATCTCGCCGCTGACGATGATGTGGGATGCGTGGATGTCGGACTCGATGCTGGCGGATTCACCGACGATCAGCGTTCCTTCGGTCAGGATCTCCCCCTGGAACCGGCCGTCGATGCGAACCGCGCCCGTGAAGGCGAGCTTTCCCTGGAACTCCGTGTCCCTACCCAGAAAGGCATTTATTTCATTCTGTTTTTTCTTCACCGTGACAACCTTTTGGGGATGATTTCGATCGCGAATGCATACCACAGCCCCCCACCCATTGCAACAAAAATCCCCCTGAAAACCGGCTTTTCGAACCGGGGTCACGGGGCCGCCGGTGCGGGGCCCGGCGGACCGCGTCACTGGAACATGAACCGCCTCATGCTGATGTTCATCAGGATCCCCATTCCGGCCATGGTGGAGACCACGGACGATCCCCCGTAGCTGAAGAGGACCAGGGGGATTCCCACCACCGGAAGGAGCCCCGTGGCCATGCAGACGTTGATGACCAGCTTCCAGAAGACCACGGCGACGATCCCCACCGCCAGGAAGGTCCCGAAGCGGTCCCGGGAGCTCTTCGCGATGTTGATCCCCCAGAAGACGATGAGGAGGTAGATCGCCAGGAGAAACATGGACCCGACGAACCCCCACTCCTCGGCGAGCACGGAGAAGGCGAAGTCCGTGTGCTGCTCCGGCAGAAAGTGGAGCCGGGTCTGGGTGCCGTCCAGATAGCCCTTGCCCCACAGCTGTCCCGAGCCGATGGCGATCTTCGACTGGTTGATGTGGTAGCCCGCCCCCAGGGGATCCATGTCGGGCCGCAGGAAGGTGAGGATCCGCTTCTTCTGGTAGACCTCGAGGGTGGACCAGACGAACGGGGCCGCCGCCAGGAACCCCGAGGCGAGAAGCGCGAGGGACTGCCAGCGCACCCCGGCGAACAGGACCATGGAGAAGGCGACGATGACCAGGAGCAGCGAGGTGCCCAGGTCCGGCTCCTCGAGGATCAGCGCGCACGGCAGGGCGATGATCAGGAACGGCTGCCAGAGATCCCTGAGGCGGTAGGTCTCCCGGTGCTCGCCGTGCTCGGCGAAGAACTTCGCCAGGGCTACGACGAGCGCGAACTTGGCCAGCTCGGAGGGCTGGAAGCTGATGCCGCCGACGCTGAGCCAGCGTTGAGAACCGGAGGTCACGGCCCCCACGACGAGGACGAGCGCCAGGAGGCCCAGGGAGAGCAGGTAAGCGGGGTAGGCCAGCTGCTCCAGCCGGTGATAGTCGAACAGGGTCATGATCAGGAGGACGCCGAACCCGATCAGAAACCAGTAGAGCTGGCGCGTGAAGACCCTCGGGATCCCGGCCCCGTCCAGCCCGTGCGTGGCGCTGTACAGGTTGATCAGGCTCGTCGAGGCGAGGATGACGAGCAGCAGAAGCAGGAGCCAGTCGAAGTTCTGCACCAGACGTCGGTCAAACATGTCCGCATTCTCCTTTACGGCCCGAAACGGACCGGACCACCCTTCCGACGGGATCGGTCATCCCTCCCGGCCCTCCCGCGCCCGGGGGGAATCCTCCCGGCCGTGCGCCCCCCCTCCGAGGTAGGCCTGAATCATCTTCCCCGCAATGGGGGCGGCCACGCTCCCCCCGTGACCGGAGTTCTCCACGAGCACGGCGATGGCGAGCCTCGGGGCCTCGGCCGGGGCCACGGCCACGAACCAGGCGTGGTCCCGGTACTTCTCGGGTACCACGTCGTCTATGGTGCCCGCCTTCTCGGTCTCCAGGTTGACCACCTGGGCCGTCCCGGTCTTCCCCGCCACGGTGACCCCCTTCACCCTGGCCCGACCACCGGTTCCGTGGGGCTCGTGGACCACTGCGATCAGGGCGCGCCGGATCCGCTCGAGGTGCTCCGGCGCCACGTCCAGCCTGGAGAGGACGGTGGGCTCGAACCGGTACTCGGTGCCCCCCTCCTTTCCCGCCCAGCGCACGACCTTGGGCTGGTGCAGGACCCCCCCGTTGAAGACGGCGCCGATCATCCGGGCGGCCTGGATCGGCGTGACGAGCACGAAGCTCTGACCGATGGACGTGGAGATGGTCTCCCCGGCCTGCCAGGGCACGCCGAAGCGCTTCAGCTTCCATTGACTGGTGGGGATCAGGCCCGGGCGCTCGCTTCCCAGATTCAGGCCGGTCTGCACGCCGAGCCCCATCATGCGGGCGTAGTGGGCGATCCGGTCCACGCCGAGCCGTCGCCCGAGCTTGTAGAAGTAGACGTCGCAGGACTCCCTGAGGGCCCGGTGGAAGTCCACCTTACCGTGCCCGTAGCGCTTCCAGCACCGGAAGATGTGCGATCCGAGCCGGTACCGGCCGCCGCAGAAGGTTTCCTCCTCGGGATCCACGAGGCCTTCCTCCAGACCGGCCAGGCCCATGACGATCTTGAAGATGGAGCCGGGAGGGTACTGCCCCGCAACGACCCGGTTCTGCAACGGGTAGTCGCCGCCGGAGACCATCTCCCTCCAGGTCTCGCGGTCGATGCCGCCGATGAAAATGTTCGGGTCGAAGGCCGGGGTGCTGGCCATGGCCAGGATCTCCCCGCTCCGGGGGTCCAGCGCCACAATGGCGCCTTTCTTCCCCTCCAGGCCCTCCTCCGCCAGGGCCTGGAGCTCGTTGTCCAGGGTGAGCGAGAGGTTGAAGCCGGACACGGGCGGTTTGCGGGAGAGCACCTCCAGACTGCGGCCTGCGGCGTCCACCTCCACCTGCTCCCCCCCCCGGGCGCCGTGGAGGTACGGCTGCCAGCTGGCCTCGACCCCCGACTTCCCGATCAGATCCCCGGGGCGGATGTCGGGATAACGCCCGCTCTTCAGCTGGCTCTCGCTGATCTCCCCGAGGTAGCCGATCACGTGAGAGGCCAGGTCCCCGCGAATGTAGTGACGCTGCGGCTTGACCTGGATCATGACGCCGGGCAGGTTGAAACGATGGCTCTCCACCACGGCGAGGGTCTCCCTCGACAGGTCCCGCTTGACCAGGACGGGCCGGAAGGGTTGACCCCGGCCCGCCTTGCCGAGCCTGTCACGGGCTGCTTCCGGATCGACGCCCGCCAGCTCGTGGAGATGTTCCAGCAGGGGTCCCGGATCCCGGATCTCCTCCGGAATGAGATAGAGGTTGTAGGCGGGCCGATTGTCCACGAGGAGGTGCCCGCCCCGATCGAAGATCATCCCGCGGAAAGGAGGGATGTCCCGCAGGTGGATCCGGTTGTTTTCGGACTTCACGCGGTACTCGGGTCCATGAACCACCTGGAGGAACCAGAGACGGAGGGCGAGCACGGCGAAGGCCAGGAGCACCACGTACAGGACCCGCCGGAGCCGGGTCTGGATGCGTTCGCTGGTGATGGGGTCGAATCCGGAGCTTCTCAATGGGATGCGCTGTTCTTCCGGGCGATCTCGGGTGTCGATTCGAATGCCCGGCCCTGCGGGGAACGCAGCCGAAGACCGCTCATGGCTGCGGCTCGCCGAGGTCCGGGTGGACTTTTTCGATGATCCTCGCAGCCGCGTCGTAACCGAAGGAAACGGCCGGGGCGGCCAGCGCGGTGAAGACCGCCGAGCAGACAAAGGCGAAAAGGACCTGGCCGTCCACGGCGGTCCTGAGGGAAAACAGGTTCAGAAAGCCGATGAACAGGAGCTTCTTCAGGAAAACGGCCAGGAACACCACGATCAACTGCCCCTTGAACGACTGGAGGTCGAACAGGACGTCTCCCAGCCGAACCCCCAGGAACAGGAGGAGGTAGATCACCGAAAAGAGCCCCAGGGGCGCCGCCGAAAGCACGTCGATCAGGAGGCCCATGCCCAGGGCGAACCCGCCGGCCCACGGGTCTCCCTGCCAGGCGACCAGGTAGGCCACGGTCACGGCCACCAGGTCGATGTCGAAGTACCCGGGCACGATCATGGCCCTCAGCCCCCCCTTCACGAGAAGAAAGAGCAGGCAGACGAACCACACGAAGACGTACAGTCCTAGTCCTCTTCTTTCCGCTGGCTGGCTAATGGGTCCTCCTTCAGGATCACGAGCACCTCTTCGAGCCGGTTGAAATCCACCATGGGTCGCACCTGGACGTCCTTGAACAGGGCGCCGGGACGATCAGAGACGCCGATCACCCGGCCCACCGGGAGCCCCTTCGGGAAGATCCGCCCCATGCCCGAGGTGACGACCAGGTCCCCCCGCGCCATCCGGCTCGTCTTGAGCACGTAGTCGAGCTCGCAGATCTTGGTCGACGCCCCCCTGAGCACGCCCTGGTCCCGCGTGACCTGATTGAGACAGTCCACGGCGCTGTTCTGGTCGATGACGAGGAGCACCTTGGCATAGTTCGCGCTCACCGACACCACGCGGCCCACCACGCCTTCCGCGCTGACCACGGGCATGTTCACCGCCAGCCCCGAGCGTGCGCCCTTGTCGAGAATCACCGACTTGAACCACCCCGTCGGATCCCGGCCGATGACCTGCGCGGCCATCATGGGCCAGTCCGTCGTCTCCTTGAACCGGAGCAGGTCCTGGAGGCGCTGGCGCGTGGCCAGCATCTCCCGGTACCGGGCGTTCTGAATGCGCAGGGACTGGATCTCCTCCCGAAGCTCCCGGTTGTCCTCGTAGACCCGCACCAGGCCGAAGTACTTCTCCCAGACGCCCTCGACGCCGGCCACGGTCTTGGTCAGCGCGCTCTGAAACGGAGCGACGATCTCCACCACCAGCTGCTCGGCGGGGCTCCAGGATCGGGTCCGCTTCAAGTGGGAGGAAAGCAGGAAGAGAGCGAGAAGGGCGAACAGGATCCATATCCAGATGATTCTGATCCGTCGGAAGCTCACCAAGGGGATTCGTCTTTCCGTCGTTCACAGGGTGCGGGTTCGGAGGGCGCTACTTGATCATGACCTCTCTCAGGATGCTGATGTTGTCCAGGGCCTTTCCGGAACCGATCACCACCGTCGACAGGGGATCCTCGGTGATGGTGATGGGCAGCTTGGTCTCCTCCCGCAAGAGGACGTCGAGGCTCTTGAGGAGCGAGCCCCCGCCGGTGAGAACGATGCCCTTGTCCACGATGTCGGCGGCCAGCTCGGGGGGGGTCTGCTCCAGAGCGATCCGGACCGTCTCCACGATGGTCTCGACCTGCTCGGAAATGGACTTCCGGATCTCCTCCGAGTCGATGGTCAGGATCTTGGGGATCCCGGTGACCAGGTCCCGGCCCTTGACCTCGATGGTCTCCACCTCGTCGCTCGGGTAGGCGTTGCCGATGGTGGTCTTGATGATCTCGGCCGTGGCGAGGCCGATCAGGAGATTGTACTTGCGCTTGATGTGCTGAAGAATGGCCTCGTCCATCTTGTCGCCGCCGACCCGAACGGACTTGCTGTAGACGATTCCCGCCAGGGAGATGACGGCCACCTCGGTGGTCCCCCCGCCGATGTCCACCACCATGTTGCTGGTGGGCTCGGTGATGGGCAGCCCCGCGCCGATGGCTGCGGCCATGGGCTCCTCGATCAGGAACACCTCGCGCGCGCCCGCCGACTCCGCCGACTCTCTCACGGCCCGCTTCTCCACCTGGGTGATGCCCGAGGGGACGCAGATGATGATCCGGGGGCGGACCAGCGTCCGCCGATTGTGGACCTTGCGGATGAAATGGCGCAGCATCGCCTCGGTGATCTCGAAGTCCGCGATGACCCCGTCCTTCATGGGCCGGATGGCCACGATGTTGCCGGGTGTCCTCCCCAGCATCATCTTGGCCTCCTTGCCCACGGCCAGCACCTTGCTGCTGCCCTTGGCATCCTTTCTGACGGCCACGACGGAGGGCTCGCTCAGCACGATCCCCTTTCCCTTCACGTAGACGAGGGTGTTGGCCGTACCCAGATCGATGGCCAAATCGTTCGAAAACAGGCCCAGTACCGGATCAAGCAACATGCTTCTCTCCTTTCACGTTACCCGCTGCATCTTCTCAAGGAGTCTGACGCCGGCCGCGCTCTCGATCCCCAAAGATCCCGTCGACAGGGTGATTTCTCTTCTTGACAAAGGCGATTTCAATGGTTTAGATAGAGGTTTGT
>CAYUBQ010000046.1:0-29259 GCA_964443135.1 uncultured Desulfobacterales bacterium | reverse complement strand
GACGCCGAGAAGATGACCACCACCCTGAGCGAGCCCTACATCCTGCTCCACGAGAAGAAGATCAGCAACATGAAGGACCTGATCCCCATCCTGGAGCAGATCGCCAAGATGAACCGCCCCCTGCTGATCGTGGCGGAGGACGTGGAAGGCGAGGCCCTGGCCACCCTGGTGGTGAACCGGCTTCGGGGCACCCTCCAGGCTGCGGCGGTCAAGGCCCCCGGTTTCGGCGACCGCCGGAAGGCCATGCTCGAGGACATCGCGATCCTCACGGGCGGCAAGGTGGTCTCCGAGGATTTGGGCGTGAAGCTGGAGAACGTCACCCTGAACGACCTGGGAACGGCCAAGACCGTGACCATCGACAAGGACAACACCACGATCGTGGACGGCGGGGGCACCCGCAAGGACCTCGAGGGTCGGGTCAAGCAGATCCGGGCCCAGATCGACGACACCACCTCAGACTACGACCGGGAAAAGCTGCAGGAAAGGCTGGCCAAGCTGATCGGCGGCGTGGCCGTGATCAACGTCGGTGCGGCCACCGAACCGGAGATGAAAGAGAAGAAGGCCCGGGTGGAGGACGCCCTGAACGCCACGCGGGCGGCGGTCGAGGAAGGCATCGTCCCCGGTGGCGGCGTGGCCCTGGTCCGCTGCATCAAGGCCGTGGCCAAGCTGACCCTGGAAGGCGAGGAGCAGAACGGCGTGAACCTGGTCATGCGGGCCCTCGAGGAGCCGGTGCGGCAGATCGCCAACAACGCCGGGGCCGAAGGCTCCGTGGTGGTCGAGAAGGTGAAGGAGCTCAAGACCTCCAACGGCTACAACGCCGAGACCGGCGAGTACGAGGATCTGATCAAGGCCGGCATCATCGACCCGACCAAGGTGACCCGTTTCGCCCTTCAGAACGCATCCTCCGTGGCGGCGCTGCTTCTCACCACCGAGGCCATGGTGGCCGAGAAGCCGAAGAAGGAAGACGAGATGCCCGCCATGCCCGGCGGCGGCGGCATGGGCGGCATGGGCGGCATGGGCGGCATGATGTAAGCCCTGAAACCCGGACGGGGGCCGGCGCTACGGGGCCGGCTCCGCGCAACAACCGCCCGGCCTTCGGGTCCGGGCGATTGATCCCATACATCGGGCCGCTCCCGGGATGATGCCGGGGGCGGCCCTTTTTTGGATGGAGCCTGGGAGGGCGATTTTGATTGTCAAACAGGGCGGCTTCGACCATAATACACGACCTTCCTTCGGCGAAAAAGGCCCGGGCTCCGTGGATGGGACCGTCCGCCGGCGTCGAACCATTCATCGAGGCGGGGAAAGCGGAACGGAAATCCGGAAGCGGACTCTATCGAGCGGTGAAGCATGAACAGCGGGCAGAGGGACAAGACGGTTCTGGTCACGGGGGCGGCGGGGTTCATCGGATACCACGTCTCGAGGCGGCTCCTCGAGACGGGGCATCGGGTCATCGGTCTGGACAACCTCAACCCATACTACGATGCCAACCTGAAGCGTTCCCGTCTCGCGCAGCTGCAACCCTTCGACGAGTTCGTGTTCTTCGAGGAGGACATCCAGGACCTGCCGGCCCTGAAGAAGGTTTTCCGGACGAACGACATCGGTCGAATCTGCAACCTGGCGGCCCAGGCCGGGGTGCGCTACTCCTTGATCGATCCGTTTTGCTATCAGAAGAGCAACCTGGAGGGCTTCTTGAACCTGCTGGAGATGGCGAGGGAGGTCCGTGTGGACAACTTCGTCTATGCCTCCTCCTCCTCGGTCTACGGGGCGAACACCCGGTACCCCTTCCGGGAGGAGGACCGGGTGGATCAGCCCGTGTCGCTCTACGGCGCCACCAAGCGGGCCAACGAGCTGATGGCCCACGCCTACAGCCACCTCTACGAGATCCCCACCACGGGTCTCAGGTTCTTCACGGTGTACGGTCCGTGGGGGCGGCCCGACATGGCGCTCTTCCTGTTCGCGGACGCCATCCTGCACGATCGGCCCATCGACGTCTTCAACCGGGGCAGAATGAAGCGGGACTTCACCTACATCGACGACATCGTGGACGGCACCGTGGCCGCACTGGAACGACCCTTCCCCTGCGAGCTGTTCAACCTGGGCAACGCCGACACCGTGGAGCTCATGGAGTTCATCCGGATCGTCGAGGAGGAGCTGGGCAGGAAAGCGAAAATGAACCTGCTGCCCATGCAGCCGGGCGACGTGCCGGAAACCTCCGCCGATATCCGGAAGTCACGGAACCTGCTCGGGTTCGATCCCAGGACCCCCCTCCGGGACGGGGTCCGGTCCTTCCTCTCCTGGTACCGGGACTACTACCGGTCCTGATGGACCGCGTTGGGATCGGCCCGCCTCCTGGATCATGATCGACTGCCGCCGGTGCAAGCACTACCACGTCACGTGGGACGCCCGCTTTCCACACGGGTGCCGTGCCATGCAGTTCAAGTCCAAACAGATTCCGTCCGCAAAGGTGTACCAGCACTCCGGCGGGGAATGCCTCCTGTACGAGAGGAAACCCCGCCCGCCCCGGAAGGCCTAGCGATCCCGGCGTCAACGGTTTCAGGAGGGCGATGGGGGAACGGAAGGGCAACGGTCGGCTTCGGCCCTCCCGGCAAAGGAACCACCGTCAAGGGCGGAAAGGCGCGAGGGGATGGGTGTGAAAGGCCGCGGCTCGGCTCAGGCCTCCGGTTCGCCGCCTGTCAGCAGCTTGCCCGTGACGATGTTCCCGGCGACGACGCCCATGATGACGACCCAGATCAGGACGGCGATCCAACTCTCGAGGAGGTCCCAAAGCGCCCCGGCCCCGACAAAGGTGGGTACGATCATGACGATGAGTATGGCAAGCTTTCTGGTGATGTCCATGGATCCTCCTTGAAATGGCCGGGCGCGGCATCGGGCGCGCCTGCCGACGGTCAGACGGAAGACACTGTTCCGGTACCCTGAACACGGGCCTTCTCCTACCACAGAACCGGATGGATGTCCACGCCAAATCGGGCCCGGCGATGTCGACGTCACTTCGGGGGGTGATCCACCCGGTTCCGCACGCAGGCCACGAGCGTCTCGATTTCCGTCTTCTTGAGGGTCAGGAGGAAGCTCAGATCGATGTCTGTCTGCAGGACGGTCTGAAGGATATCGATCAGTTTTTCCTTGGAAACGTTCTTTTCACCCTTCATCGGCGCTTCACCTTTGGCGGATGCGCAAAAACCCGCTCACCCGCCGCTGGGTACGCTGTGACTTGTTGAAATCCCAGGGCAGATCTCGAAGCTTCGGGCATTTTACGACTCCATCACCTTTCTCGGGGACCCGGTCTTCCACGGTTCAGCGGCGTCCCGCCTCACGCGCATCCATTGCACGAGCACGGTCTGCGGTCGGGACGCCCATGCTGTCCGGGGAGTCCATCTAAATACTCAATGCGGCGGGCCAAGTCAACCGATTTGGCCGGGAGCCGCCACCATTCCTTTTGACACGGTTTCGGCCATGTCCTATCATCCGGGACCGGGCCGTCCTCCCGTCGGGTACGGGAGGTGCGGGGTCACATCCCGCCGGGTCGAGAGGGGACGGTTCGAATGCTCGAGGGAGGTACACGACGATGAGGAAGCGCAGGGTCTGGACGGTGTCGGCGCTCGTGCTCGCCGCGGCGGCGGTCGGCGTCTTTTTCGCCGCAAGAGGTTTGAACCGGTACCAGGACGAGGGCGTGCTGATCCTCTCCGCGCTGAAGGAGCCGGTCACCGTCACCCGGGACGAGAAGGGGATGGCCTCCATCCGCGCCCGCGACCTGGGAGACGCCATGGCCGCCCTGGGCTTCGTGACGGCCCAGGACCGCCTCTTCCAGATGGAGCTCACCAAGCTCTTCGCCTGCGGCCGCATCTGCGAGCTGGTGGGAGAGCGGGGCAAGGCCCTGGACATCCGGATGCGGACCCTGGGATTTCTTCGAAACGGCGCGAAGCACGCCCTCCTGCTGGACGAGGAGACGCGAAGCTACTTCGAGAGCTACCTGGCCGGGGTCAACGCCTACGTCGAGACCCGGCGGGAGACCCATCCCCTGGAGTTCCGCCTCGCCGGCATTCGCCCCGAACCCTGGACCCTGGCCGAGTCCATGGCCGTCTTCTACTACATGAGCTGGGACACGTCCGCCAACCTGGCCACGGAGATCGTGGCGGCCATGCTGGTGGACCGGCTCGGTCTCGAGAAGGCCCGGGAGCTCTTCCCACTGAACATCAACCCCGACGACCCGGGATCGCCCCTCCGGAGCGCAGGCTCCGGTGCGGTCTGGGAGGGGGCGGTGGGGCTGGCCTCGGACGAACGGCTTGTCGCCCTCCTGGAGGATCGGCGGCTGGAGGTGGGCAGCAACAACTGGGCGGTTGCCCCGGCCAAGGGGAGGGACGGGCACACCATTCTGGCGAACGACCCCCACCTGGACGCCCGCATCCTCCCCGGCCCGTGGTACCCGGCCGGCCTGGTCACCCCGGAGCTCCGCGTGGTGGGGGTGCACATACCGGGCCTGCCGGCCATGCCCATCATGCGGAGCGAGCACGTGGCCGTGGGCATCACCAACGCGTACGGCGACTCCCAGGACCTCTACGTGGAGACCCTGGATCCGGACCACGCCGACCGCTACCTGGAAGGGGGGCGATCGATCCCCTTCCGCGTGGTCGAGGAGACCCTGCGCATTCGGGACGAGGAGGCCGACGCCGGTTTTCGGGAGGAGACCGTGCAGATCCGGTTCACCCGTCGAGGCCCGGTGGTCTCCGGCGTTCTGCCCGGGCTGGGGAAACGCCGCGTGGTCACCCTGCGATGGTCCCCCGTGGAGACCATGGGCCCGCGGCTGGGGCTCCTCGGCCTCCTGCGTGCCGGGACGGTGGACGATGTGCGGGAGACCCTGGCGCGCGTGAACCTGATCATGCTCAACTTCGTGTTCGCGGACCGGGACGGGCAGGTGGGGTGGCACGCCTCCGGAAGGCTGCCGGTCCGGTCCGGGGGGGACGGCACCCTGCCCTCGAGCGTGACCGACGGCGGGGACAACTGGACGGGCTGGATCCCCTTCGACCGCATGCCCCACAGCTACAACCCCCCGAGGGGCTGGGTGGGGACCTGCAACCACGCCGTGACCACCGCGGACTACCCCTACTACTACTCCTCCCACCAGTCGCCTTCCTACCGGTACCGACGGTTGAAGGAGCTCCTGGATCCGCCGGGACCTCGAACGGCCGAAGATCACTGGGCCTTTCAGCGGGACACCAAGAACGTCATGGCCGAAAGGCTGGCACCCCTGCTGGCCGGGGCGCTGAAGGGAGACGAGGAGACCCGGGACATGGGCAAGATCCTGTCCGGGTGGGACTTCCACGACGATCCGGACCTGGCCGCGCCGACCGTGTTCCACGCGGTCTACGAGCGGACCGCCTTTCTCACCTTCCGGGACGAGCTGGGGGAGGAGGAGACCGGCCGGATGCTCTCGGTCTGGTACTTCTGGCAGGAGCGTTTCCAGCGGATGATGCTGGAGGGAGGATCGCCCTGGTTCGACGACACCTCCACCCCGGGGGTGCGCGAGGACCTGGAGGCCCTGATCGTCCGGGCGGGCCGGGACGTCCGGGCCCGGTACGGGCCCGAGCTCGGGGAGGACCCCAGGGACTGGAGGTGGGGCCGGGTCCACCGCCTGGAGTTCGTGAGCCCCATCCGCCGCGAAGGCGCTGGAAAGGGCCTGGTGGGAGGCGGCTCCCATCCCGCCGGGGGTTCGGTGGAGGCCCTCCACCGCGGCTACTACGAGTTCGAGGACCCCTTCCAGGTGACGGTGTCCGCCTCCCTTCGCATGGTGGCGGACCTCCACGATCCCGACAAGGTTCTGGCCGTGCTGCCGGGCGGGGTTGCAGGAAGGCTCTTTCATCCCCACACCAAGGATCAGGTCGAGCCGTTCATGAACGGCGACAAGGTCTACTGGTGGTTCAGCGACGAGGCGGTCCAAGAACATGCCGCCGCCGTGCTGGAGCTTCTCCCGGAGACCGGGGCCCCATGACCTTCATCCGGCGATCCGTGGTCCTGCTCCTGGTGCTCGGCTGGACGGGCACGGCCTCGGCAGGGCTGTCGCTCTGGTGGGTGGAGCAGAAGGTGGCGTTCCGCTACGACGTGGAGGAGATTCGGGTGGAGACGCTGGCGGAGCGGTTGAGGGAGGGGAAAGCGCCCCTGCTCCTCGACGTCCGATCAGAGGAGGAGTACGACGTGAGCCGCATCCGGGGGGCGGTCCGCGTGGAGCCCGATCTTTCGACCGAGGCCTTCCTGGACCGTCACGGGGCTCGAATCCAGGGGAAGGACCCGGTGTTCTACTGCTCCGTGGGGGAGCGAAGCGCCCGGCTCGCAGAGCGGGTGCGGGAGCCGGCCCTGGCCGCAGGCGCCCTGTCCGTGGCGAACCTGCGGGGCGGGCTGTTCCGGTGGTACAATGAAGGCCACCCGGTGGTCGATGCACGGGGGGAGACCGACGCCGTTCACCCCTACGGGCCCGAATGGGAGCATCTGATCGAGAGGCGGGGTTCGTAAATCCCCCTGCGCAACGAAGCCCGCATCACCTGGCGGTAGCCATGCTCCACATCCTGGAAACCATCGTTCCCGTCTTCCTGGTGATCCTCCTCGGCGCCCTGGTCCGCCGGTTCGGGTTTCTCCCGGGGGCCGTGACCGTCTCCCTGAACCGTCTGGTCTACTACGTGGCCATTCCGGCCATGATCTTTCAGGCCCTGGCCACGGCGTCGTTCAGCGCCCGGTTCCGGCCGGAGATCCTGCTGGGGACCCTGGTCCCGGTGGGGCTGCTCTTTGCGGCGGCGATCGGAATCGGTCGCCTCCTGTCGATCCCGCGGGCCGAGATGGGGACGTTCGTCCAGTCGTGCTTCCACGGAAACCTGGGGTACATCGGTTTCGCCGTGGCGTTCTACCTGCTGGGCGAGGACGGGTTCACCCGCGCCAGCATCCTGGCGGGGTTTCTCATGCTGCTCCAGAACCTCCTCTCGGTGGTCGGTCTTCAGCTGTTCTCGGAGCGGAGGGAAGGGGGAGCGAGGCTGGGGGCGGCGGTGAAGACCGTGTGCGGAAACCCGGTGATCCTGTCCCTGCTGGCGAGCGTGGCATTCAACCTGTCGGGCCTGCCTCTGCCGGTGATCGCCGGCCGCACCCTGAAGATCGTGAGCGGGATGGCCCTGCCCCTGGCGCTCCTGGTCATCGGCGCCTCCCTCTCCTTCGGACTGGTGCGCACCCAGCTCAGGTACGTGCTGCCTTCGGCCGGTCTGAAGCTGGGGCTGCTTCCCGCGGCCGGCCTCCTTATGTTCCGCCTGCTGGGCATCCCGGAGACGGGCTTCCTGCCGGGCTTCATCCTGCTCGCCACCCCCACCGCCACGGTGAGCTACGTCATGGCGGTGGAGATGGGCGGCTCCCCGGACCAGGCCTCCGCCGCAGTCTCCATGTCCACCCTCCTTTCCTCGGCGACCTACGTGGTCTGGCTGGGGCTCCTCCGTTAGCCGGGTGCAGCCGCCATGTTCAACAACATCATCTACCTGATCGTCGTCCTGCTGGTCTACAACACCGCTCCCGCGGAAGGACGGGTGGAGCAGCCGGCCGCCTTTGCGCTGCTCGCCCACGTTCTGGGCTGGGTCGCATTCGCCCTTTACTGCCGCGGGGCCTCCCGGCGGGCGGTCGGGCGGGCGGCCGGGACGCCTTCGGGTCGATGGGCCGGAGCCTACCAGCGTCTCGTGATGCAGCTCTCCATCCTGGCGGTGGTGCTCTTCGCCCTGGACGTCCACCTGCTCCACCTGCGTCACTGGCTCCAGTCCATCCCCGGAGCCGCCGTCCTCTCCGTGATTCCCGGCGCGGCCGCCCTGGCCCTGTTCTTCCTGTACCTGGCCACCGTCTGGTTCTTCGCTTCCCCGGTGTACGCCCTGGCCTACGGCTCGGTCGAGAACCGCCGGGCCTTCATTGCGGGGAACCTCCGGTTGAACGCGCCGATCGTCTTTCCCTGGATCGCGTTGACCCTCCTGTTCGACCTCGTTGCGTTGACCCCCTGGGCGGGGCCGGGCACCTTCCTGGACCGAACCGAGGGGCAGATGATTCTCATCGGCCTCTTCCTGCTGATCCTCATGACCTTCATGCCCCGCCTGATCCAGACCTGGTGGGGGTGCAGCCCCTTTCCGCGGACCGGGAAGGTGCGGGAGCTGGAGCGCTTCTTCTCCGAGCACGGGTTTCGTTACCGCGGGATCCTCCGGTGGCCCCTGTTCGAGGGCCGCATGATCACGGCCGGGATCATGGGAATCGTCCCGCGGTATCGCTACATCCTGGTGACGGACGGGCTCATGGACCTGCTGTCGGTCGAGGAGCTCGAGGCGGTCATGGCCCACGAGATGGGTCACGCCCGGTACAAGCACCTCCTGTTCTACGTCCTGTTTTTCCTGGGGTTCATGGTCATCTCCTTCGGGCTGTTCGACCTGCTCTACTACCTCCTGGCGACGAGGCCCGTGTTCGTCGAGGCCCTGGAAAGCGGCAGCCCCACCGCCGTCAGGCTGTTTTACCTGAGCCTCTCGCTCCCGGTCCTGCTGGCCATGCTGGTCTACTTCCGATTCCTCATGGGCTTCTTCATGAGACACTTCGAGCGCCAGGCGGACCTGTTCGCCGCAGAGACCATGGGGACACCCGACCCGGTGATCCGGTCGCTCGAGCGGATCGCCCTGGCCGGCGGCAGGATCCGGGATCTGCCCAGCTGGCACCACTTCAGCATCCGGGAGCGGGTGGACTGCCTGGAGCGGGCGAGGTCCGAGCCGGCCCTTCTCAAGCGTCAGAACCGGTTCGTGGGCCTCTCCTTTGCGGTCTACCTGTCCGCGATCGTGGGTTTCGGATGGCTCTTGAACTTCAGCGACGTGAAACAGGAGATGGCCTACCGGTTTCTGCAGAGCGCGTTGAGCCGGCAGCTGGAGGAGAGCCCGAACAACGCCCCCCTCTACCGCAACCTGGCCATGATCCATCACCAGCTGGGCGAGCACCGGAAGGCCGTGGCCGCCTACGAAACCGCGCTCTCCATTCAGCCCGACAGTCCGGCCGCGCTCAACAACCTGGCCTGGATCCTGCTGACGGCGCCCGAGAAAGACCTGCGGGACCCGCAGAGGGCGCTTTCGCTCGCCCGGAGGGCGGTGTCCCTGCAGAGGACCGCCCCCTTTCTCGACACCCTGGCCGAGGCGTACCACCAGACCGGGGACCGGGAGCGGGCGGTCCGGGCCATCGAAGAGGCCCTCGATCTGGCCCGGGACCGCCGGTCCTACTACGAGGACCAGCGCGACAAGTTCAGGAAACACACCCCTTCGGAACGACCGTGATGCCCCGCGGGTGACGTTGAACCGCTTTCGATCCTCCTGCGTTGACCCCGATCTCCGGGAATGATGTCCCCCGAAGTCGTCCTCCATCCAGGAGTTCCGGGCGTGGACCAGGGTCCCCCGGGGCGTTCCGCGGGGACGGTCCGTCTCGACTGTGGTGGGGACGGGCCGGTTCGGCGGTCGGCGGCAGACCTCGCGAGGTGGAGGGATCAACGACAGGGAGGAGACCGGGCAGGTGTCAAGACGCCCGTCGAGACGCACCCCCGGCCGTCGGCGAGGGGAGGGGCCCTTGCACAGAAAGCGGTGCTCGGCTGCCCCGTTTTTTATGCAGGAGAAGGGGCGGCGCGCAGGACAGGATGGGAGGAGGACGCGAACGACGTCGTGTCAATGCGGAGGCAGTCGACGGCAACCTGTTGAAACTGTGGGTGAATTTGCAAGGCGTCGTTTTGGCGCCCTTCCCGACGGCCCAGGCCGTCTTTCCGGCACGAAAGTTGATCCTGAGGAGAACGCCATTCCGGTCGAAGCGTTTCACAGGATCCATAACCGTATGAGCGCCGGAGCCCGTCGCGGGACCGGCGCAAGGGAGGAGATGCAGATGAGCAAGCTCAAAAAGGCAGGCATGTGCTGTGTACTGTTGGTCCTGGCCCTCTCTTTCGTCCCGGTGCTTCACGCCGAGGAGTCCGGGAAGGTGAACATCAACGAAGCCACGGTCGAGCAGCTCACCGAGGTGAAGTTCATCGGAACGGCGATTGCGGAGCGGATCGTGCAGTACCGGAAGGATTCGGGGCCGTTCGGTTCGCTGGAGGACCTCATGAACGTGAAGGGCATCGGGTCCAAGACCTTCGAGAAGATCAAGGAGGGACTCACCCTGTAGCGCGCGGCCCGCAGGGGGTTTGGGACCCGGCGGGCGTACGAAGCGGGGTGGGGGAAAACGGCGCGATCCATCCGTCGAGATCGCTTCACCGGAATGCGCCGACGACGCCGGGTTCCCCCGCCCCGCAGGAGCCCCGCCGCAGCCGAAATCAGGCACCCGGCCGCGGCGGGGCGATCTCATTCCATCCGGGCTGGGCGCGTTTGACGCATTCGCAAAAACCCGCTCACGCGCCGCTGGGGACGATATAACCTGTTGAAATCCCAAGGGCAGATCTCGAGGATTCGGGCTTTTTGCGACGCTGTCACGTTTCGAATGTCAACGGGCCGGAACCCCCCGGGTCGCCGGCCGGCCTAGGGCTTTCTGGGATCCACGTGGATGATGACCCGGTCCATCTCCTCGATCTCGTCCAGAAGGCAGCCTTCCACCTCCTTTGCGATCCGGTGCCCCTCTCCCACGTTCAGCCGTTCGTTCACGCCCACGTGCACCTCCATCTGGTACCGTCCCCCCGCCGTTCTCACCCGAAGGTCGTGCACGTCCAGCACGCCGTCGGTCTTGTGGATGCAGCGCTCGATGTGACCGATGATCTCCGGGTCGGGTGCGGTGTCCGTGAACTCCCGCAAGGAGTCCCGGACGGCGTCCAGCCCGACCTTCACGATGAAAAAGGAGACGAGCAGGGCGGCGTAGGCGTCGAGGATGTGCCAGGCCGGATGGATGCGGGTTCCCAGCACCCCGAGAAAGACGGCCACCGAGCTGAGCGCGTCCGACCGATGGTGCCAGGCGTTCACGACGATGAGCCGGCTCTGGATCCGCTTTCCAACGGAGACGGTGTAGTGATAGAGAAGCTCTTTGCAGGCGATGCCGAGCCCGGCCCCGGCGAGGGCCACCCAGGTGGGGTGGTACTCCCGGTGCTCGTGGATGTTGAGGCCCGCATCGACGCCGATGTAGACGCCCGTTGCGACCAGCGATACCCCCACCAGGGCGGAGGCCAGGGTTTCGAGGCGGGCGTGTCCGAAGGGATGTCGCTCGTCCGCTTCCTTCCTTCCCACGTGGATGCCCAGGAGGGTCACCCCGTCGGTCAGGAGGTCGGACACGGAGTGGACCGCGTCCGCCACCAGCGCCTGGCTGTGACCGAACCATCCGGCCAGGAACTTGACCAGGACGAGCAGTCCGTTGACCCAGAATCCCAACAGGGTGACGGACCGGCCGGCACGGGTCGCCTCGGTTGCGTTTTCCTGCATGGCGGCCCCACAAGAAAAGGAGGGGTTCCGAAATCAGGTGGCCCTGGAGCGCCCAACCCGGCTCACACCCATAGCACACCTTCCTTTGGTTGTCACCACGGGAGGCGGCCCGGAAGGGGGAGGCCGGTTTGCGCCGGATTTTGCTGTGGTTCCGCACCCTGGGCGTTGGTATGATGACGGCGTGCGAAACGCCGGAACGCTCCCGTGCGGGTTCCGCTCCCTGCGGGCGCAGGAGAGAGACCATTCCGCGGACAAAGGAGAACGCCATGGCCGACTTTCATCAAGGGGGCGTGATCACCACCCTCCACGCCCTTCACGAAACGTTCGACCGGGACGCGTACCTGGAGGAGCTGGAGACCAGGCTCGAGGAGTGGAGCGCGCACGTGCCGGTGGCCCTGATTCTGCCGTCCCTCTACTCCGAGATCGAAAACCCCGGCGTCCTGGATCGCATCCTGGACGAGATCGCCGGGGTGCGCTACCTCGAGACGATCACCGTGGCCCTGGGCGGGACCGAGGACGAGGAGCGTTTCCTGGAGGCCAAGGCCTACTTCGAACGGCTCCGGACCGAAGCCCGGGAGGTGCGGGTCGTCTGGGTCGACGGTCCCCGCGTCCAGGCGGTCCTGAACAGCATCCGCGAGCGGGAGATCCCCACGGGCGTCCAGGGCAAGGGGCAGTCGGTCTGGGTGGCCCTGGGCTACATCCTGGCGCGTGCGGACTGTGACACGGCGGACTGCCGGGCGGTGGACTGCGAGGTGGTGGCCCTCCACGACTGCGACATCGTCACCTACGACCGGGTGATGCTGGGCCGGTTGATCGAGCCCACCGCCAACCCGCACAACGACTACGAGTTCTGCAAGGGGTACTACGCCCGGATCTCCCCCGCCGAGCGGGCCATGAAGGGCCGGGTGACGAGGTTGTTCGTGACGCCCCTCGTGGACACCCTCCAGTGGATCATGTACAACCGGGGGTTCAGGGACCTGGGGGCCTTCTTCAGCTATCATCGCTCCTTCAAGTACCCGCTGGCGGGCGAGTTCAGCCTGGCCACCCGGATGGCGAGGGGGATCAACATCGCATACGACTGGGGCCTGGAGGTGAGCACGCTCTCGGAGGCCTACCAGCGCGTGATCCAGAGGAAGATCGCCCAGATCGACCTGACCGGCAACTACGAGCACAAGCACCAGGAGATGTCGCCGGAGGATGCGAGCCGGGGGCTTCACCGGATGGTGGTGGACATCGGAAAGTTCTACCTGAACCACATGCGGTCCAACGGCGTTCCCCTGGACGACGCCTTCGTGGACATGATCCTTCACACCTACTACAACCGCAGCCTGGACTTCATCAAGCGTTACAGCGACGACGCCGAGGTCAACGGCCTTCACTACGACCGGTACCAGGAGGAGCAGACCGTGCGATACTTCCGTGGTTTTCTGTGGACCGCCTGGGAGCAGATCAAGGGACCCCACGAGAGCACCCTGATCCCTTCCTGGAATCGCGTGGTGTTCTCGATGCCCGAGATCCAGGCCGATCTGATCCGGGCCGTGGAGGAGGACAACGCGTGAGCCCGGAGGGCGGGAAAGGGACCGGGACCCTGAAGCTGCTCTTCGCGGTGAGCGAGATGGTGCCCTGGGCCAAAACGGGGGGGCTGGGGGACGTGGCGGGCGCGCTTCCGGAGGCCCTGCTGCGCCGGGGCTGCGACGTGCGCGTCTGCCTTCCCTGCTACCGCGTCGTGCGGGAGCGGGCCGGGGGGATGGAGCGTGCGGTGGACCGCCTCCGGGTGCCCCTGGGCGGGGTATCGCTGGAGGCCGGCGTCCTGGAGACCCGGACCGAACAGGGCGTTCCGGTCTACGCCGTGGAGCGGGAGGACCTGTTCGACCGCCCCAACCTCTACGGGAACGCCGCAGGGGACTACTACGACAACCTGGAGCGGTTCGCCTTCTTCTGCCGGGCCGCCCTGCTGGCCTGCGGCGAGACGGGCTTCATCCCGGACGTCGTCCACTGCCACGACTGGCAGACCGGGCTGATACCGTCCATCCTCGGGGGGGTCTTCCCGGAGGCCGGGAGCGTCTTCACGATCCACAACCTGGGCTACCAGGGCCTGTTCCCGGCCGACCGGCTTCCGGCCACCGGTCTGAGCGCGGACCGCCACTTTCATCCCGAGGGCGTCGAGTACTGGGGCGGGATCAGCCTGCTCAAGGCCGGGATCGTGTACGCGGATGCGGTGACCACGGTCAGCCCCACCTACGCGGCGGAGATCCGGACCCCGGAGTTCGGCATGGGGCTGGAGGGCGTCCTGCGGAGCCGCGGGAACGTCCTCCACGGGATCCTCAACGGCGCGGATTATGCAAGGTGGGACCCCGGTACGGACCCCTTCCTGCCGGCCCGGTACGGTCCGGGGCGCATGGCGGGGAAGATGCAGTGCAAGAAGGCCCTGATCCGGGAGTTCGGCCTCGACGAGCGGCTCGAGCAGCGGCCCGTGATCGGTGTCGTCTCCAGGCTGGACCGTCAAAAGGGCCTGGATCTCCTGATCGACGTCCTGGACGACCTGTTCGCCCTGGACGCGGGCCTGATGGTGCTGGGGACCGGGGACCCGGGGATCGAGAAGGCGCTCGGGGCGGCCGGCGAGCGATTCGCCGGGCGCATGGCGCTGAGGCTCGGTTTCGACGAACCCCTGGCGCACCGGATCACGGCGGGCACGGACCTGCTCCTCGTGCCCTCGCGCTACGAGCCCTGCGGGCTGACCCAGATGCACGCCATGCGGTACGGCTCGGTTCCCGTGGTCCGCGCCACCGGCGGACTCGAGGACACCGTGAGCGCCTGGGACCCGCGGACCGGAAAGGGAAACGGGTTCAAGTTCACCGAGGCCTCACCGGGAGCGCTCCTCGAGGCCCTCCGGCAGGCCTTGACCCGGTACGACCGGCGCAGGCCCTGGGAAAAGCTGCAGGAATCGGCCATGAAAGCCGACTTTTCCTGGGACGAGTCGGCCGAGCGCTACATGAGGCTCTTCAGGGAGGTCCTTCTGTCGCGGCGGCGGCCCGGTGGAGCCGGGCCCGGAAGGCGCCCGCTCCGCCGTACGATCGGGGAATCGTAAAAGGACAGGCATTGCGAATCGGCCGCTGCGGTCCGACGGCCGAACCGTGCGGTCAAAGGAGCTGCAACCCAATGGAACGTTTTGTGTGCATTCACGGTCACTTCTACCAGCCTCCGCGTGAGAACCCCTGGCTGGAGGCCATCGAGGTTCAGGACGAGGCGGCGCCCTACCACGACTGGAACCGGCGCATCACGGCGGAGTGCTACGCCGTGAACGCGGCCTCCAGGATCCTGGACGGCCGGGAGAGGATCCTGGGAATCGTGAACAACTACGAGAAGATGAGCTTTAACTTCGGACCCACGCTCCTGTCCTGGCTGGAAGCCCGTTCCCCCGACGTTTACCGGTCCGTCCTGGATGCGGACCGGCGGAGCCGGGAGCGTTTCTCCGGGCACGGCTCCGCCCTGGCCCAGCCGTACAACCACCTGATCATGCCCCTCGCCGGCGCCAGGGACAAGGAGACCCAGGTGGTCTGGGGCATTCGCGACTTCGAACGAAGGTTCGGGAGGCGGCCCGAGGGGATGTGGCTCCCCGAGACGGCGGTGGACCTGGAGACCCTCGAGGTCATGGCGGATCGGGGAATCCGCTTCACGATCCTGGCCCCCCACCAGGTCCGGCGGTGGCGCTCCTCGGCGCGCGGACCGTGGAGGGAGGCGGTTGGGGATCCCGTCGATTCACGGCAGCCCCATCGGGTCCGGCTTCCCTCCGGAAGGGAGATGGCGGTGTTCTTCTACGACGGGGCCGTTTCCAGGGCCGTGGCCTTCGAGCGGCTGCTGTCCAGCGGGGAGGCCCTGGCCGAGAGACTGGCCCGGGGCTTTTCGGCGAACGCGAAAACCGCCCAGCTCGTGCACATCGCCACGGACGGGGAGAGCTACGGACATCATCACCGGTTCGGCGACATGGCGCTCGCCTACGCGATCCACACCATCGAGTCCCGCGACCTGGCCCGCATGACCAACTACGGGGAGTTTCTCGCCCTTCATCCCCCGGCGCGGGAGGCGGAGATCGCGGAGAACACGTCCTGGAGCTGCGCCCACGGCGTGGAGCGATGGCGGTCGGACTGCGGCTGTCACACCGGGGCCCGTCCGGGGTGGAGCCAGGCCTGGCGGGCTCCGCTCCGTTCCGCCCTCGACGGTTTGAGCGCGGATTTGGCGCGTCTGTTCGAGAAGGAGGGCGGGCATCGCTTCCGGGACCCCTGGGCCGCCCGGAACGGCTACATCGACGTGATCCTGGACCGGTCCGACGAGAGCCGGAGCTCCTTTTTCGAGCGGCATGCGGCCGCACCGGCGGGCGGGTTCGAGCAGGTCGATCTCCTGAAGCTCCTGGAGATGCAGCGTCACGCCATGCTCATGTACACGAGCTGCGGCTGGTTCTTCGACGACATCTCGGGGATCGAGGCCGTGCAGATCCTCCAGTACGCGGCCCGGGCGATCGAGCTTGCCGAGGCGCTGGGGGATCGGGACTGCGGGCCGCGGTTCCTGGAGAGCTTGGCCGCGGCGCAGAGCAACCGGGTGGAGCAGGGGACCGGAAGGGACATTTACGAGCGGGCGGTGCGGCGATCCAGGGCCGACTTCCCCAAAGTGGCGGCCCATCACGCCATGTGCCGGCTGTTCCGCAACGGCACGGACCCGAAGGGAAGCTTCTACTGCTACCGGGTGGAAGGGGAAGTCGTGGAAACGAGACAGGCCGGAAAGGCCTCCCTGCTCCTCGGCCGGGCCCGGTTTCTCTCGGAGGCCACGCAGGAAGGAAGGGATCTCCGCTTCGGGGCCCTCCACCTCGGGGACCACAACCTGACCGGCGGCGTCGCCGACGCGGAGGACCCGGAACGGTTCGCCGCCATGGGGGACGCGCTGGGGCGGGTCTTCGAGGGTGCGGACTTCCACGAGGCCCTGAGGCGGTTCGACCGGTGTTTCGCCTCGGGGACGTACGGCCTCAAGTCCCTCTTCCGGGACGAGCAGCGGAACATTCTGGGCCGCATCCTGGAGGCCACGCTGAATGATGTTGAAGGGGTGTACCGAAGACTGTACGATGACCAGGTTCCCCTGATGCGGTTCCTCATGGATGCGGGAGCCCCGCTTCCCAAGGCCCTGCACGTGGCGGCGGAGTTCGTCCTGCACGCCGAGCTGAAGCGCCGGTTCCAGCTGGAGGAGATCGATCCCGACGGGATCGAAGCGCTCCTCCAGGAGGCCCGCGGGGTGGGGGTGACGTTCGACGCGGAACCGCTCGAGTTCGCCTTTCGGCGGAGCCTCGAGAGGACGGCGAAACGCCTCCTGGACGAACCCGAGGGCGTGGAACCCCTGAACCGGCTGGATGCGGTGCTTCTGCTGCTGGACGATTTGCCCTTCGAGGTGAACCTCCGGACCGTGCAGAACATCTGCTACGAGCTGAAGGAGACCCGATGGCCGGGCATGAAGGAGAGCGCGGAGTCGGGGAACGAGGCGGCCCGGGCCTGGGTGGACCTCTTCGGCCGGGTGTGTGCCAAGCTTTGGGTGAGGATCGACTGAGCGCGCGGACCGTTCGTCCACCACGGAATGAAGGGCTTTGGAATCATGAGTGAGAGACGAAGCGGGATCCTGCTGCACATCAGTTCCCTGCCGTCCGGGTTCGGGGTCGGCGACCTGGGTCCGGAGGCCTACGCCTTTGCGGACTTCCTGGAGCGCGCCGGGCAGGGGTTGTGGCAGATCCTCCCCTTGAACCCCACGGAGCCCGCCTACGGCAACTCCCCCTACCACAGCATCTCGTCGTTCGCCTTCAACCCGGTCCTGGCGAGCCCGGAAGCGCTGGTCCGGGACGGGCTGATCGATGCCGGGGACCTTCCTTCCCGGGAGGCCTTTTCACAGGGGCGAGCGCTCTACGGGGCCGCCGCGGAGGTCAGGGAGCGCCTGTTTTCCATCGCCCACGAGCGCTTTCGGTCCAGGGGCGGGGACGAGGATTACGAGGCGTTCTGCACGGAGCACGCGCACTGGCTGGAGGCGTTCGCCCTGTTCACCGCACTGAGAGCCCGGTTCCGGGGAAGCCCCTGGCCCTCCTGGCCCCCCGGCCTGCGGGACCGCGAGCCCGCAGCACTGGATTCGGCCAGGGAGGACCTGGCCTATGAACTGGATCGGGTGCGGTTCGTCCAGTATCTCCTCCACAGGCAGTGGCAGGCCCTTCGGTCGCACTGCCGGGATCGGGGCGTCGCCCTGATCGGGGACATGCCCATCTACGTGGTCCTGGACAGCGCCGACGTCTGGGTGGCGCCGCACTGCTTCAAACTGGACGAAAAGAAGCAGCCGACGGCCGTCGCCGGCGTCCCCCCGGACTACTTCAGCGAGACCGGTCAGCTCTGGGGAAACCCCGTCTACCGGTGGGACGTGCTGAAAGAGCAGGGCTACGACTGGTGGATCCGTCGGATCCGGCACAACCTGACCCTGTACGACCGGATCCGGGTGGATCACTTTCGAGGGTTCGTGGGGTACTGGGAGGTTCCCGCCGGGGAGAAGACGGCGATCAACGGCCGGTGGGTGGACGCGCCGGCGGTCGATTTCTTCGAGTCCGTCCTGCGGGCCGTTCCCGGGGCCTCCATCATCGCCGAGGACCTCGGCGTCATCACGCCGGACGTGCGGGAGATCATGGATCGTTTCAGGTTCCCGGGCATGAAGGTGCTCGTGTTCGCCTTCGGACCGGAGCTGCCCTCCAACCCGTACGCTCCCCACAACCACGAGCGGCACTGCGTGGTGTACACGGGCACCCACGACAACAACACGGCCCGGGGCTGGTTCGAGGAGGAGACCACCGCGGGGGATCGAACCCGCCTCGCATCGTACGTCGGCCATTCGGTATCCGCGGAGACCGTCCACCGGGATTTCGTGAGGCTGGCCCTGGCGTCGGTGGGGGAGACCGCCGTCCTCTCCATGCCCGACGTCCTCGGCCTGGGTGCGGCGCACCGCATGAACACGCCGGCGACGAGGAACGGAAACTGGACCTGGCGGATGACGCCCGGCGCGGCGGACGAGGTTCTGGCCCGCCGCCTCCGGGAGATGTCCGAGCTCTACGGGCGTACGAAACCATGAATCCCCTGGCCATCATCCAAGACCTTCGATTCCAGGACGTGCTGGACGTCCTGTTCCTGTCGGTGTTCTCCTACCACCTCTACGTCTGGTTCCGCGGCACCAAGGCCCTCAAGGCCCTCGTGGGGCTCCTGGTGTTCGGTCTCGTGTTCACGGCCGCCCGGGTCTGGGGGCTGTTTCTCACCACCTGGGTGTTTCAGATCCTCTGGCAGGTCCTGGTCATCCTGCTCATCATCCTGTTCCAGAAGGAGATCCGCCAGGTCCTCGAACGGGTCAACCCCCTCCAGACGCTCGGCCTGCACCGCCTGCAGGCCCCGGGGGCCTGGGTGGGCGGGGTGGCCGATGCGGCTTTCCTGCTGGCGAGGGCCAAAACGGGTGCGCTCATCGTCCTGGAACGAATCGACCGGGTGGAGGAGCTGGTCACCGAGGGCCACGCCCTCGAGGCGGAGCCCAGCCCGGAACTCGTGGTCAGCGTCTTCCAGAAGGAGTCGCCCCTTCACGACGGCGCCATGCTGATCCGAAAGGGGCGCGTGACCCAGGTGGCCTGCTACCTGCCCCTGACGGCCGAGTCCGGGCTCCCCGCCGTGTGGGGCACCAGGCACCGGGCCGCCATCGGGCTCACCGAACGCTGCGACGCCGCCGTGGTCGTGGTTTCCGAGGAGCGGGGGGAGGTCTCGCTGGTGCGGGAGGGAGCGGTGCGGCCCGCAGAGGATCCCGAGACCCTCGTCCGGTGGATCCGGGAGGACGTGGGGGCCTCGAGCGCCGGAAGGAGCTGGAAAAAGCAGGCCCGCCTCCTGGTGACCCGGAACTGGAAGACGAAGGCGGCCGTGCTGGGGGTCGTGTGTGCGGTCTGGCTGGCCCTGGCCGGACAGCAGGACTTCGAGGTGGGCCTCGAGGTCCCGCTGGAGGTGCAGAACGTCCCCGCCGGCCTGACCGTCACCGACCCGGCCCATCCGAGCATCCGGGTGCGCGTCCGGGGGCTTCGGAAGGACGCGAGCATTCTCAACGAAAAGAACGTGCGGGCCCTGCTGGACGCCGGCGGCGCGCGCGCCGGCAGCCGGGTCTTTCATTTGTCCAGAGAGAACGTCCGGCTCCCCAACGATCGCGTGTACGTGGTGAAGATCGATCCCCCGCGCATGGAGTTCACCTTCCGAAGGGAAGGGGGGGTGGAGGCGACGGGAGAGCGAAAGCAGTAGAGCGGTTCATCGAGGTTCCGGTCTCGTTTCGAGCCCGGCAACGATTCAAACAGGAAAGGATCCATTCATGGCCGTTGCACCCATCAGGACCATCAACGTCCGCCCGAAGATCCCGGAGGCCCTCGAGCCGCTGCGGGTTCTGTCCAAGAACCTCTGGTTCGCCTGGGACTACGAAACCGAGGGGCTTTTCCGGCGCATCAATCCCGACCTCTGGCACCAGACCCGCAGGAACCCCGTGGAGTACCTGTGCCGGCTCCGGCAGGAGGACCTGGAGGCGCTGGTCGGGGACGAGGCCTTTCTGGCCCACCAGGAGCGGGTGCGGCAGGAGTTCGAGCGGTACACCACGGCGCGGCCCCATCCCGGCGTTTTCGGGAAGCGTGCGGAGCCCTTCGTGGTGGCCTACTTCACGGCCGAGTGCGGCGTGGCCGACTGCCTCCCCATCTACTCGGGGGGGCTGGGCATCCTTTCGGGGGACCACCTCAAGTCTGCGAGCGACCTGAACCTCCCCGTCGTGGGCGTCTCCCTGGCGTATCAGAAGGGGTACTTCCGTCAGTACCTGACCCAGGACGGCTGGCAGATGGAGACCTACCCGGTGAACCAGTTCAGCACCATGCCCATGGACCGGGTCCGGGACGAGGCGGGCCGTGTGGTCACGGTCTCCGTGGACCTCCGTGAGGAGCGGGTCCGTGTGCAGGCCTGGAGCGTCGACATCGGCAGGACGAGGCTCTACCTCCTCGACACGAACCTTCCCGAGAACTCCGAGTGGGGCCGGAGCGTCACGTCCCAGCTGTACGGCGGGGACCGCGAGATGAGGATCCGGCAGGAGATCGTCCTCGGAATCGGCGGGGTTCGCATGCTCAAGGCCGTGGGCGTTGAGCCCGCCGTCTGCCACATGAACGAGGGGCACTCCGCGTTCGCCGGGTTCGAACGGATTCGGCAGCTCCGCGAGGACCACGGTCTGAGCTTCAACGAGGCCCTGGAGTTCGTCCGCATGACCAACGTCTTCACGACCCACACCCCGGTCCCGGCCGGGATCGACACGTTCGATCCCGGCCTCATGCAGCCGTACTTCGACGGTTTCGCCCGGGCCATGGGGATCAGCTTCGACGTCCTGCTGGGATACGGGCGCCAGGAGCCCCGAAACCGCCAGGAGCCTTTCAGCATGGCGGTGCTCGCCCTCCGGCTCTCCAACTGGAACAACGGCGTGAGCCGGCTCCACGGCGAGGTCAGCCGGAAGATGTGGCGGCAGGTCTGGCCCGGGCTTCCCGAGGTGGATCGCCCCATCACCCACATCACGAACGGGGTGCACATCCCCTCCTGGATCTCGAGGGGCATGTCCGAGAACTGCGACCGCTACCTCGGACCGCGATGGATCGAGGATCCGGACAACGAAAAGGTCTGGGAGCGGGTGAACCGGATCCCCGACACCGAGCTGTGGCGCTCCCACGAGCGGGCGCGGGACCGCCTGGTGTCGTTTGCCAGGCAGAGGCTCAGGCAGCAGCTGGCCAGCCGGGGGCAGAGCAACCGGGACCTGGAGATGGCCTCGGAGGTGCTGAACTCCGAGGTGCTCACCATCGGATTCGCGAGGCGGTTCGCCCCGTACAAGCGGGCCCACCTGATCCTGAGGGACATCGCCAGGCTGGAGCGGATCCTGACGAACCGGGAACGACCGGTCCAGATCGTGTTCGCCGGCAAGGCTCATCCCCAGGACGAGGCCGGAAAGCAGCTCATCAAAAACCTGATCCGGATCACGGCCAAGGAGAACCTCCGACGGCACATGGTGTTTCTCGAGGACTACGACATGGAGATCGCCCGCCGGATGGTGCAGGGGGTCGACGTGTGGCTGAACACGCCCCGCCGTCCCATGGAGGCCTGCGGGACCAGCGGCATGAAGGCGGCGGCGAACGGGGCCCTCCAGGTGAGCATCCTGGACGGGTGGTGGGACGAGGGCTACGACCGGGAGCTGGGATGGGCCGTGGGCGGCGGGGAGACCTACGACGATCCCGATTTTCAGGATGACCTGGAGAGCCGGACCCTGTACGACATTCTGGAAAAGGACGTGGTCCCGCTGTTTTACGAGCGGGGGGCGGACGGGCTGCCCCGAAGGTGGATCGACATGATGAAGCGGTCCCTGTACCGGTTGAGCCCGGTGTTCAACACCCACCGCATGGTCGAAGAGTACTGGGACCGCTTCTACCTGCCGGCGGCGGAGCGCGGGTTCCAGGTCCGGGAGGACGACTGGTCCGGACTGCGCAGCCTGGCCCGGTGGCGGGACAGGATCATGTTCAACTGGGCGGGGGTGGCGATCCGGGAGATCCGAATGCAGGAGGTGGAGGGGGTCGAGGTCGGACAGCCCTACACCGTCGAGGTGGACGTCCACCTGGGGGAGCTGGAGCCGGAGGATGTGGTGGTGGAGGTGTACGGCGGCCGGGTGGACCCCTCGGGCCGGTACCTGGACCGGCTCGTCCGGCCCATGACCCCGACGGAAACCCGGCCCGAGGCCGTTTACCGGTACCGCGAGGAGCTCCTGTTCGACGAGGCGGGGCACTTCGGGCTGAACATCCGGATCATCCCGAACCACCCCAACCCCGAGAGCCGCCACGCCATGGGGCTGGTGGTCTGGGGGAAGCCGTGAAAAACCGGGTGCGGAGCCTCCGGCGTCAGGAGCCCGGGGAGGCCTCCCCGGGGAACTGGACGGTGATCGCGGTTCCGCCCGATCGCAGGCACGTCTCCCGATTTGTGCAGGAGGAGCAGAGGCTGATTCTCCCCGGGCAGACGTCCGTCTCCATGGGGATGTAGCGGCACCGGTTCGAGGAGAGCGAGATCCGGAAGCCGTATCGCTCCGAGAAGATGCGCATGCGGAGGAGATCGGCCCCTTTCCCTCCTGCGTTGAAGTCGAACGGACGCTTGGACGAGTAGTGGAGGGTGTCCTGGGTGGCGAAGAAGCCTTCGAAGATCCTTCTCTGGGCTTCCTCCGTGATGCCCACGCCCCAGTCCCGGACCACGAGTTCGGGGCCGTCCTCTCCCCTGCAGACCCGGATCTCGATGCGCCCCTCGTCGGGCGTGTTCTCCACCGCGTTCCTCACCAGTCCGTCCACGACCTTCCGGAGGGGTTCCTCGGGCATGAGCACGGCGCCGGGCTCGGCGTCGACGACGACCTCCACCTCCCGGTGGGCGAACAGGGGCGCCATGGCCTCCAGGCGTTCCCGGACGAAGGCCTCGAGCTCGATTCGTTCGGGGGTCGGGTCGCGTTCTCCGTAGAGGTTCTCGATCCTGTTTCGGATGAGGTCGGTTCCCCCTTCCCCTCCCGCGGCTTCGGCGACGATGGTCTCCAGCACGTCCGAGCACTGATCCAGCAGGTCGCAGAGAAGGACCTTTACGTCCGACCGGCGCTGCTGGATGATGTCGTCCACCTGGTCCTGGATGTCCACGATTCGGTCCAGGTTTCGCCGGGCCCGCTCCATGGTGGATCGCCATCCCTCCACCGGCGCGACCTCGAGCTTCTTCGAAAGGATGTCCAGGCTGCCGACCAGTACGGACACCGGGGTCTTCAGCTCGTGGCTCAGGTGGTTGATCGCCTTGTCCTTCGCCCGGTTCAGGCTCCTGACCTCGAGGTAGGACTGCTTCAACTCCTCCGAGAACCTGGCGTTCTCGATGGAGAGGGCCACGGTCCCGCCGACGAGGCTCAGCAACTCGATGTCCTTGGTTTCGAAGGTCCCCTGCTTCTTGTTGATGGCGCAGAGCACACCGATGATCCGGTCGCTGCTCCTCAGGGGCACCTCGATGAAGTTGCGCGTGGTGTATCCCAGCTTGCTGTCACGCCTCGGGTACAACCGTTGATCTTCCTGGACGTCCCGGACGATCTGGGGCTCCCCGGTCCGGATCACCCGCCCCGCCGCCACCTCGTCCAGGCCGAATCGAATGGCCTTCATCCTCTCCTGGACGTCCTTGTCCTCGTAGCAAGCGCCCGGGAAAAACAGCCTTTCCTCCTCCTGCTCCAAGAGCCCCACCAGGGCGCCCTCGGCTCCCATCAGGCGCTGGACCTCGCCGGCGACGAAGTCCAGCAGCTCCCCCAGGTCCGGGTAGACCGGGAGGGACCGGCTGATACGGAGCAGGGTCTCGTTGCTCCTGTAAGCCTCCTTGAGGTCCTCCGCGAAACGGGCGTTTTCCACGCTCAGGGCCACGGTTCCGGCGATCATGCCCAGGAGCTCCTCGTCGGCGTCGTCGAACACCTCCTGCTTCTTGTTGATGCCGGCGATGACCCCGATGGTGCGGTCGCTGCTCTTCAGAGGAACCAGCAGGAGGTTCCTCGTCTCGTATCCGAGCTTGCGATCCCGCTCGAGGTGGAGTGGATCGTCCCGCGGCACCTGGGGCACGATGAGGGGGACGCCGGTTCGAATGACCTGTCCGGCCACGAGTTGATTCAGGGGAAAGCGGAACTCCTTGACCCTGTTGGTGGTGACGGTGTCGTCGTAGGCCGCGCCGAGGAAAAAGAGCTCCCGGCTCTCTTCGTCCAGGAGAATGACGAGCGCCCCTTCACAGCCGATCAGCTGCTTGACCTCGCCGCTGATGTAGTCCAGGAGCTCCTCGAGATCGGGATAGGCCGGAAGGGCCATGCTGATGCGGAGCAGGGCCTCGTTGTTCCGGGCGTTCCGCTTCTCGGAGGTGATGTCCCGGAGCATGACCAGCTCCCCGAGAAGGTTCCCCTCGGAGTCCTGGTAGAACGCGGCGCTCAGGACGACGTCCAGGACCCGCCCGTCCCGGGTCAGTCGCCGGGTCTCGTGGCGCATGAGGACGTGTTCCCGAAACAGCCGGTCGATGGCCTCCCGGGTTTCCTGCTCCAGTCCCGGCGGCACGTAAGGGATGCTCCGCCCCCGGAGCTCGTCCAGGTTCCACCCGAAGGTGTCCGTGAAGGCGGGGTTCAGGTAGAACACGCGCCCGTCCACGGTGAAGACCACCACCGGGTAGGGAAGGAACTCCAGGAAGCTCCGGAACCGCCTCTCCGACTCCTTCCGCTTCTCCTCGGCGCGCTTCCTCTCGGTGATGTCCTGGAGCGTCTCGATGGCCCCGGTGACGCGACCGTTCTCGTCCCGGATGGGCGAGGCGGTGAAGAACAGCCACTTGCCGTTTTCCCCCAGGGCGGGGAAGAAGTTCTCGGCCTCGTAGGCCCCCTCGATGACCTCGGACCTGCGGTACTTGTCTCCGTAGTACCGAACGAAATCCTCTTCCGGCGCCTGGTCCACGATCAGGTCGGCCATGACCGGCCGTTCCTTCTTGTAGAACGTCTGCCAGTGGCGTCGGGTACCGATGAGCTCGTCGGCGGGGATGCCCGTGAGGTTCTCCCAGGCCTTGTTGCAGTGGGTGATCCGGTGATCCGCGTTGATGACGAAGGTGGCGATGGGGGTCCCTTCGACGATCTGGGAGAAGAGCCGCTCGTTGGAGGCGAACGTGTCCCGGGCCGCCAGGAGGGATTCGTTTTCCAGGCTCAGCTCGCGCACGCGACGCTCGAGTTCCTCGTTGGTGGGCTTCTTCTTCATCCGGGAACGCCTCCGGGGCCCGGGCAAGGCGGCACCGGGCCGGACCATCCTACGGGAACGGCCCGGAAATCTCAATCTCCTTTTTGGGAGTGTCTCGCGGCAGCGGGGGTTCCGAGCCGGAGATTGACCTCGGGAGATCCGTTTTGCTAAGCTCCGTTCCCGATGTCCTGCTGAAAACGACGCCCGGAGTGAGTCATGAAGCGGAAGGCAAGGCGGGAGTTTCGAGCACACGGCGTGCGGGCCCTGCTCTCGCGGCACCCCGCGATTCGCCGGTTGAAGAGGGAGCGCTTCCCGACCCGGCACGGCAACCGGTTCTGGTCGTCGAGCTGGGTCCTCATGGACTACCTCGGCCGCTCCGGCCTGCCCCGGGGGTGCCGCGTCATGGACGTGGGCTGCGGGTGGGGGCTGGCGGGGATTTACTGCGCCAGGCGCTACGGCGCCCGCGTGACCGCCGTGGACGCGGACCCCGACGTCTTTTCGTTTCTCCGGCTCCACGCGGACGTCAACCGTGTGAGCATCGCCACGCTCCGCAGCGATTTCGCCCGGATCACCACGGCCGCCCTGCGGGAGATCGACTTCCTGATCGGAGCCGACATCTGCTTCTGGGACTCGCTGGTCCGCCCCATTCACAACCTGATCCTGCGGTCCCTTCGGGCCGGGGTCGAGGGGGTGTTGATCGCCGATCCCGGGAGGAGCCCCTTCGAGGCCGTAGGGGAGTCGGTTTTGTCCCGGCGCGAAGGGGAGGTCCTGTCCTGGAGCACATCCAGACCCAGAACCATGCACGGCAGGATTCTCAGGCTGGGGGACGGGTTTCGCTGACACGGCCTCCCGGCCGGAGGCGTCCCGTTGCCAATTCGGGGCTAATTCGGGGACACCATACTGATTTCACATGTAGCATTCCCGCCAGCTCCCCCGGTACTCTTGAAATCAGTATGGTGTCCCCGAATTACCCCTCAGGAGGTGCAGCAGGCGGCCGCCCGCTCGAAGAGGCGGCGCCGGCGGTCCCGGAGGAAGGGGAACTCCTTCCGGACCCGGGCGACGACCTCCGGGTCGATCTCCGCGGAGACCACGGTCTCCCCGCCGCCGGCCCGGGCCAGGGGCTCGCCCAGGGGGTCCAGGATGACGGAGCCACCGGCAAAGGCCTGCCCTCCCCCTTGCCCCACCCGGTTGACGCCCGCCACGTAACACTGGTTCTCCACGGCGCGGGCCTGGAGAAGGGCGTTCCAGTGGGCCCGGCGCGCCTCGGGCCAGGAGGCGATGACCAGGATCAGGTCGCATTCGCCGGCCACGCAGCGAAACAGCTCGGGGAACCGGAGGTCGTAGCAGATGAAGCAGGCGGTCTTCACCCCGCCCATGTCGAAGGGGACGGGGATCTCCCCGGGACCGTAGTGCCGGTCCTCGTCGAGCAGGCCGATCAAGTGGATCTTGTTGTACAGGGCGATGTCGCGCCCGTCCGGGCCCACGCTGAGGGCCGCGTTTCGGGGAGGTTCGCGGTCTCGGGCGAGAGCGAACCCGCCCGTCACCCAGAGGCCGAGATCCCCGGCCAGGGAGCGCAGAAAGGCGGGGGTCGGCCCCGAGAGGGGCTCCGCCGTGACGCCCGTGTCCATGGAGAACCCGGTCGAGAACATCTCGGGCAGGACCACCGCCCGGCAGCCGGACGTCCCGGCCTGCACGGAGAGCCGCCTTGCGGCGTCGTGGTTCGCGGGCCGGTCGTGCCAGGCCACGTCCATCTGGGCGAGGGCGAGCTTCAAAATCATCATCGGCTCCGGAGCCAGGCCTCGAGACGGGCCACGGCCTCCTCGAGCGTGGCGTCGCGCTTGCAGAAGCAGAAGCGGACCAGGTTCCTCCCGGTGTGCCGGCCCTCCCAGAACACGGAGCAGGGGATGGCCGCCACGCCGGCCTGCTCGGGGAGCATGCGGCAGAAGGCCAGGTCGTCCTCGAACCCGAGGGGTGAGATGTCCGCGAGCACGTAGTAGGTCCCCTGGGTGGGGTAGGCGTCGAACCCCAGCTCGCGAAGGGAGCCCGAGAGGAAGTCCCGCTTGCGGGTGTAGTCCTGGAGAAGATCCCGGTAGTATCCGTCCGGCAGGTCCAGGGCATGGGCCATGGCGTCCTGGAGAAAGCGCTGCCCGCAGAAGGTGATGAACTGGTGGCTCATGCGGACCGCGCTGGTGAGGTGCGGAGATGCCACCACGTAGCCCACCTTCCAGCCGGTCATGGAGAAGGTCTTGGCGGTGGAGCCGATCACCAGGGAGCGGTCCCTCAGGGCGGGGATGTCGAGGAGGGGAACGTGCCGGCCGCCGTCGTACACCAGATGCTCGTACACCTCGTCTCCGACGGCGAGGACATCGTGCTCGGCGCAGAGCCCCCCGATGGTTTCGAGCTCGTCCCGCGAGAACACCTTGCAGCAGGGGTTCATGGGGCTGTTGATCACGATGGCGCGGGTGGCGGGCCCGAACGCCCGGCTCAGCTCGTCCACGGGAAGCTCGAACCCGGCCCCCCGGAGCGGTAGGCGCCGGACGCGGGCCCGGGCCAGCGCCGCGAGCGGAGGGTAGGCGTCGTAGGTGGGCTCCAGGAGGATCACCTCGTCTCCGGCCTCGAGGAGCGCGAGAAAAGCGGAGCAGAGCCCTTCGGTGGCACCCGATGTGACGGTGACCTCCGTATCCGGATCGACGTCCAGGTCGTAAAATCGTTTCATCTTCCGGGCCACGGCCTGTCGAAAGGAGGGGAGGCCGGCCGAGGCGATGTACTGGTTCGGACCTTCGAGGAGGGCCTCGGCCGCTCGGGCCTTGATCTCCTCCGGGCCGTCGAAGTCCGGGAAGCCCTGGGAGAGGTTGACGGCCCCCCACCGATCCGAAAGGGCGGTCATCTCCGAGAAGATGGTCGTTCCGAAAGGACGCAGGGCACGGACCACGGCGTCCGGCTTCGGGTTTTCCGGCGGTTCCTGCAAGGGCTTCTCCCGGCTGTCTTCGTGGTGTGCAAACCGACCATCTCTCCATAACGAAAAGGTCCGGCCGGGTCAAGACGAAAGCAGCGGGCGGCGGTCCGGGACGGCGACCGCTTGACACGACCGGGTACGTCGCCTATGCTCGGTCCGGCCCCTCCAGCCCGGGGATGCCCGCCGGAGCGGCGGGCCGAAGTGGAAAACCCGGAACCCGCCCGGAAAGGATGACCGCATGGATCGAGTGAGGTGGACCGTAGACGAGAACGATGTGGCCGTGATCACGCTCAGCGACGGGGAAAACCGGTTCAATCCCCCCTTTCTGGCTTCCTTTCTCGATGCGCTGGACGCAGTGGAGGGAGACACCGGGGCGAAGGCCCTGGTGGTGACATCGGCTCACGAGAAGATCTTTTCGAACGGCATCGACCTGGACTGGCTGGCGCCTCTGATCCAGGCGGGCAGAAGGGAGGAGGCCCAGGCGTTTTTTCGACAGATGATGGCCCTGTTTCGAAGGATCCTGCTCTACCCCATGCCCACGGTCGCCGCCGTATCGGGCCACGCCTTCGCCGGCGGGGCCATTCTCTGCTGTGGGTTCGACTTCCGCTTCATGCGCTCCGACCGGGGTTTTTTCTGCTTCCCGGAGGTGGACCTGGGCATCCCCTTTCTTCCCGGAATGATCGCAATCGTCACCCGGGCCCTGTCGCCCCAGGTCTTCGAGGAGATGCAGTACACGGGCATGCGGCTGACCGCCGAGCAGTGCGTGGAAAAGGGCTTCGTGACCGGGGCCTGTCCCGGGGAAGGGCTGAGAGGGGAGGCCCTGGGGTTTGCAGCGGGGTTGGGCAAGCGGCGGGAAGTGGTCCGGGAGATGAAGCGAAGGACCCACCGGGAGATCCTGCGCGTGCTGGAGGAGGAGGATCCCCCGGTTATCGCGTCCGGCGTCTTTTCCGTCTAGTTTCCAATTCAGAAAGGGTCTTTTTTGCCAATCTCATCGTCGATCAGCGAGGTTCCTTGTGCGG
>CAYUBQ010000045.1:0-31021 GCA_964443135.1 uncultured Desulfobacterales bacterium | reverse complement strand
CAATGACGAAGGCCTCCCGCAATGTCCGCTCCGGAAGGTCCCGCCCTCCTCCGCCACCAGCCCGGGGATCCGAAACAACCTCCCCGCAAGGTCGATCCAAAATAACGGTCCCAAAACGGAACCCAGGCCCGCACCTGCGGCGGCATGTGAAAGCACCACCAGCCCCCTGAACTGGAAACCGCATTGCATCTGCAACGCAAGGTTTCCCCTGAACACCTCAACACCTCAGCACCTCAACACCCGACACCTCACATCGGCTTTCCCGCGCTCACCACGAAGACCGGGTTGAGCGCCTCCAACCGGAGGTCCCCCGAGAGCGGTCTCGAACGGGCGACCTGCACCTGGGTGACGGCCGGGGACCACCCGGCCCGCTCCAGGACGTCCAGGGCCCGTTGCAGGGAGCCCAGGAGCACGGCGTGGGCCACGATCCGGCCGCCGGGACGGAGCCGCGCGGTCACCCGCTCGAGCACGCCCTCCCGCCTCACACCGCCGCCCAGGAAGACCCGATCCGGGTCGGGCAGGGCCTGGAGGCAGGCGGGCATCTCTCCCTGGACCGGCTCCACGCCGTAGGCGCCGGTACGCCGGACGTTCCTTCGGATCTGCTCCACCCGCTCCGGGTCCCGCTCCACTGCGAACACCTTCCCCTCCGGGACCAGAATCGAGGCCTCCAGGGCCACGGCCCCGCTCCCCGCGCCGAGGTCCCAGACCACGTGGTCGCGGCCGAGGCCGAGGAGGCCCAGGCCCACGCTCCGCACCTCCCGCTTGGTGATCAGCCCGTTCTCGTGGATCAGCAGGTCGTCGTCCAGCCCCGTTGCAAGGGGGACTCCGGGCGGCCGCACCGGCTCCAAAAGGACGAAGGAGAGCGCGGAGTAGGTTTCCTTCGCAGCCCGGCCCAGATCCTCGAAGGCTCGGACCCGCTCCGTTTCCAGGCCCAAGTCCTCGAACACGTACATCCGGTAGCCGTCCACCCCGCAGCCCCGCAGGTCCCGGGCGATCCGCACGGGCGTGAAAACGGCGTCCGTGTGGACGCCCACCCGGCGGCCCCGGGCCAGGACCCGTCTGAGGGGCCACAGGTCGGGGCGGCCGTGCAGGGAGACGCTGCGAACGTCCTCCCAGGGGGTCTTGATGCGGGCGGCTGCGGCCTGGAGGACCGACACGTTGGGGTGGATCACCACCCGCTCGGCTCCCAGGACGCGGACGAGCCGCTTTCCGATGCCGAAGAACCCCGGGTCCCCGTCGGCCAGCACCACCACCCGCCGGCCCTTCCGGCTCTCACGGTCCGCCTCCCCCAGGGCCTCGGTCACCGGGGCCCGGATGATCACCTTGCGGGCCGGATGGTCCGGCAGGGCCTCGAGGAGCCGCCTCCCCCCGATGAGCAGCTCGGCCCCGGCCACGATCCTTCGGGCCTCGGGCGGAAGCCGGGCCGGATCCAGGCCGGTTCCGACCAGGTGGACCGGGTGTTCGGGTTCAGGGTTCATGGCGTCTCCTTCCCGCCGGTCGGCGGGGACCCGTGCGTTTTCAGGAGGCTCTCGTCGAAGTCGAACAGGTGGTAGACCATCGCGATCTCCCCGGCCAGGAACCGGCGGGCGGTCGAGGCGGCCCGGGCGACGGCGTCCTCCAGGATCCGGTCCGCCTCCGGTGCCTTGCGGATGACCTCCAGGGCCTCGCGGCTCGTGTTGGCCCGGCTCACGGCGAGGACCCCGTCGCGGTCCATGCCCGCCGAGGCGCACCAGGAGGCCAGCTCCCGGAAATCGATCCGGCTCTTCCGGGCGTGGGTGTAAGGGTGGCCCTGGGCCATCTTGACCAGCTTGCCGAAAAAGCAGGCATAGAGCACCGTGTCGAACCCCCTGGCCGAGGCCTCCTCGAGGGAGAAGGCGAAGAAGTCGGCCACCTGGATCCAGGCCGGGTCGGGAAGGTCGGGCCTGAGCTCCCGGAGGAGCCGCTCGCTCTTGCCGCCGGTGGCCAGGGCGACGGTCCCGAGCCCCGCGGAACGGGCCACGTCCAGGGACATGGTGATGGTGTCCCGGTAGGCCTGGTTGGAAAAGGGCTTCACCGTGCCGCGCGTGCCCAGGATGCTGATGCCGCCCAGGATACCCAGGCGGGGGTTGAAGGTCCTTCGGGCGATGCGCTCCCCGTCCTCCACCTCGATGGTCACGACGACCTCGCCCTCCCTTCCGGTCCGGGCCAGGACCTCCCGGACTCCGGCCTCGATCTGGAGGCGGGGCGCGGGATTGATGGCCGCCTCGCCCACGGGGACGGGGAGACCGGGCCGCGTGACCCGGCCCACGCCGGCCCCGCCCATGATGGTGACCCGGGCCGGCCCGCCGTCCGGTAGAAGGCGCACGATCGCCCGGATCCTCGCCCGGTGGGTGGCGTCGGGGTCGTCGCCCCCGTCCTTGACCACCACGGCCTCGACCCCGTCTCCTCTGACGGTCGTGCGCTCCACAGGGATGACCCGCCGCCCCTCCCGGGGGAGCGGGACGTCCACCTCGTGCGGGTCCCTTCCGGTGATCAGTCGCTCGAGGGCCCCCTTGGCCGCCGCTGTGGCCGCCGTTCCCGTGGTGAAGCCCTCTCGCAGACGGTTTGCAGCCATGGTCCGCTCAGATCGCGTCCCCTGCTTCCAGGGCGAGCAGGGAGAGCTGGTTGAGGGCGGCCGCGGCCAGCGGGGAGCCTCCCTTCCGTCCCCGGACGGTGATGTAGGGAACGCGATCCTGGCGCGTCAGGAGATCCTTGGACTCGGCCGCGTTCACGAACCCGACGGGCATGCCGATGACGAGGGCCGGTGCGCAGGCCTTTTCGTCGACCAGACGAAGGAGGCGGAGCAGCGCGGTGGGGGCGTTTCCCACCACGTAGACCGCGCCGTCCAGCTCGGGGACCGCGTGGTCCACGGCGGCGGAGGACCGGGTGGTCCCCTCCCTCCGGGCCCTTTCGGCCACCAGGGGCTCCCGGATGTAGCATGCCGTCCGGCATCCCAGCCGTTCCAGACGGTCCGAGGAGACGCCGGCCCTGGCCATCTCGGTGTCCGTGACCACCAGGCACCCCTTCCGGAGCGCCTTGATCGCGGCCCGCACCGCCCCCGGGTGAAAGCGAACGAGATCGAGGAGCTGGAAGTCCGCCGAGGTGTGGATCATGCGGCGCACCACGAGCCACTCGGCCCCGGCGAAGGGCCTGGAACGCCCCGCTTCCTCCTCGATGATGGCGAAGGATCGGGCCTCGATCTCCTCGGGGCGGGTCGGTTCGATGACGTCGGTCATGGGCTGTCCTCCAGCTTCCGTGCGCAGGCCTCCACGAAGGCCCGGGCCGCTGCGGGGTTGGAGCCCCAGTGCAGGTGAATGTAGGAGCCCAGCACCCCTTCGGTCAGGAACCCTTCCCGGATCGTTTCTTCCCGGCCCCCCCTCGCGGTCACCGCGTAGACGCGGTTCGGCTCCTCCTCCCATGCTTTCATGCGGGAGTAATGGAACTCGTGGCCTCTCACCCGGGTTCCGGACGGTCCCAGGAGGCTGCCCGCCGTGGTGGTGATCTCGCGATAGCCGAGCGACCGGAGCCTGGGTTCCATGACGGCCTCGAAAGGGAACACCCCGGCCATGCGATGGGTCCTGCCCTCGAGGTCCTGGATCGTGTGCATCAGGTACATGAACCCGCCGCACTCGGCGTACACCGTGCCGCCCTCCCCGGCGAAGGCGCGGATCGCGCGCTTCATCCCCCGGTTCGCGGAAAGGGCCTCGCAGTGGAGCTCCGGGTAGCCTCCGCCGAGGTAGAGACCGCAGACGTCCTCGGGAAGCTCCCGGTCCCGGAGCGGCGAGAAGGGCACGAGCTCGACCCCTTCCGCCTCCAGGAGCCGCAGGTTCTCGGCGTAGTAGAAACAGAAGGCCTGGTCCCGGGCCAGCCCGATGCGGACGGTCTTCTCGGCGCGAGGGCGGGGGGGCGGAGGCGAGGCGCCGAAGCGGGCGGCTCCCCCGAGGAGCCGGTCCAGGTCCAGACCCCCCTCCACCCAGCGTGCCAGCCGCTCCGTGCGCTCCTCGTCCAGGACGTGGTCCTCGGCCGTCACGAGCCCCAGGTGCCGGGAAGGGATCCCCAGGCCGTCCTCCCGGGGGAGGTATCCCAGGACCGGCAGACCCGGCACGGACTCCATGGCCTCCCGGAGCATCCGGGCGTGGCCTTCGCTTCCCACCCGGTTGAACACGACGCCGGCCAGGGCCAGGTCCGGATCGAACCGGGCGAACCCGAGGGCCACGGCCGCCGCCGACCGGGCCATGGACCGCGCATCCACCACCAGCAGGACCGGCACTCCGAGATCCTTGGCCATGCGGGCAGTGGAGCCGGCCTCGTCCCCACCGGAGACCCCGTCGAACAGGCCCATCACCCCTTCGACGACCGCGGCCCCCGCCCCTTGCAGCCCCCGGAGGAACAGGGCCCGGTTGGACTCGCAGGGCATCATCCACCCGTCCAGGTTGTGCGCTTCCCGGCCGGTGACGGTCCGGTGATGTCCCGGGTCGATGAAGTCGGGGCCCACCTTGAAGCCCTGTACGGCGAGCCCCCTGCGGCAAAGGGCCGCCATGAGTCCGAGGGCGACGGTGGTCTTTCCCGAACCGCTGTGGGTTCCGGCCACGGCCAGCACCGGGACCTCCCCGGAGGGGCTTGCGGACCCTCGCGGACCCGTTTTCGTGGGGTTTGGTGTCATGGCGCCCTTGTCTAAACCGCCGCTTCCGTCGTTTTCCCCGGGCCTTCCCGGGCTCCGTCAGGACACCAGACGCAGGATGCGCTCCACGTCGCAGTACCTCTCGAAGTGCTCGGCCAGACGATCGTACTGGTGAAACCGCGCCAGCCGCCCCTTTCTCGGGGCGCGTTCCCTGAGTCCCTTCTCCCTGCGCACGCTGTTGAGCAGGTCTCCGCGAAACCCCGGTGCGTCGAGGACCCCGTGGACGTAAGTGCCCATCACCCGGCCGTCGTCGCGGACGAGCCCGTCGTCCCAGGAGACGGCGGAGCCCGGCCTGTGAACCCGCAGGAACGGCCGCGCCCCGGGCCCCGAGGGTTCGGTACGGCCCATGTGGATCTCGTAGCCGGACACGCGCTTCCGGTTGGCCAGGCAGGTTCCGGTGACCCGCTGGACCACCTTCTCCTCGGCAAGCACGGTCTCCGCGGGGAGGAGCCCCAACCCCCGGACACGGGGACGGTCGGACTCCACGCCGGAGGGATCGTGGATCCGCCGGCCCAGGAGCTGATAACCCCCGCAGATCCCGAGGACCCGCTTCCCCCGGTTGGCGAACCGCACCACCGTCCCTTTCCAGCCCGAGCGGGCCAGCCAGACCGCGTCCTCCATCACGTTCTTGGCCCCGGGAAGGACCAGGAGATCGTACCCGTCGACGAGCTCCTCGGGCCGGAACAGGTAGTTGAGGATCACCCCCGGCTCCCGGTCCAGGATCTCGAGGTCCGTGAAGTTGGAGATGGAAGGGAGGCGGAGCACACCCACGTTCAGGGCGTCGTGCCCGAGGGGACGGCGGATCCTGCGGTCCTCCTGGACGGCGACCGAGTCCTCGGGGTCGATGGCGATGTCGCGGTACACGGGGACCAGTCCCAGGACCGGCTTCCCGCTCTTCCGCTCGATGTAGTCGATTCCCGAGTCGAAGAGGCGGGGGTCCCCCCGGAACTTGTTGATCAGGAAACCCGCCGTGAGCTCCCGCTCCTTCCGGGTCATCAGGTGATGGCTCCCCAGGAGCTGGGCGAAGATGCCCCCGCGGTCGATGTCGCCCACCAGGAGGCAGGACGCACCGACGGATTCGGCCATGGGGAAGTTGACCAGGTCCCGGTCCTTGAGGTTCATCTCGCAGCAGCTTCCGGCCCCCTCCATCACGATCGCGTCGTAGGAGTCGGACAGCCGCTGAAAGGAGTCCAGGACGGCCTTTCGGAGCCTCGGCTTGAGGGCGTGATACTCGACGGCGTCCATCTGGCCGTACACCCGGCCCTGGAGGACGACCTGGGATCCCCGCTCCGACGAGGGTTTGAGAAGAACCGGGTTCATGTGCACGGAGGGGAGCAGGCCCGACGCCTCGGCCTGGACCACCTGGGCCCGGCCGATCTCGCCCCCTTCCACGGTCACGAAGGAGTTGTTCGACATGTTCTGGGCCTTGAAGGGGGCGACCCGGACCCCCCGATTGCGCAGGATCCGGCAGAGGGCCGTCGCCACGATGGACTTGCCCACGTCGCTGCCCGTTCCCAGAATCATGATGGCGTTGGCCGCAGCCATGTGTGTGGACCCTCGTCTTCGGCTTCGAAAAACCCGCTCTGCCGCCGCTGGAAGCGATCATGCCCGTGGAAGCGGGAGAGACGGATCTCCCGCTCCCGGACCCGTTCCGACACAGCAGAATTTCACAGGTCCGGGCAAAACTCAAGCGGCAGTTCCGCGGGCGGGTGTCCGGGCGACGCGGGGGGTCTAAGGGGTGCGGCGGGGAGGCTGGGGGTCTCCCGGCGGGTCGTGCCACCAGCGGTCGTTGCGGGAGACCGGATCGTACGCCTTCCACGCGCCCCGGGCCGGAACGCGGGGTCCACGCTCGACCTCATCGGGGTCGCAGCGCAGGAGCCGGTCGAAGGTCATCCACCAGCCCACCACGAGACCGTGCTTGCCGAACGCCTCCCGGCTGTAGCTGGAGCAGGAGGGGTGCATGGGGCAGGTGCCGCTCCGGACCGAGGAGAGGTGGTTCAAACCGTGGTCGTAAAACGACAGGAGGGCCCGCACCGGTGCGGGCGGCTTTGCCGTCCCGGGCGCTCCGGGGGAGGCGCAGCCGGCGAGAAGGGCGACAATGCCCAGGAGAATCAGGGTCCTGCGCAATCCGGATTGGGCCGTGCCCGGCGAACGGGCGTCGCCACACGACATCATGGGAGACCATCCTTGGGGAAACCGTCCGAGTCCTTTCTCCCTGTCACGGGGGAAGCCCCCTGTCAAGCCTCAACCTCTCCGGGCCCGGAAGGCGTCCACCGCGGCCACCACCAGATACAGCCCACCGGCCAGCACGATGGTGGTGGCCCCCGACGGGAGGTCCGGCCCGTAACTCAAGGCGAGCCCGGACAGGGTGAACAGGGCGGTGAACGCCGCCGAGAGGACCATGGTCAGCCACAGCCGGTTGGAGAAATGGCCGGCCACGGCCACCGGCAGGGTGAGCAGGGCGATCACCATGACCACGCCCACCACCGTCACGAGCAGCACGACGGTGAGGGCGGTCAGGCAGAGCAGAAGGAGGTAGTAGAGCTCGACCCGCACCCCTCGAACCCGCGCGAACTCCTCGTCGAAGCAGACGGCGAGAAGCTTGTTGTAGAAGAGCAGGGAGAAGAGGAGGACCACCACGTCGAGCCCCAGGATCAAATAGAGGTCGTCGGCGGAGACCATGAGGATGTTCCCGAACAGGTAGCTCATGAGATCCTCGTTGTAGCCGGGTGTCCGGGAGATGAACAGGATGCCCACCGCCATGCCGATGGCCCACACCGCGCCGATCACCGTGTCCTCGCGCTGCCGGGCGTAGAGGCTCACCAGACCGATGACCAGGGCGGACACGAGGGAGGCCGCGACCGCCCCGTACAGGGGGTGGAGCCACGGCCAGTCGTACACGACCTGGCAGAAACGTGCGGCTCCCAGCCCGGCGAGCACGCTGTGGGCGATGGCGCCGCCGATGTAAGTGATCCGTCTCGTGACCACGTAGGTTCCGATCACCCCGCACGGGACGGCGGCCAGGATACCGGTGATCACCGCATACTGGAGAAACGCGTGACGTTGAAGGTCGGCTAGGAAGTCCGCCAAGAGTGGCCCTCCGCGCTGCACCGATGATCGTGTCTCACCATCTGAACGTTGCCCCCGTACAGTTCGTGGATCATCTCGCCGGTGATGGAGCTCGTCGGGTGGACCGCCAGGCGCCGGTTCACGCACACCACGGTCCGGACGTAGCAGGAGACGAAGCCCAGGTCGTGGGTCACGAGCATGATGGTCATGTGCCGGTTCAGCTCGTTCAGGATCTCGAACAGCTCCGTCTCGATGGCCGCGTCCACGTTGGCGGTCGGTTCGTCCAGGAGGAGCAGGTCGGGGTCCGAGGCCAGGGCCCGGGCCAGCAGGACCCGCTGACGCTGCCCGCCGGAGAGCTGGCTGAAGGGCCTGCCCGCGAGGGGTTCCATCTCCATGCGGCGCAGGGCCTGGCCGGCCGCCTCCCGGTCCTTGCGGCCGTAGAAACCCAGTCGGCTTCCGTGACCGAGGCGCCCCATGAGCACCACGTCCATTACGCTCACCGGGAAGAGGTGATCGAAGGTGGTCTGCTGGGACATGTAGCCGATGCGGGGCCGGGCCCTGACCGGGGACAGGCCGAACACCCGGACCGAACCCCGGTCCGGCCTGAGAAGCCCCAGGACGAGCTTGAGGAGCGTGGTCTTCCCCCCTGCGTTCGGGCCCACGACCGACACGAAGTCCCCCTCGTCCACGGTCAGGTCCACGTCCTCGAGCACGGGGAGGCCGTCGTAGGAGAAGCTCACGTCTTGGAGGCGAATCACGGGATCGGGCATGCCGATTCCTTTCTTCGGGCCCGTCGCGGGCGGGGCCGCGCCGGCGCGGGTCAGGGCGGGGTGAGTCCTTCCCGGACGGCTTCCGCCATTCTGCGAAGGTTGTCGAGGTAGTCACGGGCCAGCGGATCCAGGGGGACCACAGCTCCCGAGATGGCCTCGGCGATGGTCCGCGCGGACTTTTTCGAGTACTGGGGCTGGACGAAGATGATCCGGATGTTCTCCGCCCCGGCCCGGTCGATCAGGTCGGCCAGACGTTTGGGCCCCGGGGCCTTGCCCTCCGTCTCCACGGCCACCTGCTCCAGCCCGTAGGCATCGCAGAAGTACCCGAAGGCGGGGTGAAAGACCAGGATCTTCCGGGATCGAAGGGGGGCCAGGATCTCCCGGAGGCGCCGGTCCAGGGCGTCCAGGTCCCGGAGAAACGCACGAAGGTTGCTTTCGAACTCACCGGCGAGCGCCGGTGCGAGATCGGACAGGGCGTCGCAGACGGTGCGGGCCTGGGTCTTGACCCGCACGGGATCGAGCCAGATGTGGGGATCCGGGACCTGGCGCTTTCCCTCCCGCCGGAAGAAGCGGAGATCCACGCCGCGGCGGGTGTCCACGATGCGGAGTCCAGGGAGGGTCCGGGCGATCTTGTCCACGAAGGCGTTCTCGAACGGCGTCCCGATGCGAAAGTAGACGTCGGCCTCTCCCAGGGCGGCCACCTCCCGCGGCGTGGGCTCGTAGGTGGCCGGGGATTCCCCCGGGCCGACGAGCACGTCCACCCGGACGTGGTCCCCGCCGACCCGTTCCACGAAGTGAGCCTGGGGAAGGATGCTCACGAAGGTCCGTATGGGCTCTGCGTCGCAGGGTGAGGCGGTCGGGAGCCCGCCCAGGACCAGGAGGACGAGGGAGGGCAGGAGAAGACGCATGCGGATGCGGTTCATGGGATCGGCCTCCGGGCGGGGAATCTCGACACGAGGTTCATTATTGCCGGGGGTCGGGACCCCGTCAAGGGGTTCCGGGACGGGGCGCCGTCACCGGGCGCTCCCTGCTCACTCCTCGTCCCGATAGCGCTGGGCGATGGACTTGAGCACGTCCAGGCAGCCGAAGAAGGCCTCCACGATCTCGGGATCGAAGTGGCTCCCGGAGCTCTGGTGCATCTCCTCGAGGATCCGGTCCTCGTCCCAGGGCTCCTTGTAGGACCTCCTGGAGCAGAGTGCGTCGTACACGTCGGCCACCGCCACGATGCGGCCGAAGAGGGGGATCTCTTCGGCCCGTTTGGGACGCGGGTTGCCGTCCGGGCCGGAATGACCCGGCAGGGGATCCTCGGTGAAGAGGTTGATGTATCCCGGGTAGCCGGTGCCGTTCCACTTCTCGTGGTGGTTGAGCGCCACCTCTTTGGCGATCTCGTCGAAGTCGGTGTTGATGTCCTTGAAGAGGCGGGCACCGAGGTAGGTGTGGCTCTTCATGATCTCGTACTCGTCCATGTTGAGGCGTGCGGGTTTCTTGAGGATCAGGTCGCTGATCGCCACCTTGCCCACGTCGTGGAGCATGGCGGCCATGCGCAGGACGTCCTTCTGGAGGGTGACCTCCTCCGGTGGAAGCCCCCGGCGCCGGGACCACTCCTCGTAGATCTCCACCGAGTAGGCCCCGACCCGGTTGACGTGCGCCCCGGTCTCCTTGGGGTCGCGTAGCTCGGCCATGCTGATCATGCGGAGAATGATGTCCCGCGTCATGCGGGCGCGTTCCACGGCCAGGGCCGCACTGGTGGCGAAGTGGCGGATGAGGTCCTCGTCCGACGGGGCGAAGGGGACCGGGGCGCCGCCGTCGTCGTCCTGCGCATTGATCACCTGCATGACCCCCAGGACCTCGCCCCGCTGGTTGGTCATGGGCACGGTGAGCATGGAGCGTGTTCGATAGTCGGACAGCTCGTCGAAGGTGGCGTCGAAGGAGTAGGGGGTGGACTGGTTCAGGGTGTAGACGTCGGAAATGCTGACCGTCTCGTTGTGGTTGGCCACGTATCCCGCAATGGAGTCGTCGTTGACCGGGATGGTGAAGGTGTCGTACATCAGCTTCTTCCCCGTTCCCAGCCGCCCCCGGAGCGTGTCGTTCTGCGTGTAGCTGAACTGGAGGGTGTCACGGTCCTTGAGGTAGATGGAGCCGGCGTCGGCGTTGAACACCTCGCGGACGCTCGTCAGGATCCGTTCCAGGAGGAGATCGATGTCCTTCACCTCGTTGATGTCCAGCACGATCCGGGTGATCAGCTGCAGCTTTTCCTGTTCGGTCAGCATGCGGGCCTCAGGCTCAGAATGGTTCGGAAAGCCGGTTCACGTACCCTCGGACGTCCTCGATGTGTTTCATTCCGGCAAGCCAGTCCTGGGGAATGGCTTCTTCTCCGAGGTGGGCGCCGAGGACCATGCCGACGATCAGGTTCCTGCCCGCGCTGTCGCCCCCGGCCATGACGGACTGGATCAGACCCTCCCTCAGGTCGTGCTCGTAGCGGGAGACGATGTGGACGATGGACGGGAAGGCTTGCTCGGTGTGGCAGGACTGGCCGAAGCGCCGAATGGTTTCGCGGGTGTCGGTGCGCCTGGACTCGATGCCGGCTCGAACCCACTGGGGGATGGGGGAGTCCTCGAAGGCCGGCGCGACGGTTTCCATGGCCGTCGTCGGTGAGGCGCCCTCGAGGACGGCGAGCGCCGTGCGGGCGAAAAAGAGCGCACCCCGGACGACGACGGGGTTGTTGTGGGTCATTCGGGTCTGGGCGCTCGCCGCCTCTTCGAGCGCTTCCGGGTCGTCGGCGTAGCAGAGGAGGAGCGGCGCGATGCGCGCACCACCCGCAAGGTCGTCGGAGAACGACCCGGCCTCCTCGGGGCCCGAGCCGTCCCGGGCGTTGCGCAGGGTGGCCCGGGTGGCCTGGTCGATGTAGCCGTCGTAGGATGCAAACAGCTCCTGCCAGCGCTTCCAGAAATCGTCCAGGTGGAACCCTCCGCTTCGGGCCACGGACTCCAGCAGGACCAGGGTCTGGTCGCCGTAATGGGTGAACTCGCCCGCCTCCCGGCCGGCGTGGAAGGAGGAGTCCGGCGGAGCGACGAGGGATTCCACCCTCCCGAACGCGTCCTCGATGCGCTGGGTGTCGTAGATCCAGTGTGCCCCCAGGGCGTGTGCGTCTCCGGCGAGGGAGGCCAGGACCGCGGCTCTCGTGTTGGCATTCATGGAAAAAACCCCTTTCGTCCGATCCGTGGTGATGAGGACATTTCGCAACCATTCCAGCCTTCTAGCACAAAAGCGGAAGGCGAACAACCGGAAAGCCCGCTCCGCACCACCCGTACCTCCGGACGGGGTGGACCGAAAAATATCATGAATCCCGATAAGTTGTCTCCGAAAGACAAGAATCATTCGCCTTGACGAAACCCCGGCGTCTTGGTAGAACCTCCGCATGAACATCCTGGATATCGTCATCGCGGTGGTGATGATCTTCCTGATCGTCCGGGGGGTCATGAGGGGGTTCGTGGGGGAGATCGCCTCGCTCGCCGGCATCATTCTGGGAATCTGGCTCGCCATCCGGTTCATGACGCAGGTCACGATGCTGTTGAAGCCCCACCTGCCGACGTTCTCGTTCTTGCCGGTCGTGAGCTTCGCCCTGATCTTCCTCGGGGTCCTCATCGCCTGCAACCTGCTGGGGTGGGGGCTCCGGGTGCTGTTCAAGAAGACGGCGCTCGGTTGGCTGGACCGGACCCTCGGCGCCGGGCTGGCGGTCGTCAAGGGCGTGGTGATCGCCTACCTGGGCATCGTCATCATCACGGTCTACCTCCCGCCGAGCGCGCCCGTCATGGCCGGGTCCCGCCTGGCCCCGGTGGTGACGTCCTCGTTCCTGGTGCTGAAACGGGCGGTCTCGCCCGGGCGCCTCGAGGACTGGAAGCGCCGTTTCCTGGCTCCGCCCGGGAAAGAGGATCTGAAGGAGACGGAAGGAAAGCGGACGTCGGATGGACCCTCTTAAACTTTCGCAGGCGGCGGCGAGGCTGACGGACCTGGTCTCCCGGCTGCGGGGCCCCGGGGGGTGCCCGTGGGACGCGGAGCAGACCGGGGAGACCATTCGCATGCATCTCCTCGAAGAGGCCTACGAGGTGCTGGATGCGGTGGAGCGTGGATCCCGCGAGGAGCTTTGCGGAGAGCTCGGAGACCTCCTGTTTCAGGTCCTCTTTCTCGCGCAGCTGGCCGAGGAAGAGGGCGCCTTCGATCTGGTGGACGTGATGGACGGCATCACGGAGAAGATGATCCGCCGGCATCCCCACGTGTTCGGCTCGGCCTCCCTGGAGACCCCGGAGGAGGTGGCGGAGAGCTGGGCGAGGATCAAGCGCGAGGAGAAGGGGGCGGGCGGCCCGGGCGACGTTCCCCACGGCCTTCCTGCTCTCCTGCGGGCTCACCGACTCACCCGGCGGGCCGCGGCGGCGGAGGGCGCTGAGGATCCCAGAGGCAGCCGGGCCGACATCGAGCGGGACCTGGAGGCGTTGAATCACGCCCTGGAGAGGGGGGATCGGGGCGACCTGGAGGAAAGGATCGGGGAGATGCTGTTCGACCTGGCCGGTTTTGCCGGACGATGCGGACTGAATGCAGAGGACCTCCTGCGGAGGACCAACAGGCGGTTCGCCGATCGGTGAGATCCCGATCCACGGCAAGGGGCGGACCGGAACCGGTGCGGGCCGGATCCCGCCTGGAGCGGGCCGTTTCCACGGGGTGCTCGAAGGCGGCTTCGGTCGATGCCAGGGATGAGGTGACGGGATGGGCCGCTCCAGAAAACGGGGACGGATCGCCGCCCTCCGCCGGTGGGTGCTGAAGGTCTTCCTGGCCGCCCTCCTGCTCGCCCTGGGCCTGACCGTGATGGAGGTGGTCCTGCTGCGCTATCTCGACCCGCCCTGCACGACCCACATGGCCTGGCGCCGCGTCTGGAGCCTGCTCTCCTCCCAGGCCTACCATCGGCTCCGCTACGAGTGGCGCGACCTCGAACGCATCTCACCCCACCTGCGCAAGGCGGTGCTGGCGGGAGAGGATCAGAGGTTCCCGTCCCACCACGGCTTCGATTTCGTGGAGCTCGGGAACGCGGTCCGTGACGCCGTCCAGGCGGGCCGGGTGCGGGGGGCGAGCACCATCACCATGCAGGCCGCCAGGACCGTTTTCCTGTGGCCGGATCGCACCCTGCTGCGGAAGGCCCTCGAGGCCTACTACACGGTCCTGATGGAGCTCTTCTGGGACAAGCGCCGGATTCTGGAGGTCTACCTGAACACCGTGGACTGGGGGACCGGCATCATGGGAGCCGAGGCGGCCTCGAGGAGCTACTTCGGGATCGGAAGCCATCGGGTGACGCCTCGCCAGGCCGCGCTCCTGGCTGCGATCCTGCCCAACCCGCACCGATGGTCGCCCGTTCGCCCGGGGCCCCGGGTGCTCGAGCGCCAGCGACGCATTCTGAGGGACATGCCGCACATGCCCGATGTCTGAAGGTGCGGCCGAGACGGAGATTGACAGCGGACATGCTTGACCCATTGACGCATTCGCAAAAACCCGCTCACGCGCCGCTGGGGACGCTGTTCCTGTTGAGATCCCGGGTGCAGATCTCGAGGCTTGGGGCTTTTTGCGACCCCATCACGGGTTCGCAAAAAACCGCTCACGCGTCGCTGGGCACGGTATAACCTGTTGAAATCCCCGGAGCGGATCTCGAGGATTCGAGCTTTTTGCGACTCTATCATGGTTCTGCGACCCATCCAGCGACTGCAGGGCATCAGCCTGAAGTGGAAGCTCCTCATCCCCTTCCTGTTCTTCGCCTTCACCGGGACCAGCACGCTGACCGTGATCGGGCTCACCAGCCAGCAGCGCCTCATCAAGCAGGAGGAGCGGAAGATGCTGCTTCTCCACTACCGGATCTTCCAGAACGAGCTGGAGCGCAAGGGGGAGCAGGCCGTCGCCCTGGCCTCCGTGGTGGCCGAGGACAAGGAGGTCCAGCAGCAGCTCGCCGACCGGGATCGGAGAGAGCTGAACAGGCACCTCGTCCACACCTACGTCCGCCTCAAGATCGACTACGACATCTCTCAGTTCCATTTCCACGTGCCGCCGGGGGTGTCGTTTCTCCGTCTCCACGAACCGACCCTGTACGGAGATGTGCTGCACCCCCAGCGGGAGACCATCCGCAAGGCCCTGGAGGAACGGAGGGCCGTGTGGGGGCTGGAGATGGGGAAGACCGGCTTCGGGATCCGGGGGGTGGTCCCCGTGTTCCTGGGTCCGAGCATCGTGGGGACCGTGGAGGTCGGCCACTCGTTCGGCCGGACCTTCCTTCAGGGGCTCCACCGGCGCTGGGGAATCGATCTCGCGCTCTACGTGCCGGGCGGCGACCACACCTTCGAGACCATGGCCTCGGCGACGGGGGAGGCGGCCGGCCGGGTCTTCCTGGACCCGACCCGGGCCGCGGCCGAACGGGACGAGCCCCTGATCCTGGTGGCGCCTCCGGGTCTGCCGGATCGGGCCATTCTCCAGAGCCCGATCCGCGAGTACGGGGGGAAGCCGGCCGCCGTGCTGGAGATCAGCGCGGACCGTTCCAGCATCCGGCACCGGCTCGCCCGGACGCGCAACCTGATGATCATGGTGGGGGCGCTCGGCATCGTCATCTCGTTCCTTCTGACCTACCTGGTGGCGATCCTGTTCATTCGTCCCATCAAGGCCATCGTTCGAGGGGCCCAGGAGATCGCCGAGGAGAGAAGGGAGAGCTACCTGGAGCCGGGCTTCGGGGACGAGATCGGGACCCTGAAGAACGCACTGAACCGGATGCTGGCGGCGCTCATGGAGCGGAGGGTCCAGCTCGAGGAGTATGCCAGGAACCTCGAAAAACGCGTACAGGAGCGGACGGCCGATCTCGTGGCCTCGGAGGAGAAGTTCCGGACCCTGGTGGAGAACGTTCCGCTCATCGTCTACCGGCTCCTGGAGGACGGAACCACGGAGTTCATCAACTCGTACCTCACGGATAGCCTGGGGTATGACATCGACGAGGCGGTCGGGGACAGGGACTTCTGGTTCGAGAAGATCCTCGGCCGGGACGAGGAGGCGTTTCAGGATCTCTTCGAGACCTGCAGCCGGGAGGGGGAGTGCAGGATCGAGCGGGTGGTCCGGGACAAGGAGGGCCGTCCCCTCGTGTTCCTGGACCACGCCATACCCTCCACCGACCAGGAGGGGCGGGTGCAATGGATCGACGGCATCATGATGGACATCACCGGCCTGAAGCAGCTCCAGGAGCGATCGCTTCGGACCGAGGAGATCCGCCTCCTCAGCGAGATCTCCGCCCGCATGGCTCACGAGATTCGAAATCCCCTCTCCACGGCCGGCGGGTTCGCCCGGCGGCTGCGGGACGCGCTGCCCGAGGAGGACCGCAACCGGCGCACGGCGGAGATCATCGTCCAGGAGGTGGCCAGGATGGAGACCTTCCTGGAGATCCTGCTCTCCTCCATTCGCCGGGTGGACCTCCACATCACCCGGGTGGACCTGAACCGGGTCCTGCGGTTCTGGGTGAACAAGATGCGGGATCTGGCCGGTTCCAGGAACGTGAGGATCCGGGAGGAGCTGGACGCCCGCCTGCCCGCGATCCACGCGGACGAGGAGCGCATCAACCAGGCCATGGAGAGCCTGATCAAGCACGCCGTCGTCTCCATGCCTCCGGGGGACACCCTGGAGGTCCGGAGCCGGCCGGAGAGGGACCACGTCCTGGTGAAGCTCTCCTTCCGTGGGGAACGGGTGTCCGACGGCGACCTGGAGCAGTTCTTCTTTCCCCACCTGGAGCAGAACCCCGAGGAAAGCGTCCTGGACCTGCCCCTGTCCAAGATCATTATTCACCGGCACGGGGGACGGGTGGATGTGTTTCGGGACGGGGACCTGCTGATCACGGAGATCGAGCTGCCCCTGCGCCCCGTGGCGGAGTTCCTCGAGTAGGGCGTCGCCGCGGCTCAAAGGAGCCCTCTTCACCATGTTGCGAACCTGTCTGCTGAACGGTTTCATCGGGCTTCACACCCTGGTCTTCTGCACCCTGGCCCTGCCCCTGGCGCTGTGCGACCGGAGCGGGCGGTTGATCCACCGGTGGATTGCGGTTCCCTGGGCCAGGATCATCGTCTGGGTCTGCGGGGTGCGGGTGCGCGTGCTGGGCCGGGAGAACGTCGATCCGGTCAGACCCAGGATCTACCTGACGAACCACCAGAGCTTCTTCGACATCTTCGTGCTCCTCGCCGGCCTCCCCGTCGACTTCAAGTTCGTCCTGAAGCAGGAGCTGATGCGGATCCCGGTCCTCGGGTTCACCATGAGGCAGGCCGGCTACATCGCCATCGACCGGGAGAACCCGCGGAAGGCGGTCCGGAGCATGAACGAGGCGGCCGAGCGGATCAAGTCGGGCGCTTCCGTGGTGGTGTTCCCGGAGGGGACGAGGAGCGAGGACGGACGGCTCCAGCCGTTCAAGCGGGGCGGGTTTCTCCTCGCGCTCAAGTCCGGGTGCGAGCTGGTGCCCGTGACCATCCTCGGAAGCAGCCGGGTCGCCCCCAAGGGCAGCCTGCGCATCCGGCCCGGCCGGGTCACCGTGACCATCGGGGAGGCCGTCTCCCTGGAGGGGTACGGCAAAAAAAACGTGGGCGAGCTCATGGAACGGGTTCACCGGGTCATGCGCTCGCAGATGGGAGAACAGGAATGACTCGACAGGCCGGCAGGCGGCAGGCCCGGATCCTGGGGTGGGTCCTGGGGCTTCTCGTCATGGTTGCGGTTTGGCCGGACCGGGCGGGCGGGTACGTGATCCCCCCTGAGCAGCTGCTGGAGTTCATGGCGGAGAACGTGACGGGGTACGACACGCTGGGTTTGATCTGGGAGCAGCGGTCAGGGGCAAGGGACCGTGCGGAGGAGCCGGTCACCATGAACCTGTGGTATCGCGCTCCCGGGGATGTTCGGTTCGAAATCCGCGACGGACGATACCATCCGCCGCCGGGGACGCCCGGAGCCGGCTTTCTCGAGCTCTTCTGCGGGGACCGGGACCGGATCGAGCGGTTCCTTGCGCGGCACGGCCTGGATCTCCAGGTCTCCGCCTACACGAGGCTGGACGGGACCGTGGCCTACCGGATCGGGCGGGCTGCGCCCGCCGCGCCCGTCCTTCTCCTGGAGAAGTCCCGGTTCGTCCCGCTGCTTTTCCGTTACGAGCCGGATGACGCGACGGTGGGGGAGACCACGGAGATCCTCTTCCGGGACCACAGACGGGTCGGCGAGGGGTGGTTCCCCCACGAGATCCTCTACCGGGCGGCGAGCGGCGTGACCGGCGTCTACGAGGTTCGGGACCTTCGGAAAAACGAGCCCCTTCCATCCGGCTTTCCCCCGGTCGCCGGGCCGGAGGTCGGCGGAGCCGCTTCCGAGGGCGATGAGGAACGACTGGAGCGGGTGATCCGAGCCTTCGAAGAGAAGTACGGAGACTGATGCCGTCCGCCCCGGGCCATGCCGGCCGCCGCCCGGTCCGCCTCCGGGTGGCCGTCGCCCTTCCGGTGAAAGAGACCTTTTCCTATGCGGTTCCCGACGCCTGGGAGGAACGCGGGCTCGTGGGGCGACGGGTCACGGTGCCCTTCGGGCGCCGCAAGGCGACGGGGTACGTTCTCGCAGAGGAGCCGCTCGACCCGGATCAGTCCCTTCGTGCCGTCCTGGAGGTCCAGGACGACTCCCCCCTGTTTCACGCGGGCGCCGTCCCGTTCCTGGAGTGGGTCGCCTCCTACTACCTGCACCCCGTCGGCCTCCTGATCCACGCCGTGGTCCCCGGGGGGAGCCGGCCGGGCTCCTTTCTCTCCGCCCGGCTGACCGGACGCGGCCGGGACCTGCTGGACCGGCTGCCCGCCTCCTCCACCGAGCATCGCATGCTGGCCTGGATCCGAGCCCACCCCGGGACCCGGGTCCCCTTTCCTCCCGGGGACGTTCGTCTCCTGGAGCGGAGGGGGCTGGTCTCCCTGGAGAGGCGCCGGCCGGCCGGGGGACGGGTCGGACCCAGCGTCCAGCGGTTCGTGCGGGTTCGAGAGGGCGTCGATCTCCTGACCCTCCTCCACAAACGCTCCGAGCCCCTCGCGGCCCGGAACGAGCAGGCCTTCCTGGAGGCGCTCTTCGCCTCGGACGGCATCCGGCTCCGGGACGTGAAGGCGCAGTTCCCCAACGGCGACTATCTCGTTCGGAAGTGGGTCAAGAGAGGCGTCCTGGAGACCTACGACGCCCCCGTCCTGAAGACCCCGGCCGGATGCGAGCTCCTCCTCCCGGCTTCCGAACCGGCGTCGCTGTTCCCCCAGCAGGAGGCCGCGCTGAAGGAGATCCGCAGGCTTCTCCGGAAAGGAGGCTTCGCTTCCTGCCTGATCCACGGGGTGACCGGGAGCGGCAAGACCGAGGTCTACCTCCAGGCCGTCCGGGAGACGATCGCCATGGGCCGGCAGGCCCTGGTCCTGGTCCCGGAGATCTCCCTCTCCGGGTACATGGAAGGCCTGTTCCGGTCCCGCCTCGGCGACCGGGTCGCCGTCTACCACAGCGGGCTGAGCAAGGGGGAGCGCTACGACCAGTGGGTGCGCATCGCGGCCGGAGAGGTGGACGTGGTCGTCGGCGCCCGGTCCGCGCTCTTCGCCCCCCTTCCGAACCCCGGGCTCATCGTGGTGGACGAGGAGCACGACTTCTCCTACAAGCAGGAGGAGTCCCCCCGGTACCAGGCGAGGGACGCGGCGGTGGTGCGGGGCAAGATGGGGCGCGCCGTGGTCCTCCTCGGTTCGGGCACCCCTTCGATCCAGTCCTTCCACAACGCCCTCACCGGCAAGTACGTCCTGCTCACCATGCCGCAGCGGGTGGAGAGCCGCCCCATGCCCTCCGTGGAGGTGGTGGACATGAAGGAGGCCGCCGAAGCGGGGGAGCCGGGCGGAGGGACGATCAGCCCGGTCCTGAGGGAGGCCCTGGAAAGGACCCTGTCCGAGGGGCGCCAGACCCTGCTGTTTTTGAACCGGCGGGGGTTTCACCGGGTCTGTCTCTGCCGCCGATGCGGGGAGGCGGTCCGCTGTCCGAACTGCGACCTGACCCTGATCCACCACCTGAAGGACGACCTGCTCGCCTGCCACTACTGCGGGTTTCGGACCCGGCCCCTGGTGCGGTGCGCCGCCTGCGGTCACGACCGGATCCGGGCGCTGGGGTTCGGCACGGAGCGGCTGGAGGACGAGCTTCGCAGGCTGCTCCCCGGGGCCCGAATCGACCGGATGGACCGGGACTCCACCCGGAGGAAAGGGGAGGCGTACGAGCTGCTGAGGCGGTTCGGCGGGGGCGAGATCGACGTCCTCGTGGGCACCCAGATGATCACCAAGGGGTACGACTTCCCCAACGTAACCCTGGTGGGGGTCATCGCGGCCGATGCGTCGCTGGGGTTCCCGGACTTCCGGGCGGCCGAGCGGACCTTTCACCTGCTCTGCCAGGTCGCCGGAAGGGCCGGGCGCGGCGAGCATCCGGGGCGGGTCATCGTGCAGACCTACAATCCGTCCCACTACGCCGTCTCCACCGCCCGGGCGTACGACTACGAGTCGTTCTTTCGCGAGGAGAAAGGGCTTCGGTCCCAGCTGGGGTATCCCCCCTTCTCCCACCTGGCGAGGCTCCGGATCCAGGGGGCGGACAAGGAGGCGGCCGAGAGGATCGCCCGGCGTCTGGGGCGGGGAATGGAGGAGATCCGGCGGGAGGAAGAGGGCTCCGGGATCCAGGTCCTGGGTCCGGTGGAGGCGCCCATCGCCCGCATCAAGGGAAAGCATCGCTGGCAGATCCTGGTCAAGGGAGCGAGGGTGGACCGGCTGCACCGGTTCCTGCATCGGGTGGAGGCGTTGTCGTCGAGGCTGACCCGGGGGAGCGGCGTGAAGGTGCTCATCGATGTCGATCCCTACCAGATGCTGTAGGTTTTCGCCTCAGTCCCCGGTCCGGACGAAGCGGCTCAGGACCCGGTAGTTGCCGGCGAGAGCGTAGACCGCGAAGATGCCCAGGAGAACCCCGCCGAGCATCCGGGGGTCCCGCTCCTTGATGAGGTAGGCCGCAATGAGAAGCACGAGAAAGCCGAGCAGGACCACGAGGCTGCGGGGCATCAGCGGCAGGATGACGCGGCCGAAGTGGACGAACCGGATGTGGCTCACCAGGAGGAAGGAGGTTGCGCAGAACACGACCCAGGAGATCCAGGTGTCCCGCCAGAACAGAAGGGCTCCCAACGCCACCAGGGCGCCCGCCGGGCTGGGAAGGCCGTTGAACGCCCCTTTCGGGATGTTCCGATCGCGCTTGTCCTGAATGACGAAGCGCCAGAGCCGGAAGGAGACCGCGAGGAAGTAGAGCGCGCCGAGGACGACGGCGTGGGGGCTGAACCGGCCCAGCTCGGACACGAGAAGCGCCGGGCACAGGCCGAAGCTCGTCAGGTCGGCGATGTCGTCGAGCCAGGGTCCGAACCGGGTGCCTCCGTGCTTCTCCGCCATGCGCCCGTCGAACAGGTCGAAGACCTGCCCGGCCAGGATGGCGAGCGCGGCCAGGACGTAGTGGCCCCGAAACACGAGCACGATTCCCAGAGTCCCGCAGAGGAGGTTCAGGATGCTGAGGATGTCCGCGTACAGCCGGTTGGGGATGGCCTTGAAGACGATGGAGGCGAGGGACATGATGATGCTCAGGTAGAGCAGCTGGGTGGTGAAGTCCGGGACCTTCAGGGCGTCGTCCAGGACGGCCAGGTAGATGATCAGCGCGAAGAGAAGAACGGCCTTGATCTTCCCGAAGTTGTTCGCCTGAATCGAAAAGGAGGTGAACCGCTTCAGGAGATGGCGGACCACGAACTGGCCCAGGAACTCGATCGCGGTGAGGGTCCAGAAGGCGGCGACGGGGATCAGTCCCTGGTATGCGAAGAACCCCATGGGCGGCAGATAGGTGAGCTTGTCGCAGAGGGGGTCGATCTCCTCGCCGAACCCGGTGACGAGGTCGCACCTGCGGGCGACGAGACCGTCCACGCCGTCCAGGAAGGCCGAGACGGTGAAAAGGAGAATGCCCCAGAACTGGTGACCCAGCACGAAGTAGAGCAGCATGCCGAGGAGTCCGATCAGGACGCGCCAGATGCAGATGGCGTTCGGGTGCAGTGCAGGGTGGTCGACGACGTACTGACGGGCCTTTTCCCGGCGAAGGGCGGCCACGATCCCCCAGTACATGAGGGACGAGATGGCCACGGCCGTGAGGATGGAGACGATTCGAACCATGATGGCGTCGTGAACAGCCCCGAACCTGCAGGTTCGCCCTGGTGGTTTCGAAAAGTCAGGGCCTGTCCGGCGGCTGAGCGGGTCTCTGCGAAGCCGTCAACCACGGAATGCGTGACTCGGGGGTGCTGCTGCAGGAATGGACGTTTCCCCGGGGAGCCCGGGTGTGGTACCCTGAGTGACAGTTCAGACATACCATATCCGGCGGGATCGACAAACGGTTTTCGCTGATTCGCTCGAAACGGAGACGAAAGGAGTGCGCTGATCATGGCGGTTCACGAGCTGGCGGGGAAAACGGTCCCCGCATCCATGAGGATCCACGTGCCCAGGCTGGTCTCCTCCTACTTCACGGACGAGGCCTCGGGGCCCGTCTCCTTCGGGACCTCCGGGCACCGGGGGTCGTCCCTGAGCGGCACCTTCAACGAGGCCCACATCGCCGCGACCGCCCAGGCCATCTGCGAGTTCCGCAGGGAGCAGGGCATCGACGGCCCCCTGTTCATGGGGTTCGACACCCACGCGCTTTCCGAGCCGGCCTTCCGGACGGCCCTGGAAATCTTTGCCGGAAACGGCCTGCACGTGGTCATTCACGCCGGAGACGAGTACACGCCCACACCGGTCGTCTCCTATCTCATCCTGGAGCACAACCGGGGGAACTCCTCCGGGCTCGCGGACGGCGTGGTCGTCACCCCTTCCCACAACCCGCCCCGGGACGGCGGCTTCAAGTACAACCCGCCTCACGGGGGACCGGCGGACGTGGATGTCACCCGCCGGATCCAGGACCGGGCCAACGCGCTGATGAAAAAGGAACCAACGGCCGTTCGACGGATCCCCTATCGCCGGGCCCGGGAGGCCGACACCACGGAGGAGCGCGATTTCATCACGCCCTTTGTCCGCGATCTCGGCGAGGTGGTGGACATGGACGCCGTCCGGGGGGCCGGCCTCCGTCTGGGGGTGGATCCCATGGGCGGCGCCTCGGCGGGTTTCTGGGGGGCCATTGCCGAGGCCTACGGCCTGAACCTCGAGGTGGTGAACGAGCGGGTCGACCCCGCCTTCGGGTTCATGACCCTGGACGCGGACGGCGAGATCCGCATGGACTGCTCCTCCCCCTACGCCATGGCCGGGCTGATTGCGCTCGCCGGCCGGTTCGACCTCGCCTGGGGAAACGACCCGGACGTGGACCGCCACGGGATCGTCGATGCCGCCGGCCTCATGAACCCCAACCACTACCTGTCCGTCGCCATATGGTACCTCCTGCAGCACCGCCCTTCCTGGGACGCGGCGCTCCAGGTGGGCAAGACCCTGGTGAGCAGCTCCATGATCGACCGGGTCGTGGAGGGTCTGGGACGAACCCTCTTCGAGGTCCCCGTGGGGTTCAAGTGGTTCGTGCAGGGGCTGCTCGAGGGCCGGCTCGCGTTCGGCGGGGAGGAGAGCGCCGGGGCCTCGTTCCTCCGCAGGGACGGCTCCGTCTGGTGTACGGACAAGGACGGGTTCTGCATGTCGTTCCTGGCGGCCGAGATCCTGGCGAGGACGGACCGGACCCCCTCCGAGATCTACCGGGAGATTCTCATCCCCCGGTACGGCGAGCCCTTGTACCGGAGATCGGACGGTCCCGTCACGGACGAGCAGAAGTCCGTGCTGGCCGGGCTCTCGCCGGAGGCTTTCGGCCCTTCCCGCGTGGCGGGGAAAGCGGTCCGGAAGGTGCTGACCCGGGCGCCGGGAAACGGCGCTCCCGTGGGCGGCATCAAGGTCCTGCTGGAGGACGGCTCCTGGTTCGCCATCCGCCCCTCGGGGACCGAGCCCAAGATGAAGGTCTACATCGAGAGCTTCGGCGGGGAGGACCTCTGGGAACGGATTCGGGAAGAGGCCCTGCCGGCGGTGTTTGGAGGGTAGAAGGACCGGGTGCGGGTCCGCATCCGGGTACGAACGAACATCCCTGCCCCAGTCTGAAATAAATGGAAATCCGGTAGGTTATTCCTGAAACGCCCCTGCGGCGCGCCTCTCCTCGATCCGTCGAGCCGCTTTTTTGATTTCGGGCTTGACAAGGGGGGCCATGCGCGGTACAAAAAAACCGACTGAGCGCTCAGTCGGTTTTTGAGGGTACAGATCGAGGCCCGGGAGCCTGCCTTGTCGAAGAAAGAAGCCATCCTCAGCGCCGCCACCGTCCTCTTCTCCACCAAGGGGTTCAAGGACGCCGGCATGTCTGAGATCTCCAAGATGACCGGTGCGGCCGAGGGCACCATCTTCTATCACTTCAAGAGCAAGGAGGACCTGTTCATCTCCATCCTCCAGCGGCTCGAGAAGGACATTGTCGGCGAGTTCGAGCGGTACCTGCAGGAGGCCGAGTTCGCCACCGGCCTGGAGATGCTGGAAGGGATGGTCACCTTCCACCTCTCCCTCTCGGGCCGGATGGACGACCGGTTCCTGCTCCTCCACCGGCACGACGCCCACGAGCTCGCCAGGATCAACACGGCCTGCAAGGAGCATCTGGAAGCCATCTACGAGTGCCTCATCGATGTGTACGAGCGGGCCGTCGCCCGGGGCCAGGAGGACGGTTCCATCGACGGCGTGCCGGCCAGGAAGACGGCCATGATTCTGTTCTCCATGGTGGACGGTCTGGCCCGGCTCAACACCTATCAACTCTACGACGCAGGGTCTTTGTACAATGAGCTTATCGAAGTCTGTCGAAGAATCGCCGGGGGTGGGTCATAGAGGGAGCCTGTTCCAGGGGCTGGTGACCCGGCTGTTTCCCTTCCTGGAGTGGTTCGAGGGGTACAGCCTGGAGAACCTGCGGGTCGACGCCGTCTCCGGTCTGACCGTGGCGCTGGTCCTGATTCCGCAGTCCATGGCCTATGCGCAGCTCGCAGGCCTTCCTCCCTACTACGGTCTCTACGCCTCCTTTCTTCCGCCCATGATCGCAGCGCTCTTCGGATCGAGCCGCCAGCTGGCCACGGGGCCCGTGGCGGTGGTGTCGCTCATGACCTCGGCCTCCCTGGAGCCGCTGGCCACCGCGGGCAGCGAGGGGTACATCGCATACGCCATCATGCTGGCGCTGATGGTGGGGGCCTTCCAGTTCTCCCTGGGAATCCTGCGACTCGGTGTGGTGGTCAACTTCCTTTCCCACCCCGTGGTCAACGGGTTCACCAACGCCGCGGCCATCATCATCGCCTCCTCCCAGCTCTCCAAGATGTTCGGCGTTTACGTGGACAAGGCGTCCCACCACTACGAGACGATCGTCCGGGTGATCGAGGCGGCCGTCCACTACACCCACTGGCCAACCCTGTTCATGGGGGCCCTGGCCTTTATCATCATGTACGGGCTGCGCTGGATCTCTCCCAAGATCCCCAGCGTCCTGGTGGCGGTGACGGTGACCACCTTGATCTCCTGGGCGACGGGCTTCCAGCACAACGCCCGGGTGGACCTGGCACAGATCCGGTCGCCCGACGCCCGCGGGCTGATCCAGGAGTTCAACGAGACGGTCCGGAAAATCCCCGTGCTCTCCGAGCGGCGATCCCGGGCCTACAGCACCCTGGAGGAGGCGGGCGACGGAAGCCGGGGCGGGGTGGATGCGCTCGAGGCCGAGCACGACGCCGGCATTCTCACCTTGAAGATCGAGCACCTCAAGGAGGACGCCCACCAGCTCCGGGAACGGATCCGAAACCTCCTGTTCCGCGGGGTCGAAAGGCCGGAAGGAGAGAGGTACTTCTACCTCGAGGGGAACCTGCCGGAGGGCGTGACCCACGACGGCCGGGTCTGGCGGGTCCGGGTGGGAAACAATCCCCTTTCGGAGGAATCCCTCACCATGACGGGCGGCGGTGCGGTCGTCGGCGCGATCCCCAGCGGGCTTCCGTCCCTCAGCGTGCCGCGAATCGATCTCCGGCTGATTCTCCACCTCTTTCCCTTCGCCGCCATCATCTCCCTCCTGGGCTTCATGGAGGCGATCTCCATTGCCAAGGCCATGGCCGCCAAGACCGGACAGAGGCTCGACCCCAACCGGGAGCTGATCGGACAGGGGCTCGCCAACATCTGCGGCGCCGTGGGGAAGAGCTACCCGACCTCGGGCTCCTTCTCCAGGTCCGCCGTGAACCTCCAGGCCGGCGCGGTGTCCGGCCTCTCCAGCGTGTTCACGAGCATGGCGGTGGTGATCGTGCTGATCTTTTTCACGCCCCTGCTCTATCACCTGCCGCAGTCCGTGCTGGCCGCCGTGATCATGATGGCCGTCATCGGGCTCATCAACGTCTCCGGCTTCGTGCACGCGTGGAAGGCCCAGTGGTACGACGGCGCCATCGCCATCATCTCGTTCGTCGCCACCCTGGGGTTCGCGCCACACCTGGACCGGGGCATCATGATCGGCGTCGTGCTGTCCCTGGGCGTGTTCGTCTACAAGAGCATGAGGCCGAAGGTGGCCTCCCTGGCCCGCTTCGAGGACATGTCGTTCCGGTGCGCCTCCACTCACCAGCTCCAGGAGTGCCGGTTCGTGGCCCTGGTGCGGTTCGAGGGCTCCCTGTTCTTCGCCAACGCCAGCTACCTGGAGGACAAGATCAACGAGCTGATGCGGCGGAAGCGGGAGTTGAAGCACATCGTGATCGTGGCGAACGGGATCAACGACATCGACGCGTCCGGGGAGGAGGTCCTCTCGCTGATGGTGGACACCGTGCGGAGCGCGGGAATCGACATCTCGCTGAGCGGGGTGAACGAGTCGGTCATGGAGGTGCTGGAGAGGACGCATTTCACGGAGAAGATCGGACGCGACCACCTCCATCCCACCATGGAGAAGGCCGTCGACGCCGTGCACGGACACACACACGGGGCGGAGGGCGAGGATCTCTGCCCGCTCGTCAACGTCTGCCGAATCGCCTGAGTGCCGGGAAAGAGGGGGCCGATATGTCAGTGATCAGCATGTTCAGCGGGACGTTCTGCCGCGAGGAGGAGATCGTCGCCGCCCTTCGGGAGAGGACCGGAAAACCCTTGTTCCCGGACACGGATGCCGTGGCCGCGGCCGAAAGGCTCTCCGGCATGCCGGGGAGCAAGATCGAACGGGCCTTCACCGCGAAGACGTCCGTCTTCAACCGTTTCACACACGAGCGCGAACGGTCCGTCGCCCATCTCAAGCTGGCGCTCGCGGAGAGGCTGTCGTCGGACGATCCCATCGTGGAGGGGTTTATCGCGCACCTCATACCGCAGGAGATCCATCACGTGCTCCGGGTCTGTCTGATCGCGGACATGTCGTCGCGCCTGAAGGTCGCAACCGATGTCTACGGAATGGCCGAGGGCGAGGCCGTCCGGCTGATCCGCAAGCAGGACGAGGACCGGGCCTCCTGGGTCACGGGGGTCCGCGACACGAGGGATCCCTGGGATCCCCGCATGTACGACATGCTGATTCCGACGGACAAGAGGGATCCGGAAGAGGTCCTCGGGCTCATCGAGGAAAACCTGGACCGGGAGGTGGTGAAACCCACCGAGCGGTCCCGGAAGGCGGTGGACGACTTTCTCCTGTCCGCCCGCGTGGAGGTGGTCCTCGTGAAGGAGGGGCACAACGTGGGGGTCAAGGCCAGGGACGGGGAGGTGACGCTCACCATCAACAAGCACGTGCTCATGCTGGCCCGGCTGGAGGAGGAGCTGAGGCAGATCGCCGGGGCCGTCGAGGGGGTGAAGAACGTGAAGACGAAAGTGGGACCCGGGTTCCACCAGGCGGACATCTACCGCAAGTACGACTTCGAGACACCGTCCAAGGTCCTCCTGGTGGACGACGAGCGGGAGTTCGTGCAGACGCTCTCCGAGCGGCTGCTCATGCGGGACATGGGTTCCGCCGTGGCCTACGACGGGGAGTCGGCGCTCGAGCTGATCCGGGAGGACGAGCCCGAGGTGATGATCCTGGACCTCAGGATGCCGGGCATCGACGGGATCGAGGTCCTGCGGCGGGTCAAGCAGACCAACCCGGGCATCGAGGTCATCATCTTGACCGGGCACGGTTCCGAGGCGGACAAGGCCACCTGCATGGACCTGGGGGCCTTCGCCTATCTGCAGAAACCGGTGGACATCGACCTGCTGAGCGAAACCATCCGGCGGGCCAACGAAAAGATCATCAACAGGAAGGGCGAGGGCGGTGCAACGTGAGGATCGGCCCTTTCCGCCGCGTGGAGGGATGACCCCTTTCGAAACGGGGCTTCGGATGCGTCTCTGGGAAACCATCAAACCGCCTTTCTGGGACGGGGGGGAGTCCGCACCCGGCGCATCGCGCCACACCTTCGACTACCGGAGGATCTGGAAGCTCGCCGTGATGCTCACGGGCGGCGTCGCCCTGCTGCCCCTCATCGTGATCACCGTGGCGAACTACACCGCCATGCAGCAGGCCATCGAGTCCGAGTTCCAGCTCAGGACCGCGCGGATCGTCTCCAACAACCGGAGGGCGATCTCCTTCTTTCTGACGGAGCGGAAATCCGCCCTCGACTTCATCGTTCACGACAACGACCTCGAATCCTTGAGGGACCCGGAGAGGCTGGAGAACATTCTGTCGGACCTGGGACGGAGCTTCGGAGGGGGGTTCGTGGACCTCGGCGTGATCGACGCATCGGGGTCCCAGGTGAACTACATCGGCCCCTATCGCCTGGAAGGGAAGGACTACAGCGGTCAGGAATGGTTCGAGCAGGTGGCGGAGTACGGCGTTCACGCGAGCGACGTCTTTCTCGGCTACCGCCAGGTGCCGCACATGGTGATCGCGGTCAGGGGAGAGACCGAAGCGGGTTCCTTCTATGTCCTCCGGGCCGCCCTGAGCATTCGACCCTTCGAGAACCTGCTCTTCAACCTGGAGCTCGGCGGCAAGGGGGACGCGTTTCTGATCAACCGGGAGGGGGTTCTCCAGACGCCTTCGCGTCACTATGGGGACGTGCTGGCCGAGCTTCCGCTCCCGGTTCCGGCGTACACGCCGCAGACCCGGCTCATGGAGGAGCGCAACGCGGCCGGGGAGGAGCTCTTCATCGGCTACCGCTACATCGAGGAAGGGCCCTTCATTCTCATGGTGATCAAGAAGAAGAAGGAGCTGATGAAGCCCTGGGCCCGGATCCGTCTCGAGCTGATCGTCTTCCTCCTGGTCAGCGCCAGCATCATCATGGCGGTCATTCTCGGGATGTCCACCTACATGGTGCGCAGGATCCAGATCGCGGACCAGAAGCGTGTCGCCACACTCCACCAGATCGAGTACGCCAACAAGATGGCCTCCATCGGCCGCCTGGCCGCGAGCGTGGCCCACGAGATCAACAACCCCCTGGCGGTCATCAACGAGAAGGCGGGCCTGATCCAGGACCTGTTCAGGCTGAAAAAGGAGTACGAACGGAACGAACGTCTCCTCGGTCTGGTGGACTCGGTCCTGGCCTCGGTGGAGCGGGCGGGCACCATCACCAAGCGGTTGTTGAACTTCGCGCGCAACCTGGAGGCCGACGTCGAAGAGGTCCGTATCAGGGAGGTGATCGAGCAGGTGCTCGGGTTCCTGGAGAAAGAGGCCGAGCTGAGGGACATCGAGGTCCGCCTGGAGTTCCCCGAGGAGGTTCCTCCGTTCGAGTGCGATCGGGGCAAGCTCCAGCAGATCTTTCTGAACATCATCAACAACGCCTTCGCCGCGGTGGAGGAAGGCGGGAGACTGGACATCCGCGTGGAGAGGAAAACGAACGATTTCGTGGTCGTGACCTTCGAGGACGACGGCTGCGGGATCCCGGAGGAGGACCTCTCCCGGATCTTCGAGCCCTTCTACTCCACCAAGACCCGGAAGGGCGGGACCGGGCTGGGGTTGTCCATCACGTACGGGCTGGTGCAGGAGATCGGCGGCCACATCAAGGTCAAGAGCCGGGTCGGGCGGGGGACGCGGTTCAAGGTCTACATTCCCACGCGTGCTGCGGGGAAGGAGGAGCGGGTCTGATGAGGGTTTTGCTCGTGGACGACGAGGCGGAGCTCGTGGAAGCGCTGGCGGAGCGTTTGTCCCTGAGAGGCATTCATGCGGACTGGTTCGTCATCTGCCAGGACGCGCTCGACAGCCTGGACCGTCATGCATATGACGTCGCCGTGCTCGACGTGAAGATGCCGAAGATGAGCGGGATTGCGCTCAAGAAGAAGATGGAGGAGAAGGCGCCCGGCATGGGCTTCATCTTTCTGACGGGGCACGGGTCCGAGGCGGACTTCAGGGCGGGCGCCTCGGAGGCCGGGGCCGATTTCTACCTGGTCAAGCCCGTCGGGATCGACGAGCTTCTGAAAAAGATGAAGGAAGTCGTCGGGGAAGGAGGAGAGGGGCATGGATGACGCATTCGAGACACTGGGCGAGGAAGGATTTCAGTTCTTCGGCCGGGTGACCGCCTCCGTAACCCACGAGATCAAGAATGCGCTCGCGGTCATTCGGGAGAATGCCGGGTTGATGGAAGACCTGATCACCATGGGAGAGAGGAAAGGCGATCTGGACCCGGCACGCATGCTGGCCCTCGCCGGAAAAATCGGAAATCAGGCCATGAAGGCCGACGGCATCGTTCAAAACATGAACCGGTTCGCTCACAGCATGGACGAGCCGGTGGCGGACCTGGACCTGGGCGGGACCGTCGAGCTTCTCGCGGCCCTTTCCGGCCGGATTGCAGCGATGCACGGGGTCACCTTCGAGACCCGGGTTCCCGATGCCCCGGTCCGGGTAAGGACCAACCCGGTGTTCGCGGAGACCCTCCTGTGGGCCTGCCTGGAGCACGCCATGGGGGCGGCGGCTCCGGAGAAGCGGCTGGGAATCGTTCCGGAGGGAGCGGAGCCCGGAGGCCGGGTGCGGATCACCGGCGTTCAGGGGGGGGAGGAACCGGAGTTTCCATCGGAGCGTCACCTGGATCTGGCCCGCGCCATCGGGGCGGAGGTCCGGTTCACGCAATCAGGGGACGAGATCATCCTGGAGCTGCCGGGGGCGGCGAACCCTGAGGTGACGTCTTTCGTCACGAAAGGAAAGGAGAAAGGAAAATGAAAACCAGAGTTTTGATCGTGGACGACGAACCGGAGTTCGTGGAGGCCCTGTCGGAGCGTCTCGCCCTGCGGGACTACGACGTGTCCGTGTCTCAGAGCGGGAAGGACGCTGCGGAGAAGACGGCGAAGTTCAACTACGACGTCGTCATCCTGGACGTTCTCATGCCGGACATGGACGGGGTGGAGACCCTGAAGCGGATCAAGGGAACCAAGCCCCTGACCGAGGTCATCATGCTCACCGGCCACGCCACGGTGGA
>CAYUBQ010000044.1:0-32075 GCA_964443135.1 uncultured Desulfobacterales bacterium | reverse complement strand
GAGAGCTATCCCGGCCCCTCCATCCTCATCGCCTACGCCCCCTGCATCAACCACGGGATCAACATGGGCCTGAGCCAGGAGGAGATGAAGAAGGCGGTGGAGACGGGCTACTGGCCGCTCTACCGGTTCGACCCCCGTCTCGAGGAAGAGGGGAAGAACCCCTTCGTCCTCGACTCCAAGGAGCCCTCCGGCGATTTCCGCGAGTTCCTCATGGGCGAGGTCCGGTACTCCAGCCTGACCCGCACCTTCCCGGACAACGCGGAGAAGCTCTTCCAGAAGGCCGAGGAGGACGCGCGGGACCGCTTCGAGGCCTACAAGCGCATGGCGGCCGAGGGGGGCGAGGAGTAACCGGAGCGGCTGGACGGCCTGGACCGAACCGGGCGCTCGCGGGAACGGCCTCTACGTTCCTTCGTCCGATCCCGACAGATGCCGGAACTCCGGAAGCCTCCGCGCCCGCAACCGCTCCACGTCCTCGACGCTGGTGAGGTCGTAGTGGATGGGGGTGATGGTGATCCGGTTCTCCTTGAGGGCGGCGCCGTCGGTGTCCGGGTTCTCCGGCTCCACCGGGATCTCGCCGGTGAGCCAGTAGTAGGCGTTGCCCCGGGGGTCGATGCGGCGGTCGAAGCGCTCCTTGAACCGGCTGACGCCCTGACGCGTCACGGACACCCCGGCGATCCGGGAAGGCGGCAGGGAGGGGACGTTCACGTTGAGGGCCGTGCCGGGACGGAGGCCGTTCTCCGTGAGATAGCGGATGAGCTCCCGGGCAAAGGCCGCGGGGAACCGGTAGTCCGGGTCCCGGATCGTGTCCAGGGAGATGGCCGCCGACCGGATGCCGAGGAAGGCGCCCTCGGTGGCGGCGGAGACCGTCCCGGAGTAAAGGACGTTCACGCCCACGTTGGCGCCCAGGTTGATGCCGGAGAGCACGACATCGGGCGGCTCGGGCAGCAGCTCCTGCACGGCGATCTTGACGCAGTCGGCCGGCGTGCCCGAGACCGCGTGGCCGAAGAACGCCCCCGACCGCCACACCGGGCGGACCCGGAGGGGCGTGCTCAGGGTGATGGCGTGACCCACGGCGCTCATCTCCACCTCCGGCGCCACCACGTGGACCTCGAACGCTTCCCGGAGCTCCCGGTGAAGCGCCATGAGCCCCGGCGCGTGGATGCCGTCGTCGTTCGTGAGAAGCACCCGCATGGTGTCGACCCCCCTTTCGAGACGTCCGGTTATAGCACATTTCCAGCCACAAGGAATCGATTTTGTCGGCTCCCCATGTGGGGCCACCCTGTCTGCGCATCACCCGAACGAGCCCCTCGTGCGAGCGCCCATGCCGCGGGGGGCCGGCTCCCTCCGCCTGGTCGCGGGCCGTGGTTTTCATTGCACCCCGGAGCAAACTTCTGTATATAATGGGCACCATTCCGAATCGCCCTGCCCGAGGAGAGAACCCACACCGGGGACACCACGGTTTGAGCGAACTGCACGAAAACCGGGAGGAACTGTATCTGCGGGAGCTGGAGACCATTCTCCGGTTCGGTGCGCTCGTCAACTCCAGCCTCGACATCGAGACCGTGCTCGACCACGCCATGCAGTGGGCCGAAGAGTTCATGGACGCCATGGCCAGCACCGTCTATGAGCTGGAAGAGGCCACGGGGGATCTCTTCGTTCGCCTCGCGCGCGGGGAGAAGAAGGAGCCTGTCCGCGGCATCCGGATCCGGGTGGGGGAAGGCATCGCCGGGCAGGTGGTGGAGACCGGCGAGCCCGTCGTGATCCAGGACGCCCCCAAGGACCCCCGGTTCAGCGACCGGTTCGACCGGATGACCGGCTTCCGGACCCGCTCCATGATCTGCGTCCCCCTGGTGGTCCGAGGCAGATCGGTCGGCGCCCTCCAGGTCATCAACAAGAAGTCCGGGGGGACGTTCACCCGGACCGACCTGGAGCTCCTCACCGCGGCCTCCCAGCAGATCGCCGTGGCCCTGGAGAACGCCAAGCTCTACCGGCGTCTCCAGCGCAAGTTCCAGCTCACCGAGAAGGAGCTCCTCGAGACCCAGGAGCGGCTCATTCGAAGCGAGCGTCTGAGCGCCATGGGGCACCTCGTGCAAGGGGTCGCCCATGAGATCCGCAACCCCATCATGACCATCGGGGGCTTCGCGCGAAGGATCCGGACCCGGTCGAAGGACGAGGAGTGCCTCGCCCGATACGCCGGCATCATCCTCGAGGAAACGGCCCGGCTCGAGAGCCTGGTGCAGCAGGTCCACGAGTTCTCGCAGGTGCAGACGGCCACCCTCGCGCCCAACCGCATCGAGGCGGTGTTCGAGGAGATCGCCCCCAAGATCGAGGCCATGGCCCGGGAGTTCCAGGCCGAGGCGCGCTTACAGGTCGAGGACGACATCCCCCCGGTGGAGATGGACTGCACCCAGATCGCCCGCGCCGTCCTGAACATCGCCCGAAACGGTCTCGAGGCCATGCAGCCCGGCGGCATCCTGGGCGTTCGCATCCTCGGCGAGAAGGGCCGCCTGTCCATCCGCATCTCGGACACGGGAAAAGGGATTCGGGAGGATCAGGTCCGCTCCGTCTACGATCCCTTTGTCACCTCCAAGGCGCGGGGAGGCGGTCTGGGGCTGACCATGGCCCACCAGATCGTCATGAATCACCACGGCGAGATCCACATCGAGAGCAACGAAGGCGAGGGGACGTCGGTCACCATCCGCATCCCGTACCCCGCACCGCCACCCGCCGCGGACACCACGGAGCCCGTGGCCGGAGAATCGCCGGCGGGCGCCTAGACCGGCGCATCCCCCATCCACCGGAACAGCACCGGACCAGGAGGTCGCATGGAACGAAAAGGCAGGAGCCGCGCCGGACTTTGGATTCTCGTTCTCGTCTTCCTCGCCGTGGCCGGCCTGATCGCGTACCTGTTGCTCTCCGGACCGGCCGAGGAGCCGGCTTCGGAACCGGCGGGCGGACTGCAACCCATGAGGGAAGAGCCGCCCTCGCCCGAGGTGCCCAGGCAACCCGTCCCCGCCGGCCCCGAACCCCCGGCGGTCTCCTCCCCGCTGGAAGCGCCCGCAGTCGAAGGAGAGCTGGGACCGGCCGGCACCCTCGAAGGCGGAAGGGTCCCGGAGGTCGAGGACCGCGTGGACGAGTGTGCGAGGATCGAGCGCGACGTCCGCGATTTTTTCGGCTACCTGGACGAGCAGGAGTACGTCCGGCGGTTGACCCGGGACGCCGACGCCTGGTCCGTCTTCGTCCGGGCTCTGGGCAAGCTCGCCGCACGGCCACCGGTTCCCGCCGGCGAGGGCCTGGACCCGGCCGTCATGACCCGGAACATCTACCACCTGTTCCGGGTGCTGGACGATCGGGAGATCCATCTGGCCAAGGACGTGATCGAGCACGAAGGCGACACCCTGGAGCTCAACCTGGACATCCTCTACCCGTGGCTGACCCTGGGCGGGCGATGCCCGGATCCCCGAGGCATCCGACCCTCGCAGGAAATCCTTTACCGCTATGCGGGTTTTTTCATGAACACCATCGGCGGCCGGTCCTACCTGTTCCGGCGGGCGACCTGGCTCCGCCTCCTCATCAGCTACTACGCCGTCCTCATCCTTCACGACGCAGACCGCGAGGGGATCAACAGTTACGGCATCGACGTCCTCCCCATGGCCCAACGGCTGAGGGACGAGGTGGCGCGATACGGCGGCTACCATTTCCAGGGGACCTACCTCGAGCGGCTCGATGCCGTCGCCGGCTACTACCGGGCAAGAAGGGGGTCAGGGGGGTAGTCGAAGGTTCAGCACCTGCCTCACCAGGTCCAGGGTTCCGGGTCTGAACGCGCCGTCCGGGGTCAGGACCGGTCCGGGGAACACCAGCCGGCCGACCCGCTCGAGCGGGTCGAGCTCCGAACTGGAGGGCGGGTGTTCCCACTCGAACGGTGGACCGTCGCAGAGGATGAACTGGTCCGCCGCGTGGATCTCCCGAAGATCGGCCGCCTCCCCGATCTTTCGCAGGGTCCTCGAAGCGTCCCCCCGTTCGTAGAGGCCCGCGGGAAGCCGAATCCCGGACGCGCCTTCCCGCCCCCGGAAGAGGACCAGGTGGGCGCCCCGCAGGGCCCCGAGTCGGGTTTCCTCCCCTGGAACCGTCCTCTGCGGGGCCAGGAACGAGAGCAGGTGGAGGAGCTCCAGGGGCGTCTCCCCCTGAGCCGACTGGATCTGGGTCAGCACGGGGAGGGCCCCGGTGAGGCGGGGGTTGAGTTCCACCGGAACCACCCGTTCCCGGGTCCGGTCCACCAGGAGATCCAGCCCGAACACCCCCCGGTACCCCATGGAGGCCAGCACCCGGCCCACAGCCAGGGCCTGTCTCCGGGCCTCGGCCTCCACGGGCTCCGACCATCCCTCCCCGCCCCAGGAGTGTCCTCCGAACACCCCGCTCGATCCGGTCCCTGCGATCCAGGGGGGATCGATCACCTGCCTCTGCAACGGGGCGAGCCGGGTCCGGCCTCCGAGGACGCATCCGGTCACGCTGGCCGGCTCTCCCTCGATGAAGGTGCGTACGGATACCCGGTGCAACCGCTTCCCCATCCAGGTCCCCGGGCGGATCCGTTCCAGCACCCGCAGGTGGCCCTCCGCATCCTCCAGGAAGAAGGTGGAACGGCCTCCGCCCTGGACCACGTCCGGCAGCTGGACGGCCAGCCTCGGTCCCATCTCCCGGGCCCAGGATGCGTAGGGCCGCTCCAGGAAGCGCCGGAACGAGACGATGCACCCCGGGCCGGCCGGGAGCCCCTGCGATGCCACAAGCTGTTGGAAAAACGCGCGATCCGCCGCCCGCACCCGGAGAGCCGCCGGGTTGGCCAGGAGGTGCCAGCCTTCCTCCGCGGCGAGCCGTTCGATCTCGAACGAGGACTGGTACAGGAGCAGGCGGACCGGCCGGGCAAGCCCGGCCAGGTAGCGGCGGGTGGCCGGGTGGGAGAGGAGGGACGCGGAGTCCCCGGCCTCCTCGAGGGGTCTTCCCAGCCTCTCCTCGAGGCAGAAGATCTCGGCGGTCCGGCGGAGGGCGGAGAGGTCCCCGGTACGGCGGACGCAGGCGATGCGGTACCCCGGGAGCCATTCCGCAGGACCCGACCGGGGAAACGCGGTCACCCCGACCCCCACCACCGACCCGTTCAGGCGCTGGAGACGCCCTGCGAGGGTTGGTTCGCCGGCGGTCACGATCCCTTCCCGCCGGCGCCCCCGTCGTCTCCCGGGAACAAGCAGGCCACGAAATGCCCCGGCCCCATCGGTTCCAGTCCCGGGACGTTCCTGCTGCATCGGGTGCGGTGGGCCTTGCGGCAGCGAGCGAAGAAGGGACAGCCCACGGTCTCCCCCCCCTGGTCCCGCTCCGTTTCCAGGAGGGTGTCGTACCGGGGGATGCCCTCGGCGACCCCGAACTTGGGCAGCGCGTCGATCAGGGCCCGGGTGTAAGGGTGAAGCGGCCGGTGAATCACATCCTCCGCCGGTCCCACCTCCATCAAGCTCCCCCCGTAGATCACCGCGATGCGGTCGCACAGGTAGCGCGCGGCCGCCAGGCTGTGGGTGATGAACAGGATGGTGACCCCGAAGCGCTTTCGCACGTCCAGGACGATGTTGAAGATCTTGGCGGAGTAGGAGGCGTCCAGCATGGACGTGGGCTCGTCGGCCACCACGAAGTCGGGCTCCAGGACCATGGCCCGCGCAATGGACACCCTCTGGCGCTGTCCGCCGCTGAGCTGGTGGGGGTACCGGTTCACGTAGACCTCGGGGGGAGACAGCCCCACGGTCTGGATCATGCTCAGGACCCGCTCCATGAGCTCACCGCCCGAGGCGAGCCGATGGATGGTGAGCGGCTCGACCACGCTCTCGTAGATGGTCAGCTGCGGGTTGAGGGACTGATACGGGTCCTGGAAGATCATCTGCACCCGCCGGCGATAGGCCTTGAGGCGGCGGCCGCGAAGCCCGGAGACGGGCTCTCCGTTCAGCAGGACCCGGCCCGAGTCCGGCGACTCCAGGCTCACCACGAGACGCCCCGCCGTGGTCTTCCCGCTCCCGCTCTCCCCCACCAGCCCGAAGATCTCACCCTCGAGGATATCCAGGTTGACGCACTGGAGCGCCCTGATCAGCCCCGCCTTGCGCCCTCCGAACAGGGACGACTTGGTCCGGTATGTCTTGGAGACCTCTTCGAGCTTCAGCAGGGACGGTGGCATGACTGGCTGCCTCCTGGGCTCCTCACGAGGAGAGACATCGGGCGCAGAGGACCCGGTGAGTGGGGGAGAGCTCCAGCCAGTCCGGTGCCTCCAGACTGCAGGCTTCGGCCGCCGCTTCGCACCGGTCGCAGAACCGGCACCCGGAGGGCGGGTTCACCAGGCTGGGCGTCTCCCCGGAAATGGGAACGAGGTCCCGCTTCTCGCCTGCCAGGGTAGGGTAGGAGGCCAGAAGCGCGCGGGTGTAGTAGTGCCTGGGGTCGCCGAACACCTCCTCCCGGCTTCCGTACTCGACCAGCTGCCCGGCGTACATGACCCCGATGTCGTGGCTCACGTCCGCCACGATGGAGATGTCGTGAGAGATGAAGATGATGCTGATGCCCAGGTCGCGCTGGAGGTTCTTGATCTCCTCCAGGATCTGGTGCTGAACGATGACGTCCAGGGCGGTGGTGGGCTCGTCCGCGATGATCAGGGTCGGGTTGCAGGCCAGGGCCATGGCGATGATGGCGCGCTGCTTCATGCCGCCGCTGTACTGGTGGGGGTAGTCGTGCATCCGATCGTGCGGCAGGTTCACCATCTGGAACAACCCTTCCACCTGGCGCAGCGCCTCCTCCTCCGAGAGGTCCGGGGCGTGGGTCAGAATCGCCTCGGCAATCTGCTTCTCCACCCGCTGCACCGGGTTCAGGGCGTTCATGGCCGCCTGGAAGATCATGGCGATCTCCTTCCAGCGCACCCGGCGCATCTCCTCCTCCGTCTTCTGGACGAGGTCCTCGCCCTTGAACAGGATGCGCCCGCCCCGGATCTCACCGTTCGGCGGCAACAGTCCCATGAGGGTCATCCCCACGGTGGTCTTTCCGCACCCCGACTCTCCCACCAGGCCCAGGCTGCGGCCCTTCTGGAGGGGAAAGGAGACCCCGTCCACGGCGCGCAAGAAGCCGCGCTTCGTGCGATACCCCACGCTCAGGTTCTCCACCTGGAGGAGGGCTTCCGTCTCCGGGGCCTGGTCGCCCCCGCCGGCGGTCCGGTCGTTCACGACGCGTCTTCCTCCTTGCGCAGCCGGGGATCCAGGACCTCGTCCATGGCGCGGCCCAGCATGTAGAAGCTCAGGGTGATGAGCGAGATGCAGATCCCCGGCGGGAGCAGCCAGTAGGGCGCCTGGAACATGTGGCCCGTTTTCCACACCCACTGGAGCATCATGCCCCAGCTGACCGTTCCCGGGTCCCCGAACCCCAGGAAGGCCAGCGCCGCCTCGATGGTGATGGCCGAGGTCACGCGAAAGGTCATGTAGAGAAAGGAGAGCGGGAGCACGTTGGGCATGATGTGCCGGAAGATGATCCTCAGGTGGCCGGCCCCGGCGACCCTTGCGGCCTCGATGAAGGGCCGCTGCTTCAGGGAGAGGGTCTGGGAGCGGATCACCCGGGAGACGCCGGGCCACCTGAACAGCCCGATGATCAGAACGATGGTCCAGATATTGAGCTGTCCGAAGAGGGCTGCGAGCATCAGCACGAAGAGCAGTGTGGGCATGACCATGATGATGTCGGCCAGCCGCATGAGGAGCGTGTCCACGGCCTTCCCCATGTACCCGGCGGTCATGCCGATGGCCGTTCCGAGGACCACCGTCATGAACGCTGCGGACACGCCCACCATGAAGGCGATCCGGGCACCCGCCAGGAGCTGGCTGAAGATGTCCCGGCCCATGAAGTCCGTGCCCAGCCAGTGGGTCAGGGAGGGACCCACCGAGCTGGCGATCTCGGGATCCACGCCCGTCATGGGCTGGTACATGGGATCGATCCAGGGGGGGATGACGCTTCCGGCGGCCATGAGGCCGAACAGGATCAGGAGGCCGACACCCGCCTTTCCGAGCGGGTTCTGGATGAAGATGGCCCAGCCTTCCAGGAAGTGGGCGAGCCAGTGGGATCGCTTCATCCGGCTGGTGTCGAATCGTTTCACGCTCTCCATGAAGCCCCGGCCCTCCGGCTCAGTATCGGATCCTCGGATCCAGGTAGGCGTACAGCACGTCCACGATCACGTTGGCCAGGAGCACGACGATGGCGATCAGCAGAAAGGCCGCCTGGGCCAGTGGGTAGTCGCTGTGGCTCACGGCGAACACGAGCTCCCGGCCGATCCCCGGCCAGGTGAAGACGGTTTCGGTCAGGGCCCCGCCGTTGATGGAGAAGGCCAGGCTCAATCCGATGCCGGTGACCACGGGCAGCGCCGCGTTGCGGGCCGCGTGGCGGTTTCGCACCTCCTTGTCCGTGAGCCCCTTGGCCCGGGCGGTGAGGATATAGTCCTCCTTCAGGGTGTCGAGCATGCTGCTTCGCATCACGAGCAGGCTGGAGCCGAAGTGGATGAGAAAGAGCGTGGACAGGGGAAGCACCATGTGATGGCCGATGTCCAGGGCCTTGGTCCACAGCCCCGCGTCCGGATTGAGCCAGACGTCCTCGGAGATCATGCCGGTGATGGGAAACCACCCCAGACGGTAGGCGAAGATCCAGATGAAAAGGAGCGCCAGCCACGGCAGGAAGACCGTGTGGGTCACCAGGGAGCCGATGGTGAGCCAGGTGTCGGTCCGCGTGCCCTTGCGCCAGGCCGCGATCTTTCCGAGCGCGATCCCCACCAGGGCCGACAGGATGACCGAGGAGGTGAACAGGAGAATGGTGTTGGGCAGCTTGTCCCAGATGATGTCCACCACGGGCTGGCCGTAGTAGAACGAGGTCCCGAACTCCCCCTGGAAGAAGTTCTTGAGGTAGATGGCGTACTGGGTCCAGAGCGGCTGGTCCAGTCCCAGGACCGCCACCAGCCGATCCGCATCCTCCGGCGTCATGGTGGGGTCCACCATGCGCTCCACCGGGTCCCCCGGGGCCAGCCGGAAGAGCAGAAACAGGGCGGTCTGGATGATGAAGAAGATCACCACCACCTGGATCAGGCGGCGGAAGACGAAGTTCCTGAGCTCCAAGGTCCCTCCGTGCACGGGACGCGGGGAAATGTTTCGCTCCCCGGATCAACGGTCCGGACGGCCTCCGGCCCGCGATCGGGGCGGGAATCGCGGGGTCGGGGCCGCCCGGAGGTCCACGGTCATTTCGGTTTCAGGTTGCAGAACGACCAGGTGTTCCCGATTCCCTCGAGCATGGGGACCCACCCCTCGAAATCGTCCGTCCGCACCGCCTCGATCAGGTGCGGGTTGTAGAGAGGGAGGTAGGGCACGTCGCGCATGAGGATCCGCTGCATCTCCCAGATCAGGTCCTGGCGCTCCTCCGGGTCCATGGTCCGGGCGCTCTTGTCGGCCAGGTCGTCGTACCGGGGGTTGTGGTAGCCGCTCATGTTCCAGCCCCTCGGCTGGTCGTTCTCGGAGTGAAAGAAGCTCTTCAGGTAGTTCGGGTCGGGGTTCAGGCTGCCGTATCCCAGCACGAACATGTCGAAATCGTGCCGGCCCTTGACCTGGTCCAGGAGGGAGCCGAACGCCATGGGCTTGGACGATGCCGGCAGGCCCGCGGACCGCAGCCACTCCTGGACCATGACCCCGGCCATGGCCCGGGCCGGGTCGTAGTCCGCCGGGGGCGTCAGGATGGTGAAGTCCGCCATGGGGGTCCCGTCCGGCAAGCGGATTCCTTTACCGTTCTGGACCTCCCCCTTCTCGTTCACCGGAGGCTTTTTCCAGGTGAATCCCGCCTCCTTCAGGATCCCGTAGGCCTTCTGGATACGCTCGCCGCGGAGGAGGACCTGGTCCGCGTACTCCGGCACGTCCGGGCAGTGCCAGAAGGTGTTGCCGGGGGGTACGATGGAGGTCATCATGGTCCCGTAGCCCTGCAGGACCCGGAGCATGATGAAGTTCCGATCGATCAGAAAGGCGACGGCCCGGCGGAGGGAGACGTTGTCGAACGGCTCCTTGCGGACGTTGAACCCGAGGTAGTAGAGCGCGCTCCGCTCGTTGGTGAAGAGCTTGATCTCCTCGTCGGCCTCCAGCTCCTCGATGTAGCCGGGCTGGATCCGCCACCAGAACATGTCGATGGCCCCCTTCTTGAGGGCCAGGATGGCCGCGTCCGAGGTGCCGAACACCTTGAAGATGATCCCGTCGACGTACGGGCCGACCTCCCGGCCGGCGATCTCGAGCCCCTTTCCGAAGAAGTGCTCGTTCGTCTTCATGAAGACGTAGGCGCCCTTCTTCCACTCCTCGAGCACGAAAGGGCCCGTCCCCACCGGACGCTCGATCTGGTGGTTCCGCAGGGCGGCCAGGGGATTCTCGGTCTTCAACGCCTTCTCGGCGATGGGGGCCCACTGCTTCTTCTGAACGATCGGGGTGGTCAGGGTCCGCTCCCGGAAGATGGCCATGGGCTCCTCCAGGTGGAAGCGGACCGTGCGGTCGTCCACCACCTCCACTTCCTTGACGAACTTCCACTTGTAGTAGCTGCGGTCCTTGAAGTCCTTGATCACCTTCACCGTGAAGGCCACGTCCTCGGCCGTGAAGGGCGTTCCGTCCGACCATTTGGCGTCGCGCAGCCTGACCGTGTAGGTGAGCGACTCCTCGTCGAACACCGGCATGCTTTCTGCGAGCCAGGGGATGAGCTCCATGTTCTCGGGCTCGTGGATGTAGAGCGGGTAGTACATCAGGCCGATGACTTTTCTGGACCAGGTGTCGGTTCCCAGCCAGACATTCAGCGTCTTCGGCTCCTCCAGCAGCCCGACCTTGACCTGGTCGGCCGCCTGCGCCCCGGGCGCGCAGATCACGCCCCCCGCAAGGAGGACGACCCCCAGCGCAACGAGGCAAAGGACGGAAAGACGGCGGCGATGAGGCTTCGTAGACAGCATGGTGGATTCCTCCCTGTTTGCGTTCAGGTCCCCGTATTCATCTCGGTGACCTTCTGTTCGATGAAGTCGATGACGTTCGCCTCCAGACGCACGCCTTCGAGACGGTTGATGCGGGGGATCCCCCCCGGGCTCACGCAGTTGATCTCCACGAGCTTGTTCCCGATGATGTCGATGCCCACGAAAAACAGGCCGTCCCGCAGCAGCCGCGGCTTGAGCACCTCGCAGATCCGGCGCTCCTCGCCGGTCACGGTGTGCTGGAAGGCCCGCGCGCCCGCGTGAATGTTGGTTCGGAAGTCGCCGTCGCGCGGCCGGCGCCTCATGGCTCCGAGGATCTCCCCGTTCAGCAGGAGGATTCGGACGTCCCCCTCCTCCTGGACCACGTCCAGGTACTCCTGGACCATGATGGGCTCGCGGTCCGGGTAAGCGCGGTAGGCGCGCACGTAGTAGTTGATGAGGGAGTGCAGGTTCTCCCGGTCCCGGACGCTGACCTTGATGACCCCCTCCCCCCCGAAGCGCTGGAGGGGTTTCACCACCATGGAACCGCCGAACTCGTCGATGATCTTCTTCAGCCGACCGGGGTCGCGCGAGATGTGGGTCTCCGGGATGATCTCCGGGAAGTTCAGGGTGTAGAGCTTGCTGTTGGCGAAGAGCTGCCCCCGGGTGCTGTTGATCATGAACACCCGGTGGTGGACCGGGTCCAGGAACTCCATGGCCTGGTGATTGAGCGGGGGGTTCTTGCGAAGGAACAGGGCGTCGAGGTCCGTGATCGTCTCGAAGATGAGCTCGTCCCGCTTGAGACTGTGAATCAGGGACCTCCAGTATCGCTTCATCGACTGGTCGGGCGGCACGGTGATGTTCCGCATGCGGGCCACGACCTCGTTCTTTCGGATGTAGATGTCGTGGGGCTCCAGGAAGCAGACGGTGTGTCCCCGCTGATTGCACTCGTACATGAGATGGCTGGTGGTTTCGTTGGTCGGATCAATGGAGTCCAGCCGGTCCATGAGGAAAGCGATTCTCATCCGACCCGTCCTTTGGGAGAGGTGGCGTATGCAATGATTCGAGAGGCGACGTCATCGCCGGTACAGCCTTCCAGCCCCTTGAAGCCGGGGCTGTAGTTCACGTCGACCACCAGCAAGGCGTTGTCCTTTCTGTGTATCACATCCACGCCCGCGATATCAAGCCCGAGGGCTTCTGCAGCGCCCAGGGCGACGCGCTCCATGGCTCCCGTGAGGCGAAGGGTTTCGGCCCGCCCGCGGAGATGAACGTTCGCCCGGAAGTCTCCTCCGCGCGGTTTCAGGGACATGGCCGAGACCACCCTTGCCCCCACCACCAGGATGCGGATGTCGCGCAACCGGTCCTCCGGGGGGATGTACTCCTGGAGCACCAGGCCGCCCCCCGGGTCCGGAGGGTGCTCGCGGAAGAGATCCAGGACCTCCCCCGGGTCTTCGGCGAGGAACACCCCCCGGCCCTGGCGGCCCTGGGCGGTCTTGACCACGATCGGCAGGGACCCGAGGTCCCGGACGGCCGCGGCCAGGTTCCGATCATTGCCGGCGTAGCGGGACTCGGGGATCGGGACCCCGGTCCGGGCGAGCGCCTGAAGGGTTCGGAACTTGCTCCTGGCGAGCCCCACCGCCTCGGAGCCGTTCACCATGCGAACGCCCATGCCTTCCATCTGGCGCACCAGGGTGAGTGGAAACTCCCGAATGGTCGAGCCGATCCTCGGGAGCACGACCTCGGGTGAGAACGGTTTCCCGAGATGTCGCAGCCGGTGTCCGTCCCGGGAGACCGACAGATAGACCCGGGCGGGATGGAGCAGGACGATCCGGTGTCCCCGTGCTCGAGCGGCTTCGGTGAGCCTCCGGTTCGGGTGGTACCGGTGGTTTCGAAAGGTGAGGATGCCCACAAGCAATTGAAACGCCTCTCCGTTTGGGGTACGATCTCGCCGTCAGGCGATACATGGTGGAGCCGGGAAAGCCGGACCCGCCGGGATCGATCATCCTCCGGACCTGGAGGTCCCGAACCCATGCCCAGATCCCCGGAAACAGGTGCCGTGTCGTTCCACTTTCAATCTCCGGGCCGAATCCCGGCGAAGAACCTGCTGGAGATCCGCGATCTCGTGATGCGGGGAGGCGCTGTCGGCACCTCCTGGATCGACGGGATGCTGCGGGACGCCTTTCTCATCGGGTATGCCGAGAACGCCGCCGGCCGCGTGGTCGGATGCGAGGTCCTCAAACGTCCCAAGGAGACCTACCGGAAAAAGATCGAGGCCGCAACCGGTCTCGATCTCACCGGACACCTCGAACGGGGATACGCCGCCGTGGCGGAGGGATACGAGGGGCGGGGGATCATGGGAACCATCGTCAGCGGCCTCATCCGGCACGCCGGGGGCCGCAAGGCCTACGTGACCATCCGGATGGACAACCGCCCCGCCCTGCGGCTGACCGAAAAGAACGGCATGCGTCTGGCCGGGCGGTACGTCAACCCCCGCACAGGCCACGAGATCGGCGTCTTCGTCATGGGGATCCGCCCGGCCGCAGCCCCTGCGTGAACGCCGCCCCCGGAGCGGCACCGGTTCTCCGCCGCGCGGTCCGCCCCGCTTCAGCTCGTCTCCCTCTCCTCCAGCCGCCCGTGCAGCTTTCGAAGCCTGTGGCTCAGAACCTTGCAGATGTGGAGGGCGATCTGCGGGTACTCCCGCACGATCTCCTCGAACTCGCGCTTGTGGAGGACCAGGAGGCGGGAGGCTTCGACCGTCCGAATGGTGGCGCTGCGCACCTCGTCTTCGAAGAGGGCCATCTCGCCGAAGTAGTCCCCGGGGTCGATCCTGTCCAGCTCGATCTCTTCCCCCTCCGCCCGCTTCTTGCAGACGGAGACCTGGCCGGAGATGATCATGTACATGGTCTCTCCGGCCTCGCCCTCCCGGATCACGGCCTCCCCGGCGGGAAAGACCGTTTCCTCGGTGACCGAGGCGATGGCGGCCATCTCGCCTACGGAAAGGCCCTCGAAAATCTGGATCCCCCTCAGGTGAAGGATCTTGTCCGGTATGCTGATGCTCTTCTCCATCACGGTCTCCTTGGAGGAGGATTCGCTTTCGGTGATCTCCCGGGCCACGTACCGCACGTGGGGGTTCTCCGCCTCGAGAAACGGCTCGCAGGCCTCCCTCCCCACGCCCTCACAGCCGCCCGCCTCGATCACCTTCAAGGTCAGCATCACGGTCACCCCGTCATGCTTCTCGAGCAGGTGACGGCACAACCCGGCTGCGTCCCCGCGAAACCCTTCGAGCTTGAACTCCTTTCGGGCCACCTCGGTCATCTCGGATTCCGCGGATTCTTCCAGCAGGGGGACCATGATCTTGGACAGGGCGTACCCGACGAAGTCGTCGAGAGCCTCCACCGCGTTCGACCGTTGACGCGAGTCGGCGGAGAAGAGCCCCCGCCAGATCATCCGCACCCGACCCGACCGGTCCTGGGTGGAGAGCACCCGAAGGACCGTGTCCACCCGGTCCCGCTTCTTCTGAAGCAGATGGTCGATCAGGAGATCCCGCTGGGGGCTCTCCTCGAGCTCCGTCAGGGCCCCGGCCTCGGCCAGGTTGCGGTAGGCGCGCTCCAGCTGGCCCCGGGCGAACCGGAGCATCTCCACCTCCTTGATTTCCAGCGTTTCGAGAAGCTCGAACACGTTCTCTCTGAGCCGGGGGTCGGGGAGGCCCAGGGACTCGATGAGGATCTCGGGGTTCTGGTGCTCGGCGTTTCGAAGGCGCTTCAGGGCGGCCTCCTGGACCTCCTCGTCGCGGTCCCCCAGGAGTGGGATCACCCTCCGAAGCGCCTCGTCATCCGAGACGCGGACCGCCTCGAGGGCCGCCCTGCGCACGAGGGCCGACGGGTGCGAGAGGTGAGGGAGGACCCGTTTGTTCAGGTCGGGCGGCCCCAGCCGGGCCAGCCCCCGGACCGCGAGCGCCAGAAGCTGCTCGTCCTCCGCGCTCTCCAGGACCGATTCCAGGGCAGGAACAAAGGTGTCGTCCCCGGCCCCCCCGGCCGCGATGATCCCGGCCCGTCGCTCCCGCTCGTCGTTTGATTCCAGCCAGGAGCGGATGACCCGGCCGTAGGAACCCGGGTCTTCGCCGTACAACCCGGCCACGGCCCGGGCCCGGATCTCCGGGTCCTCGTACTCCTCGTACACCCGGTGCATGAACCCTCCGGCCACGCCCCGGCCCATCCTGGCCGCGGCCCGCAGGACCGCGGCGGTCAGCCGGGGTTTCTCCGGGTCCACGAGCTCCTCGAACACCTCGATCGCCCGGGGACCGGCCGAGTCGGAAAGCAGGTCCAGGAGCCCGATCCGGGTCTGATCGTCCTGATCCGGCAGCACGGAGAGGATGTGGGCGTCCAGGTTCCGAACGCCCAGGGAGCGGATCAGGTTGGCGTACCAGAGACAGGTGCTGCCCCTGGAGTTCAGAAAGGCCTCCAGGAGCTGAATCTGGATCTGCTTGTCCTGGAAGATCCCGGTGACGTCCTCCTCCTCGAGGGACTTCATGTCCAGCAGGTTCCGGGAGATGAGGTCCAGAAGGATCCGGGAGTAGCTCCGCTTGAACACCAGGGTGGTCGTGACCCAGACCGTCATGAACGCCAGGGCCACGATGGAGAGGTACCGGGGGTGGAAAAATCCCTCGCTCGCCAGGATCGTGCCGGAGCCGATCAGGATCCCGATGCGGACCACGGTTCCCCGCAGGAAGGGGCGGATCAGGTTGCGGTACTCCACGGGGAAGAGGCCCATGAGCACGGCGCGGGCCGGGTTGTTGATGGTGGTGCGGAGGATGTTCGTGGACATGCGCGAGTAGATGGCCGTAACGAGGTCGAAGCGGAACAGGAAGCCCAGGAAGACCACCACGTAGTTGAAGGGGTGGAACATGAGGGCCACCGGCAGCCCCCAGCGCCCGTACAACCTGCCCACGAAGAGGAGGATGACGAAGCTGATGACGTTCAGGAACCCGCGCAGGTAGCCGAAGAAGTCGATCATGCCGCCTTCGGTGGCGAACGACCTGTCGACGACGAAGTTGAACTGGTAGTTCAGGATCGGAATGACCACGTTGGGAATGAGGGTGAGCAGGATCAGAATCTTCACCAGGGAGGACTCCCGGACGAGGGGGAGCACCTCCTTGAACTCGCGGGCGAGGCCCTTGCGTCTCCGGACCTTCTTGGTCTTCCCTCCGGAGAGGCTCATGGTCGGGAAAGCCGCCGCCATCCGGACCACCACCAGGGCGCCCGCCAGGGCCGTGACCAGGTAGACCCAGAGCAGGTTGTCGATCCGGACCCACTGTACGACGAAGGGCGTCCCGAAGCTCCCCATGATGCCGCCGATCACGCCTCCCGCGGTGACGAGGGGAAAGAGGCGCTTGGACTGCCGGGTGTCGAAGAGGTCGTTGGCCAGGTTCCAGAAGAGGAGCCCCAGGAGCACCTCGTAGAGGCTCTTGGCCACGAAGAGCACGGGATAGATGAGCTCGTAACCGAAAGGGATGATCAGGCGAAAGACGCCCACCGAGACACCGCACAGGACGAACATGTAGGCCAGGAGGCGGCTTCCCGGAAGACGGGCCATGAACCCGGACATGAAGCCCATGATCACGAACGTGGCGATGGAGATCACCACGTAGATGATGGGCAAATACTCCACGCCGAAGCGTTTGAGGAAGGCGGTTTCGGCAAAGTTGTTGAAGAGGATGCTGGAGGACCGGATGAGGAAGAGGAGCAGCGTAGCCCAGAGAAACAGCCGGATCTCGTCCTCGTAGATTTTCAACCACTTGGCCAGAAGTCGGGTCATCGGCTCCCCCAGGCGAATTCAATATCCCGACGCCCCTGGACTGTCAAGGCTTTAGTGCCCGGAGAGCCGCCGTTGAGGTCCGCCCGTGAAGCCCCTGACGACGGCCCCGGTCGACGCCCAACGCTTCGGGCCGCGGTGCGAGGAGGACTCAGCCCGCCCTGGCCGCATGGGCGGAAAAATATCTGCATCCACGCAGAAACCGAACGCCGCGCTCACACCACCCTAACACCCGGCGCGTTATCTTGTCGACAAACCGACGAAAGGAATTCGCATTGAAAGGAATCGACTGCATGACAGAATCAGAACGGGAGCGGCCTCTCCACTCGCTCATGTCCGTCTTCGATCTCAAGATCCAACGGGCCCTCCGCCTCGAACAGGGGGTCTCCACGCGGGTGATCTTCTTCTACGACCGGGATCGCGGCATCCATCGGTTCAAGGTGCTCAACCGCAACATGCCCGAGGGCGTTCACGCCAGAGTTACTGCCTGGCTGGAGGAGAACGTTCGGGACCACGCCGTTGTAGGCGCCCTGGTCGCGAACCGAATGGACGGGGACACCTTGAGCCGGGGAACCCACTGATGAAGTCGCAAAAGGCCCTTGGCCTCGAGATCTGCCATCGGGAAACGATATCGCCTTGGACGCTCCGGAGGCGGAGTCGAGGCTTCCCGCTTTTGGGACGCTAACAGGATTCTCATTTTCCCCTCACGGGACCTGAACGTTCCGGGTGCAAATTGCTTCTCCAACAACGGAGGCAGCGTTGCCCAAGGGGCGGAGGGCCGGTTCTAACCGAGACCTCACGCTTCCCTAACAGAAGTCTAACAAAAGAGGAAAAGAGTAAACCCATTCCAAGCCAAGGAGGAAAGAGCATGAAATCAAGAGTCACTGTCGCCCTCGTCACCGCATTCTGTCTCATGGCCGGAACCGCCTGGGCCGGCAACATCGTGATCAAGGGTTCCACCACGGTGCTCCCCATCGCCCAGAAGGTCTCCGAGGTCTACATGAAGGAGAACCCGGACGTGAAGATCTCCATCTCGGGAGGCGGTTCGGGAAACGGCATCAAGGCCCTGATCGACGGATCCACCGACATCGCGGACAGTTCCCGCTTCATCAAGCAGAAGGAGGTCGAGGCTGCGGTCCAGCAGGGTCGCTACCCGGTTCCCCATGCCGTGGCCTACGACTGCATCGTCCCCGTGGTCCATCCCAGCAACAACGTCTCCGACCTCACCCTGGCGCAGCTCAAGGCCCTCTACAAGGGCGAGGTCAAGAACTGGAAGGAGCTGGGGGGACCCGACCGGCCGGTGGTGGTGATCTCCCGGGACACCTCCTCGGGCACCTACGAGGTGTGGGCGAAGAAGGTGCTGGAAAAGGAGCGGGTCTACCCCGGGGCGCTCCTCCAGGCCTCCAACGGCGCCGTGGTCCAGGCCGTGGCCAAGAACAAGAACGCCGTGGGCTACATCGGGCTCGGTTACATGGACGAGAGCGTGAAGGCCACCACGGTCAACGGCATCGAGGGGACCCCCGAGACCACGCTGAACGGGACCTACCCGGTCAGCCGGCCCCTCTTCATGTTCACCCCGGGTTGGCCCAAGGGCGACGTGGTCAACTTCATCAACTTCCTCAAGAACCCGGACAAGGGCCAGAAGTATGTGGCCGAGTCCGGGTACGTCCCCCTGTACTAGGATGGTCCTCGCAGCGGGGGCATGGTAACCGGAGGGTCGTTTCCGGGATGTTTCCGGAAACGGCCCTCACCCTCACCGGGTCCGCACCCTTCGGGGGTTCGGGCCCGGCGTGTGTGAGCCGGGACGGACGAGCCGATGAACGGATCGGAAAAGACGGGAGCCGGCCGGAGGAGAAAGGAACGGGTCATCCGCTTCTCGTTCCTCGTCGTGGCCCTGGCCTCCATCGCGACCCTGGGCATGATCGCCCTGTTTCTCTTCACGGAGGGTCTCCCCATCTTCGAGATGGTGTCCGTCCGGGACTTCCTGCTCGGGAGACACTGGTACCCCACGGACGACCCGCCGGACTTCGGCATCTATCCCTTGATCGTCGCGTCCCTTGCGGTCACCGGGGTCTCGTCGCTCATCTCCATTCCGCTGGGGGTGCTCACGGCCCTCTACCTGGCCGAGGCCGCCACCGCCAGGGTCCGCCAGTGGGTCAAACCCGTGGTGGAGCTTTTGGCGGCCCTCCCATCCGTGGTGATCGGCTTCTTCGGCATGGTGGTGGTGGCCCCCTTTCTCCAGGAGACCTTCGACCTGCCCACGGGCCTGAACCTGTTCAACGCCTCCCTGATGCTCGCCTTCATGTCCATCCCCACCATCTGCAGCATCTCGGAGGACGCCATTTACAGCGTGCCCACCGAGCTCAAGGAGGCATCCCTGGCGCTGGGTGCGACCCGCTGGGAGACCATTTCACGGGTCATCCTCCCGGCCTCTCTCTCCGGCATCACCACGGCCGTGATCCTGGGCATGTCCCGGGCCATCGGCGAGACCATGGTGGTGCTCATGGTCGCCGGCGGGGCGGCCATGGTGCCGGGCTCCCTGTTCGACCCGGTCCGGCCCATGCCGGCCAGCATCGCCGCCGAGATGGCCGAGGCCCCCTTCCGGGGGAACCACTACCACGCCCTGTTCGCCACCGCCATCGTCCTCTTTCTCTTCACCCTGCTCTTCAACCTCGTGGCGGAGCAGATTTCTCATCGATACAAGCAGGTGGGAGCGTCGACCCTGTAGGCAAAGGGCCGCCCTCCGGGAGACGGGAAGCAGGGAATGAAAGACTCGGTAGACACCAGGGAGAACGCCGGCCGCCCTGCGAGGGGCGCCCACGATCCGGCCCGGGCCGGCGCCCGAAATCTCGGGATGCGGCGACGCATTCAGGGCTTCTGGTTCTGGCTCTTTCGAGGTGCAGCCGCCGTCAACGGTCTGGCCCTGCTGGTGGTGGTCTACTTCCTGGTGGCCAACGGCTGGAGCGCCATCAACTGGACCTTTCTGACCCAACCGCCCATGGACTCCATGACCAAGGGGGGGATCCTGCCCTGCATCGTGGGGACCGCCTGCCTCGGGATCGGAGCCATCCTTATCGCCCTCCCCATCGGAGTGGCCTCGGCGATCTACCTCCACGAGTACGCCCGGCCGGGGCGCACCATCCGCATCATCCGCCTGGGGATCAACAACCTCGCCGGCGTCCCCTCCGTGGTCTTCGGCCTCTTCGGCCTGGCCTTCTTCGTGGTGTACCTGAAGATGGGCGTGAGCATCCTGGCCGGGGCGCTCACCCTGGCCGCCATGAGCCTCCCGGTGATCATCGGGGCGGCCGAGGAGGCCCTGAGGAGCGTTCCGGACACCTACCGGGAGGCCTCCCTGGGGCTCGGGGCCACCAAGTGGCAGACCACCTACCGGGTGGTGCTCCCGGCCGCCATGCCGGGCATCCTCACCGGCGCCATCCTGGGGCTGAGCCGGGCGGCCGGCGAGACCGCCCCCATCATGTTCACCGCCGCGGTCTATTACACGCCGAGCCTGCCCTCGTCCATCTTCGACGAGATCATGGCGCTGCCCTATCACATCTACGTGCTGGCCACCGCAGGTACGGAGATCGAGGCCACGCGGCACCTCCAGTACGGCACGGCGCTCGTCCTCATCGTGCTCGTCCTGGGGCTGAATCTTCTGGCCATCGTCTGTCGTGCGCGGCTGCAGAAGAAGCACTGAAAGCGAACCGAGGAGGCCTTGCGTCCGACATGGAACCATCCGCTTCACCCAAAGTGGACATTCGGGAGCTTCAGTTCTACTACGGAGACGTCCAAGCGCTGAAGGATATCACCCTCCCCTTTCACGCCAACCAGGTCACCGCGCTGATCGGCCCTTCCGGATGCGGCAAGAGCACGCTGCTCCGGTGCATCAACCGGATGAACGATCTGATCCCCAACACCCACGTCCGCGGCGAGCTCCTCTACGGCGGCCGGAACATCTACCACCCGTCCGTGGACGTGGTCACCCTGAGGCGGCACATCGGGATGGTGTTCCAGAAGCCCAACCCCTTTCCCAAGACCATCTTCGAGAACATCGCCTACGGTCTCCGGGTGAACGGGGTCAAGAACCGGAACAGCCTCGCGGAGCAGGTCGAGAAGAGCCTCCGGCGCGCGGCCCTCTGGGAGGAGGTCAAGGACCGCCTCCACGAGTCGGCCCTCGGGCTCTCGGGGGGCCAGCAGCAGAGGCTGTGCATCGCCCGGGCCCTGGCCGTGGAGCCCGACGTCCTCCTCATGGACGAGCCGGCGTCCGCACTGGACCCCATCGCCACCCAGAAGATCGAGGAGCTCATCCACGAGCTCAAGGACGCCTACACCATCATCATCGTGACCCACAACATGCAGCAGGCCGCCCGGGTTTCCGACATCACAGCCTTCTTCTACCTGGGGCAGCTCATCGAGATCGACACCACGGACACCCTGTTCACGCGACCCAAGCTGAAGCAGACGTCCGACTACATCACCGGGCGCTTTGGATAGGCCTTCGGCACGGAGGAAAGAAACCCATGCCCGTACACCTGCAAAAAGAGCTGGTACGGCTCAAGAAACAGATTCTCGGCCTGGGCGCGATGGTGGAGGAAAGCGTGCGCATGGCCACCCGCGCCATGGAGCAGCGGGATGCGACGACCGCGGAGCGGATTCTGGCCACGGACTACAAGATCGACGAGCGGGAGGTGGAGGTGGAGGAGGAGTGCCTCAAGATCCTGGCCCTCCACCAGCCCGTGGCCGTGGACCTGCGCTTCATCACCGCAGTGGTCAAGATCAACAACGACCTGGAGCGCATCGGAGACGAGGCCGTCAACATCGCCCGCTGTGTCGCCATCATCTCACGAAAGGAGCCCGTGGACGCGCTGCCGGAGTTCGGCCCCATGTCCGAGAAGACCCAGTCCATGCTCGAGAGCAGCCTCGACGCCCTGGTCAACCTGGACCTGGACCTGGCCTTTCGCGTGCTGATCCTGGACGACGAGGTGGACCGGATCTACGGAAAAATCTACGACCAGGTCAAGGATCAGATTCGCCGGACACCCGACCGCGTGGGAACCTTGATCAACCTGATGCTGATCTCGAGGTACCTGGAGCGCATCGCGGACCACGCCACGAACATCGCCGAGGAGGTTATCTACATGATCGAGGGGGAGATCGTCCGGCACGGGAGGTGGGATCAGCCGGACGCAGAATGATCCGGCCTCCTTTTCGGACGGAGGCCGGCCGCTCAGAGGTCGCCCCAGAAGCAGGTGATCCCCACGAACCCGCCGAAGGCGTTCACCCCGTCGTTCCGGTGGTCCATGCCCGCGTTGGAGATGTGCTCGTACACCCCCTCGGCGTCGACGGACCAGGATTCCGACAGCAGGTACCGGAACCCGAGGCCCGCCTTGGAGGCGAAGTTGAAGCCCTGCCCGATCGCCGTCTGGGTCCGGTCCTGGTAGGCGTCCGTGTAGATCAGACCGAGACCCGCCTGGACATAGGGAACGAAGCGGGGGTGGAGGCCGGTGACGTTGTATCGGATGATCCCGGCGACCCCGGCGATGGTGTCCCCGAAACCCTCGTACACCAGCGAGCCGGTGAGCTCCGACAGGAACTCCAGGTTGCCGTCCCAGGTGCCCCCGTCCCGGTCCGGGGAGGAGAGCATCCAGCCGAGCCGGACGTTGGTCTGCCAGTAGTCGAAATCGGGGATGTCGGGACCCAGCGCCGAGGAGGAGACCAGAGGCCCCGTCACGACCTGGAGGGACAACCGGCCTTCCGTGTAAAGGGCGGCCGATTCGGGCCGGGATTCCGCGGCCGGAGCGTCGCTCGAGACGGAAACCATCACGAAAAACACCACGCCCCACCAGACCCGGAATCCGCCCATGAGTCCGCACCTCCTCGTGTGTCACGCGGGCCCCTGTCGGCCCGCCCGGTTGAAATCGGGGGAACGAGCGGATGATAAGGCCGGGACCGCTCATCGTCAAGGGAAAGGCCCCGGTGGCGCCGGACCTCCGCGCCGGTCAGAGGAACCCGCGCTCCTGCCGGCCTAGGAAGAGCTCCGCCGCGGCGACGCACTCCAGACCGAACGGGAGGTAGCCCGCGTACCCCAGAATCGGCATCTCAAAGACCTGGAACCGATCTACCCAAGGAATGCTGTAGACCCACTTGGCGTGGCTGTGCACGTTCCACATCTCCCAGAAAAACCCGCAGATCAGGGCGGCCAGGGCCGCCGTGACAACCCCGTCCCACTCCCCCCGCGTCACGGGTGAGAACACGTGGCGCTCGGAAAAGAGCGTTTCGAGGGAGACCAGGATCAGGAGGGGCGAGACCCAGAGCAGGGGGAACAGGACGCCGGGAAGGACGCCGATGCAGGCCAGTCCCGCCCCGGCCAGGACGAGCACGGTCCACGCCAGCCCGGGGGGGTGGGGAATTCGGACCGGCAGGAACCCCCGGAACCTCGCCTCGGGCCAGGAGAAGCTCCGAATCCACGCCCTCGTGGCCAGCACGGCGGGCAGGACGGTGGAAAAGGGAAGCGTGGCGTACCAGAAGTAGGACCAGGCGTCGAACGGCTCCCCCACGTAGTGCCAGTTCTGGACGAAGCGGTTCAGGTACTCGAAGAACCACCAGAACAGGGCGCTGATCGGGAACAGGGACAGATAGGCACGGGTGCGGTGCGTGAGGGGCGAGCGCCCCGTGCGGCGGAAAACCAGGCCGTTCATCGCCAGGATGTAGCCCAGCCAGAGCGGGGCGAAGGTGTGGTTCTGGAGCGAACCGAGCCAGGGAAAGCGGTTCCAGGCCAGGATCCAGGTCCCGCAGCCGATCGCGACGCCCGCCCAGCCCCACCAGGGAAACGTCCGGGAAGGGCCCCCCAGCCGTCCGGGCGCGGACGTCTTCGCGGTGACCCCCCGGAGAACGAAGGGCGCGACGGCGGCCGCGACCAGTGCGGCCAGCCCCCAGAAGACCGGCCACGAAAAAGGGGGGTGGGCCACGTATCGGGTGCGGGGAGGGAACTCCAGGTAGGGCTCCACCGGCATGCCGGCTGCCATGATCCCCAGCAGGGGGAGCCCCAGCAGCATGGCCAGGAGGACGAAAAGCTTGGGAATGATCTTCACGGCTCCCACTCCTCGTAACGGCACGGCCCCCCGGCGGGGAAACCCCTTTCCTCCCGCGGCGGCCTGTGATAATGGAACGCCATGAACACCTTTCCCGCCCGCGGACGACGCGCCGGCGGAACCCGTAACGAGGAGGCGGCCATGGCCACCGTCCAACCCAAGGGGGAGAGCCTTCGCCAGGCGGTGAGATGGATCTCGGAGCAGCTCGAAGAGGAGGCGGACCGGAAGAGGTCGGTTCTCATCCAGGAGGCGTGTGCCCGATTCAATCTCACCCCCAAAGACGAGGTCTACCTGTCCTCTTTTTACAGACCCGAGGACGGCTGAACCCCGATGGAGTCGCAAAAAGCCCGGAACCTCGAGATCCGCCGTCGGGATATCCATAGGCGATGGCGTTTCCAGCGGCGGGGTGAGCGCGTTTTTGCGAATCCATCAACCCTGACCCCCTCCGCAGGGCGGATCTTTCCGTGCGGGCTTCTCCGCAGGTGACGCCCCCCCTACGGGTTCAGACCCAGGCCCTCGTCCTCCCTCCGTCCGCTCAGCGCTGCGCGCAGGGCGCCCGCCAGGGGGAAGGCCAGGCGAAGCGCAATCCCGACGGTCAGCCCGCCGACCGCCAGGGGCACCCAGAAACCCGGCCGGTGCATGTTGCAGATGCCCACCCAGACGGAGACCGCCCCCAGGAAGGCCGCGCAGGCGGTCCCGGCCCAGGCGGCTCCGAGCACCAGGAACAGAAGCGGGCTCCTGAGGCGGAACGGCTCTCGATCAATCACGCGTAATCCTTTTCGATGCGCCGGCTGAAGAAGTCCACCTGCTTCCGAACGTTGCGGTCCGCCTTGATCTTGCGCGCAACGACCTCCGTGGCGTAGAGCACGGTGGAGTGATTCCGGTTGATCGGTCGGCCGATCTCCTCGAGGGTCGCGTCCGTGTGCTTGCGGCAGAGGTAGGAGAAGAGGTTGCGGGGGTAGGCGTGGACCTTTTTTCTGGATCTCGACGCGAGGGTCTCCGGCTCCAGGCTGAAGTACCGGCAGATCAGGCCCATGATCTCATCCAGACTGCGTCCGGCGACCTCGCTGACGTGACACTTGATCACCTCCATGACGAGGCTACTGGAGATCTTCTCCTTCAAGAGCTCTGTCTTGGCCTTGAGGCAGCTCAGGGCGCTCTCGATCTGGCGCACGTCCCGGGAGAGGTGTTTGGCCAACAGGTGGACCGCCTCCTCCGTAAGCGTGAGACCCGACTCGGAAGCCTTTCTTTCCAGCAGCTTGACCCGGGTCTCGAAGTCCGGCCTGTTCATGGTGGTGATGATGCCCGAGGTCAGCCGGGACTCCATCCCCTTGCTGAGGTCCGGGATGTCCTTGGGGAGGAGCGCGCTCGTGAAGATGATTCTCTTCCGATCGTTGGCGAGGGTGTCCAGGGTGTACTCCAGCTCCTTCTGTGTCTTTTTCTTGCCGCCGAGGAAGTGCACCTCCTCGAGCAGGAGCACATCGCAGCCTTTCCGGTACTTGCTCTTGAATGCTTCGATCTGGTTCGTCTTGAGAGAAAAGATCATCTCGTTGACGAACTCCTCGACGGTGACGTAGCAGACCCGCGTCTCCGGCTCGTGGCTCAGGATGTCGTGCCCGATCGCCTGTGCGAGATGGCTCTTGCCCAGGCCCGTGCTGGAGAGCATGAGCAGGGGGCTGTAGACCATCTCGTTCCCCGAGCTAACGGAGCGGGACACGGAGTAGGCGAACTCGTTGCACTTCCCCACGACAAAGCGATCGAAAGTCAGGTCGTTCTTCATCCATCGGGCCGTCATGACGCCCCGGCGTTTCATGTTGGGGAAGGCGAGCTGGCGGGACTCCTTCACCACCCGGGGAACGGGGGTGGGCGGAGGCGGGCTCTGGACCTCCAGGGCGATCCGCAGGGACGGCCCGCCGAGCTCGGCCAGCTTTCTCTGCAGGAGCTCGGCGTAGTTCTCGGTCACCCAGTTCCTGGAGAACTTGTTGGGGCACCCGATCACCACGGTGTCCTCCCGGCGCTCGAGAAAGGCGATCGGCTTGATCCACAGGGAAAAACTCTGTTCGGGGATCTCCGCCCGCAGCTGCTGCTTGACCTCCTCCCAAATGGCGTTCATTCGCATCGTTCTCCAACAGCGGAAAGGGGTGTCCCGATGGGCCCGGTCTCACAGAACAGCGTGCTGCGGTCTTTCTGGCCGAGCAAGTCGATCGGCCCTCGATCGATAACGCTTTCCTGCATTCGAGTCAGGTGGACCGCGGATCTACCTACCTTGAACTATGATACGGAGCAGAATACGCCGGTTTTCGTAAAGCGGGAATGTTTCCGTCTGATCTTGGAGGCCTATTATTCAGAATCGCCGGAGGGTGTCAACGGGAATGCCCTCCGGGTTTCACTTAGCGCCGGGGAGATTTTCGACAGCGGAAAACCCACTGATATTTCAAAGTAAAACGCCATTGCTTCGGTAACTGGCCCTCATGAAACGACATTTGGCCGCTCAAACTTTCCTGCATGAATTCACGAGCTTCTCCCGTTTTCAAGGCTTGTGAATAAACTTGTCCACACAAACTGATCTTCCATTTTCTTCCATTTTCTGGAAATATTGGGCTTTTCCATTTTTTTTCCTCTATTTCCGGCTCCGTTTCACCGCTCCTCGTTTTGAAAAGCCCGGTCTCCCTGCATTCGGTCGGATCGGGACGGCAAGACCCCTGTTCCCCGGGAAGCCGGAGCAGCACCAAACCCACGAATCCTCCCTGGGAGCGGATCCCGGAACCGTTTTCCCAGGAAAAAGAGGATGGGTTCGTCCCGCCGTTCTTTCCCTGAGCGCCTGCCCCAGGGAGGCAGAGGCCAAAAAGCGAGCGATAAGGCCGTAAAAAGCCCAATCGATCCATATATAAGAGCACGCTAGAGTTATTATATAAACAATAAAAATGTCCGCAAAGCCGCTTCCCATCCTACCTCGAGAGATCGAAAGCCCGAAACGGGCAGGCTTTACAGGATCCATGCGGGCCGCGGCCCTGCACCCCCGAGAGGGCTCAGCAGATCCGAGGGAGCTGTTCCCCCGTCAGGGTGGAAAGGATCCGGGTCCCCCCCACCCGGGTCCGCAGCACGACCCGGCCCGGGTGGTCTTCCATCACCTCCCCGATGGCCCGGGCGTCCCTCCCGAGCGGGTCATCGCGAAGGACGCCCAGGACCTCCTCCACCCCGTCCGCCGGCACGAACACCAGGCATTTTCCCTCGTTGGCCACATATAGCGGGTCGAGACCCAGCATCTCGCAGGCCGCGGTGACCGAAGGGTTCACGGGCAGGGCCTCCTCATGCAGGCGGATGCCCACCCCGGAGGCCTCCGCGATCTCGTTCAGGGCCGTGGCCACCCCGCCCCGGGTGGGATCCCGCAGCACGTGCAGGGGAACCCCGCAAGCCAGCAGACGCGAGACCAGCCCGTTCAACGCTGCGGAATCACTTAGAATCGGCATGCTGAAATCGAGGCCTTCCCGTTTTGACAGAATGGCCATGCCGTGGTCTCCGATGGTTCCGTTGACAATGACCGCGTCCCCGGGTCTCGCATTCCGGGCCGACACATCCACGCCCGCCGGAATGGGTCCGATGCCCGCCGTGTTGATGAAGATGCGATCCGCATGGCCCTTGGGAACGACCTTGGTGTCCCCCGCCACCACGCAGACCCCCGCGTCCCGAGCCGCCTCGGCGGCGGCGTCCAGGACACGGATCAGGTCGTCCAGAAGCAGCCCCTCCTCCAGGATGAGACCCAGGGTGAGCGAGCGCGGATCGGCCCCCTGCATGGACAGATCGTTCACGGTTCCATGGATCGCCAGGCTGCCGATGTTGCCCCCGGGAAAGAAGACGGGGTCCACCACGTACGAGTCCGTGGTCATGGCGAACGTGCCCCCGGCGAGCTCCAGCACGGCGCTGTCGTCCATGAAGCGGAGGGTCGGGTTGTCCAGACGCGGCAGGATGATCTCCATCACGAGCTCGCGGGCGGCCTCTCCCCCGCTTCCATGATCCAACTCGATCCGTTGTGCCTTCATGTCGACTCCTTGCTCGATCGTTGACGGCTTCCTGGAACCCGAGAACACCCGCTTTGCCGGCGCCGGCCCGGATCTCCCGCCTCGAGGCGATTTCCGCCCCAGCCCGTTGTCACCGAGGCCGGAAGCCCGAAGGACCGTACACCGGACCTTCATATCCGCCCAAAGCGCTACCTGTCAAGGGAGTCGGAAATCCCCCAGGTCCCCGGGAGACGTTCCACGTGAAACATCCCCCGACGGCTCTCTGCGCCTTTTGTCTTTTCAATCCGGTTCGGCTGTGCTATCCACAATGCAGCGCAGGCCCGGATGCCCGGCTTCGCAAAAACCCCCTCAGCCGACGCTTGAACCGCCTGAAGTCGTTGGCATGATCAGGGCGGACCTTCCGGTTCCGGCTGCTGGCGACTCCGGGGTTCCACGTGAAACATCTCTCGAGAGGCTCGACCGCGAGCGTTCATGGGCAGAATCATCTCCATTTCCAACCAGAAGGGCGGGGTCGGCAAGACCACCTCGGCCGTGAACCTCGCCGCTTCCCTGGTCGCGGCCGAGCAACGCTGTCTCATCGTGGACTGTGACCCCCAGGGAAACGCCACCACCGGGTGCGGCCTCAGCCCCCAGTCCCTGGAAAAGGGTCTCTACGACCTCCTCCTCGGGGGGGCCTCTCCGGAGGAGGTCCTCTCGGAGACCGTGCTCCCGGGCCTCTCCATCATCGGCGCCGACCCGAACCTCGTGGGGGCGGAGGTGGAGATCGCGTCCACCCCGGACCGGGAGTATCTCCTCCGCCATGCGCTCCGCGCCGTGAACCCTGCCTTCGACTTCGTCTTCCTGGACTGCCCCCCGTCCCTCGGATTCCTGACGCTGAACGCCCTGACCGCCGCCCACACCCTCCTGGTCCCGCTCCAGTGCGAGTATTACGCCCTCGAGGGGCTCACCCAGCTGATGGAGACCCTTCGCGCGGTGAAGCGCGGCCTCAATCCGGCCATCCATCTCGCGGGGATCCTCCTCACCATGCACGACAGCCGGAACAACCTCAGCCTGCAGGTCGAGCAGGAGGTCCGCGAGCACTTCCAAGACCTGGTGTTCCGTACGGTGATTCCCAGGAATGTCCGCCTCAGCGAGTCCCCGAGCCACGGTATGCCCGTCCTGCTCTACGACATTCGATCCAAAGGCGCGCAGAGCTATCTCGCGCTCGCCCGGGAATTTCTCACCCGAGGGGAGGCCCGCCATGACGAAACGTAAGGCCCTGGGCAAGGGGCTCTCCGCCCTGATTCCCGACGCGGGCCGGATCGAGGGCGGCGACCCGCCTCCCTTTTTCCAGTGTCCCGTCCACGCGATCGAGCCCAACCCCGCCCAGCCGCGAAAGTCGTTCGACCACCCCGAGTTCGACGAGCTCGTGGCCTCGGTAAGAGAGAAGGGCGTTCTCACCCCCCTGCTGGTCTCCAGCACCCGCGACGGCTACCGCCTGATCGCCGGAGAACGGCGCTGGAGGGCTGCCCAGCGAGCCGGCGTCGAGACGGTCCCCGTGGTCGTCCGCGAGACCACGCCGGCAGAGGCCCTGGAGCTGGCCCTGGTCGAGAACATTCACCGCAAGGATTTGAACCCGATCGAGGAAGCGGAGGCGTATCGGCAGTGCCTGGAGGACGGGAAGCTGACCCAGGAGACGCTCGCCCGGCGCCTGGGAAAGGATCGAACCACCATCACGAACATGCTCCGGCTGCTCACCCTTCCCCCTTACATCCAGGAGGACCTCCTGGAGCAGCGCCTCTCCATGGGCCACGCCCGGGTGCTCGCCGGTCTCAAGACCGCCCGAGAACAGAAGGACTTGAGGGATCTCGTTCTGAAGAGGGGCCTGACCGTTCGACAGGCCGAGGAAAAGGCTCGCCGCCTTTCCTCCCCCCGGCCCTCCAGCCCCCCCTCGGAGGAGGGTGAGACCCTCCGTGCCCTGGCCGACAACCTCAAGCGCTCCCTCGGCACCAAGGTGGACATCCAAAAACGGGGCCGCCGCGGACGAATCACCATCCACTTTTACTCGGACGAGGAGCTCGAACGCCTTCTCGAACTCTTGGGCTGAGCCGCCCGCTCCGCCCTCCAGCGTCTCTCCTCCCCCCGTACGATCCTCCCGATGTTTTCCCGGTGAGCGAACAGGATCAGACCGGCCACGGCCAGGGAAACCAGGATCCTTTCTGCCGGGCCCCCGGTCACGAGGAAGAACAAGGGGACGCAACAGGCCGCGGACATGGATCCCAGGGAGATGGTATCGCTGAGCGCCACGACAAGCAGAAAGACCCCAAGGGCCGCGGCGCAGGCCAGCGGCTCCATGGCGAGGAACACGCCCAGGGCGGTCGCCACGCCCTTGCCCCCTCGAAACCCGAGGAAGGGCGAGAACTGGTGGCCCGCCACGGCCGCCAGCCCGCAGAGTTCAGCCTGTCCCCCCGGTTCCGAGATCCCGGCGGACACCAGGAGGACCGGAGCGGCCCCCTTGAGGGCGTCGAGCACCAGCGTGGCCACGCCCCAGCGCAGGCCCACCTCACGAGCGACGTTGGTGGCCCCGATGTTCCGGCTGCCCACCTCCCTGACGTCGATGTGCGCCGCCGCCCGCCCGATGATCCGCCCGAACGGGATCGACCCCATCAGAAACGCCAGCATCGGGTACAGGAACCATTCCATGCTCGAATTCCTTCCTCGGCCCTGCGCAGCCTGGAGGAGAAACCCTCACAGACAGGCGATGATGTTCCCCTGGGGGAGCCCCTCCCAAAAGCCGGATTCCGGCGGGCAGTGTGCCTTGCATTTTTCTGCCCGATCCGTGTAAGGTAGCGGTATCGGTTACTGGATGCAATCCCAATCCATGCGCGGCCCTTCGCTCCTTTTCAAACGTCCATGACCAGCGCCCGGCGGCCGGTCACCCCCGCTGATGAAAACCGGTGTTTTCGTAGGGCGGGGTTTTACACCCCGCCGTGCTTGTCGCAAACCTTGCGGCGGCATGTGAAATGCCGCCCTACGCCCGGCCCATCGAGGAGCATTTTCACGGCAAAAACACCCGAACGGCCCAAGCTATGCAGCCGTAAAGTCTTTCAAAAGCCACTCAAACAGTATGGCAGTGATATTTTGTTCTTTATAGTGCTTTTTTTAAACCTTTCAATCCTTTAGCCACTTTTATACAAAGGAGGTCACTCATGGCGCATCCCCTTGCAGACCGCATCGCCTGGCTCGGCCACGACGGGTTCCGCATCGACGGCTCCCTGACGGTCTACATCGACCCCTACCAGATTCCGCCGGGGCCCCAGGCGGACCTGATCCTGATCACCCACGAACATTTCGATCACTGCTCACCGGATGACGTGTCCCTGATTCAGGCTCCCCACACGGTCGTGGTCACGGAACCGCTCGCAGCACAGAAGCTGTCGGGGGACGTTCGCACGGTCCGCCCCGGGGACCGCGTCGACGTCGGCAAGGCCTCGGTCCACGCCGTCCCCTCTTACAACACCGACAAGGCCTTTCACCCCAAGGCAAACGGCTGGCTCGGCTTCGTCCTGGAGATGGACGGCGCCCGCATCTATCACGCCGGGGATGCGGACTTCATTCCGGAGATGGCCGATCTCGACGTGGACATCGCCCTCCTGCCCGTCTCCGGCACCTACGTCATGACCTGGGAGCAGGCCGTGGAGGCCGCCCGGGCCATTCGCCCGGGCCTCGCCATCCCCATGCACTACGGAACGGTCGTGGGCGACGAGGGGGATGCCCGCCGGTTCGAGTCCGCGCTTCAGCACGAGATGGAGGTCCGGGTCCTCTCCAAGGAGTGACGGATTCGCAGACTCTCTCACCCGTCGCTGGACATGCAGAGGGGCGGATGCATGCTGCATCCGCCCCTCTTTCTCTGCCCGATGATCATCGATTGCAGCGCCTTTCAGGCTTCCCCGCCCTGCTCCACCAGAACGCCCTTCCGGACCTTTCCCAAGGATGTTCGCGGGAACCCGTCACAGAGGACCATGCGCTTCGGCCACTTGTACTTGGCCAAGCGTCCTTCGCAGAAGGCGTGCAACGTCTCGAGGCTGCAGTCGGACCCGTTCTTGGCGATCACATAGGCCACACCGGCCTCGCCCCACCGCTCGTCCGGGAGGCCCGCCACGGCCACCTCTT
>CAYUBQ010000043.1:21182-32395 GCA_964443135.1 uncultured Desulfobacterales bacterium | reverse complement strand
ATTGTCATTCGACGAATCGTTATTCGTGTTGACGTAGAACGCGCCTGCCGTCGCACTGTTATTCGCATTACCGCCCCAGTGGACCACCTGCCTGCGCAAAGGCATGGACGCACGCACCGAAAAGGTTAATAGCAGAGCCGCCCGCCGACATTCGAACTGTCACTCGACGAAACGTTAGTCGCGCTGACGCAGAACGCGCCCGCCGTCGCACCGTTATTCGCACCACCGCCCCAGCGGACCACCCGCCAGTCAGCGAACGGGGCTGCCAAGTTGTCGAAGTAAGTGTAGAAATAATCAGCAAACCGGACATTGCTCGCGCCGGCGGCACCCCCAACTCGGGGATACAGCCCATAGGCCGTGGTCATGGGGAGCGAAAAGTACCCATCATTTTGGGCCAGCTCGCCCAGCAGGGTGTGCCCCGCAGCCGTGTCGTCAGCGATCACAGAGCTGTCGTTGCTCACATAGAGGCGGCTCCAGCTCGTGCCCGCCCCGTCGTCGTAGTTGTGGACGTTGCCCTCAACGAAATCCCACACCTTGCCGAACGGGTCCTCGATGCCCCGCCACATGGCGACCTGCACGGTCTCTTCGCCGTTTGTCTGCGTGCCGTCGATTGTGACCCCGCTGAATGGCGAGTTGCTCGCCGTCGTACCGGACCCCCACTCGTCCGCCAACCCGCAGATCCCCACGGCCTCGTCGTAGTCCCAGGCTGCGTATGCCGTGTTGCCGTTGCCGAGCGTCTCCTGCCAGTCAAAATCCGCGTACTCAATAGCGTGCAGGATCTGGATCAGGTGGAGGAGGTAGGGGTCCATGATACGCCAGCCAGCCCCCCGGTTCGCCGCCATCGCGCGGTACTCGGCCCGGGTTTCGTTGGTGTGGGGCGTGATCTGGCTGACGCTCATCAGTTCATCGGTCGCGGTGTCAGCGATGTTGGCGTAGCCGCCGACGGACACGCCGGATGAGGCGTCGAAAATTGCACCCGAGTAGGCCCCCACGTAGCGGTAGGGCACGCGAGCGTTGTCCTTGATGAACGCCTTATGCACCTCCGCGCCGGGAAACGGTTTGGTCGAGACCCAATGACGGTGATAGGGAGCAGAGTATTGATATTTGTAATAAATCAGCTCAAACCGCACCATCACCTGGCCGTCGTCGCCGGTGAGATCTGATGGCGTTACCCCATCCGCCCGGAGCCGCTTGTCGTCCGGGTGGAGCGTGTAGGCCTCGGTCCCGTCGTCTTGGAGGATGCACGCCTGGATCGCCGCGTGGATCGGGAGCCGGGAATCCCCCGCGCTCGTGCCGGGAGAGGTCACGGCAATGTCCGAGATGGCCCCCAGGCGAGCGTAGGCGTCCGTGTCCTCGTTCCATTCGAGGCCGTAGATGGGAGCGCCGTCCGATTTGATCCGCCCCCGCTCCCGTGGCGACACTCGTTCGAAGCGACCGGCGTCCACCACCCCCGCCCAAGCGAGGAGGAGGAGCGTCAGGATGATTGTTGCTTTTCGCATGTCTTATCTCCTAGAGCGTAAGCCCGATGGTTACGGTACCAAGTACACGGTGACCCCGCCGGACTCGCCTGACGTGACGTTCGTGATCACCGGAAAGACCTTTTCGTTGAGAAAAACCGGGTAAAAGCCGAAGTCTTCATGCGATAGGAGGTCGGGCGTGGTTGTGACAATGCCGTATCCACCGAGCCGGTCCAGGCCCAAGGTGTCCTGGAGCTCAATGTTGAAATTGCTCGACCCGCTGTCCACGACAATCTGGGAAATGAAGCCGGTGATCGTCTTCGTTGTTCCAGTCGCCACGGTGCCGGCTGCGGTCCAGCTCCACGTGTAGGTCTTCAGGGACTCCGTTTTGACGGATCTGATGGCATCCTGGGCGTTCAACGACGTTGTGTAGGTGAAATATGCCGTCTCATCGGCAAGCGCCGGGTTTGCCCCGAGGAAGCTGAAAACCAGAAAAAGCAGTACAAAAATCCCAAGTTTTGCTTTCATTTTCTCCTCCATCAAAAATCACTCGTTTCGATCATGGCCACAATGGCCTGCACGGTCAGCGGCAACGGTTGCGTCTGCTGGACCCAGATGTAGCCGTCCCGGGTCCACCCGCCTGGGAACTCCCGGACCTCTATATCCCCGGTCTTGAGCGGCACGTGGGCGTCCATGGCGTCCCCGGCGGTCCGGATGGGGACCGTGTCCAGCTCGTCCTCCGAGGCCCCGACCTCGAACCCGGCCGAGCGGTAGAGGCGGACCGCCACCGCGGCGAGCTTCTTCTTCTTGGTCTGGCTGGTCCCCAGGGCCGAGCCCCCCTCGATGCGCATGGTCTGGAGCTGGCTCGTGTAGGGCAGCCCCACCAGGACCTTCGACGCCTCGTTCGAGAGCACGATGGACCCGGCATTCACGGTCTTTTGGGCCACGGCCGCCCCATCCGCCAAAATCCCGACGGAGGCCCCATTCAGGTGTGAGAGGCCCGTGATCGTGGTGGCCGCCGAGCCGCTGTACCGGAGGGCGTCGTCCAGGAACCAGGCGTCCTCGGCGTTCAGGAAGTCCGACTCCTGCATGCACTCGATGTGGCGATACGTGGACCCGCCGATGGTGCGCTGGACGGCCATCCAGAGCTCGTCCCGGCCTTCCCCGGGGATCTTGCAGATGCTCTCGATTTCGCCCTCGGTTTCGTGATGGTGCCAGGCGGCCACGGACTGCATCCGGTTGTACGTGCAGCCGATGAAGGACCCGTCTTCCCGCCGGCCCCAGAGGATCGAATCCGGCTCCTGGCAGTAGGCGAGCTCCCGGACCGTGGCGCCGTTCGCGTTCTGGTTCGTCAAGTGCTCGGCCAGGAGCATCAGGTCCGGGGCGTCCCACCCGTCGATGGTGTAGTCGTAGGCCAGCTCCCGGACCTTGCGCCCGTGCCGCTGGACGTAGAGGACCGTGGGCCCCACGACCTCCGGCAGGATCTCCTCGGATCCGTAGTTGCTCTCCCGCCGGACGATCACGTTCGTGGGGCTGACCGGCGTGGTGTAGCCCTCGGAGGCCACCCGCCACTCGCCGCCCGTGGTGCCGAAGAGCATGACGCGCATGGGCGCGATCCACATGATCGGGTTGACGTTGTCCGCCGCGATGGTGATGTCGATGGCGTCGTCGTCCCCGGTGCCGAGCGTGAGGTCGGTGTAGGCCCCGGAGGCCGAGAACCACATCCGCTGTGGAGAGCTCGGCACGTTGGCCCAGACGCTCCGCTGCTCGAAGAACCCGCAGGTCCTGGGGTAGCCCGTGGCCCCGCCGAACGGGTCCGAGGTGAACGTGATGTCGTTGAACGCCCAGGCGTTGTGCCCGGTCCGGGTGAGGACCGCCGGCGGCATGTCCCCCTCGTCCGAGACCAGGTACATCTCGTCCGCGCTCTGGGCCCACTTGAGGTGCGAGAGGCTCGCCTGGTTGATGGTCGTGGCGATCTCGTAGACCGTGGTGGCGCTCCCCGGGGTGGCGATGCTCCCCTGGTCCATAAAGAATCGCATGTATTCGTGCCCGACCTCGATCACGTAAGCCTGCTGGTTCGAGAACTCGAACGGGATCAGGCGGACGCTCGAGGCGCTGTTTCGCACCTCCGCGATGTGCCGGGTGCCGGCCCGCCGGGTGGCCGCCCCGTGGGGCTGGATGATCATGTTGTAGAGCGTCCGGGCCGCGTTGAAATACTTCTCGATGTCCACGCGACCGGCCAGGCGCTCGGAGAGCTCCCCCGCGGTGAAGTTGGTGAATATGGGAGTCGCCTTAGGCATTCCGCTTCCTCATGATCCAATCGAACAGCTTGAACGGCACCCAGAACACCACGAACAGAACCAGGGCAAAGGTTTCAACGGCTATCGCTCGCTTACCCAATCCCCCTCCCCCCCGATGGGCAAATCGTCCTCGTCCGAGTAGGACTCGATGGCGTTCATCAGCTCCGCCTCGGCGATTTTGGCCTCGGCCTGGACCCGCATCTGCTCGCCCAGGGTACGGCTGTGTGCGATCGGGATGGCGAGCTTGGCGGCCATTTCGTAGACCAGGGCCTCCCGGAAGGACTCGTCGAACACGTTCGGGTCCGTCACCCGGCCCAGGTACTTGATCCGGGCCGTGTCGGAATCCGTCGCGAGCGTCCGGCCCTCGATCTGCCAGTCGGCCCCGTCGTCCCGCTCCTCGTAGAGCTCGAGGACCCGCAGGCAGTAGGGGTCCGTGGGAAGCTGGAAAGCGTAGTCGTAGCCGTAGGCCGGCGCGTCGGAGGACCGGGCCAGGGTCGCCCGGTTGATGGCGAACCGCCACCGGTGCTTTCGGACCAGGGCGTCCCGGGTGGGCTCGAAAATCATGTTGCACCGCCGGGCGTTCTCCGTCGCGGCCGTGAGCGAGATGATCGTCGACGCCCCCAGGAGCGTCAGGGCCTCGTTGCAGATGTGGACGTTACTCGTCGCCATGGGTGTATCCCTCCCAGATGCTCCGGGTCTCCGGCTCTCGCTGTCGCGCGTCGTACGGGAAACCCTCCGGGCTCACCAGGATGGTCCTCGAGGTGTGGGTCCGCTTGCCGAACACCTCCGCCTCGATCCTCCAGCCGTCGTTTCGCTCCCAGAACCACCCCACCGAGACGTTCACGCACACGTTGAAGACCCAGTAGCAGCACCCCAGGATCACGATGGTGGAGGTCGAGAGGTGATCCCCGAACAGATACTTGGCCGCGGCCATGAGGATCCCCAGGTCGGAGAGCTCCATGTTCCGCAGGATCGCCAGGACCGAGATCCCCTTATCGTACCAGGTGCGGTAGCGCGAGAGCGCTTGGATCAGCCTACCTTTGCGGTTGAGCTTGGTTCCCATGCCTTGCCTCGTGGTCCTGCTGCGCCTGCGGGATGGTGGCCACCGTCTTCTGGAGCCCCTCATAGGCCGGCTGGTAGGATGGGTTCAGGAACACCGCCTGCTCGAAAGCGCGCTTCGCCACCAGCATGGCCCCGTTCATCCAGGCCGTCCGGCCGAACTGATCGAAGAGGGCCCACTCGAGCTTCTGCCCGTCGATGTGCTGGATTGCGCGCTCGAGGTAGATGAACGCCTGGGCCGGGTTCCAGCCGTCCCGAGGGAAGGCCGCGGCCGTGAGGAACATGTTGTTGTAGGGGTCGAGCTGGAGGGCCCGCTGGAGGTGCCGCTCGGCCTCTTCGCCCTGGTTATTGTCGCAGGCCCTGGCGTAGTGCTCGCCGGCCACCAGGGGCCGCCAGGCGTGCCGGTAGGCGATCCAGGCCGCCACGGCCGCCAGGAGGACCGCCGGCGCCAGGGGCACGGCCACGACGCCCGGGCCCATGGCCGCAGCCCCGGCGAGACCAAAGGCCGGGATGGCCGTTGCAGCGGTCCGGAGGTTGTAGAAGAAAAGCGCGTGCACCCAGGCCGCCACCAGGCCGGCCGTCAGGACCGGGTGCGGGAGGGCCGCGTAGACCGAGACCCCCATGAAGGCGAGGAGGAGCCCGTAGCCGATCACGCCCCCCTCGGCCAGGGTCTCGGCGTGGTCGTTGTGAGCGCGCTTCCCGACCGGGAACGTGTTCCGGCCTTCATTCTCCAGGTCCCCCAGGATCGTGGGGTCCTTCCGGTTCATCTGGGCCTGCACGCGGAAGTATTTCCGGCGGAAGACCCGCGGCCCCCACCCGAAGAGCGGCCGGCCCCGCCACATGTGGAAGCAGGCGAGGGCGTAGAAGATCCGGCCGATGGTGGGCGCGATCCTCGGCAGACAGATCAGCGCCAGGGCGAGGAACAGGGTGATTCCCAGGGCGATCAGCTCGGGGTAGAGGATGGCGTCCAGGACCGCCAAGCCCACCACGACGGAGCACCAGGCCGCCCGGCATTGGCTCCAGACGATGGCAGCCGTCACCGGCACCAGAGCCAGGAACCACCAGGGGCTCGAGGTGAGCGCCAGGTGGAATCCGATGAAGAAGTTGGGCGCCAGGTAGGCCGCCGTGTAGTTCGAGTTTCCGAGCCAGGAGTAAAGCCGAGTGGCCTTCTTCCGCTTCCGAAGAAACTCAGCCGTCTCGGGGTGAATGGGGTCCATGACCAGCCATTGATGGATCAGGCCGTAAACGGCCACAAACGGGGCAGGGAGGAAGACCGCCCGGAGGGAGAGCTCCATCGGGGCGACCCCGCAGCAGAGCGCGAACAGGAGCAGCCCCCACCATCGAGTGAGGTCCTCGAGGGCGCCGCGGGGGTCATCGGACCAGAACGTGGAAGCCGTGAGGTACGCCACGAAGAGCCCGAGGAATGAGGCAGCCCCCCTCCCGCCGACCGCCGGCAGGAACGGAAGCAGGACCACGAACGCGGCCGCCGAGAGCAGCACGAACGCGCGGTCCTTGAACTCCGTCCAGCCGTAATGCCCCCGGCCCCGGATCACCGGGACCAGGGTGGAGGCGAGGGCCACATACGCGAGAGCGATGATCTCTTGCATGGGGCCTCCTGGGTTAGCTGAATCGCGGCTGAGCGATCATCACGGTCGCGCCGTTGCTGTCCCAATCGTTCGGGATCAGCCCCAGGCACGGGGTCGCCGTGTTGGTCGCAGCGGTGGCCACGGAGCTGATAATCATGACATCGCCAGCACGCGCCTTGATGCCGTGATCATCGACGGCCCGCTGAAAGTAGGCCGTGCTCGGGGTCGTTCCCGCCAGAGAGGCCACGTTGTCGGCATTCGCATCGTAGTACAGCCAGACGGTGTTTCCCCCCTTGCCCCCGTAGCCCATGGGAGTCAGGTACTGTCGATCAAAAGCCATTGCCGTCCTCCTTGAAGCGAGGTGCGGGACCCGGGAGGCCCGGGCCCGCCCTCGGCTATGCGCCCGCAGGCGCGGATGATTAATTCAGTTTCATCGCTTCGTCTGCGGCGTAGAACTCCCAAACGCCCTCGGGGTCGATGCGGATCGCCCCCGCGGAGATCCAGGCGTTCACCCACCACGCCGCCTTGGTGCCCTGCCAGGTGATGTCCGTGGTGACGTCGGCGCCCTCGGCGAGGCCGATGGCCGATTTGTGGTACATCAGGCAGATGCGAGAAGCCGCGGAGTTGGCCGTCTTGAGGCCCGTGTGCATCAGGATCATCATGTTGAGCCACCGCTTGACCTGGGTGCCCTTGGTCCACGGCAGGTCGGTGACGTAGTCCGCGCTCTTGAACTCGTCGACCTTCAGCAGGTGATTCCACTGATGGGCTCCGAGTACGACGATGCGGTTTCCGTCGTCCGGCACATCGTAGGAGTTGAGGCTCTGAAACCCCTCCATGATGGCCGCCTGCACGGCATTGTGGTACTGGCTACTGGTGTACCCATCGTAAGCCCCGGTGTTCATGTAACCGGACCCGAGGCTCTTGTGGGCCGCGTTGATGATGAGATTGTCCACCTTGCGCCCGAGGGCGTTCTTGGACGTGTCGATGAGCGCCTGCTGCTCGTCGATGTTGGTTTTGAGTTTATCCAGCGAGTCGACGAAATCGCCCCCGTACCAATCCTCGAGGGTCGCGTCGACGTAGCTGTGGTCGGGGTTCATGGGCGGGATGTCCCCGTGCCGGGGCTTCTGCACCGCCTCCCCTTTGCCCACCTTCTGGAATCGGTCCTGGCTGCCGGTCACGCCCGTCTTGAGCCGGACCGTGTTCCGCAGCTTGGACCCACCCTGCTGGTAGGCCAGCTTGACGTCACTTTCGTACTGGCGAATAAACGCCTGATCAATGGTAACGGCCATTGTCTTCACCCCCTGTGAAATCTAGAGTTTCACGCCTGCCCGGTTGTCCTCGGCTTTGGGCTTGCGGTTGTCCTTTCGGGGCGCAGCCACTCCAGCGTCGGGGCGGGGATCAATAACCTGCTTAATGGGCCTGGGCCTCTCCCGGGTCCGTGTATGCTGCCGTGGACTGCTCGGGATAAAGGGCCCGGAACCCGTCCTCCACTTCCTTCTTGAGCTTCGGGTCGGACTTCCAATCCGGGTTCTTCTTCATGATGTCCTCGAGCTCGGCCCGAGTCTTGACCTGGCCACCGTGGGATCCGTCCCCCATGCCCCGGAGCTGGTCCTCCCCGATGGCCTTGGAAAGCTTCACGGCCCCGCGAACGACGTCGGCGTCCACGTGGAGCCCGGCCGCCTCGAGCTTCTTCATGGCCTCGGACCCGAACACCTGGGACAGAGCGTTGTCACCGGCCGTGAGGTTCGCCTCGTAGTCCTTGCCGAACTCCTGCTTGAGCACCTTCTCGGTTTCGGCGTGGGCGGTCTCGATGGCCTTGGCCTGGTTCTCCTGGTACGTCTTGGCCTGCTCCATGAGGTACTGGTACATGCCGCTCGCCATCTCGGGAGGCACGCCGAGCTTGTGGGCGGCCTCCTTGAAGGCCTTGGTGGCGTCGTCGTCCGGCTCGACCCCCTCGATCTCAGGGAACTCGTACTTGTCCGGCGAGTCCGGCCGGCCGATGGCCTTGTAGAACGCCTCCCGCTCCTCGTCCGTGGCGTTCTCGCCGGGGACCGTGATCGGGTTCTCGCCCACCTTGCCCCGCAGCTCGAGGTAGCTCTTGGCGAGGTCGCCCTTCCCCTTGAACCGGCTCAGCGTCTTGAGCGCGTCCTCGCCCCGGAGGCTCTCGTCCTCGACGTCGGAGAGCCATTCGGGGACCTGGGGGGTTTGGTCGCCCTGGTTCCCCTGGTTGCCGTCATCGGCTCCACCCTGGGCTCCCGCGCCCCCCTGGCCCTGGCCCTGGGTTCCCTGGTCTTCCCCAGCTCCCTGGCCGTCGGCCCCCGTTCCATTCTGATCCTGCGTTCCCTGGCCGTCCTGGCCTCCGTTGTTCTCAATCCCCATCAAAGGCATCGGTGTCTCCCTCCGTCTGGTCGGGTTCCGGTTGTCGCACCTTGGCGCTGGCGAGCGCCTTGGCGATGGCCTCGTAGTCCCGGCTGATCCCCATGCAGTCGAGGATGTAGAGGACCACGTCCCTCCGTCCTGCCATGAAATCCTGTCCCCGGGGCTCCGGCTCCATGCCGGGGTCGAGGACCATGGCGTAGCTCATGAGCTCGCCCAGGACCCGCGGGCCCAGGGTTCCCCGTGCGAACAGGTAGCGGAACATCCTGCGCTTGTCCCTATCGTCGAGCTGCTCGGGCACTCTCGGCCTCCTCTCCTGTGCGGTCCACCTCTGCCCCCTGCTGCATGAGCTGGAGCATCTGCTGGAGCTGCGCCACCTTGGCCCGCTCCTCCTCGATCAGCTGCACCTCCTCCTCGCTCCGGAGCGCCTCGGTCGGGGCCCCGTAAAGGTCCCACCCCCGGCGGATCGCTTTCTTGGCGTCGAACACGATGGCCGCGTCCGGGTCCAGCTGGAGGAACGGCGACGCGAAACCCATGGCGTTCTGGGTCGCCCGGCCCTCGAGGGCCTTGAGGGCCTTGGCGAGCGGGGAAATGTAGTCCACCGTCAGCGTCTCCCCCCGGAGCACTTCCGGCGGATCTGGGAACATGCCGGCCCGGCTCATGATGTTAAACCCGCGCTCGATGGCCGGACCCAGGGCCTCGGAGTGAAGCCGACCGATGGCCGGGCCCAGGATCATGAGCCTTTCCTGGACCCGCTCGACCACCTCCGTGGCCGTCATGCCGGCAGTCTCCTGGCTGAGCATGAGGAAGACGTCCACGAAGAACGCCTGCTTCACCAGGGCCCGGGTGTCGTTGGTCATCTCCATGCCGAACGGCACGTTCCCCAGGATGTCCCCCAGGGCCTCGGGCTTCTCGCCGCCCCGGTCCCGGCGGTAGTGATTGACCGCGTTGGGCGAGGTCCGAAGCCGGCCCGCAAAGGACGCCGGCACCCAGAGCGGGGGCTCCACGATCTTCTGGCCGGCGAGGAGGTCGCTCCTCCGCTGCTTGTGCAGGGTCTTGATGTCCGGCATGGTGTCGATGGTCGGGCCGCGCCCGTAAACCTCCCTCGAGGTCTTCCGCCACCTGGCCGTGTGCCACGGGTCCTCCCAATAACCTCCTTCATGGAGCGGGTGCTCGGTCGCTTTCTCCCAATAGATCGATGCCCAGGGCTTTCCCTCGGCGTCCATCCGGTCCGGCACCCAGGTTTCCTTGGGGAACGTCCCGTGGACCACGGTGACCCTGTTGTCCGGGTGCGTGTTGAGGGCCTCCCGGGCCTCGTTGGACAGACTCTGGACCCCGAACTCCTGGGCCAGCTCGCGGAGCGTCTGCTCGTACTGGCGGTAATGCGTGTCCACCTCGCCCTTGTGGTTCTCCGCGATCGTCACCTCCCGGGGCGGGAACACGTGGAACCGCCGGATGGCCTCCGGATCCTCGACCTGGAAGAGGTGCGCCGTGCAAAAGCCCACCAGGTCCTCGTAGAACTCGAGGAGGATCTGGTAGAAATTGGTCTTTCCCAGGCTCTGGATGTCGATCCGAGTCACCTCCTGGAGCCATTCCCGGACGTCCGGATCGTTGGCCAGCATGTCGTTGACGATCTGGTATTGGTACCAGGGCGCCATCTCGGACGTGTTGTGTCCCAGAAGCCCGGCGGAGAGGACGTTCAACGAGTAGCTCGGCGTCCCGTCGTAGATCTTCGTGGTCCGCTTCGCCCCCTGGGGGCTCGCGCCCGTCACGTGCTCCTTCCAGGGCATGACGTAGTCGACGCATTCCTGCCACCGCTGATCCCAGAGGGCCCGCCCGGAGAGGAGGGCCTTGTGGCGGCCGGCATGGTACTTGATCACATCGTCCGTTTTCATGTATCCTGCCCCTGAAAGGAGGTGATCACCGTGAAAAGAGCCCTGATCGTTCTCATTGCGTTGTCCCTGCTGCCCGCCTGCACAACCGGCGAAGCCGTTGTGGGAGGGCTGGCCGCGCTCCCGATTGTCGGGCGGATCGTCGAGCCCGACCCTGCCGAGAAGTACGACCGGGCCATGCGTGAACAACGCCGTGCTCAAGAAGAAGCGAGCGATAGTGAGCAACGGCAGCATCGAGAACCGTCCCCGGATCCAGAGTGATGTCCTCGATCACGTACTCCTCGAAGTCGAGCCGGCAGCCGGCGTCGTAGTCCACCAGGCCGATCTCGAACCGGATCGGCCCGCCCACGATCATGCTCGAGGTGTCCCGCAGCTCCATTTCCACGTGTCTGCCCGGCACAATCATGCGCTCGCCCTCCGGAGTGCCCCTTTCGGGACGCTGTGACTCATGAGGAGCCGCTCCCGTCCCTTCTTGGACAGGGCCTTGACCTCGCCTCCGCCCTTTTCCTGGCCCTTGAGCTCGGTGTGGACCAGCGGGATCCG
>CAYUBQ010000043.1:0-21082 GCA_964443135.1 uncultured Desulfobacterales bacterium | reverse complement strand
CCTCGCCTCCGCCCTTTTCCTGGCCCTTGAGCTCGGTGTGGACCAGCGGGATCCGACCGACCATCTTCCGGGCTTCGGGCTCGAGAGCCTTGCGCCTCTCCCGAATGGCCTCGAGCTCCGCCCCGAGCTTCGAGATTTCACCACGCAGCCCCTGGATCCGCCTCTGGCCCCCGAGGTACTCCTTCGTCTCGGTGTAAGGGGTCACCGCCGAAGGAGCGGGGGCGGGAGCTGGTGTGGTCCCTTTTTTCGTCCGCGCGCCGGCCTGCGCTTGCCGGGACGGCCCGCCATCCATTCCGGGGAATGATCCCGCCGGCGCGGTGTTCCCCCCGCTGGAGCCGGAAAGGGCCGCCAGGTTGGCGGCGTGGCCGTACATGCTTTTCCCCATGGAGAGCATGGACATGAGGGAAACCGGGTTGAGCCCCATGGTCGCCGCGGTACCCACCAGACCGATGGCATGGCCTGCCGCCTTGGAGCCCCCGTAGTGGGTTTTCCCGAGCATGGCCGGGTCCTGAGCTGAGAACTTGCCCCGCATGCCGACCAAACCGTGGAGAAACCCCTGAAACCCTGCGCCGAATCCGGTGAGTCCGGTATCTCCGCCGATGTCCGCGCCGGTGGCCGAGACGCCGGGGCCCGCAACGCCGCCCGAGGCGGTCCCGCCCGAGATGCTCCCCGGGCCGACCGCCCCGCCAAACCCTGCGCCTGCTCCGCCTCCGCCGGTGGCCATCTACTTCTTCCCCTTCTTCGCCTTGTAACCCCGATACGCCTTCTTGGCGGTCTTCTTGGTCTTGTACTTGCACTTGCCCGAGCCGATGCGATACTTGTCGTTGGAGCACTTCTTGACCGGCATGCCTACCCTCCGAGCGCGGCCTTGAGCTGCGGGCTCGAGGCCGATTTCTTGATGAGCGGGGCCGCCCCCTGCCACACGTCCTGCGTGGTGTGGATCAGGCTCCGTCGCTGGCGCTTCTTCTCCCGCTCCTGCGTGGTGGCGATCTTCCTGGTCTTCGTTTCCCGCTCCTTGAGAAGCGACTGCAGGGCCGCGGTCTGCTTCGCCAGGGCCTGCTTCTTCTCCTGCGCGGCGGCCTTGGTGGAGGCCATGAGGGTGCGCTGCTGCTTCCTGGCTTTCTGATTGGACTCCCGGAGCGCCGTGGCCTGGGCCTCAGCCCCCTTCCGCTGCTGGCTCGCCGCGTAGATCGTGGCGCCGGCCTGAATCAGGGGGGACACCGCCCTGGCCACCTTGCCGATCGTGCTGAAAATGGATCCCCACATGGTCAGCCTCCGTCAGTCGAGGATGTTCTCCTCGTCCACCTCGGCGAACGCCTGGCGGTTGTTGTGCGTGCCCTGCTCCATCATGTACTCGCCCGGGCCCAGGAACTGGAGCATGGCCACGGCGTCGGCCCGGTCGGGGCTCGACATGCCCTCCCGCTTCATCTTCTCCTTGGGCCAAAGGATCATCCGGCCCTTGGAGTCGAACTGATACTTGACGCTGGCCAGCTGCGCGATCAGGTCCGGGTCGTCCGGGATCTTGCGCCGGTTGAGCTGGAACTCGTCCCGGAGCCGGCCGTAGATCTGGGCCCGGACGTTCCCGTACTCGTTGTTGGCCTCGAGGTGCTCCGCCACGTTCACCGGGACGACGTTGTACCCGAGCTCCTCGAGCCGATCAAAGACGCCGGCGCCGAGCCCGATCACGTCCACCAGGATCACCGTGGGCCGCTGCCAGGGATAGGCGTTCCGGATTTCGTCCACGATCCAGCCCACCACGCCCATGGTGGAGCGCCCCCGGGTGCCCTTCACCTCGAAGACCTCGTCCCCCTTCTGCTTTGCGAGGGCCGTCTCGTCGTCGCCGTACCGGGCCGGGTCCACGGCCCAGACGACCGGAGCCGAGTCGTCCACCTCGACCTCGAGGTTCACGGCGTTCTCGATCAGGTCCAGGCCGATCAGCTGGTCCTCCTCCTGCCTCGGGAAATCGCCCAGGACCCGGACGCGGTAGACGTTCGAGTGCCGGCCGTACCTGTCGGCCATGCGCTGGACGTAGTCCTGGGAGACAAGCGGAGAGTTTTCGCTGTTCATGTGCAGGCACCGCCAGGACCGCCGGTCCCGATGGTGGCTGTCGAAGAAAAAGCCGGTGTTCCGCGTGGGATTCCCGGCCAGGATGGCGTAGTTGTTGGCGCTGGTGAGGGCCCCCTGGGCCACCTCGTAGATCTCATCCGGCACGCCGCCCGCCTCGTCCACCACGAAGAGGAGATGCTCGCCGTGGAACCCCTGGAGGGCCTCGGGCTTCTCCTTCCTCGCCGTCCGCGCCAGGGCGTGCCATTGCTCGGGGTACTGCTTCTGGACAATGGCCTCGGATTGGAACTCGAAGAGGTCGGCGAAGATCGGGCTCAGCGTGAGCCGGATCTCGCCCAGGCGGGACCAGAGGACGTCTTTGAGCTGGTGGGCCGTTGGGGCCGTGCACGGGACCTTGGCCATGTAGCGCGTGGAGAGGAACCACCAGATGGCAAGCGCCAGGGTGAAGGACTTTCCCGTGCCGTGCCCGGACCGGGCGGAGACGTGGCCGTGCTCGACCAGGCCCTGGAGGAGGTCCACCTGGTCCGGGACGCACTCAACGCCGCACGCGTCCCAGGCCCACCCCACGGGGTCGTGGTAGTACCGCTCGATCAGGCTCATGAGCTGGTTCTTACTCGCCGCTTGCCCCATCGTCCCCCGTCCTCTGCCGGTGCCGCTCGTTGAGCTGTCGAAGGGCGTCCACCAGGTCGCCGTGGATGTTCAGGTCCAGTTTCTCGGAGGGCATGACGTCCATGGCCTTGGTCACCAGGTCCGCAGCCCGGAGCCTGGTCTGGTGATCCACGAGGGGCTTCGAGTAGACGATCCCGGCCTCCTTGTCGTTGAAGACCCTGACCAGCTTGGCGTTCAGCCCCTGGTGGAGCCGCAGGGCGGCCTTCTCGAGGCTCCCCTTTTTCTCCAGAACCTGGAGGAAACGGGTCCTCGCGATCTCTCCGGCCTTCCTTCCTGCGTCCTCCTTGTCCATGATTTCAGAGGGTAAACAGGTATTTCCGATGCGTCAAATTGGCATGACCTATGGTGGGAGGGGTACCAGGAGGGGAAAATCTAGGGAAAGATCAAACTCTTTCAATGTATCTGAGAATTTCTTTGGACGGCTCGAACCACTCTCCGTGATGCCGGTATTTCTTGAATTTATTGTGCAACTTAGCCTCCAGCTCAACGCCTCCTTCCATATGCTTCAACAGCTTCAGCCTCGCCGGGGACTGCGTGCGAAGCGAATTGAATCGCTTTTCAATATCGTTGGAGAACCCTATTTTGATCAAGCCATTGTCTTCACATTGGATAAAGTAGATGCACGCGGTCTTTCTCGTGTTGACCTTTGTCATCCAATCAAGGGCGTCTTTTTTTATCAGGACAGGGCCTCCGCCTGGGTCTCTCCGGATCGGCAACCCATATTCACGCTCATATTTTTTTGCTGTGTCCACACATACCTGAAAGAAGTTGGATATGCTTTTCCACCCTGATAGCCACCCTTCCTTCCAATCATCCAGGTCGTGAAGCTTGATTTTTATATTCGGCGAACTCTTTTTCGTCTTCATTGGCTGTCAACCTATTAAATTCGTGAAGCCATGAATCTAATTGTTCCGGGATAGCCACGGGGGTTTCACTCGGATCTCGAAGGACCGGCATGCCGTACTGCTTATAATACAGCTTGGCAGTATCGACACACCGGCCAATGTATCTTGAGATCTGCTTCCAGCCTGTGAGCCAGCCGGTCATTGGGCTTTTTCCGCCATACAAATTATGTCGCTATCAAGTCTTTCTTTTATCTTTGTTAAATTTATTATTACTGCTGACTCACCTATTGCATTTAAACATTCAACTATGTTTTTATCATAAAAGCCGATTTTTTTTATGGCATCAAAAACAAAACACCCTGTAAATTTATTTGCGTTCATTAACGCCTTAAAAGTGTCATTTTTTATGATATCTTTAAGTAGCTTAAAACGATAATGCTTTAATCCGTTAATCAAGTAGAACAAAAACAGGTTTTCGTAATTAAACTGCCTATGATTTCCGCTTCCATCAGAGTCTATTGCCGGATCTATTAGACCGTACTGACACCATGATATAAGTGTCCTTGGTTTTTCGTCCAGCATTTTACTGACGTCGGCTATTTTGTAAAAAGTCAATTCTTTATCCTTTTTTCAAAATTAAAGCCGCAAGCCGACATGAAAATCCGGCCTTTAGCAAACGGCAGAAACACATCACATCTACCACGTCCTCATCCGACCACATGTTCGCCTTTCCTTGATGTCGAAAATTTACCGTTGGATTAATGAACCCTCGCTCTTGCCATCTTGAAAGCCTTGCTGGCTTGACGCCGACCTTCTCGCCAACCTGCGCCCTAGTATGACACTTCACTCCCCCACCTCCCCATAAATATACCAGTCCTCATCGAGTACTTTTTTGGTATTAAATACCATTTGAATATGTATATGGTTTTCTTTTCTGTTTCTCGGGCCGATTCCGCCTTCAATATTGAATGTTGCCTCTACCCAAAACACCCCACCCCCTCTTCCCCTTATAGTCGCCTCGTTTATATTATTCACTTGGTCTTCTATTGCCTTACAAATGCTCGATTTTATTTTGTTTACCGTATTGTTTTCTATTGCAATCACTCCCCCACCTCCTTTCCCTCCGCCATAAACACGATCGTTTTCCCGGTCTCCTCCTCGAGGAGCTGCCGCAGGGTCTCGATGTTCCGGGCGTTGATCTTCGCCGGGTCGGGCTTTTCCGGGGGCGGCGCGTACTCCTGCGGGTTCTCCCACACGCAGATCCCGACCCACACCATCACCAGGAGCCAGAGCACGATGCAGACGCCGACAAACCCGTTGATGCGCTTCTTGAACCGGCTCATATCACACCCCTCATCCCCTGTCGGTGATCTCATAATCGAACCTCACCCTGAAATCACAGCTTATGCAATACAGCGCCAGGTTTTGGTCTTCTTCGCTCACCGCCCCAATATACAGCGGCGTCTTGCAGCCGTTTGGGCATGCCAGCTTTCCGCTGGTTTCTTGTATAAACCGAAGCATTTGTTTGTCTTGATACGTCTCGATGAATTCCACCTATACCGCCTCCAGAAAAACGTCCACGCGGGGGCAGCTGGACACGTGAAACCTCGCCCGCAGCTCGCCGATGTTTTTCCACCCGTCGTTGGGAAGGATCCCGGCCTCCACCAGGGCGTCCAGGATGAACTTCACGGCGCCGGTCATGATGTTGTCCGGGTCCCGCCGGCGGTTCGTTTCGAAAAAGTGGATGTTGACCGACACCCGCTCGGTCACGGGCCGGAGCTGCGACCGCGCCAGGGGCACGAGGATCTCCATCCATTCCCGCTTGAGGGCCGAGTAGGCGTTCCACTTGGCCTTGCGCCGGCCCTTCGCCTTGGCCTGGACCATGCGCGCCTCGATCAGCTCGTTCAGGCCCGGAAGGTCCGAGTGGATAATGAAGCGCTGGCTCGTCATTTCCCTCCCTCCACCGCGTCCCGATACTCCTCGATCATCCAGATCACGTGGTCCTCCGGGGCCTCGCCGGCGTCCTGGGCTTGCCGCTCAAGGAACCGCAGGAGGTCCTCACGGCCCCGGAAGAACACGTGGAGGATCGGGAGCTCGTCCATGGATCATGCTCCCCCTTTGGCCTCGAACATCAGGAGCTGATGCTCGTCGATGGCGTCCATGATCGTGTCCTTGACCCTGGACTCCACGAAGTTGATCCCCGCGTCGATCTGGGTCCCCGCCTGGGGGTGCGGCTTGATCTTGACCGTGAAGCCGATGGACAAGCCGTCCTCGCACTTGCGGTACGCCTCGTTGATCTCGTCCAGGTGGTCGCCGATCAGTCCTCCCACCATCGCCTGAATTTTCTCTTTCGTCGGTTGCCCGATCATGGTTCCCATCAGCCTTTCCCTCCCTCCTCGGTCTTCTCGACCAGCCTGAGTTTCGGTTTGTCCTCCCCTCCTATCTCCACGGGCGGGGGCGTGACGTCCTGCCGTCCCCGCCCGACGTTCTCGATCTCCACGATCCCCGGCAGGTAATCCGGGTGATCACCCCGGCGCTTGAGCACCCCGTACAGGCGCTCGAACTCCTTCTGCCGCCACTTCCACTCGTCCAGGGGGCAGTCCTGGAACTGCGGCCATCCGCCCATCATTTCGATCACGCCATGGATCACGGGATCGTCGAGGAACCGGACCGACACGTACTGGCCGTGGTCCCGGACGGCCTTGTCGACCTTCTGCCAAGCGAGGATCGCCTGGTCCTGCTGAGGGCCGTTGATGGCCTCTTTGATCTCACCGGGCTTGGGGAGCCCATTGAAAACCCGGTCCTCCACCAGGCTCAGGCAAGCCCGCTCGACGTCTTCGATGGCGTATTCCTGCAGGGCCTTGAAGTAGATCTCCATGGCCATCGCACTCGGCCCGGGTTTGTCAGGGCTGAACACTTCAGCCAGTCCAGCCATCACCGTTGCAAACTGCTTCTTGTCTTTCTGTTCCACAACGCACCTCCTCGCTCCTCTGGAGCCACTCGAAGATTCCCACGTGTTTTCCGTTTTGCTTGTGGTATCTGCCATTTATAACCTTGGTCATGTTCTTGGGACGGATGATCCATTCCAGGTCCGCCTGAAATTCATTCACCCTGCCCATGAGAAAATCGGAAACGCTCACATACCGGAAGTAGGTTTCCCACCAGCTGAGATCCTGCCGCTCTGGGTCTTCTCTCCACCTGGTGCGCAGGATCTTTTGCAGCTCCTCGGGCCAGATGTTGACCCTTGGTAACTCGGGCAGGATTTCGTGGTAGAGCCGTTGGATTTCAGCGTGCGGACAGGGGGGGTGTTTTTCACTCTCTGGGACGAGAGGGTCTAAAGACCCTCTGTCTTTTTTCTTTGCAGTAGCAGTAGCAGATGCAGTAGCAGATGCAGAGGGGGGCGTGACTTTTCCGTGACAATCGCGTGACGTGTTGCGTTCTCGCTCCTTCTGCTTCCTTAAACGGCTTGATTTTCTTTCCTTTTCGTCTCTCACCATCCTCCGTGACTTTACCGTGACACGTGCGTGATTTTCGTGTGACATGTCACGCAAACCTGGGGTAACATCGCCAATGTTCTCCTCTTCGATGTAGGTCAAAACCCGGAGGGCGTTGGAGGTGTCCGTTCGGAAAATTGCGGCCCATTGAGAGAGGGTTTTTGTGAGAACTCCCCGGTCTTCGGAGAGCCATGCTCGAGAACAAAACGCGATCCAAGCTCCCTCGATCTCCAGGGGATGCTCGGAGAGGTCCGCAATCCAATCCTTTACGAAGTGCTGATATGCGGGAGCCTTCATGGTGCCTCTATTTGCCTGAATAAATTATGTAAAACGTGTGCATGGCGGATGCATTACAGACAGATCAAAAAAATTTGGCTGTACTGTTGACCAGCTCCACCAGGGCATCGGTTTTCCCGGCCCGGCGGGCTCTTTGAACGGCATCGAAGATCCGCTGGTAGAGATCGGTGGAATCCCGGACGCACTCGGACAGGCTCAGGTTGTGATCGAAGCAGAAGGCCTTGAGGCGCTCCAGCCGCCAGGACTCGAAGCGGGCGTTGAGAGGTTCGGACTTGGACTGCTGCGGGGTGTGATCGTAAACGTTGATTGTACCGTGATTGTCAAAAATCTTGAGGTTTTCCGGCATGATTCACCTCAACATTAAACAAAAGGTTGTGATGTGGGTGGGGATCCTGGTCATCGTCGGCATGGGGCTTTACCCTCCATGGGAGGACACACTGATCTCGCTCAACTCGGACCAGAAGCGAATTGTGTACTCCTGGATTTGGGAGCGCCCTGAGACCATCGTTTTCGAGAGCGCAACCGAAATTGAGCGTGGCCAATTCGATGACAGCATGCTTTCCCGTGGCGTGCGAACGGACATGGCTCGGCTCCTGATCCAATGGGTCTGCGTGGGCCTGGTCACGGCGGGGCTGATGGTCAGTCTCATCAGGCCGCGCGGTGCCCCTGGCTGTCGCTGGTCAAATGACGAATAAGGTTGGACAACGGCTGTCCAGGCTCATATTCGCCGGAGCGGAGGCCTCGCAGGTACCGCTCTGTAACCCCCAAAACCTCGGAGACCGCCGACCATGACCCGTGCTCTTCTTTCAACGTATTGAGGCGAGTTTTCGTATCCATGGAAAGGAGGATAAGGGAAATAATTACCATTTGTCAAGGTAAATTTTTCCAATGAAAGCCATGTGGAATTGCGATGCATACCACTTAGCTTTCGGGGCATGGCTAAAAGAAAGGCTGAAGGAAAAAGGCAAATCTTACACGGACTTTGCTAAAGACATTTTCCCCAAGGATAGCGCCAAAGGCAATCCGGCCGATGACCTCAAGGCCCGCTGCCGAGACCATGGCCCTATGATTCGCTGGGGGTTAAATGAGATTTGCCGGATCGCGAATCACGAACTTTTCCGTGAAGCGCCATCCTATCTACTCGCCCAGGTGGAGCATTACTACCGAATCCACCAGCATGAGCTGGAAAAAAAACTGGCGAGTGCGGCAGCGAGAGAAGCCGAGGAAGAGACCCCGCAAAGCACCCCCACCGCTACGGTAACGTAGTTTTTTTGGACGCTTACCGAGAATCCCGATAGACAACACCGATGGTGGTAATTATTTCCTTTTTTTTGCTTGACAAAGGGTAATAATTTCCTCTACCGTATAACTGCACGCCGGGGATTCCCCGGCAAAACCAAGCCTCAAGGAGGGAGACCATGACCATCGAAGGACATTGCGTAAACTGCGGAGCATCCATGTACCGGGACGGCGACGGCCGCCTCCACGCCAGAAACCCGGCCCCGGGCTGCCCATGCGCCCTGCCGCCGGAGACGACCTACACCATCGACCGGATGGCCGACGGCGAGACCTGGTACGCCTGGGAGGGCACGCCGAGCGCCGGCGACGTCATCGCCACGGGCCCCCTGGACAAGGTGCTCCGCGCCGTGGAGAGGAGGGAAGCGGCATGATGCCGGGCTACGTCATCACCTCGAAGGGGCACAAGCGCCCCTTCACCGAATGGAGGGAGATCCGCCGGGGCTACAACAAGGGCAAGTTCGAAATCGCCATACCGAACGGCCGGCCCAAGCGGCTCATCGTCAACCGGAACCAGATCCACCGGTTCCCCCAGGAGGAGGGATAGAGGATGGCAGGAAGAGTCTACAAGCAGAACGGCAAGAGCTACCCGTCCAGCACCACCATCTGCGGCCAGCTCGACAAGAGCGGGCCGCTCACCTGGTGGGCCGCGGGGTGCGCCGCGGACTTCGTGATCGAGAAGGTGTCGGCGCTCAAGACCCCCAAGGCGGAGGTCGTGGAGGTCGTCCAGATCGCCGAGGCAGCCCGGAAGCAGTTCCGGTCCGTGAGCTCCAAGGCCGCGGGCATCGGAACCGCCGTGCACAAGGCGATCGAGCACTACCTCAAGACCGGCCAGGAGCCCAAGATCGACGACGATCAGATCCTTTCCGGATTCATCGCCTTCCTGGAGTGGGCCGAGGGGCACAAGCTCAAGGCGCTCCACACCGAGGTCACCCTGTACGGCGAAAACTACGCCGGCACGTGCGACCTCATCTGCACCCTGGCCGGCCGGCCCTTCGTGGTGGATTTCAAGACCTCGAAGCAGCCCCGGAACGGAAAGCCCTACGAGGAGTGGGGCTACCAGCTCGCGAGCTACCGGCACGCGGCCGAGCTAGTTGACCTGGTCCCGTGGCAGGAGGGCAAGGCCGGCCACGGGGTCCTGCGCCTGGACAAAGAGAGCGGCTACCCGGACTGGTACGACATCAGCGAGCAGTACCAGCGGGACCTCGAGGTCTTCCAGGCCCTCGCCCGGGTCTGGTGGCTTCGTCACCCCGAACACGCGGACGGGTGGGAGGGCGCCCACCCCATCGCCGCGTAATCATCGAAATGGAGGGAGAAAACATGGAACAGAACACCGCGCTTCAACCCGTCGAGACACAGCATGGGCGGGAAATCGTGAACATCGAGGACTACGCCATGTCCATTGATGGCCTGGTGGGGCAGGTGAGCCTCATCCAGCAGGTCATGGACAAGGTGATGAAGAAGGATGAGCACTATGGCGTGATCCCCGGGACGGGCGGAAAGCCGTCGCTTCTCAAGCCGGGGGCGGAAAAACTTTGCCTCACCTTCCGGCTGGATCCGAACTACGAGATCATCCGGGAGGTCCGGGACCGCGACTTCATCGCCTACACGGTCAAGTGCACCCTCACCCACATTCCCACGGGACAGTCCATCGCCTCGGGCATCGGGTCCTGCAACAGCCGGGAGACAAAGTATCGGTATCGCTCCGACAACACCGGCCGGGAGGTCCCCAAGGAATACTGGAAAAACCGGGATCCGGAGATCCTGGGAGGACCCACCTGCAAGCCCCGGAAGAAGGACGGCAAGTGGGTGGTCTTCGAGCAGGTGGAAAACGACAACCCCTGGGACCTCGACAACACCCTGATCAAGATGGCGTGCAAGCGGGCGCTCGTCGCCGCCACGCTGAACGCCACAGCCGCCTCGGACATCTTCACGCAGGACATCGAGGACATGCCCAAGGAGCTGATCGGTGGAGCCGAAAATAAGCCCGTGGAGGCCTCGAACGGAAAGGCGAAGGGGAAGGCCCAGGGCAACGGCCGAAAGAGCCAGGAGCGCACGCAGAAGAAGGAATTCAAGGACGTTCTGGCCGGAGTGAAGAAAGACTTCCTCCAGTATTTCGACGAGGACGCCTGGGCGGCCGCCCTCAGGAGCATGGACCTGGCCAGCGACAAGGCTGCTGAGAAAGCCGACCGGGCCATCCAGGAGAAGCTCTACCTGTCCCTGATCAACGCCATCGAGAAGGAGAAAAAGGCCGCGGAGGCCACCCAGGCCGAGGCGGACCAGGAGCTGGACGGCATCATCGACGGAGAGCAGGACCAGGGATCTCTTCCCTGGGACGACCACCCCACGGGAGAGGACCCGAAGACCGCCGCGAACGAGTAGCCGAGACGCCAATCCAAGCACACATCATCCCCGGGGCCTCCGGGCCCCGGACACCATAACACGGGAGAATAACCATGGAAGACAAGATTTGCCCGTTGAGCTTTACGAGATCATGGGAGGACGGCAGCGCAGGACAGGTTGAAAGCTGCCACGGCCCCCGCTGCGCCTGGTGGGTGGATGCCTACACCACGGAACATGTGACCGTCAGCGGCTGCGCCCTGGAGATCCTGGCGCGGAAGAACGCGGAAGGGCTGGTGATTGTATGAGCGCACTCAAGCAAGTGGAGGAGATTCGGAACGCCGTCCAGGACTTCTACGACGGCGACACATTCGCAACCGAGGCCATCGAGAAGGTGGCCGGCATCCTGGGCATGGGGGGTCCGGAGCGGATCCCGTGCCCGATCCATAGACCGAGGACCCGGACCGAGTGCGAGGCTGGCTGCCCGTACGAGCCGAACCGCTGCAAGGCCTACGTGGACAAGTGGGGGAGAGGCCGATGAAGACACGCGGTGACCTCCTGGTTCGCTCCATGCTCCTGATCCGGGCGTTGTCCTCCCGGCCCATGACGGCCCGGCAGCTCTCTGAGGAACTGGAGTGCAATGTCCGGACGATCTATCGATACCTCAACGCCGCGTCGGCCGTGTTTCCGGTCCGGGAAATCGAGGGGCAGCCGACGCGGTACACAATGGAGGAAAGCTGATGGGAACACCCATGATCAAAGCGAAAAAGGACCGCAATTACCGGCGAGGGCGCACCGGGCAGCGATGCAGCACCTGCGATTTCTTCCTGTACAACTTCAAAGGGCCGGATGATCACCGGTGCTTAAAGATCGGGGACGGCGGCCGGGGATACAAGGTCCTCTCTCACTACATGTGCGACGAGTACGACAACACGAAGATTCTGGCGAAGCTGAGGGGGCCCATGAGGTGGGACGACAGGGGGATGCCATGACACAAGGCATGAAACAACAGCACCTCTTCGACCGCGAGCCCGAGAAACCCACCCCACCGAGGACGCGCAACCGCCTTCCCCGGCGCATGACCTGGAGGGAGGACGGGCGGATCTATCGAGGCCGACCGAGGTGGGTCTCTCCGGCCATCGGAACGCCGCGGATCTACGGCGTTTGGATCACGCACACGCCGAGAGGGTACGACCTCGGGTGGAATCGGGTTGTGGGGGTGGGCCAGGTGGTGGCGGAGAAGTGAAAGGAGAATGGCCGTGAAATACGTGATCATGCGCGAAAACAGAGGCCGGTTTGCCGGGGTTGTCGCCGGAATGGTGTTCTTCGATAACTCATTCAAGCCACCCTTGCCCGAACACCACCTGTTCGACACCCAGGAAGAGGCCCAAGAGGAGCTGGCCCGCTGGGGAGAAGCCGGGGGCGGATGCTGGGTTGAACAGGCAGGGCCATTGGAAGCATAACCACCCCATGCGGGGAGAGAGGAGAGAGGGGATGAAGACCAAAGAGAACGTATTGAATCGAGAAGTGTACACCGTGGCCGACCTGCTGAATGTACTCAGCGACCTCGGCAATGAAGACATGAATCTCCCCTTGGAATTGGAGGTATGCGGTGGACCTATTACCGTCAGGCGCATCACGGGGGAACCGGAACCAGACGAAGCGCCTGATTACACGGAGTGGGTTTCGCTGGAAACCTAACCACCCAAGGAGGAGATCATGGACGATCGGACCGACTTCAACTACTACCGCACCGTGGTCAACACGCAGACGGACGGGGTGATTCTCAACAGCGAGTTGAATGACCTAATTAAAGAAGCAGAAGCAGAGGTGCGGGGCCTCCGCACGCGGGTGAAAGCGCTGGAGGAATACGTTGACGGAAACGACCTCATGTCGGATTTTCCCACCGCGAGCGCGATGAGGCGAGAGTTGAACCAGCAGAGGGAGCGTGCGGAGAAGGCCAATTACGGCTTCAAGGAACTCAGCGAGGAGATTGACGAGGTGCGGGACATTCTGAAGGCCGTGACCCCTGACGAGGACCACGGAGACTACAAGGGCACGACCACCATGGCCGAGGAGGTTGTGGCCGCGCTCAAGGGGCTGCGGGAGCGGGTGGAGAAGACGGCTGAGACGTGGAAAGATCGGGCCTGTCATCCAGCTACCGGCATGTTTGAAGAGCAGATATTGCTCTCGCATGCCAAGGGACTCCGCGCCCTCGCGGACGGGGAGAAAAAAGCTGCCCGTTGACAGCCCATGGCCCTTCCGTCTACCATACCCCTCGAACTCATTCGGGGGCTCCAGGTGGCAAGCGCAGGCTACTACAAGCGCCGGGACGTCGAGGACCGTTTCGTCGTGTATCTGAACTGGAAGGGCCAGCGGTTCAAGCGCTACCACTACGACGCCCGGTTTCCTCTCCTCCACGAGGACCTCGCCAAGGACCTCGTCACCGCCATCAACCAGGACATCCGGGAACGCGGGGACGGCTTTGACCCGGAGCGCTGGTTCCGCTCCCGATCCTCCATCAAGCGATTCCCTGAGTATCTCGCCGACTGGCTCTCCCGCCAGCACCTGGGCCACTCCTACGCGCCCACCGTCAAGCGGGCCGTCAAGCACGCCCGGGCATGGGACGGGTGGCGAGACCTCACCATCCAGCAGATCCGGGGCGGCCACCTCCAGGATTGGGTGGACCAGCTCCCGGGCCACCTCTCGCCGAAATCGAAAAAGAACCTCCTGGCAGTCCTTCACAAGGTGTTCCGGGAGGCCCGGGACAAGCGCGAGGAAATCGACCGCATTCCCGTTTGGCCCGAGATCCACGTGCCGGAGTACGAGCCGGAGCACCTGAGCCGGGAATGGCAGGACAAGATTCTCCAGGAGATCCCCGCGCAGGACCGCCCGCTCTTCGCCTTCATGATGCTCTACGGCTGCCGGCCCGGAGAGGCCAGAGGCCTCAAGTGGGATTGCGTGGACCGGGCCCACGAGACCGTGATCTTTCGACGGACATTCAGCTGGAGCACCCTGAAAGAGAAAACCAAGAGCGGCCGGATCCGGACCCTTCCGTGGATGCCCGGGACGGCCGAGGTCCTCGAGGAGGCCGAGGCCCACCCCAAGACCGCCCGGGGGCTCGACGGGCAGCCGGCCGGATTCGTATTTCTCAACCGGTTCGGCCGGCACTACACCGACGAGATCAGCAGGACCTGGAACGAGGCCCGGGACCGGGCAGGATGCCCGAAGAAAATCAAGCTCTACGAGGCCATCCGGCACTCGTGGGGGACCCAGGCCGTGGAGGACGGGATTCCCCTCGAGATCATCCGCGACTGGCTCGGCCACACCGGGAACGCTATGACCCGGCGATACGCCCGGGTGACCGGGAAGGCCCTCGAGGCCGCAACCCGGCGTACCTCTGGCGCACCTCTCAAAGAAAACCCGCCTCGCAAGCCCCCGAAATCCTAGAACAAAAAGCGCCCCCCAAGGGGTTCGAATCCCCTTGGGGACGCCATCTTTTCAATGGGTTACACGTGAAACCCGTACCTCTAGCGTACCTCTGAGAGGTTGCGGCAAGCGGTCAATCTTTTTTCAGTATCTTTTCAGCGCCCCTTGACGCCACGTATCCCCCAACCCCGACGTTCAAGAGCGCCCAGAGCCCGCCCGGCAGCTCCAGGATCAAGCTCCGCCCCGGGAAGAACAGTTCCACGTAGGGCGCGATCACGTAGTTGTTGGCCAGGATCCCGATCACGATCAGCATCAACATGGGCCGCCAGTTCCGCTGGAGCCACCCGCCCCGGGCCTCGGTCGTCACAACCTGCACCTGGCCCTCGATGAGCGCCATGGTCTCCTCGTGCTTCTGCACCAGGATTCGGTCCTTGATGGCCGCTTTGATCTGGTTCGCTTTGTCCTTGTCCTCGACGAGCTCGTCGATCACATCGAGGCCCTTGTCGAGGATCTTCCCCACCACGGGGATCCAACTCACAAAGCTCATAGCCTACTCCTCATCGAAAAAACGAGGTGATCAGAAGTGCCGCAGAGATCACGAAAGCCCCGACGCCCCCGAAGAACCCGACGATCAGAAAAACACCACGGCCCGTGTCGGCTCCGGCAGCATGGTTGATCCAGAAAAGCAGCACAGCCATTGAGATGCCGAGTGCGATCGTCGAGGTGACCGCCAGGGTGCTCATGGTCTACCCCTTCCTCATCAAATCTGCCAGCCGCTCGGCCCGGGCCCCCACCTGGCGGGCCCACCGCGAGTTGAGCATCTCGTCCGCGGCCCGGTCAAAATCGCCCGCCTCGATGGCCGCCCGCATTCGGCGGAACTGCATGAACCGCTCGGCACCCAGGTTGAACATCATGTTGACGAGGACCCGGTATCTGGCATCCGACAGGCTGGATGCCACCGGGAACACCCGCTCGAGGTCCGCCTGGGCATCCACCACGTCGTTCCGTAAGAGGATGTCGGCCTCGGCTCGGCTGACGCCCTTGGCGTCCAGGTTCCGACCATACCCGATGGTCAGGGCCCCCGCCGTGCAGGTGTACGGGAACTGCCGAAACCCCTCATCCCGGGCCAGGTCCTCCATCAGCTCTTTCATAAACGATCGGCTGACCTTCATGGCCCCTTGGCGATTACCACGACCAGCGTCGCAACCACCCCCATCAGGTTCAAAACCAGGGTTCCCAGGCCCACCAATGCCCACCGCTTCATTGCATTGATCTCTCCCCAGATGCCGGCCCGCTCCCGCTCGCAGGTCGCATCAATCCGTTTAATTGAACGATCAACGTGCTCATGGTGCGGGCAGGTTCCGTTCGGCATGGCTACTTCTCCGTGGTGACGGTATCCTCCTCCGGGATCACGGGCACGCCCTGGGCGTCCAGGGTCGTCCCGTCCGGCAGCCCAATCTCTCGTTTGAGATCCTCGAGGGCATCGGCATCGGTGCGCTCGGCTGGGTTGTGCTCGGAGAGGTCGTATTCGCGGACCTCCTTCGGGCTGGCCTGATAGGTCGCTTCCCCGCTCATGGCCTTGATCGAATCCACCTTGTTCTGGTCCTCGTCCACCAGCAGCATCAACGTGGTCCCCCGCTCCTGCCAGGAAAGCCGCTTGAGCTTCAGCGCCTCTTCCGGGTAGACCTTGCCCCCGCCGCAGAATGGGTCCACTTGGGGCTGGTTCCTGCGGCCCTCAATACTCGACAGCACCTTGCCGGTGCGGGGGTCATAGAAGGGGCGTTCTTTGGTTTTCAGCTTGATCCAGGTCGGCATGCTTGCTCCTATGCAGAGTTGTCGATAAGGCAAGTAGACGATACCAAAAAATAATAACCATCACACTCTGCGGGATAATCGGGGGTTGTATTTCTGGCAAAAATTACCCTGTCACTTCCCGTTGTTCCGTTTTCTGCTGCTCCTGTTGGTCCCACACGAAGGCCCGATGAAAAATCGCTCCATTTCGTGGGCTTAGATCCAGTTGCTATTCCTGCTCGAACGTCTGATCCATCACACCACATACACCACCATGAAAGGGTTCCGGCGGGTATGTCGTCTGTGGTCATCGTATTATTTAACCCTCTAGCTGGAGAATAAAATGCACATTTGTTATTTGTGTACTCCCGCATCCAAATCTCACTGGGTCCTGTCAATACCTGACCATAAGTGGCACTAAGAACGTAGTTGTCTAGCTTAACAATCACAGTCCACTCGGACTCGCCATTCAAAGAATCGCGTAGCGTAGTGGTGAAACTGAAATAATCATTACTGCCGTCTATGGCACGATACGGCGGACTGCCTGACGCCCCGGCGATGTTGCCCGCTTGCGCCAGCACCAAATCCGCCCCGGACAACCCCCTGCCCCGACCCGTCTCGTCGCCGCCAGCGCTGGTGTTCTCAAAGAAGCAGATGCAGGTGTCCTCCACCCCGTCCCCGTCCTGGTCCACGGAGAGGGTGTCCTCGGAAGACTCGTCCCATGTGGTCCAGAGGTCGGAAACGCCAGCCCCGGCCCGAAGAATCCGTCGGCGATGGGGAACGATGATTCTCCCGCCTACCATCCGCTCACCTCCTGATTGACCTTGAACTGCACCCAGAGCCCGGTCACCCAGACCGGGGCCGTGGCGTTGTTGGAGATCGTATTGTCACGGGTGAGCCGGAGCTGGAGCGTGTTCTCCCCGGACGCCGGCGCCGTGGCAAAATTCGCCGTGGCATCGGTTCGGTGCTCCGTGGCCGTGGCCTCGTTGATGGCCGTGTCCGAAATGTAGGCCGGCGGGGTGGCCAGGTTGTCGTCGAACGTGATTCCGTCCCGCATGGGCCGGGCCTGGAGTCCGAACTGGACCGCGGAGCCCGCCGTGATCGCCGTGTCGTAGTCCGGCATCCACTCGATTTTGCCCTTGAGGGTGGCCTGGTCCCATTGCTCCGGAAGGCCCACGCGCACCTCCAGGCCTTCCCAATCGGCCGAGTACCCGAGCTCGCCGTAGTCCAGGACGCCGTTGGCGTTCGGGTAGGTCTGGTTCGCGATGGTGCCGGCATTGGCCCCGCCGATCTCCATGAACGCCCCGATGGGAATGAACTGGGTTTCGTACTGGAGGAATGCCGCCAGGCCGGCCGGCGTGACCACCTTACTGGCCTCGTTCCCGGCGGCCACCTGGGCATCGGTCGCCAGGAGCACGGGCCCGGTCGCCTCGTTGTCCGCGTACCACCCGCCGCTCTGGTGGGGCTGCGTGGCCGTGTTGTGATCGGTGATGTCCCCGTAGGCCACAAGCTCAGAGTTCTCCAGGGCGTCCCCGGCGGCGTTCCATTTCAGGTACTGATTCGCGGACGGGTCCGGGATCTCCAGCTCCGAATACGACGAGGTCGCGGCGAGCACCAGGGCCCGGCCGAGCTCCTCGTAGAGCTGCTGCGCGATCATGACCAGGCGGTCCAGGGCGTTCTCGTGGCTGTCCGCCGGGAAGGAGTCCCCCGTGATGTAGTCGGTCTCCTGGGTGAGCGGGAGGACCCGGCGGATCACGAGGGTGTAGTCGCTCGAGTAGGTGGAAACGGTCGTCACGTTCCCGCCCGAGTCGGACCCGGCGCCGGAGACCGTGTAGTCGGTCGTGAGCGTCAGCGTGGTCTCCGATCCCGTGGCGGCCTCCCGCAGGATCACCTCGAGGTCCGAGTCCTCGAAGATCTTGAACGTGTACGGGAAGACCGTGGTGGCGCCGTCGCAGGCGTAGGAAACCCGGTTCGTGGTGGTCGCGACAGTCATGGCGTTGCCCTCCTATTGGGCCTGGAGCATCTGCTGTTCAAACTGCATCCGATCCACCAGGAACCGGATGTCGGGGTCGGACTGATACATCTCCTCCTGGGCCATGTCCTTGGCCTGATAGATCAGCCGCTTGATCATGATCTCCTTCCGGTCATCGTCCAGGTCCCGGTACATCGTGTCCTTTGTGACCAGATCGTCGAGGCTCTTTTTGAGGTTCTTCCCGGTCTGCGGGAGCGCGACCTCGTTCATGGCCACGATGAAGCGGTCGTACTCGTCCGGGGTGAACGGGATCGCCTGACCCCGGATGGTCTGGGTCTTTTTCGGCTTCCCGATCCCGGCCTGGAGCCGTACCAGCTCCTGGTCGATGGGGCTCTCTTTGGCTTCGGAGGTGTAAATCGGGCTTACGATGTCCGGGCCGAGGCCGCCCTCGAGCGCAATGGGCTCAGCCCAGAGGTTCCGGCGGGGAGGCAAGGACTCGGACCAGCCCGGCACCTGGGACTGCACCGAGTTGAGCACCTCGAAAAAAAAGCCCTTGTCGCTCCACGTTTCCCGGAGCTCCGGGTCCATCGTGCGCTCCACCTGAGCGCCCGCCCGGGGAATGAACGTCCTGGCGTAGTTCGTGAGGTAGCGATCCCCGTACCGCTCCGGCTCGAACATCGCCTGTATAGCCTCGGACAGTCCCCGCAGCCATGTTTTCGAGGTCACGTTCTTGGTGAAGGCCATGACGGAAGCCAGGGCCAGGTCCTCCGCGGACTCGGCCCCTACCTGCCCGATGATCTCGGCCGTGTCGGCCGCGATGCCGAATGTCATCCCCATGGGCTCGAGGCGGTTATATGCCACGTACTTGTCGCCGAACTTGATGCTGTACGGCTGCCATCCGGTTCGGTACTTTGCCGCCTTGAGCTTATGGTCCTTCGGGCCGCCTCCGGTGACATATCCCTCCGCGGTCAGCGTCGCCATGGTGGCCATGATCATGGAACCCATGGACATGCGGGCGAGGGCCAGATCGCGCCGGGCGCCCCCCGCGGCAAGGTCCGCGCGGATGTTTTTCGAGGCCAGGGCCAGCGGGGTTCGCTCGCCGGCGAACTTGACGATGTTGGTCGGCGTTCGGACAAACGGCGTGATCAGCCGGAGCGCCGGCGCCTTGTTGAGAAACTTCTGGCCAGCCTTCCCGGCCTCCCCCAGGTCCTTGGTGAAGGTCTGGTAGTGGGAGGCATCCACGGCCGCGCTCTGAATGTCGTCGGGCGGGTCGTCGATGATCTCCTGTATGCGCCTGGCCATGGCCTGCCGATCGCCCTGGAGGCCTTCGCTTGCCGCCTGCCGGAACGCGCGGGCTCGGAGCTCCATGCGGTAGCCGATGGTCTTGAAGAGGCTGTCCTCAGCCATGAGGAACCGGCCTGGGAGCCTCACGCCCTCCCCGAGGAGGTCCACGGCCCGGGCTGCGACGTTGCTGTTCCCCAGGCCCATTTTGTCCAGGGCGCCCTGGAGGTTTTCTGCCGAAATGGCCCGATACCGGGTCTCCAGTTTTCCCAAAAGGTCCGGGTCCTCCCCGGAGATCAGGGTCTTGGCGAACCCCTTGAGCCCGTCCTTGAACCCTTCGATCAGGCCGTAGCTCTGGGCCAGGGCCTCGCCGGATTGAATCTCGCGCTGGCCGGGAAGCACCTTCCCAATGTAGGAGGCAAAGGCCCGCTCGGGAACCTGCCAGAGGGCCGTGAGGGCGTTCGAGAGGCTGTTCACGGCATGAGTCGTGGGGGAGCTGAGCAGCCCGTTGATCCAGGCCTCCATTACCATGTCCCAGGTGGTGGCCTTGCGAACGTCTTGGGCAAACTTGCCAATACCCTCTGCGCTATCAATGGTGACGAGTAGGTTGGCCATGTCCTCGGTCTTCCACTTGCCCATGGCCCGCTGGTCGAGTAGCTCATTGATGGCCTTGAGCTTGCCCGGGGTCTCCTTGGCCATGATGTTGAACGCGGAAAGCGCCCGGCCGGCCTCGGCGGTCATGCCAGACACCTGGGCCTGGATGGCCTGGTGGGTGGCTAGGGCCTTCTGAAATTCGTACTTCGTGATGTCGTCGGCTTCGCCTGTGGCCACCTTCCGCCCCACGGCGGTCAGGTGCTCGGCGGACGATACCAGGATTTGCCGGGCGGCCAGGGCCTCCTCAGCGTTGAAGGCCTGACCCTGCCTTCGGGATAGGAGCTTCTCGGGCGTCATGCCCACCAGGTTCGCCAATCGCTCCGTGTCTTTGAAGGACTGCTTTCCCCTGCGGGCTTTCTGGATTTCGGGACCGAATAGGTCCGCCGTCTTGGCGAGAGCCTCCTGGATCCTCTCCGGGGAATCAATCCGGTTGAGATTGATGTTGATGGCTTTCTCCGGGAGGTCGGTGTAGTCCGCCTGGAGAAACCGCTCGGCCTGCCCTTTGGCGTCCTTCATCTCGATCACCAGCGGCTGCTTCTTGTCGCCGGTGACCTCGCGCAAGCGGTCCACCTTCTGCGGGGAAGGCTCCAGGTCCTCGAGGACGGGATCCTCCCCTCGCTGACCCTCATAGCCAGGCATCTTGGTGCCCTCTGGTTCACCCGGCCTTGACGGCTTGAATGGCGCCCCTGGAACTTCAATGCCCTCAGCTTTCGCAGCATCGGCAATGTCTACATCACCATTGATGGCCCTGACAGCTTCGATGGTGGCCTCATCAGCGGTATCTGCCCCCGCCTCAAGGTTCGCCTTCACCCTCTCGGTCGTCTCCTGGACGAGCTGGGCCGCCGGCTTGACCCCTTTCTTGGAGAAGTAGCGCATGACCCCCTTTTCGATCGCAGTCTCGACGGTTCCGCCGGAGACCATGCCGGTGATCACGTTGAACGGCAGGGCCA